>JBDIVR010000014.1:0-111591 GCA_039794265.1 Myxococcota bacterium
CGAGCACGCGCACCGGCCGGTCGGGATCGTCGGGCCAGCGCGGATAATCCGGTCGATCCTCGCTCCAGCGGCTGGCGAAGACTCCGATGTCGATCGGCTCGTCCTTGGCGTCGTAGGCGATGTAGTAGAGCGGCACCAGCGTCTGCAGGTCGAAGTACCAGGTGATGCGCGCCTCACCACGGTCCCCCGGCTTGCCCCTGACGCGGCCTTCGAGCACCAGCGCGCGGCGCAGATCCCAGCGATCGCTCGCGAACGAGAGACCCCACGGGCCGAACTCGCGCTCCTTCTCGTCCGGATACATCGGCGCGACTCCGTTGATCGGCGCGAGAAGATCCTGGATGCCGCGGATCTGCCAATTCCACAGCAGCGGCCGCAGCTCCTGCCCCTCGAAACCGTTGCGCTTGGTCTGCAGCGTGCCGCCATCGACGCCGATGCCGCCGGCGACGAGGCCGCCGGCCGCACCGGTGCTGCCGGGTCCCCCGCCGACGGCAAGCTGTGTCGCCTGGACCACGCCGACACTGAACGACGGCATGTAGAGGCCTTCGACGTTCGTGGCCGGAATGCGGCGGACGCGGCGGAAGCCGGGCAGGTAGGCGTGCAGGTCGTCGGTGCGGGGCGCTTCGCGGAGGCTGTTCCCGTGTCGATACTGTCGCCACGCATACTCGCGGGCATTGAACGGTTCGAAGAACTTGCCACCGGCGACCCACCAGTTGCCCTTGGCGAACGAAGTCTCGTAGCCGCTCTCCGCCAGGTCGGCGCGGTGGGAGACATGGATCCGGAACAGCTCGCCCTCGAACGCCTCCGCGCGGCCGACTCGGCCGAGCAGATCCACGATGCGGAACCGCCCGCGGAAGCCGGCGGCCCGATAGCGGGCCGCGGCGTTCCACGCCCACTGGGCGCCGGCCTGCGCATCGGCGGGATCGATCGCTCGCGGCTCGAACGGCAGACCCGCAACCCAGCCTTCGAGCCCGCCGTCACTCGTGAGCGTCGCCTGACCGGCGTGACGCGCCGTCGCGTCGGAGAAGAACGCGGGCGGCGAATAGTCGCGGTAGCACGGCCCGATCTCGAGCCGCATGCCCTCGTAGAAGAAGCGCTCGCGGTACGTCCACAGGGGTTCCGGCAGGAACCGGCGCAGCGCCTCGATCTGCGGCAGCCCGACGGAGTCCCCGGGCGCGAACGGGAACGCCGCCGTCGCATCCCCGTCGGCGGCGACGCGGAGGCCGTCGACGGGATCGCAGAGCCCCTCCGGCGGCACCTCCCACGGACGGGGTCCCGGCGCCGATTCGGCGCGCGACGCCGCCGCGAGCGCGGCGCTCAGCGCCACGACGAGGGCGATGGAAAGCGGACCCATCGGGCGGAACCACGAGCGGCTCATGCGCATCTCCCTTCGGACCGGACCCTCCGCTGCATTCTATGCGAGATTCTCCGCTCCGCAGACCGGAAATCGGAGGCTCCGGCGGTGATCGAGATCGAGATCCGGCCGATGCGCGCGAACGAGCGGATCCAGACCGCTGGGGTCGCCGCCCGCGGCATGCGCGACAACCCGATGCACGTGGCGGTGTTCGGCCCCGATCCGGAGCGACGGATCGTCGCGCTGGAACGGATGTTCCGCGCGCTGTTCCTCGTCGCTCCGGCCCCGCCGCTCGTCGCACTGCGCGCCGGCTTCGTCGTCGGAGTGTGCGGAGCGGCGCCGCCCGGGGCGTGTCGGCTTCCGCCGGGCGCGCTCGCGCGCATGGTCGCTGCGCTGTCGAGAAACGGTCTCGGTCCGCTCCGCCGGACGCTGCGCTGGCTCGAGGGCTGGAGTCAGCGCGATCCCGCGGAGCCGCACTGGCACATCGGACCGGTCGCGGTCGAGGGCGGCATGCAGGGTCTCGGGATCGGCAGTCGGTTGCTGGCCGCGCTCGTCACCGATCTCGACACCCGCGGCGAGCATGCGTGGCTCGAAACCGACAAGGCCGACAACGTGACCTTCTACCGGCAGGCCGGCTTCACCGTCGCCGCGGATGCGGAGATCCTCGGCACCTTCTGTTGGTTCATGCGCCGTCAAGAAAGGGGCCGGGTTGGAAATGTCAACTTTCCCCCTTTGGGGAAAAGTTGACATTTCCAACCCGGCCCCTTTCTCGACGGATCAGCCGAGCGTGAGCATCTCGTGAGATTCGACCATCCGCTTCTGGATCGGAATCGCCACTGGGCAGCTGCCGAGGCACGGCGCCGAGCAGCCGGCGCACGCCGCGGCGTTCTTGCCGAGCCGCGCGTAGGACTCGATCCCGCGCTTCTCGAGACCGTAGTCCTCGAAGTACATCCGGTAGCGGAGCACGTCGTTGATCGCGAGGCCTTCGGGACAGCTGTCGAGGCAATCTCCGCAGTGCGGCGGGCAATAGCTGCCGGCGATCTGCTGGTCGTACTGGCGCAGTACCGCGTGCTCCGCCGGTGTGAGCCCTGCTCCCGACGCGAACAGGTACTCGTCGATGTGTTGCGGCTCGATGAACGAAACGACCAGGCAGTTCACGTCCGGGTTCGACAGCACCCACTTGAAGGCGGCCTGGCTGTAGGCGCCCGCATGCTCGCGGAAGCCGACGAGCCCGTGGTGCTTGGCGCCCTTCAGCGTCTTCATCGCGACGACGCCCATGTCCTGCTCTCGCCGCGCCCGTGCGATCACCTCGCCGAGGGTCGGCCAGATCCCATGGTGGTACGCGGGCATCATCACGTCGAAGCGGCCCGAGGCGATCGCGCGATCCGCCACCTGGACCAGGTTCGGCGTATGCGACGAGAAGCCGAGGAAACGGACCTTGCCGTCCTCCTTGAGCCGGTCGAAGGCCTCGTGCAGGTTCGGATCCATCAGCCGGTCGATCTCGTCGCACGAATGCACGTGCGCGAGGTCGACGTAGTCCGTACCGAGCCGCTCGAGACTGCTCTCGATCGCCTCCTTGTACTTCACCACGGACGACCCGGTCGCGAGATGACCCTTCGGCGAACAGAATTTGGTGGCGAGGAACAGCTTCGAACGATCCTGCCCGCGGAGCGCGCGGCCGATCGCCTGCTCGCTTCCGGAGCCCGAGTAGTCCGGCGACGTATCGAGATAGTTGACGCCGCGCGCGATCGCCTCCCGCACCAACGCCTCGCCGGTGTCGCCCTTGATCGCGCCGGTGCCGAGCGAGATGTCGGAGACCTCGAAGCCCGTGCGACCGAGCCGGCGGTAGGATTGGATGCGCGCGCCGCGCCAGGCATCCGGCCAGGTCTTCGCAGTCTTCTCGACGTCGCCGCCGAAGATCTGGGTGGCCTGCGGGCGCCAGCCACGCCCCTCGTTGCCGAGGCCGAGGAAGGCGCGTGCGAACGCGATCGCGCCGCCGGCGGCCGTCACCGCTACGGCGGCGCCGGCGCCCGATGCGGCGCCGGTCAGGAAACTGCGTCGCGCCGGATCCGTGGACGCGCGCGCGCTGCGCCGCACCAGCCAGAACGTCAGCACCGCGCAGCCGAGGATCAGCAGACCCGCCAGCATCAATCCGGCCAGCGAGAAGTTGACGCTCGGAATCAGCGCGCTGCCCACTCGCTCGAGCAGCTCACCGGCCGGAAAGGCGTCCGCATCGAGTCCGATGAAGGTGCGATAGAGCACCGCGCCTGCCAGGAAGAATCCCACGACAAGCGAGATGGCGAGGCCGAGCAGGAACGCGTTGCGGGGTCGACGCATGGAACCCTCCAGATGACGGGACGCAGGGATCGGCAGGGCAAGCGTTCCGGCGCCGATCGAGAGCGAGAGTACCGGCGCCGCGCCCACGATGCGAATCCGACCCCGCGGCGCCCGCTGGAAGTCGCGTCGCCCTCTCTCCCAGCTGTGTTACGTTGGCCCTCCGCCGCAGCCGGAGGCAGGTTCCGTGGCTGGTCCCGTCGTCATTCCGAGCATTTCCGCGCTCAAGAGCTTCATCGGACAGCGACTCGGCCCGACGGAGTGGACGACGATCGGACAGGACCAGATCGACGCCTTCGCGCGCGCCACCGGCGACCACCAGTGGATCCACGTCGACACCGAGCGCGCGCGACGCGAATCCCCCTTCGGGGGGCCGATCGCGCACGGCTACCTCACGTTGTCGCTGGTGCCGGCGCTGCTACCGGAGCTCGTCGACGTGCAGAACGTCAAGATGGCGGTGAACTCCGGGATCGAGAAGATGCGGCTGCCGGCGCCCGTTCCGGCCGGCGCTCGCGTCCGGATGAGCGCCGAGTTCAAGCACGTGCGCGAGATGCCGGGCGGGCGCGCGCGCGCGACGCTCGCCGTCAGCTTCGAGGTCGAGGGCGGCAACAAGCCCGCGTGTATCGCGGACGTGGTGTACCTCTACTTCCCCTGACCGGTGGCCGTAGGGGAGCCGGACAAGAACGTCCCGACCGCGTCCAGGAACGCGTCCAGCTGGTCGTGGTGGACCCAGTGTCCGGCTTTGGGAATCGTGACGCAGCGAGCGTCCCGAAACGGTTGGTTCCGGCCGTCGACCGCGGGATCACTGGCCCAGGAATCCGCGCCGCGCACCAGCAGCGTCGGACAGGCGATCCGGCCCCACAGCGAGCGCATGTCGTCGACGTCGAAACGATACGGGGCGAACGCGCGCACGTAGTTGTCGAACTTCCAGGAGTACGTTCCGTCCTCGTTGCGGTTGACGCCGTGGATGGTGAGATGCAGCGCCTGCGCCTCGGACAGGAATGCATTCTCCTCGCGCATGCGCGACGCGGCCGCCTCGAGGCTCTCGTAGCGGCGCGGCAAGCGCGCGGCGAGGCCGCGCATCTGCTTCACCCAATCCTGCATGCGCTCCCACGGCGCGCGCGCTCGCAGCTTTTCGAGCATTTGCGGCGGCGGCCCGAGGCCCTCGATCGCCACCAGCTTCTCGACGCGCTCGGGGAATACGCCCGTGTACATGAGACTCACCGCGCCGCCGAGCGAGTGGCCGACCATGTGGACGCGTTCGACCTTCAGCGCATCGATCAGGTTCGCGAGGTCGAGGACGAAGTCCGCGATCGCGTACATACCGCCGATCGCCCAGCCGCTATCGCCGTGCCCGCGCAGGTCCGGCGCGATCACGTGCCACTCCTTGCGCAGCGCGCGCGCCACCCAGTCCCAGCTCCGCGCGTGGTCGCGTCCGCCGTGCACCAGCACCAGCGGCGGTGCGCCCTCGTTGCCCCAATCGACGTAGTGCAGACGCAGGCGGTGCGAGACGAAGAAGTGCGAGGTCGGGCCGATCACGTCCGTCATGGCGAGGGAGCCTACCACCGGCGGCCGGGAACCGGGGGGGCGAGGCCGCGACGATCCGCGGCGGCAACGGTACTCTCCGGCGCGTGCGCATTGCCCTCGCCCAGGTCGATCCCATCGTCGGCGATCTCGCCGGAAACCGGCGCCTCGTCGAGGAGGCCGCCGCGAAGGCGGCCGCCGCCGGCGCGCAGCTCGTGTTGCTGCCGGAGCTGGTGCTGACCGGCTATCCGCCGATGGATCTGCTCGAGCGCCAGGGGTTCGTCGAGGACCAGATCCGCGAGCTCGACGCGCTCGAGCCCGCCTCGCACCGGATCGCGATCGCGCTCGGCGCGGCGCTGCCGACGGAGCGACGCAACGGGAAGTCGCTCGGAAACTGCGCGGTGCTGCTGGCCGGCGGGCGGCGCGTGGCGGTGCAGCCGAAGACGCTGCTGCCGACCTACGACGTGTTCGACGAGAACCGCTATTTCGCCCCGGCATCGGCGCGTACCGTCGTCGACCTCGGGGGCCTGCGGCTCGGGCTGACCGTGTGCGAAGACGGCTGGACGGAGCATCTGCCCTACGACGTCGACCCGACCGGCGAACTCGCCCGCCAGGGGGCGGACCTGATCGTCAACCTGTCGGCTTCCCCGTGGCACGTCGGGAAGCCCGCCCAGCGTCGCGCGCTGTTCGCCGCGCTGGCGCGGCGACACCGGGTACCGATCGCGTTCTGCAACCAGCTCGGCGGCAACGACGACCTGACCTTCGACGGCGGCTCGTTCTTCGTCGATGCGGACGGCCAGCTGCGCGCCGCCCTGCCCCTCTTCGAGCCGGATCTCGTCACGATCGACCTCGACGCGCTGCCGGCGCCGATCGACGACGATGGGTTGACGGAGCCGACGGGCCCCGCACAGCTCGAAGCCGGCCTCGTGCTCGCGATCCGCGACTACTTCCGCAAGCAGCAGCTCCCGCCCGGCGCGGTCGTCGGACTCTCGGGCGGCATCGATTCCGCAGTGACGGCGCATCTCGCCGCGCTCGCGCTCGGGCCCGACCGCGTGCTCGGCGTGCTGATGCCCGGGCCGTTCTCGTCCCGCCACAGCGTCGAGGATGCCCTCGCGCTCGGCCGGCAGCTCGGCATCGAGACCCGGACCGTGGACATCGTTCCGGTGTACGAGCAGTACCGGCGCGTGTTCGCCGATCTGTTCGGCGCCCGCGACGACTACGGTCTCACGCAACAGAACATCCAGTCGCGGATCCGCGGCGCCGTCCTGATGGCGATCTCGAACGAGGAGCGGCGTCTGGTGCTCGCGACCGGCAACAAGAGCGAGCTGTCGATCGGTTACTGCACGCTGTACGGTGACACCGTCGGCGGGCTCGCCGTGCTGGGCGACGTCTACAAGCGCGACGTCTATGCCCTCGCGCGGCATGCCAACCGCCACGGCGAGCGGATCCCGGCGCGCAGCATCGACAAGCCGCCGTCGGCAGAGCTCGCGGCCGACCAGCGCGACGAGGACGACCTGCCGCCGTACGCCGTGCTCGACGCCGTGCTCGAGCAGGCGATCGAGGGCGGCCGCGGCGCCGACGCGATCGCGCCGCCACCCGGCGCCGACCGCGCGCTGGTGCGCCAGATCGTACGCCGCCTCGATCGCAACGAGTACAAGCGCCGGCAGTCGCCGCTGGTCCTGCGCACGTCGCCGAAGGCCTTCGGAAGCGGACGCCGGCTGCCGATCGTACAGCGCTACGACAACGACTGAGGAGACGTCCGCCGCATGCAGAGTCGTTGGTCCGACGCCGGTGCCCGCGCCGCGATCGATCAGTGGGGGCCGCGCTGCGGCGAGGAGCTGGCGCTGCGCGTCTACACGAGCCGACTGCTCGGCGCCGAGCCGGCGCTGGTGCTGCACGGCGGCGGCAACACCTCGCTGAAGGGCGTGCACGAGAACCCGCTCGGCGAGAAGGTGCCGTCGCTGTTCGTGAAGGCGTCCGGCTACGACCTCGCGTCGATCGTTCCCGAGGGTCTTCCCGGAACGGACCTCGCGTGGCTGCGCCGGCTGCGCGCGCTGCCGGCACTCTCCGACGAGGCGATGGTGAACGAACTGCGCGGCGCACTCTTCGACGCCGCCGCCGCGACGCCGTCGATCGAGACGCTGCTGCACGCCTGGCTGCCCGCCCGCGTCGTCGATCACACGCACGCCGACGCGATCCTCGCGCTCAGCAACCGCGAGGACGGCCTCGCCTGCCTGCGCGAGGCGCTCGGCGACGACGCGATCCTGCTGCCGTACGTGAAACCCGGCTTCGACCTCGCGAAGGCCGCCGCCGATGCCGCGGACACGCAGCGCGGCGCGCGCGCGATGGTGCTGCTCCAGCACGGCGTGTTCACGTGGGGGGAAACGGCGCGGGAAGCCTACGGGCGGATGATCGAGGTCGTCACGGCGGCCGAGCGATGGACCGAGCGGCACCAGACGCAGCCGCTGCGCGTGCGCGGCGCGGAGACGCCGCTTTCGGTCGCGAACGAACGCGCCGCCCGCGTCGCTCCGTGGCTGCGCGGCCTGCTCGCGACGCCGAGCGGGGACGCCGACCGCCCGTGGCGCCGCCAGATCCTGCTCCCGCTGCTCGACCGCGCGGCGCTCGACTTCGTCGACGCCGATGGCGCCCGCGCGATCGCGTGCACGCCGCCGCTGACGCCCGACCACCTGATCCGAACGAAGGCCCTGCCGCTGTTCATCGCCGAACCGGCATGGGACGACGACGACCGCTTGCAGGCCCAGCTCCGCGGTTCGGCACGCGACTACGCGCGCGACTACGCCGCGTACGTCGAGCTCCACCGCTCGCTGTTGCCGCCCGGCGTGACGCCCGCCGATCCGATGCCGCGCGTCATCCTGCTCCCCGGGCTCGGCGCGCTGTGCGCAGGACCGGACGCGCGCGCCGCGGCCGTGGTTCGCGACATCACCCGCCACACGCTCGCCGTGAAGGCGCGCATCGCCGGCACCGGCGCGCGCTACGCCGGGCTTCCGGAACGCGACCTCTTCGCGATGGAGTACTACGCGCTCGAGCAGGCGAAGCTCGGCCGCGCGCGGCCGCGGCTCGGTTCGGAGGTGGCGCTGGTGACGGGCGCCGCCGGCGCCATCGGTGCCGGCATCGCCCGCGGACTGCTCGCCGAGGGCTGTCACGTCGCGGTGACGGATCTGCCGGGTGAGCGGCTCGACTCCCTGGCGGCGGAGCTCAGCGCCGAAGCCGGACCGCGCGTGCTGGCGACGCCGCTCGATGTCACGGACCCGGACTCGGTCACGGCGGCGTTCGCCGAGGTGGCGAGAAGCTGGGGCGGCGTCGACCTGGTCGTCGCAAACGCCGGCGCCGCGCACGTGGCGCCGCTTGCCGAGCTCTCGCTCGAGGCCTTCCAGCGACTCGAACGCGTGAACGTCGACGGCACGCTGCTGGTGCTGCGCGAGGCTGCGCGCCACTTCGCGGCGCAAGGGACCGGCGGCGACATCGTCCTGGTGTCGACGAAGAACGTGTTCGCGCCCGGCGCCGGCTTCGGGGCGTACAGCGCCACGAAGGCCGCCGCGCACCAGCTCGCCCGCATCGCGAGCCTCGAGCTCGCGCCGCTCGACGTGCGCGTCAACCTGGTGGCGCCCGACGCGGTCTTCGGCGATGCCTCGCGCCCGTCCGGCCTGTGGCAGCAAGTGGGCCCGGAGCGCATGCGCGCCCGCGGCCTGGATGCTGCGGGCCTCGAGTCCTACTACCGGGACCGCAACCTGCTGAAGGCGCACATCACACCGGAACACGTCGCGCGGGCCGTCGTGTTCTTCGCAACGCGCCAGACGCCGACGACCGGCGCCACGCTCCCCGTGGACGGCGGATTGCCGGAGGCAACACCGCGCTGACGAGCGGCTACGCCGGAGCCGCCGCCGGAGCCGCTTCCGTGACGCCGCGCACGTGCTCGGCGCGCGCGCCGCGCGGGCCTTCCTGCACCACGTACTCGACGAAATCGCCCTCGTTCAGCGCGTCGTAGTCGCTGGCGTTCAGGCCGGAGCGGTGGAAGAACACCTCCTTGCCGTCCTCGCCGCGGATGAAGCCGAAGCCGCGATCGCGCACCATCTTCTTGATCCGGCCGCGCGTCTTGGGCCCGGTCGGCGCCGGGGCCGACGGGCGTCGCGCGCGCGGCCGGCCGCGGCCGGTGCTGTAGCGGTCGCTCGCGATGAACTCCTGCCGGAACAGATCCATCGGCACCAGCAGGTCCTGGAACTCCGAGTTGTCGGGCGACAGCAGGACCTCTTCGTCCCCGAGGTCGGCGATCGTGTAGCGGAGACCCGTGTTCTTGTGGGTGACCCGGGAGCCGGTCTCGACGTTTTCTAGCCGGAGCATGCTGCACCTCCCCCGAAGGGTCCGCTGGGAGACCGTCCGTGCCGGGCGGGGACGACTGCCGAGTCTCGGATTCGGGAACCGCGGAATCGGGAATCTAGAAGTCGGCGCCGGGGGAACCGGTCGCCAGGAAGGGCGCAGGATAAGGGCAGCCCCGAAGCGTGTCAAACTGCCGCCAGCGCAGCACTTTCGCGATCCGCTAGGATGGCCGCCGACGACGTCCTGTCGCCGCCGAAGGAGCCGATCCCGTGCGTCATCGAGCCGTCTTCTTCGACCTCGGCGGAACGCTGTTCAGCTATTCCAGCATCGATGCGCACTTCGACGGCTTGCTGACGGAGCTCGCGCGCGGCCGCGGGCTCGAGACCCCGCTCGAGGAGCTCCGTCACGCGTACCGGGTGGCGATGGGCACCACGATGGCCGGCTGGGCGAGCCGTTCCTACTACCTGCATCGCGACCTGTTCAGCGAAGCGCACGTCCAGTTCCTGCGCAGCCTGGGTGTCGAGGCGTCTGTCGACGATCCGGACCTGCGTGCCTCCGAAGGCCGAGTGCTCGGGGAACCAGTGATCGCGCCGCGCCCGGACGCCGCCGCGACACTCGCGGCGCTGCGCGCGCGCGGGCTGCACGTCTCGATCGTCAGCAACATCGACGACGACCAACTGAAGGCCGTGTGGAGCCGCCTCGGGCTCGGCGAACACGTCGACGCGATCACCACCAGCGAGGAAGCGCGCTCGTGCAAACCCGATGCGCGGATCTTCCAGCTCGCGCTCGCGAAGGCCGGCGACCCGCCGCCCGAGTCCGTCGTCTTCGTCGGCGATTCCCCTTGGCACGACGTCGCCGGCGCCAACGCCCTCGGCATGACCAGCGTCCTGCTCGGCGCCGCGCCAGCCGGCGCGCCCGCGCCGCATCATCAGATCGAGGCGCTCGCGGAGCTACTGGCGATCGTCTGACGGGGACGTTCGTTCCGATGCTTCCGATCGCGCCGGACGTGGCCTCCCGGGCGCGCGAGCACGCGCGGCCGGCGCGATCGGAAACATCGGAACGAACGTCCCCGCTCCCGCTACGGCTCGCTTTCGGACCAGGGCGCGGTCGCGAGCTTCGCGGCGAGGAAGTCGATCAGCGCCTGCACGCGGGCGGGCCGCATGCCCCCCGGCGGCATCACGAGGTGCAGCGCGATCAGCGGCGGGTCCCAGTCGTCGAGGACCGCCTCGAGCGCGCCACTCGCGATCTCGCTCCAGACCACGAAGTCGGGCTGCAGCGCGAGCCCCAGCCCGGCGAGCAGAGCCGGCGTCAGCGCGTCGCCGTTGTTCGCGCTGAGCGGTCCCCCCGGCCGTACGGCAATCTCCTCACCCGCGGCGTTCGTGAAGCGCCACAGGTGCGGCGTCGGCAGGTGCGCGTAGCCGAGACACGCGTGGCGCGACAGCTCCGACGGGTGATGTGGCCGGCCGTGCTGCGCGAGATACGACGGGGCTGCAACGAGTCGACGCCGTACGGTGCAGAGCCGACGCGCGACGAGTGACGAATCGGGCAGCGCGGCAATGCGCAGCGCGAGGTCGAAGCCCTCGCCGATCACGTCGACGATCTCGTCGCCGAGGTGCAGCTCGATGCTGACCTGCGGGAACGCGGCGAGAAACCCGGGCAGGACAGGGGCGACGTACGAGAGCCCGAACGACATCGGGCAGGCCATCCGGATCCGGCCGCGCGGCGCTCCGGCGTTCGCGGACGCCTCGTCCACCGCGGTCTCGGCGTCGGCCACGAGGCGCGCGGCGACTTCGAGCAGCGTGCGTCCGGTGTCCGTGAGCGACAGCCGGCGCGAGGTGCGCTGGAACACGCGCACACCGAGGCGGTCCTCGAGACGCGAGACGATCTTCGAGACCGTCCCCTTCGAGAGCCCGAGCTCGCTCGCGGCGCGTGCAAACGAGCCGGCCTGCGCGACCTTCGCGAAGACCGCCATGCCTTCGAGATCCGGAAGCTTTGCCATGTCACGTCTCCGGAAACGATGTGTTTCGATCGTTCCTGTTTTCGGGCCATAGCATCGCCCCTACCCTGCCTGTCGTCAGCAGGAGGACTGTCATGATCGAACGCAGGAACTTCGAAGACCTCGGCAACGCCGATCACGGCTGGCTGCGGGCCCGGCACCACTTTTCGTTCGCCGGCTACCACGACCCCACGCGGATGGGCTGGGGCGACCTGCGCGTCTGGAACGACGACGAGATCGCCCCCGCATCCGGCTTCGCGCCGCACCCGCACGCGGACATGGAGATCGTCACCTACGTCCGCGACGGCGCGATCACACACGAGGACGATCTCGGGAACCAGGGACGCACGGAGGCCGGCGACGTACAGGTGATGAGCGCGGGAACCGGGATCCGCCACGCGGAGTTCAACCGCGAGCCCGAGACGACCCGGATCTTCCAGATCTGGATCGTGCCGAAGCAGCGCGGCGGCCGGCCGGCTTGGGGCACGAGGCCGTTTCCCGAGGGCGAGCGCGCCGGTCGCTTCGTCACGCTCGCGAGCGGACTGCCCGGCGACGACGACGCGCTTCCGATCCGCACCGACGCGCGCGTCGCGGGCGCCACGCTGCGAGCCGGCGAGAGCGTCGAGTACCCGCTCGGCGCGGGGCGCCACGCGTACCTCGTGCCGGCGACCGGCGCGATCGAGGTGAACGGCGTGCGGCTCGCCGCCCGCGACGGCGCGGCGATCCGCGACGAAGCGATCCTGCGCGTGCGGGCGTTGGAGGACACCGAGGTCCTCCTCGTAGATGCCGCCTAGAAACCCACGCAACCCACGGACCGAAGGAGTCATCGATGAAGACCCGAACGCTCCCCCCCACCGTGACGCTCGCCGTGCTGATCACGGGCTCGCTGCTGCTCGCCGCCGAGGCGCGCGCAGACGGCACAGATCCAGGGCCTCTCGCGCCAGCCCAGCGAGGCGGCCGCGAAGGCGCTGCTCGATCCGAACGACGCCGTCGTGCTGCTGCTCGACCACCAGACCGGCCTGTTCCAGACGGTGAAGGACATCCCGATCGCCGAGCTGCGGGCCAACACCGTGGCGCTCGCGAAGATCTCCGAGCTCGCGAAGGCGCCGGTCATCACGACGGCGTCGGAGCCCGACGGGCCGAACGGGCCGCTGATGCCGGAGCTGGCCAGCGCGGCACCGAGCGCGAAGTACGTGGCGCGCAAGGGCGAGATCAGCGCGTGGGACAACGCCGACTTCGTCGCGGCGGTCGAGGCGACCGGGCGCAAGACGCTGATCATGGCCGGCGTGTGGACCAGCGTGTGCGTCGCCTTCCCGGCCCTCCAGGCCCAGGCCGACGGCTACCAGGTGTACGCGGTGATCGACGCGTCCGGGGACCCGAGCGAGATGGCCTCGCGCACGACACTGGCGCGTCTCGCGCAGGCGGGCGTCATTCCGGTGACGACCAACGCCGTGCTCGGCGAGTTCCAGCGGACCTGGAACCGGCCGGACGCCGCACGCTGGGGTGCGCTGTACAACGAACTCGTTCCGCACTATCGCGCGGCCGCCGAGAGCCACCAGCGCGCGCAGGAGGCGGCGAAGCGATGAGGTCGGGAGGGGAATCGTGCGCGGCGCTCGCCGTCGCGCTGTGGCTGATTGCGATCGCGGGCGCAGCACACGCCGCGGAAGCTCTGGCGGCCGAGCCGGCGGATCTGATCGTCACCAACGCGCGGGTCTACACGATGGACCCGGAGCGGCCGACGGCGTCCGCCTTCGCGGTGCGGGACGGACGCTTCGTCGCGGTCGGCGACCAGCAGTCGGTGGAGCGCCTGCGCGGCGAGCGGACGCGCGGCATCGACGCCGGCGGGCGCGCGCTCATCCCCGGTCTCAACGATTCGCACCTCCACGCGATCCGCGGCGGGCGCTTCTACAACCTCGAGCTGCGCTGGGACGGCGTCGACTCGCTGGCGCGCGCGCTCGAACGGGTCCGCGAGCAGGCGGCGCGCACGCCGCCCGGGCAATGAGTGCGCGTCATCGGCGGCTGGTCGCCGTATCAGTTCGCAGAGAAGCGCATGCCGACGGTCCAGGAGCTGAACGAGGCCGCACCGGACACGCCTACCTTCGTGCTGTTCCTGTACAGCCAGGGCCTGCTCAACCGCGCGGCGGTGAAGGCGCTCGGGCTCGACGAAAAGACGCCGGCGCCGGACGGCGGCCGCTACGAGTTCGTCGACGGCGGTGCGATCCTGCACGCCGAGCCGAACCCGCTGATCCTGTATCAGATGGTGGCGAGGCCGCCGCCGCTTTCAGCGGAGGATCAGGTCAACTCGACGCTGCACTTCTACCGGGAACTGAACCGACTCGGTGTGACCAGCGCGGTCGACGCCGGCGGCGGCGGCCACGCGTTCCCGAAGGACTACGCGGCCAGCCAGGCCGTCGTGCGCGAGCGCGGGATGCCTTTGCGGATCAGTTACTACCTCTTCGCCCAGACGCCGGGAAAGGAGGCGGAGGACTTCCGACGCTGGACCGCCGCGCACGAGGCGGGGACGAACGAGGACGAGCGCCTCGCGCACGGCTTCGAGCTCGAGGGTGCCGGCGAGTTCCTCGCCCACAGCATCGGCGACTGGGAGAACTTCATGGCCCCGCGGCCGGACCTGGATGTGCGCCAGGCCGCCGGCCTGGACCCAAGTGGCGACCTGCACGAGGTCGCGACGATCCTCGTGAAGAACCAATGGCCGCTGCGCCAGCACGCGACGTACGGCGAGAGCATCGCGCGCATCCTCGACGTCTTCGAGCAGGTGAAGCGAGAGCAGGGACGCTTCGTACCGCGCTGGGCGATCGACCACGCCGAGACCGCGCACGACGACGAACTGCGGCGGATCCACGCGCTCGGCGGCGGCATCGCGATCCAGAACCGCATGGCGTTCGCGGGCGAGTTCTTCGTCGAGCGCTACGGCCGCGAGGCGGCGCGCTACGCGCCGCCCGTGCGCAAGATGCTCGCGATGGGTATCCCCGTCGGCGCCGGCACCGACGGCAACCGCGTCAGCAGCTACGACCCGTGGGTTTCGCTGTACTGGCTCGTGACGGGCAGGACCGTCGGCGGGACGCAGCTGTTCGCCGACGACAATCGGCTGACGCGCGAGGAGGCGCTGCGCCTGTTCACCGTCGGCAGCGCGTGGTTCAGCCAGGAGGAGACGGTGAAGGGCCGCATCGCGCCCGGGCAGTACGCCGACTTCGCCGTGCTGAACGAGGACTACTTCCGCGTGCCCGAGGAGGGGATCCGGCGCCTCGAGTCACTGCTGACGGTGGTGGACGGCAAGGTCGTGCACGCGGCCGCGCCGTTCGCCGCGCTCGGGGAGGGACTGACGCCGCCGCCGCTGCCGCCCGTGAGTCCGGCGTGGTCGCCCGTCGCGCACTTCGGCGGGCGGTAGCGCGAGAGCGCGGGGGGAAACGCGGGGACCGAGAGCGGGGACGTTCGTTCCGATGTTTCCGATCGCGCCGACCGCGCGTGCTCGCATGCCCGGAAAGTCACGTCCGGCGCGATCGGAAACATCGGAACGAACGTCCCCGCTATGACGGGATCGCGTTCAGCCCCGTGTCCGCGAGCCCACCGACGACGCCCTTGCGCCGCATCGTGGTGCCGAGCGTCGCGAACGCGACGAGTGCGCCGACGAACGGGATCGAGCGGGCGAGCCGGCGCGAGAACCGCGCCCCGCCCCAGCGGGCGAACTTCTCGACGGTTTCCATAGGACCCGAAGAGTAGCGGCCCCGAAACCCGGGAGTCGCGATCCCGGCGACGAGGGAAGCGTGAACTCTCGCCGGATGCGCGCTATCGATCACCCGCCGACGCGCGGAGGATCTTGTGATGTCCGAGTGGCTCACGCCGTATGCGGCGACCGTCCTCGCGATCGGCGCAGCGGGTGGTCTCCTGCTGGTCCAGATCCTCGTCGCCGACTTCGCGGGCATCCGCGCCCGACACGAGCCAGGGACGCCGATCGCCGCCGATCACGGCGACTTCCTGTTCCGCGCCAGCCGCGCCCACGCGAACACCAACGAGAGCATCGCAGTGTTCCTGCTGCTCGCGCTGTTCGGCCTCTTCGCAGCCGCGCCGGCCGGCTGGCTCGGTGCGCTGGCGTGGGGCTACGTCGCCGGACGAGCCGGACACATGCTCTGCTACTACCTCGACCTGCGACTCGCGCGATCCCTGAGTTTCGCCGTGAGCCTGCTCGCGCTGGTTGGAATGCTCGGGGTCGGAGTCGCAGCGGCGGTCCGGTAGCGGACGCACCCGCTCAACTGGCGCGAACCGCGACGTAGCCCGCATACAGGGCGAGCAGCACCGCTCCCTCCCAGCGGACGATGTGGCGCCCCGTCCAGGCGAGCGGAAGCAGCAACAGGGTGACGCCGAGCATCGTCCACAGGTCGCTCGCGAGGATGCCGGGCGCCGCGAGCGGACGGACGAGCGCGGCGGCGCCGAGGATGCCCAGCACGTTGAAGATGTTGCTGCCGACGATGTTGCCGACGGCCATGTCGCCGTGCCGGCGCAGCGTGGCGATCAGCGACGTCGCCAGCTCGGGCGTGCTGGTGCCGATCGCGACGATCGTGAGCGCGATCAGCGCCTCGTCGACGCCGAGTCCGCGCGCCAGATCCGACGCGCCGGCGACGAACCAGTCGCCGCCCCAGACCAGGAGCGCCAGTCCGGCGACGATCCCCGCCGCCAGCAAGGGCAGCGCCCGGGCGCGATCCGGCTGCTCGGCGGCGAACTCGTCGGCGACCGGCGCGGGTTCCCGCCGGGCCAGCACCAGCAGTACCGCCACGTAGATCACGAGCCCAGCGACCAGGATCACCCCCTCGATGCGACCCAGCGCGGCGTCGGCGAGCACCACCAACGCCACGACGGCGACACCGATCGCGACGGGGACGTCGAACCGCAACAGCTGCATGTGGACGCTGATGGGGCGAATGCATGCGCACAGGCCCAGGATCAGCGCGATGTTGCAGATGTTGCTCCCCACGATGTTGCCGACGGCGACGTCTCCCAGGTCGTCCAGCGCCGCGCCGACGCTGACGGCCAGCTCGGGACTCGAGGTGCCGAACGCGACGACGGTGAGCCCGACGATCAGCGGACTCATGCCAAGGCGAAGACCCAGCTGCGCCGCGTTGCGGACCAGCACTTCGCCGCCGCCGTACAGCAGGACCCCGCCGGCCAGCAGCTGGCCCAGCCCGATCCACGTCGTTTCCATGGCCCCCCGCCCCGCGACCGCCGTCCGCGGCGCCACGATAGCGAACGCCCCCACCGGAGGATCGGCGGAGGCGTTCGACTCGCGTTCGGTGCGGCGGCGCTCAGCCGGGCGTGGACGCCTCGCCCGTCGTCTTGATGCTCTCGGCGCCAGCCTTCTCGAAGATCTCCTTGGCGAGCTTGCGCTGCTCACCGTCTTCCGTATGCACGGAGATCAGGATGTTCCCGTCCTTGATCCTCCCTTCGTACTGTTTGGCTTCGTACTCGGGAATGCCCATTCCGACGAGCGCGCCGGTGAGGCCGCCTACGGCCGCTCCGACGGCCGCGCCCGACAGTGCCGCGAGAATCGGACCCGCTGCGATGAACGGCCCAAGGCCCGGAATCGCAAGCGATCCGATGCCGACCAGCCAACCGAGACCCCCGCCGAGCAGACCGCCGGCTCCCGCCCCGGTCGCCGCACCTTCCGGCGCCTTGGTGTTCTGCTCGTGGGCGAAATCCCGGGTCCCCTGCTTGTCCGGGAAGAGCACCGAGATCGAATCGGGCGAGAAGCCCGCGTCGCGAAGCTCGATCGCCACTCGTTCGGCGCGACCCGCGTCCTTGACTAGACAGATGACAGCTCGCTCCATTGTCTTCACTCCTTCTCGTCGTGATCGAGTTCTCGATCGATCTCGATCTGGTTCTCGATTCGCGTTGCACCGGCGCTCCTCGCCAGCGACTCGATGGATGTCTTCTCTTGCTCCGTCTCGACCGGTCCACGCAACGTCACGACGCCGTTCTGGCTGATCACCTTCACGTTGCGCGCCTGCATCGACATGTCGTCGTTCGACGTGATCCCCTGCCGGATCTTCTGGGTGAGATCGATGTCCCGTTCGCTGCTCGACTGGTCACCGGCCGTCAGGGTGGCGTCGTCCCGATCGCGAACATTGCGGCCCGTGTTGTCGACATCAGCGGGCATCGGTTCGGTGTCGGTCGCCGCGTAGCGCCCCTCCACCGTCGGCCGCTGGCCCTCTGCATCCACCGACGGCGTCCTTCCCGCGTTCTCCTGATCGGAGCACGCGACGAAGGTGAATGCCGCCGCCGCGATGAGCGACAGTTTCGTTTTCTCGAATCTCATGAGATCTCCTTGCCTTCTACCGGGACCGCTCTGCTTTTGCGGACCGGACCGAGGGCTGTTTGGCGGGCTGATCCTGCACCTCATGCAGGGTGCCCTTTCTACACACGTGGTTCGTTCGTTCCGAGGGGGCCTAGAGACGACCCATCAGCAACAGGACGACGACCACGATCAGGATGGTTCCACCGACTCCGTAGAGCATGTTGTTCTCCTCTCTTTGGTTACAGGTAGAGAAGAGAGCAAGGAGTGTGCCGTCACGCTGCCGCGCTCCGGCGAGGCATGCGACGCACGAGAGTCCGTCGTCGCGTCGCTTGTCGAGCGACGTTTGTTCAAATGGCAGAATGCGCCCCGGCGTTCTGGGTCACACCTGCGGCGGATCCGTCTGTCGAGCGAAGTACCGGTGCTGCGCGATCGCTCGCGGGAACGCTGCCAGCGCCGCATCGATCTCTCCGGCCTCGAATCTCAGCATCCCTGGATCCTGCGACCCGTCCTCCAGATCGATGGGTACGCCGGCGCGATCGAGCAGTGCGGTGGCATTGCCGAGCACCAGGATCGGCTTGCAGTGTCGGTACTGGTCCTGGCGACGACCGGCTGGTCTCGAGAGCTGTGGATCGACGCGCTCGGCCTCCCCGCAGTGCTGCCTCCGCGCGAGGAGGGAAAGGATGTGAAGACAGCGATCGGTGCCGCGCGCGCCAAGTCCGCTCGGGACCAGATGCTCTAGGAGCGGCTTAGGCGGACGGCACTTTCAGCTCCGCGTCAACCAGCGCGCCATCAGACCCGCCAGCACCGGCAGTGCGAGCGACACGCCCCAGCGCAACAGCGCGAGACGCGGACCGAGAATCGGGAGTTCCCACGCGACGAGCCGGTGAAGCGCGAGCAGACCCCAGGCGCTGACATAGGCGACCAGCGCCGGGTGGCTCGCGCCGGCGCGGCCCATCGCCGCGGCGATCGGGATCGCGACGAACGGGCCCGACGGCGTCAGCATGCCGCCCGCCGTCGCGAGCAGGATCCCGCGCACGCCCGACTCCGGCCCGAGCGCGCGCGGAATCAGGTGTTCCGGCAACACGGCCTGCGCCAGCCCGGCCGCCCAGAACGACACGACGATCAGCAGACCGAAGCGCAGCAGCATGTCGGTACCGGCGCCGAACCCGCTGCGCACCAGCTCGGGGCCCCCGCGCCACCAGGCGGCGGCCGCGAGCGCGAGCGTCGCGAGCACGAGGCCGAGCAGCACTCCATCGAACACGGGTTTCCTCCCCGGCGGCGCCGCCGACGCCATCAGTAGTACGCGCACCGGCTGCGGTGTCGCGGGTATGCCTTGATCTCCGGGCGCTGGCCGTGTTGCCACAGCGTCATGTCGATGGCGTGAGCCGTGGCGGGCGTGCCGTCGGCGCGCAGCGCGGCGACGAGCTGCTCGACCGCGTGGACGCCGGCCGCGCGGATCTCGACCTCCTCCGGCGCGCCCGGCGGCAGCAGCTCCTCGGCGGTGATGCGCGCGGCCAGCGCCGGCGCGTAGTGGAGCACGCCTGCGCAGCGCAGCACGTGCGGGACGAGGTTGTCGGCGAAGCACGTGAGGGCGTCGAGATCTTCGAAGCGTCCCGCGCCGGTGCCGTCGAACGCGATCGCGAGGTCGGCGACGGTGATCTGCGCGCGCTTGTAGAACGGCACGGCGAACGCGACGCCCGTTGCGTCGGAGTACTGCGACACGTCGCGGTACAGCGGCATCCGCGCCAGCGAGCGCACCAGCCGCTCGGCGGAGGCGCCGGCGTCGGCCACGAGATTCTCGAAGCGACCGCCGTGGTGCTCGCCGAGCAGGCGACCGAGATCGTTCAGCGCCCGCGCGAACAGCGCCATCAGCTCGGTGACGTCGGGATCCCCGAGTGCCTGACCGGTCGTCTCGGCGAGGTCGTGCGGCGTCAGCGCGGCTAGCTCCGCCGCGTCCCACGCGCCGTGCGCGTCGAAGCGATCCTTCAGCCCCATCGCGACCGTGAAATAGCCCGAGCGCCCGGGGCGCTTGCGCAGCTTCGGAAACCACCCGGAGCCGAAGTTGATCGCGTCGAGCGTGATCGCGTACGCGAGGCGCGACGCCGGCGTCCCGACGTGGTACGCGACGGGATCCCAGCTCGGAGGCGGCGGCGGATCGTCTCGGAGCCGCGCCGCCAGCGCCGCGAGCGCGGCGTCGTCGATGCGGACCGAGCGCGCGTGCTGCACGACGCGCGCGGCGCCGGCGCGCACGTCGTCGAAGACGCTCACGCCTCGAGGCCGCGCAGCGACAGCGCGCCGGGCAGCAGTTCGAAGCGCGCCGGCAGCCGGCCGATCGGTTCGCCATCGACCTCGACCCAGACCTCGGCGCCGGGATCGAGAGGCTCGGCCTCGACGCAGGTGCCGCGCCGCACCGAGACCTCCTCCTGCGCCAAGTGGCCGCCCTGGTAGAGCCGCGGCAGGTTCCGCAGCAGCTTCGCCCGCGAGGTGCCACGGATCCACACGACGTCGAACGATCCGTCGTCCGGGCGCGCGTCCGGCGCGACGTGCATGCCGCCGCCGAAGTACGAGCCGTTCGCGACGGCGACGAGATCGAGCGGTCCCTCGTGCACCGTCTCGCCGTCGATGCGCAGCCGCACCGGTGCCGCGCGCCAGCGCGCGATCGCGCGCAGCGTCCCGATCAGGAACGACGCGCGGCCGCCGAGCCTCTTGGGTGCCTGGTTCACCAGCTCGGTCACGAGACCGGAGATGCCGGCGCTCGCGATGTTGACGAAGTACGTCGTGAGCGGCCGACCCTGCCGGTCGTGGAGCGCGATGCGGCCGGCGTCGAAACGATGGGCCTTCGCCGCGGCGAGCCGCGCGATCGCCGCATCGAGCCCGGCCGGCAGCCCGAGACCGCGCACGAAGTCGCCGCCGGTCCCGAGCGGCAGCGGCGCCAGCTCGGCGTAGCGCGCGAGGCCGGCGCCGAGCAGGCCGGCCGCGGTCTCGCTGAGCGTGCCGTCGCCGCCGGCGACGATCACCAGCTCGACGCCGGCGCGCACGCCCTCGCGTGCGATGCGCTCGGCATCGCGCGGGCCGCGCGTGCGCTCGACCTCGATCGGTCCGAGCGCCGCGCGCAGCTTCTCCTCGACGGCGGGCCAGCGCTTCGCCGTCGCGCCGGCGCGGCTGCGCGGATTGACGATCGCGAGGATGCGCATGGCGCGGGAAGGTAGCGGGAGCGGCCGCCGCAGACCCGATGCGACCGCGGCCGCTGGCCGGCTACGCGACCGCGCGGGCGGCCGGGTTCGCGGCGATCTGGTAGCGACGGCGCACGGTGGCGGCGTAGGCGCGGGCCTCGGCTCGCGCGCGCTCGGCGTCCCAGCCGAGCGCGTCCGCAGCGACTTGCGCGATGCGCGCGAGCTCCGGTAGCCCCTGCCCTTCGGCGAACAGCGCGAGCCGGACGCGACGCTCGAGCACGTCACACAGCGTGGCGGCGCACTCGGTGCGAAACGCCCACGGGATCTCGGCGTAGAGGTAGCGCGAGCGCCCGATCGGCTGGCGCGCGTCCGGCGACGCGGCCTCGAGCAACGCCGGCGCCTCGGCGCCCCATGTCCGCACCAGGTGCTCGGCGGCGCGCGGCTCGAGCCGGTGGCGTCGCTGCAGCTCGTCGGCGAGCGTCGAGAAGTCGAAGCCGTCGTCTCGGATCGGCTCCGCGAACGTCCGGGTCGGTCCCGCCGCGCGCCGGCGCTCGCGCGGCAGCTGCCGGACGGCGCGATCGAGCGCGGCCTCACCCATCGCGCGGAACGTCGTGAGCTTGCCGCCGGCCATCGACAGCAGTCCGGTCGGCGATTCGTGGATCTCCGATTCGCGCGAGACGTCGGAGGGCGGCGCCGTGGCGTCTTCGTCGGCCACCAGCGGCCGGACGCCGGCCCACACGCTGCGGATGTCGTTGGTCGTGAGACCGGCATTCGGGAACGCTTCGTTCGCCGCGGCGAGCAGGTAGTGCACCTCGTCGATCGTCACGACCGGCTCGTCGATCTCGTCGCTGAAGCTGTCGGTGGTCCCGATCATCGTGATATCCTCGAACGGACACAGGAACAGGTGACGGCCGTCGGCGGCTTCGAACGCCACGGCGCCCTCGGCATGGACGCGATGGCGCGGAATCGCGAGATGGACGCCCTTCGCCGGCCGCAGCCGCTCGCCGTCCTCGCGTGCATCGAGACCGCGCACGCGCGCGATCCCCGGGCCGGCGGCGTTGACGACGACGTGCGCGCGCAGCGTCAGGCTGCGCCCCTCGAGCCGATCCCGCACGCGCGCGCCAACGACACGCCCGTCGCCGTAGAGGAGTTCGATCGCCTCGGCATGCGGCGCCGCATCGGCGCCGCCGAGCCGGCGCGCGCTCTTCAGCGTCTCGAGGACCAGCCGCGCGTCGTCCACCTGGGCGTCGTGGTACAAACCAGCGGCGCGCAGGCCTTCGAGTCGCACGTCGTGCGAATAGGCCGCGACCTGCGCGCGCGACAGCATCCGGAAACGCGCCTCGCGCCGGAAATTCGCGAGCGCCGAATACGTCCAGAGCGCGGCGCGCACCTGCCACGCCGGTGTCTTGCCGCCTTCCCACGACGGAAACAAGAACGGCAGTGGTCGCACCAGGTTCGGGTTCAGGCGCGAGAGCTGATCGCGCTCGCGACACGCCTCGCGCGTCAACCCGAAGTGGCCGTGCGCCAGGTAACGCAGCCCGCCGTGGACCATCTTCGACGAACGGCTCGACGTGCCCGACGCGAAGTCATCGCGTTCGACCAGGAACGCCCGCAGACCCCGCGACGCCGCCTCGCGCAGCACGCCGGCTCCGACGATCCCGCCGCCGATCACCAGCACGTCGACGCCGTCGCGCTCGGCGCGCGACAGCGCAGCGCGGCGCTCCTCGAGGCTCCAGCGCGGCGCGCTTCCCGTCGTGAGGACGGCTCCATCGTCGCTCATAGCAGCTTCCCCGGGTTCATCAGCCCGCGCGGGTCGAGGGCCGCCTTCGCTCCGCGCAGCGCCGCCAGCGCCAGCGTGCCCTTCTCGCGCGCCAGCCACGCCGCGTGGTCGACGCCGACGCCATGGTGGTGCGACAGCGTGCCGCCGGCGGCGACGATGGCGTCGGTGACGCTGCGCTTGATGGCCGCCCACTGCTCGAGCGCACGCGCGTCGCCGAGCGGCCACAGCGCCGTGAAGTACAGGCACGCGCCGTCGCGGTAGCTGTGGGACAAGTGCGCCATCGCGACGCCAGCGCCGGCCTGCGTCTCGAGCGCGGCACGCAGCGCGTTCATCACCGTCTCGTGTCCGCGCTCGAGGCGGCTCCACGAGAACGCCGTCTCCATCGTGTCGACGGCGACGCCGCGATCGAGCAGCCAGTCGCGCAGGTACGGCGTCCGGAACCGCTCGCGACGCCAGGAGCGCCCGGGGCCGGCGCCGAGCGGGAGGCCGCCGTACTGGCGACCGATCGCGCGGGCGCGGCGCAGCGCGCGGCGCACCGCGCGCGGCTCGCCGCCGTCGGCGCCGTAGAGCAGCGCGCAGCGCCCCGCGCCCCAGCCAAGTCGAGCTGCGAGGTCGAGCCCCCACGCGGTCGGATCGATGCGCCGGGCTGGATCGCGACGCAGCAGCAACTGAAGCCCCGTTTCGGCGGCGTCCGAGAGCCGCGCCATCGAAAGCGGGACCCCCGCGCGGCGCATCGCGCGTACGGCGGCGACACCGCCTGCGAAGTCCTTGAACAACATGCCGCGGAGTTCACTCGCACGGGGCGCCGCGCGCACCCGCACCGTCGCCTCGACGATCACGCCGAGCGCGCCCTCCGAGCCGAGCACGAGCTGGTTCCAGTCCGGACCGCTCGCCGAACGCGGCACCTCGAGCGTACGGACGACACCCTCCGGCGTCACCATCCGCAGCGCGACCAACAGGTCGGCGATGCTGCCGTAGCCATCCGACTGCTGTCCGACGGAGCGCGTCGCAATCCATCCGCCGAGTGTCGAGTGCTCGAACGACTGCGGGAAGTGCCCGAGCGTCAGGCCCTGCGCCGCGAGCGCCGCCTCGAGCGCGGGCCCATCGATGCCGGCCTGGAAGGTCGCCGTGCCGCTCTCGAGATCGACTCGGAGCAGCCGGTCGAGGCGCGTCGTATCGAGACACAGTGCCCCGGCCAGTTCCGGCCCGCTGCGCGGTTCGACCCCGCCGACGACGCTCGAGCCGCCGCCGAACGGAACGACCGCGAGACCCGCCTTCGCGGCAATGCGCAACACCGCGGCAACGGCGCCCTCGTCGGCGGGATAGACGACGACTTCGGGAAAGCGCTCGATCGCGCCTTGGCGCAGCCGCAGCAGGTCCGGGAGGCTGCGGCCTAGCGCGTGGTGGACGCGCTCCAGCGCGCTGGTGCGAACGCCGGCGTCTCCGCAGGCCGCGCGCAGCTGCCCGACCGTCTCGGCCGGGAGTTTGCTCGGCGGAAGACGCAGCGCGGCCAGCTCGACCGGCGGCGCGGCGGGCGAGAGCGCGCGCCCGAAGCGGTGCGCCAGCTCGGCCAACAGCGCGTGTTCGCGCGCGCGGGAGAGCTCCATCGACTCGCCGAGCCGACCCCAGCCGTTCCAGCGCAGCGTCTCGCGCGCGATCGTCACGGCTGCCGTCCGGGTGTGGCGCCGGTGCGGCGCGCGCGCGGCCCGATCAGGCCGGCTTCTTCGAGGCGCGCGACTTCCGCGAGGATGCGCTCCTCGCTGTAGCGCAGCATCTCCTCGACCCGACTCCGCGCGGCTTCGGCGTCGCGCCGTTCGATGGCGGCGAGCAGCGCCCGGTGGTTGCTCATCGAGCGGCGATGGTCCCGCTCGGCGTTGTAGTAGAGCGGGCCGAGCCGGGCGACGAGCTTCGTGAAGAGATTGCCCACGAGCTGGTACATCAGGTTGCCGGTCGCCTCGCTGAGCAGGGCGTTCCAGCGCAGGTCGATCTCGAGCGCGCGCTTGGGATCGGCGCCCTCGGCGGCTTCGTCCTCGAGCAGCGTGCGCGCGCGGGCGAGCTGCGCCTCGTCGCGATGCCGCGCGGCCAGCTCGACGACCTGCAGCGTGACGTTCCGCCGGAACAGCAGCAGCTGCTCGAGAAGGTTTCTCGTGATGACCGCCGGATCTCGCAGCAGCCCTTCGACGACCTGCAGCGCCGACGACGCGGAGACCTCCTGCACGAAGGTGCCCTGGCCATGGCGCACCTCGACGAGTTCGAGGAACTCGAGGCGCTTCAGCGCCTCGCGCACGGACGCCCGATTCACGCCGAACGCCTCGGCGAGTTCGCGCTCGTTGGGGAGCTGGGTCTCCGGCGCGATCGCGCCGGACAGGATCTGGGATCGGAGCTGTTCGAAGACGCGGTCGACGCGCGTGGCGGATCCGACCGGCTCGACGTGCATCGCGCTCGACGGCGTCATACCGGGCTGCATGGCTGGTCCCTCCCCCAGAACTCGGGCCTCCGACATCCGATGTCGGAGGTCCGACCACTCTGAAGACGTGCTGCATTTTCCCCGATCGTCCTGGCCGCGTCAAGAAAGGGGCCGGGTTCGTTCGTCAACTTTTCCCGAACGGGAAAAGTTGACGAACGAACCCGGCCCCTTTCTTGACGCGGCGGCGGAGTCAGGCCGGCGATCTGGCGGCACACGCGGCGCAAGTGCCCTCGGCGACGATCCGGAACTGATCGATTGCAAACGCCGGTTCGACCCCACGGGGAATCGAGACCGGGAACCAATCGGGCGGAACGTCCTCGAGCTGGCCGCAGGTGCGACATACGAAGTGCTGGTGGGGTTCCGGGTTGGCGTCGAAGCGGGCTTCACCGCCGGGACCGGGAGCCGGAACATAGGCGAGGACCCCGAGTTCGCGGAGCAACGAGAGAGTGCTGTAGACGGTGGCGCGGCTCGCCAGCGGAAACTCGCCGGTGAGGCTCTCCAGCACCTCGGCGGCGGTCCAGTGCCCCCCGCGATCGGCGAGTTGGCGCAGGATCGCCCGGCGCTGCGGGGTCAGCGAAAGCCCTCGGTTGCGCAGGAGGGTTTCGATTTCCTCGGGCGTTCGGCGCATGACTGCGGAGTCTAGGCGCTCCGGGTCGGACCGACCAAATTGCGTGACTTCTCGGCCAACCGTCGCTCTGTCCATCCTTCACCGGGGGTCGGCGCGGGCCGATAGGGGGAGCGGGGGCGCCGTTCGTGTCGTTATTTGCGCTGATCGTCGAGTTGAACATGCTGCTCGCCCTGTTCGGGGCCGGCGCCGCGCTGCTCCGCGGCAGTGACGTCGCGGGGCGTCGGACCTACGCGCTGCTCTCGCTCGCGGCGGGAGTCTGGTGCGCGGGCGCGTTGCTGATGGACCGCGATCTCGTCGACGCCTGGGTCGGTATGCGCCTATCGATGCTCGGCCTGGTGCTCGTCGGTCCGATGTGGATCGGGCTGGCGGCCCATATGGCGCAGAGCCCGGTGGCGCGCAGGATTCCGTGGTTTCCGTTGGCTCTCGCGCTCCCGGGTCTGCTGGTCTGGATCCTGCTGTTCCTGGAGCCGTGGAGCGCAGCGGTGATGACGAACGTCGGTCGACCCGGCCCGCTGTGGTGGGTCATCACCCCCTACGCCTACGCGCTGATCGTCGCCGGTTCGGCGCTGCACATCGGGAGCGGACTCCGGCGCCACGGCCCGCGCGGGTACCATGCGATGGCGATCGGTCTCGCCGGCCTGCTCCCGCTGGCCGCCCATGTCGGCTGGACCTGGTTCGGGTTTCCGGACGGGCGGGACCCGACTCCGCTGCTGCTGACGCCGGTCGGCCTCGCGCTGGCGAGTACGCTGTTCCCGGGTGGGTTGTTCGACGTGCGGCCCCTGGCGCAGCGCGAGCTCATCGATCATCTCCCGCTCGGCGTCGTGATGGCGGACCGGGCGGGCACGGTCTTCGCCATCAATGTCCACGCGGAAATGGCGCTCGCCCTGCCGCGCGCCGAAGCGATCGGTCGCGCGCTCGACGCCATCGTCGCCGAGGCACCGCCGAGCTACCGCCTGGAGCAGTCGGAGGTTCTGCTCGCCTCGCAGGTCGTGGCCCGTTTCGCCTTTCTCCACCCGCCGGCCGGAAGCGCGCGCGTTCGAGACGAGGCCGCGTAGGCGAGCGGGTCATGCAGCGGCGTCGTCCTCTGGATCCGGGAATCGCGCGCGGAGCCAGCCAGCCAGGAACCGACACGCATCGGTGAAGGTGAAGATCCCGACCAGCTTGTCGCGTCGCGTCACCAACGCCGCTGCGAGGTGTTCCTCCGCCATCCGATCGAGCACACGGTCGAGCCGTTCGCGATCCTCGACGATGTAGGCCGTCGTCACACAGACGTCTCGTACCCGGACCGCGCGCGGCTGCCCCCGGACTCCGATTGCCACGAGCGCCACGTCGCCTCTCGCCACGACACCCATCAGACGACCCTGGTCGGTGACGGGGAGCTGATGCACGCCGTGCGCCTCCATCATCTCGAGAGCCGCCGAGAGCGGCTCGCCTCCATCGACGGCGTGCGGGAACGGCGTCATCGCGAGCTTGACGGTCGGAATGTGATCGAGCTGCGCGTAGTCCACGGCTTGGCGCGGATCATACACCCTGACGGAACCGATCCCACGACCCCGGCTCCCCGCAGCGGAGGCGCGAGATCCCGTCTAGGATCCCCGTCGTGGAGCCGACCTCGATCCGCGTTCCCGTCACGGACGGACTGTCACTGCATCTTCTCGATTGGAGCCGGGACGGCGTCCCGCTGCTCTTCGTGCACGGCTTCGGCAACGAGGCCCACGTGTGGGACGAGCTCGCCCCCGCCGTCGCGCCGTACTACCGGACCCTCGCCGTCGATCTGCGGGGTCATGGCGAATCCGATCGCGACCCCGAGGCCCGCTACGACTACGACGCGCACGTCGCCGATCTCGAGGCGCTGACCGAGGCGCTCGGGATCGACCGGCTGGTGCTGGTCGGCCACTCGCTCGGCGGGCGCATCGCGATGTTGTTCGCCGGCCGGCATCCGGAACGCATGGCCGGCCTCGTCATCGTCGACTCCGCGCCGGAGCTGGACGCCCGCGGCACCCTGCGAATCCAGCTCGATCTGCAGCGAGGCGGCGGCGGGGATGCGAGCGCCGATGGCGGGCCGAGCTTCGCGTCCGAGGCGGAGTACCGCGAGCTTCTTTCCCGCCAGTACCCCGCGGCCGGCCGCGACGCCCTGCAACGCCTGGCGCGTCACGGCCTGCGGCCGCGCGCCGACGGTCGCTTCGAGCCTCGCCTCGATCCCGCGTGGTTTCGCGGCCGAAAGCGGGCGAGCGAGTCGGAGCTGCGCGAACGAGAGGCGCGTCTCACGGCGGAACTCTGGGATGCGCTGGCGCGCGTGTCGTGCCCCACGTTGGTGATCCGCGGCGCCGCCTCCGACGTCGTCTCGGCGGAGGTGGCGGAACGAATGGCGGAGGAGGTGCTGGGGAATGGCCGTCTGGCGGTCATCCCGCGCGCCGGGCACTCGGTGATGATCGACAACCCGGAAGCCTGCCGAGACACGCTGGCGGGCTTCGTGCTCGGCGAGGAATGAACGGGGGACCAGGCCTCCGCACCGAGCGGGACGGAGCGGTTCAGCGGCTCACGGCCGGGACGCGGGCCGCGCTCATCCACGTGAGCAACGCCGGCAGTACGATGAGGTTCGCCACCAGCATGATCGCGACGCCGAGCGCCAGCAGCCGCCCGAGGCTCGCAATGCCGAGATGCGTCGAGAAACCGAGTGTTCCGAAGCTCGCGAGCGTCGTGACGGCGGAGAAGAGAACGGCGCGGGCGGTGCTGGTATGCAGGACGTGCTGGAAGGGGGACGGATCGTGGCGAAAGCGATGGACGAGGTGCACGCCGCTGTCGACGCCGATTCCGAGAAGCAGCGGCAGCACGATCACGTCGGCGAAGTTGAACGGTAGCCCGATCAGGACCGCTGCGGCCGCCGTCATCAGAGAGGCGAAGACCAGCGGAACGAGCGCCAACAGTGTATCGGTGACACTGCGCCACAGCACCAGCAGCAGCAAGGCGATGGCGAGGAACGCGTAGCCGAGCGCGCGGACCATGGCGGCCTCGATCGCACGCGCCGATTCGATGATCATCACTGCGGCCCCGGTCGCGGACGGATCCACAGCGAGAACGGCGTCGGCGAAACGCTCCATCGCACCGGGGTCCGAGAGATCGTCGCGAGCAAACACCTCGATGCGTACCATGCCGGTGGGCGAGAGGAAGCGGTCGCGCAGGGATGCGGGCAGCGTATCCAGAGAGATCGGCTCCGCACGCAGCAGGAGGTCCAGCCGCGTCAGCCAGCCCCGCAGATCCCCGAGCAACCTCTCTTCGAGCCGGGCGACGTCGGACGCCGACTCCGGGGAAGCGCCGAAACGAACGAGTGTGGTTTCCGCCGTCTCGATCAGCCGTTGCGCGCGCTGTCCCGTCGGCGTCTCCCCGGCGGCCGCGAGGCGTTCGCGAACCGCCGCGCGCAGCTGATCGAGCGCGCGCTGCGTGCGTTCGATCGTCGTCGTCAGCGGCGGCGTCGGCGTCGTCAGCTCTCCCAGGAACAGTCGGACATCGTCGAGGATCGCGAGCTTGTCCGACTGCTGCGCCGGCACGAACGACGTGAGCGTCACCGCATGCGCCACCTCCGGAAGCGACTCCAGACGCCTCGCGAGCGTCGTGGCCGCGGCGAGATCCGGCGCGAGCAGCTCGGCGGTCCACGGCGAAGGCCGGCGTCCGCTCACGAGGTCTCGCATCGTCTGGACCGATTCGGTGCCCGGATCGCGCACGTTCAGCGGATCGCTGTCGAACCGGAGCTGCGGCGCGACGAACAGCGCTCCGATCGCGAGCAACAGGGCGAGGGCGCAGACGGAGCGCGGATAGCGCAGCGGGAACTCGGGAAGCCGGATCTCGATGGCGCCGAGCCCACGACGCCCGCGCGCCGGCGGCAGCAGGCGGACCAGCGCCGGCAACAGCGTGAGCGTCGCCAACAGCGAGAGGAACATGCCGGTGCCGGCGATGACGCCGAGCTCGGCGATCCCGACGAAGCCGGTAGGCACGAACGAGTAGAAGCCGATCGAGGTGGTGATCGCGCACAGGAACAGCGACGTGCCGACGCTCCGGCCGGCGCCACGGAGCGCCGGGGAGACCTCCTTGCCGGCATCGCGCAGCTCGAGCCAGCGCATCAGGAAGTGGATGCCGTAGTCGATCGCGAGACCGATGAACAAAACCGCGAATGCCACCGACAGCAGGTTCAAGTGCCCGATGGCGAGCGCTGCGAACCCCGTCGTCCACGCCAGACCGACCAATAGCGTCGCGACGGCGTGCAGCACGAGGCGTCCGGAGCGGAGCCCGATCAGCAGCAGGACGGTCACGGCGATCAGCGATCCCGCCAGCTGCATCGCCGCCTGCCCGCGAACACGCGACAACTCCTCGGTGGAGAGCGCGAGGTCGCCGGTGACACGGACGCGAACGCCCGACATCTCCTCGAGTCCCGCCTCTCGAATCAGTGTTCCCACCCGCTCGACGGCTGCACGCGCCGGCCCGAATGCTTCGAAGTCGACGCGCGGCGTGGCGAAGATGACGCGGCGGTGCGGCGCGGCCGAGCGGCCGTCGAACTCCGCGTCTCCCAGGATCCAGCCGTCCCACGCGAGCGGGAGCGCGTTCCCATCGACGGAGCTGTCGATCGCCTCCGCGAGGCGCTCGAGTGCCTCTCCGAGCTCGTGATCGGGAATCGGGCTCAGCTCCGCCTCGCGGACGGCCTGCGCCAGCAGCTCGAGCAAGCGCGGCAGCGTGGGCTCACGCGCCAGCTCGGCCAGTAGCGGCTGCGCTCGGGCGAGCCGATCCGCCAGCCGCTCGAGGTCATCCACGCCGAGGTACAGCAACCCGTTGCGATCGAAGAACGGACCGCTGCCCGGCGCGACGACCTTCTCGAAGCGCCCGGCATCTGCAGCGAGCCGCTCCATCAGCGCCGTCGTCGCCTCGTGAGCGAGCGTGACCGTGGGGCCGTCCACGACGAGGATCAGATCGTGACCGGCATCGCCGAAATGACGCGTCAACGCGGCGTGGTGACGTCGATGCGGCAGATCCTCGGCCAGCAGATCATCGGTGTTCGAGTTGACGCCGAGGTGCGTGGCTGCCCAGCCGAGCGACAGCAGTGCGAGCGCGAGACTCGCCGCCACGACCCATGGCGCGTGCCGCTGCGAGGCGTCGATACAAGCGCCGGCGATCCTGCCGACCGTCGCATCCATGGTTTCGATGGCCACGCCTGCGATCTCCGTCTTCCGAGCAACCGGCCCGGTACGCGGCTACCCTTCTCGCCCGGCCCCCCGATGTCCGGTTCCAGACCATCCGAGGTTCCGACTTGCATACCTACTGCGCGAGGATTCTCCCCGCAACGATCTCCGGCGCCGGATCCACGCTGCCGCGGACACGCGCGCTCGTCCTCGTCGCTGCCGCGTGGCTGGCCGTGCCCGGCCCGACCGCCGCGGAACCCGGCCAGCCGCCGCCGGAGCAGGCCGAGGCAGCGGTCGCGAGTCTTCACGACGTCCTGCTCGCGGCGATGCGCGACGCGGACGCCCTCGGCTTCGAGGGCCGGCTCGAGCAGATTCGCCCGGTCGTCGCGGGCCTGTACGACTTCGAGTTCATGGCGGAGAAATCCGTCGGTCTCGGCTGGCGACAGCTCGACGAACCCGAGCGAACGCGGTTGGTCGATGCGTTCTCCCGGCTGGCGATCGCCACCTATGCCGCTCGTTTCGACGGCTGGAAGGGAGAGCGCTTCGAAAACCTCGGCGTCCAGACCGCGACGCACGGGACGCTGCTGGTGAAAAGCCGGATCGTGCGCGGGAATGGCGAGACCGTGGCGCTCGACTATCGGCTGCGTCCCGTCGGCGGCGAATGGCGCGTCATCGACGTATTCCTGAACGGCACGGTCAGCGAGCTGGCGTTGCGCCGGGCCGAGTATTCGGGGGTCCTCAAGCGCGATGGCTTCGACGGCTTGATGCGCGCTCTCGAAGAGAAGATCGCCGCGCAGGCGCAGGGCGGAGACGAGACGTCCTGAGTCCGTGCGAGCCCTCGAGGTCCGGCGCTTCGACGCGCCCGGATCGAAATCCTCAGGGACTCGCGGCCTGCTCGGTCGGCGCAGGCGGCGGCTGGACGGTGCCGGGGCCCTCGTCGCGTACGAAAGCCTCCCGGCTCATCCAGAACGCGCTGCGAATCGCCGAGTAGAAGTCCACCGACGATTGCTCGAGCGCCTCGAGGCTGTCGCCGTGCGCCTCACGCTCGGTGATGCCCCAGGTGCCACCCAGCAGCATGCGCGGTCCCAGGGGCAGAAGCCAGCTATCGGGCCGCAGCGCCATGTCGACGAGACTTCCAACGATGTCGCGGCCGCTGCTCGGTCCGAGCAACGGGATGACCAGATAAGGACCGGGACCGAGCCCCGCCTTCCCGAGCGTCTGGCCGAAATCCGCGCGGTGTTGCGGAAACCCGGCCTCGAGCGCCGGATCGAAGATCCCGATGAGCCCGAACGTGCTGTTCAGCAGGAAACGCACGGTCGCCTGCGCGGCCCGCCCGGGCTCGAGCTGCAGCAGATCGTTGGCGATCACGACGGGCTGGTTCAGGTTCTCGAAGATCCCGCGAATCGAACGCCGGACCGGGTACGGCACGACGGCGCCATAGGCGTTCGCGATCGGATCGATCGCGACGCGCGAGATCGCGCGGTTCACGGCGAAGACCTGGCGATTGGTCCGCTCGAAGGGGTCATGGATGCCCTGCTCGAGCTCGAGGTCGAAGTCATCGAATAGGGCTTCGTCGGAGCTGCCGAGCGCACTGCGCGGCGAGGACGAGCCCCCTTGCGCTTCCGCGCTGGCAGCGAGCAACAGGCTCGCGAGCAGTACGAAGGTCGCTTGACGCACCCGCAGTTCCCCGCTGTCCCTTTCGGCGCCTCAGTAGAGCACGGCGGCGAGCGCACGTCATGCTCGGATCGGGGCACCGTCATGCGCTGGCCATCGAGCGTACGGATCCCGTGCCGAGGGGATCGGTTTCCCTTCCCCCGAGGGGCCGAGCGGAACCCGGCGAGGCGAGATCTCGCCGGGTTCCGGCGCGCGGGGTAAGGTCCGCCGCCATGTTCCGGGCCGTCGGGTTGGCGATCGTCGGGCTTTTCGGGGGCCTCGCGTCGCTTTCGCTGTATGGCTGGCTCCGACCCAACCGGGTGGAGCCGGATCCGCGGCTCCACCTCGAATACGCCGCGGCCGTCGCCGATGGCGAGCACAACTCGAACACCGATCTCCTGCTCTGGAACGACGATCTCGTGCTGGTGCACGACGCGCGCCCGACCCACCTGGGATCGCCCGATGCGCGTTTGATCGTGCGCCGCTCGCCAGACGCCCATCGCTGGGAGACGCTGGCGCAGCTCCACCTCCCCGGGAAGGACATCCGGGACCCGAAGCTGATCGACATCGACGGCACGTTGTTCCTGTACGCACTCCGCAACTCGGGAGCGATGGCCACGCCGGAAGGAACCGTCCTCGCGACCAGTGACGACGCGGTCACCTGGACGCCGTTCGAGACGGTGGGTCCCGAAGGTTGGTTGCTCTGGCGTCCCAAGTCCCCGGACGGAGGGGCCACCTGGTACGTCGCGGCGTACCGCCGGGAGCACGGCGAGTCGATCCTGCTCCGCTCGACCGACGGTCGCGACTGGCAGCGCGTCTCGACGATCTACCAGGGCAAGGGCAACGACGAGACAGCGATCGAGTTCCTTCCCGATGGCCGGCTGCTGGCGACGGCGCGGCTCGAGGTCGAACCCGACAGTCTCCTCGGTCACCGCGACGCCGGGACTGCGATCGCCGTCGCGTCGCCGCCGTACACGGACTGGAGCATCCACGAGTCGCAGACCACGCGCCTCGATGGGCCCCTGTTGTTCCGCATCGACGACCAAGTGTTTGCCGTCGGACGCCACCAGCCCGAGCCTCGCCGCGGCCTCACCCGACTCGGCGGCGTGCTCTCCCGCAAGCGAACCAGCCTCTACCGCGTCGAGCCCGAACGAATGGTCCGGCTCAGCGATCTCCCGAGCGCCGGCGACACCTCCTACGCCGGTGTCGTCTTCCGCAATGGCCACGTCCATCTGAGCTACTACACGAGCCGCATCGACCGCGACTACCCGTGGCTGCTCGGGATGTTCCTGCCGACGGACATCCGGATGGCGCGCTGCCCGGTCGCGGCCCTGAAGGCACTGTCGGAGGCGACGCCCTAGTGTCCTGTCTCAGCGCGCGCGGCGCCGCCGACCCGAGAGGCGGAGCAGGCCGAAGCCGAGCCCGCGCAGCACTCCAGCGACGCGGTTTCGCAGTCTGCCGCTGCGCGGTGTCTGCGCTGCCGACGCGAAGCCCTCGAGTCCGAGCGTCTCGCGGAAATCGGCGGACATCATCTCGACCGGCGCGTCGAGCGCGATGCCGGTCGCATCGGCGATCCGCGTCATGCGCTCGAAGTTGCCGACGACGGCGGCGGCATCGACGAGCCCCGCCGGTCCCACCGCCGTGCGCAGGGCTGCGCGTGCGGCCACGAGCTCGTCGCTGTCCTCGGCCACGCTGGCATCGACGAAGCGAACCAGCGCCGCCGCGTGTCCGATGCCACTGGCGGCGGCCGCGCGCGGGTCGGTGATCGCGCGCAGGTCCAGCTCCTGTCCGGAGATCGTGCCGCTCGCCCGGAGCAGCACTGCATGGGCGCTGGTTCAGTAGAAACACTCTCGCAGCGCGGACAGGCGACCGGCCACCAGCTCGATCTGTGCGCGATCGAGCGCGCGCGACGAACCGAGCCGTCGCATTTCCGTTTCATCGAGGTACTGCGCCGCCGAGAGATCGCGCAGCGCCCGCACCTCGGCCGGAACCAGGCTGAGCGCCCGGATCACGTTGCCGGTGACCCGGCCGCCGTAGAGATCGCGGTCCTCCGGATCGAGCCGGCCCGCCTTCACCATCGGCACGAACGCGCCCTCGGCAGCGGCGGCGGTCGGGCGGCGCCGGCGAGGCGCACCCGGCACCGGCTCGGGCAGCGGCTCGAGCGGCAGGCCCAGCGCGCGATGGCAGGCGTCGATGCTCAGCACCTGCGTCACGATGCCGATCGCTTCGACATAGGTGGCGTCGTCGATGCCGGCCGCGGCGAGATCGTCCACCAGCTTGCGCGTGATGCGGCCGGCGTCCGTGGTGATGCGGTGGATGGCGTCGGTCAGCGCTGGCGCGAGGCCCGACGCCGAGTCGTGATTTCCGGCCACGGCGTACGGCGAGAGCGCGGCGCGGCGCGCTCGACACAGCGTGCAGCCGAGTGCCGCCCGCACCTCCATCGCCACGGCGACGCGCTCGGCGCCGTCGAGCCAGGTGCCCGGATGCGCCAGACGCTCCCAGGCCCGGCGATGCCCCGCGACGAGATCGTCGCGGATGGGATCCGGGCTGCCGGCATAGGCAAAAGGACTCATCGCGGTCGTCATGCTGCGCCGTCGCCGGGAGGCGCGCAAGGTCCGCGCCGGAAACCGGACCCGACGCGCATCAGCGCTCCTCGGGGAGATACGCGATCGCTTCGATCTCGACGACAGCACCGAGTGCCAGCGCGCTGCAGCCCACGGTGATCCGCGACGGCGGCTCCGCGGAGAAGTAGGAGGCGTAGGCCTCGTTCATCTCTCGGAACTTCGCCATGTCGACGAGGAATACCTTCAGGTTCACGAGATCTTCGAAGCCGGCGTCCGCAGCCGCGAGGATCTTGCCGATGTTCTCGAGCGCCTGGCGCGTCTGCGCCCCGACGCCGCCTTCGACCAGCTCGAAGGAATCCTCGCGTGTTCCGAGCATGCCGGAGACGAACAGGAAATCGCCCGCCCGCACCGCGTGCGAGAAGACGGGCAACCGGCCGACACCGGCTGCATGGATTCGCTTCGCCTTCGCCATCGAGTTCTCCCGCCTCCTGTTCGTGGATCCGGCCGCGTCAACCCGTCATCGTCGCGAACAGCCGTTGGAAATTGCCGCCGAGAATGTTCGCGACCTCGTCACTCGCGACACCGCGCGCGGTCAGAGCAGTAGCGATGTCCGGGAACTGCCGATCCCTCTCGACCACCGGCCGGTCGTTGGCGGCCATGTCGGTACCGATCGCCACGTGGTCGATACCGAGCAGGTCGACCATCCGCAGGATCTCGTCGATGAAGTCGTCGAAGCACGCGAGGCCGACGCCGCCGGCAGGCCGCGGACGCAGAAGCGCCCGGGATGCGCGTGGGCATCGACCCATGGAGCGCTGCGGTGCGCCGCCTGCGAGCGCCGGACGCGCGCCAGCGCGTCCACGGACGAAACGCCGGAAGCATCGGACGCGCTGGCGCCGCCCGCGGCGGCAGCCGCAACGCGACTGGCCGGAACGTCGAGCGCGAAGCAGTCACACATGCCGCGGACTCCGGCCCGGGCCAGGGGCGGTCTTCCGCGGTCCGGCGGGGTGCGCCGATGTTGCCCCAGCGCGCTGCAATCCGCCCACGTGTCGAAGGGCGAAAATCGAGCCGACGGCGCCCCGCCGGGAAGGCGCGAACAATCCCGCTCCGGACGCGTCGGAAGAAGGGGCCGAGATCGCGATCGCGAGATCCGAGTTGCGGTCGGCGAACCGGCAGCGCAGGGAGAAGATCGCGGGGGGGAAGAGACAGGAGGAATCGATGACGGGACGAGACCTCAGCGTGCGAGCAAGCCAGGCCAAGGACCTCGCCGACGCCGACCCGAACGTCCAGAACATTCCGTGGGTCCTCGAGGGGATTCTCGCCGGAGTCGTCGGCGCGGCGACCGTCGCCATCCTCTTCCTGCTCTTCGACGTGCTCGAGGGCCGCGCGTTGTGGACGCCGTACGCGCTCGGGGCGGGCCTGTTCCGCGGCGAACTCCCGTCGGCGGGCACGCCGATCGAGCCCGTGTTCGTGCTGGCCTATACCGTTCTGCACGGGAGCGTCTTCGCCGCCGTGGGGCTGTTGGCCGCCTCCGAGCTCATGACCGGGAGCCGACTCCCCGCTTCCGGATCGGCGTCTCGCGCCCTCGCCCTGGCGGGCCTCTTCTTCGTCGCGTTCAGCGCCATCTTCGCTGGCTTCGCAGCGCTCGGGATTCCGGGCGTCACGCAGCTCTTCGGGATCGGCCGGATCGCTCTCGCGAACCTGATCGCGTCCGGCGCGATGGCCTTCGCGCTCACGTACCGCGCCGAGCGGTCGACACCCGGAGCGCGATGATCGCGAATCCGGGTCCTCGCGATCAGGAGCCGCCGAGCGTCGCCACGTAGGTCGCGATGGCATCGAGTTCGGCGTCGCTGACCTTCTTCGAGACGGTCTTGTGCTTCTTGTTCGTCCGCACGTTCTCGAGGATGTGCGCGTGAGTGAGATCGGAATCCGGTCCCCAGACGGGCACCTTCATCTTCTTGCCGGCCTTCGTATCTGCCTTCCCATCAGGTCCATGGCACTTCTGGCAGTTCTTCTCGAACAGCGCCTTGCCGTCCTCCTGGGCCGCTGCGGAAGTGCTCGCTGCAACGCCGGCAGCCACAAGAACGATCAGCATCGACAGCATCGAACGTCGCATCAGGGTTCCTCCCGCGCGTTTCGCCACCACCATAGCATCCCGAGCAAGACGGCGACGCCGAGCAACGGGTTGCCGACGAAGGCGAATGCGATGGCCGTGTAGCCGCTCGGATCGAGGAACAGGGCGATCAGGAGTACGAGCGCCGCGATTCCGAACAGGCACGCGAGACGCAGCATCACGGGGTTCCTCCCGGCGGCGGACCGGCGATCCCCCACAAGGCGCTCTCCGGGTGCGCGACTTCGTGGCAGTCTCCGGCGCAGCTCGACTCGCCGGACAGCAGCTCCTGCTGGATCTCCGGGTCGAGATGCTCCTCGACCTCGCGGAATCCCACCGCCTGTGCGTGACAACCGAGGCACGAGTCCACGTTGAAATGCTTCGCGGCGATCGGGAACTCGTAGGTTCCGGTGACCGTCCGGACCATGTGCATCACGCCGGCGAGCTTCGCGTCGACGTCGCCCCAGATGCCGTAGCCGCTGTGGCACTGGTAGCACGCATCCACGTGCGAGACGGCGCCGCGTTGCCAGTGCGCGGACGCCAGCGACTCGGTGTCCTCGTCGAGCGCTGCCACCAGCGGGCTCATCGTCGTGTGGCACGAGCCGCAGAACTCGACCTGCTTCGACTCCTCGAGCGTGAAGAGGTATCCGATCCCGTACGCCGCCGTCGGCAACAGCAGCGCGGGAAGCAGCAGGGCCCGTGACAGTCGGCCGCGCACGAGCCCGACGGCGAGCACGGCGATCGCGAGCACGGCGACGGCGCTCCCGACGAGCCACAGATAGTGCGGGTCCGCGGGAAGCTCGAAGAGCGGGCCCAGATCCGATTCGTTCACTCGCTGGCTCTCCTCGACGGCCGTGTGGAACTCAGAATCCGAACTCGTACTTCAGCGAGAACGAGAACAGGTGCGCCGCGAAGTCGGGCGTACTCTGCCCGAGGCCCAGCACCTGGGTCAGCGTCGTCGGTGTCGTGTCGTCGTAGGCGAAGTCGTTCTGGTCCAGGAACTCGAAGAGATAGCCGAAGCGGCCGGTGAACCCGTCCAGGAACTCGTACTCCGCAGTGAAACTCACGTCGTGGAAGAAGAACCGATTGTCCGGAAACGGCTGCGGTGTCGCCAGGCCCGAGCCCACTGCGATGTCGATCCGCTCCTTGGCCCAGGAGAATGCGTAGTCCGCCCGGAGCTTCAAACGCTCCTCGAGCCCGAACCACTCGGCGCCGACGCCGACGGTGTCGATGTCGGTGGTCTCCTGCTGCTCCCAATTCCGCGTCGCACCCACGAACGCCTGCGCGGCGTTGTTGAACTGCCGCCCGCGCACGTCGGACTCGAGGCGCTCGTGGGTATACCACGCGTAGGTGGTCACGGACTCGAGGGGATTCCACGACGCATCGACGCCCCAGCTCAGCGTCTCGCGCTCGCGCAGTCCCAGCTCCGAAGCGCTGAAGTCGTCCTGCTTCCAGCCGACGTGGAACCCGAGGCTGGCGGTATCGATGGGCATCACGGTGAGCCGTGCGTCGGCGCCGTAGCGTTCGCGATCGGTGAAGTTGAACTTGCGCAGCGCCGGATGGTTCTCGAAGTCGTCGGTTGCCGACAGCGGCGAGAGCGACAGGACGTGCTCCGGCGAGAATCCGTCGGCGACGGCGGCGAGCACGTTGTAGTCGTCCCCGATCCGGCGGTCCGAGTAGAGCCCGTCGACGCGGAAATCGGCCCAGCGCAGCGCCCGGCTCCGGAAGCCGGCCCGGATCTGGTCCTCCTCGATCCGGTCGACCTCGGTGAAGGAACGGTCCTCGTGGCGGCGCGTATAGCCGGTCGACAGCTCCGTCCGGTCGAACAACTTGAAGCCCAGATCGATCTTGCCCTCGTGCAGGCGGAAGCTGTTCGGCAGGTTCCTCCTGGCGCGGGCGCTCGTGACAGTGTCCTGATCGAGCGAGTCTCCGGGAACGCCGATGAAGGTGTCGCGCTCGGTGTCGTTGTCGCGGTTGTCGAACCGGTAGCCTGCGTCGACGCGCAGCCGGTCGAGCGGCCGGGACGAGATCCGGAAGTTGACCGTCGTCGCGTTGATCTCGCCGTTGGCGTCGCCACGCGGCAAGCCGGTCGGCACCAGGAGGGCCGGGTTGACCGTGAACGGCAGGAAGTCGTCGTTCTGCCGGAACCACGCGAAGGACGCATGCCCCGAGATCCGCGTGCGCCAGAACGGCAGGCTGTAGCCACCCGATCCGAAGATCTGGTGGAAGGTATTGTCGGGCGGGCCGCCCTTTCGCCCGAAGCCGGTCGGGAACCCCACCGATGGATCCCATCCACCGATCGCCGAGAACGCATTCTGGAACGTGAGGAAGTCGTTGCGGTTGTCGAAAAACGAGTTCTCGTAGCCGATCTCGAATTGCTTGACGTCGTCGGCGTAGCGGATCCGCGAGTCGACCTCGTGCGTCTGCCAGTTGCGCTTCTCCGGCACCAACATCGAGCGCGGGTTGCCGCCCGTGTTCCCGAAGACGGCGCCGGTGACCCAGCGGCCCTGGCGGCGCTCGTACTCGTAATCGGTGGAGAACTCGAAGCCGCGGGGCAGGAGCAGGTCGAAGCCCGTTCGCAGCGTCCGGCGATCGCGCGACAGGTTCAAACGGCTCAGGTTGTCGTCGAGTGCCGTGAACCCCGCCGTCGTCGCGCTCGGGACCCAGCCAGGTGGAAGCGTGATCGTCTGGGTGCCGCGGCCCAGCATCGCAAACTGCGCGGTGTCGTCGTCGAAGCGCGGGATCTGGTCCCATTCGAAGTAGAAGTCGATCAACCCCTGCAGGCCGCCGCGGGCCTCGATGGTGCGCGACTCGAGCGCGAGGTTCGCGCCGAACAGGTTGAAGTACCAGGTGTCGCCGGAGTCCCACGGCGCGCGCGCGTTCAGCTCGACGTTCGCGAGGCCGAACCAGGCGTCGTCCTTCAGGCCGGTGAAGTCGCCGAACTCGTACGAGTCCTCGGTACCGAGATAGGCGCCGCTCTCGATGCTGCCCCAGACCGTGATCGGCGGCGGCCCCTCGGCCGCGGCCGGAGCGGCGCCCCAGATCCACCCGAGCGCAGCGAGGGCCGCTCCGACGAGCTTCCGGTTCCGTTGTCGCTGGTTCCGCATGGCCTGCTCCTACCGGGTGAAGCGCACGCCCGAGGGATGGTTCGACCCGTGCACCTCGGTGTGGCAATTGAGGCAATCCTTGAGCAGCAGATTCCGGTTCGGTGCGGCACTTCCGGCGAGGCCGGAGCCCGTGGCCGCAGTTCCGGGGTGGAACGAGGCATCGTGGCAGGACTGGCACAGCCACGGCGTGCGCGCTTCGAGCAGCGTCTTGTGGTTCGACCCGTGCGGCACGTGGCAGTTGGAGCAGTCGTCCCGCGACGGCTGATGCTCCCACAGGAACGGGCCGCGCTTCTCGGCGTGGCACTCGTAGCAGGTCTCGTTGAGCGTCTCCTGACGCAGCATCGCGTCGGTCACCGAGCCGTGGACGTTGTGGCAATCCGAGCAGTCGACCCGGCCTTCCCGGAACGGATGCGAGGAGATGCGATGGACCTCCGCGCGGACCTGGGGGTGGCAGCCGTAGCAGGTCTCGGTCTGGTTGTTCTTGACGAATGTCTCCGGCCGCACGTCCTTCGCGAGCAGCGTGTCGGAAGCGGCGTGCACGTTGTGACAGGTCGCGCAGGCGACGCCCTCGCTCTCGTGCCGGCTTCCGCTCCAGTGGATGCGGCCGCCCCCCTGATGGCAGGTCAGACAGACATCGTTCTGGGCGCCGGAGGGTGCGTCCGGACCGAAGACGACGGAGAGCGCGACGTCGGAATCCTCGGCGTGCGCGGCCCCGGGGCCGTGGCAGGTCTCGCAGGCGTGCTTCGCGAACGGCGTGCGACGATCACCCGTCGTCGAGTGGCGGGTTTCCAGGATCGAGAGGACGGACTCCTGGTCGTGGCACTCGATGCACGCGGACGATCCCCCGTCGGCCCAGCCCTCCGCCGAATCGGCGAGAACGGTGCTCTCGCGCAGCGTGGTCGGCTCGGTTTCCTCCGCGGCGACGGGCGGTACGCCGCTGCCCGCGGCCAGCAGCCATGCGATCGCGGCCGCAGCCACCGCGATGCCCGTCGCATGGCGCCGCCCGCGGCGACGACCTCCTTCGCGAGTCCCCTCGTCCTGCATCGTCCCTCAGCTCCTCTCGACGACCGCATCGCTCGCGGCGTCCACCGACCCGACGTGTCCCCACGCACGCAGACGCGCGCCGGCATCCGCGACCAACCCATCGAGCGCAGACGACACCGGCGCCGACAGTCCCACGCCGAGCGCGACGCAGGCGGGCTGGACGCCGAACGCCACCAGCACGGGGGGCTCCGTGTCCCGCAGCGCCGCCAGCGCCAGCAGCTCGCCGACGTCGATCTGGTGCGGCGACAGCTTCGCCGAGAGTCGCCGCGGCAGCTCCGGCCCGTCGATCTCGATGCGCGTCCCCGGCGCGGAACCGAACTCGATCGCGTCTAGCAGCAGAACGCGTTGCGCGGACTCGAGCGCTGGCAACAGCGCGAGGCCGGCGGTGCCGCCGTCGATCCAGTCGAGCGACGGATCGGACGGGAACTCGGCGCGCAGGCGCTCGAGCGCGACGAGGCCCAACCCGTCGTCTCCCATCAGCGGACTCCCGAGCCCGACGACGACCGTGCTCACGGGCACCTCACTCATCGTCGAACCGCTGCGCCACGGGCACCCAGCGTCCCCCGCTGAAGATCGACGATGCCGTCCCCTCCCGGTCGATCACGTCGGCCCGCATCGCGAGATAGACGTGGATCGGGACGAAGATCAGGAAGATCCACGTCACGGCGTGGTGTACGAGCCGGACGCCGCGGATCCCGCCCGGGAACCACGCGACCCAGAACGACAGCTTCCAGAAGAAGCTGCCCGGTTCCGCCTGGGCGTAGAGCGCGAAGCCCGTGACGACCGCGATCGCCGCCGCGAGATAGATCCCCGTGTACGCGATCTGCTGGAGCGGGTTGTGGCCGAGGTAGTGCGGGCGCCGGGCGCGCGGGAGCATCAGGTAGTAGCCGATCGTCTGGAAGACCCCGCGGATGCTCTTCGGAGTCACCGGGAACAGGGCCGACCAGCGCTCGTAGCGCGATCCGGCGAACAGCCAGTAGATCCGGACGACGGCGGTTCCGACGAGGACGGCGGCCGCCACGAAGTGCAGGAAGCGCATGCGGCCCATCAGGAAGTGCGAGCTGGCCTCGCCGGCCGTCATGAAATAAGGCCTGCCGATGTAGAAGCCGGTGGCGATCAGGACCAGCAGCGAAGCCGCCGCAAGCCAGTGCATCGCGCGGATCGGCCAGTGCCACAGATACACGAAGCGATACTCGCCGTGGCGCTGCGCACTTCGGGTCCGGTGCCCTGCGGCGGGGTTCGCAACGCTCACTGGACCCGCACCTCGACGAGCGGCTTGCCCGCCGCATCGAGGACGTGGACGCCGCACGCCATGCACGGATCGAAGGAGTGCACGGTCCGCAGGATCTCGAGCGGCTGCTCGGGGTTCTCGAGCGGATGGTTCGACGCGAGCGCGGTCTCGTAGATGCCGGTGCTGCCGTCCGGCCCGCGCGGCGACGCCAGCCACGTGCTCGGCACGACGCACTGATAGCGCGAGATGCGACCGTCCTCGATCTGCACCCAGTGCCCGAGCATGCCGCGCGGCGCCTCGAGATCGCCGTAGCCCTGCGCCTTCCGGGGCCACGTCCTCGGCTCCCAGCGATCCTTCGTGAAGGTCGCGACGTCGCCGCCGCGGATGCGTCCGATCAGCAGGTCGTACCAGTGCTGGAGGCGACGCGCGACGAGCAGCGTCTCCATGCCGCGCGCCGCCGTCCGGCCGAGCGTCGAGTGCAACGCCTCGGCCCCGACACCGAGTTTCCCGAGCACCTCGTCGACCAGCGGCTTCACGTCGGTGTGGCCGGACGCGTAGGCGATCACCATCCGCGCGAGCGGGCCCACCTCCATCGGCCGTCCGTCGTAGCGCGGCGCCTTCGACCACGAGTACTCCGGAAGGCCCTGCAGCTCCTTCCACGGCGTCGGCGGTCCCGTGTACTTGGGCCGCGTCTCGCCTTCGTACGGATGCAGTCCGACGTCCTTCCCCGCCTCGTACTCGTACCAGGAGTGGGTCACGTACTCCTTCACCTTCTGGTGATCGTACGGCTGGACCTCGCCGAGATTGCCGTCGACGATCACGCCGCCCGGCAGATAGGCGGAGGCCTTGTCCTTCCAGTCGACGTCCGACCAGTCGCCGGCGGCGAGGTAGTGGCGGGGGCCGGAGCCGATCGCGGCCCAGTCCTTGTAGAACCCCGCGATCGCAACGAGGTCCGGCCAGTAGACCTCTTCGACGAAGCGCCGGGCCTTGACGATCATGTCGGCCACGTCCGACAGCCGGGCGGCGTTGATCGTCGCGGTGTCCGCCAGGTTGATCGCCGACGCCATCCCGCCGACCAGGAAGTTCGGGTGCGGGTTCTTGCCGCCGAAGATCGTGTGCAGGCGGATCACGTCGCGCTGCCAGTCGAGCGCCTCCAGATAGTGCGCCAATGCCATCAGGTTCGCGGCCGGCGGCAGGCGGTACGCCGGGTGTCCCCAATACGCGTTCGCGAAGATGCCGAGCTGCCCGCTCTGGACGAAGCGCCCGACGCGGTCGCGGACCTCGCGGAACCAGGTCGGCGAGTTGTTCGGCCACGGCGAGATCGAGCTGGCCAGCGCGGCAGCCTCGGCAGGATCCGCAGACAGCGCGCTCACGACGTCGACCCAGTCGAGCGCGTGCAGGTGATAGAAGTGCATCACGTGGTCCTGCACCGTCTGCATGCCGTGGACCAGGTTGCGGATCAACTCGGCGTTCGGCGGCACGCGGATCCCGAGCGCGTCCTCGACGGCGCGCACGGAGGCGATCGCATGCACGGTCGTGCAGACGCCGCAGATCCGCTGGGCGAACGCCCAGGCATCGCGCGGGTCCCGGCCCTGCATCACCAACTCGAGGCCGCGGAACTGCGTCACGCAGGCCCAGGCCTCCTCGATGCGACCGGCATCGGCGCGCACCTCGATGCGCAGATGGCCCTCGATGCGCGTGATCGGGTCGACGACGACCTTAGTCGCCATCCTGGTCCTCCCGGCGGTCGCTCGCGGAGCCGTCCGCTGCCGGCCCGTCGCCGCTGCGGCGCTCGTGAACACGCTTGATCCCGGTTGCGACCGCGTGCGCCGTCACGCCGGCGACGGCCCCGGCGAAGATGCCGAGCCCGATGGTGTCTACGGTGCGCTCGACGCCGCCGGCGCCGAGCACGTCGGGCATCTGCCGGTAGAACGGCGTCATCGTGTCCCAGAAGTTCCGCTCGGTGCAGCCGATGCACGGATGCCCGGCGCCGATCGGCCAGCTCGTGCCGCGGTTCCACTGGATGATCGGGCACGGGGAGAAGGTCGCCGGCCCCTTGCAGCCGACCTTGTACAGGCACCAGCCGCTGCGCGCCGCGGCGTCGTCGAACACCTCCACGTACTGCCCCGCGTCGAAGTTGGCGCGACGCGGGCACTGGTCGTGGATGCGGGCGCCGTACGCGAACAGCGGCCGGCCGTCCCCGTCGAGGTCGGGCAGCCGCCCGAAGGTCAGGTAGTGCACGACGGTCGCCGTCACGACGTCGGCGATCGGCGGGCAGCCGGCGATGTTCACGACCGGCTTGTCCTTGATCAGCGCACCGATGCCGACGGCGCCGGTCGGGTTCGGCCGCGCCGCCTGCACGCTGCCCCAGTGCGCGCACGCGCCGAGCGCGATCACCGCCGCCGCACCCCGATTGGCTTCGACGAGGATCTCCTCGGCCGTGCGGCCGCCGATCGTGCAGTAGATGCCGCCGTCGTTGCGCGGGACGGAGCCGGACACGACGAGCAGGTACTTGCCGTGCCACTCCTTCATCGCCTGCTGCAACGCCTCTTCGGCTGCATGACCGGCGCTCGCCATCAACGTGTGCTGGTAGTCGAGCGAGATGCGCTCGAGCAGCAGGTCGCCGATCGTCGGCGTATCCGCACGCAGCACGCTCTCGACGCAGCCGGTGCACTCCTGCAGCTGCAGCCACACGACGCTGGGTCTCGACAGGGACTCGATCGCCTCGGCGACGCGCGCGACGCCACCGACGCCGATCCCGAGGATCGCTCCGATCTTCGCGCAGAAACCCATGAACTCGCGGCGCGTCACGCCGTCGCGCGCGAGCGAGTCCACGAGCGACTCCCCCTGCGCCCACGACTCGCCTGCGTTCGGGCCCGTGGTCGGAGAGAACATCTGCCTTCCCCTCTTCGGCCGATGACTCGCGCGCATTATGCATCGGCGTTCGCTCGGAAGAAAAGAGAAACTTTCCTCTCTCGATGAAGATTCGCGCGCGATAGAATGATCCGCGTCGATGCGAGGTTGGTTCCCCGCGTCTCGATGTCGGACTCCCGACACTTGTCGGTTATCCGACAAGACACCGACCTGGACCGCGCGAGAATCGTGTCCGATGCCGCCGACCACTCGCACCATCGACGCTGCGCAGACGCATCGGCCCGGCCCGAGGGCCGGCGTCCGGATCGCGATCGAGGGCGTCGTCCAGGGCGTCGGATTCCGGCCGTTCGTCGTGCAGCGCGCGCGGGCGCTCGGGCTGACGGGCCGCGTCTGGAACCAACCGGACGGGGCGCTCGTCGAAGCGTTCGGAGTCGATTCCGCGCTGCGCGAGTTCGCATGCGCACTCTGCTCGTGTGCGCTGCCCGGCGCGGCTCTCGCGCGCATCGTGGAGGAGCCCCTCCCGTGGGCGCCCGCGCACGGGTTCACCATCTCCGACAGCGCGCCGGGCGCCGCTGCGAGCATCCCGCTCGCACCGGATCTCGCGACCTGCGAAGACTGCCTGGAGGAGATCCGGGATCCGCGCGCGCGTCGCTACCGGTACCCGTTCACCGCGTGTGCCCGCTGCGGTCCGCGACTCAGCGCGACGCTCGAGCTCCCGTACGATCGGCAGCGCACGACACTCGCGGATTTTCCGCTGTGCGCCGCGTGTCGTGCGGAGTACGAGGATCCCGAGGATCGCCGCTTCCACGCCGAGGCGATCGCCTGCCCGGCCTGCGGGCCGCGCCTGACCGTGCTCGAGCCGGACGGCAGCCGAGCGGGACCCGACACCGCCGCGCTCGCCGCCTCCGCGACGACCCTTCGGAAAGGGGGCGTCGTCGCGCTGCTCGGCATCGGCGGCACGCATCTCGCGTGCGACGCGACGAACGAAGAGGCGGTCCGTGCGCTGCGCGTTCGCAAACGCCGGGAACGGCGGCCGCTGGCGGTCATGGTGGAGGACCTCGCGGCGGCCGAGAAGCTGGCGATCCTCGATGCCTCCGAACGCGAGCTCCTGACATCGGCCGCACGCCCCATCGTGCTCGTGCGGGTTCGCGACGATGCCGGGCTCGCGCCTTCGATCGCGCCCGGCCTGGACCGCATCGGGCTGCTGCTTCCCTACACGCCTCTGCACCACCTCCTGCTCGGCGACGTCGCGCGCCCGCTCGTGATGACGTCGGGCAACCGAGCCGGCGAGCCGATGGCGTTCCGCGTCGGAGACGCGCTCGGACGACTCGCGGACGTCGCGGATCTGTTCCTGATGCACGACCGGCCGATTCCGGCGCCTTGCGACGATTCCGTCGCGACCGTCGGCGGCGGGGCCACGATCTGGACCCGCCGCAGCCGCGGGCTCGCACCGCGGCCGGTGGAGCTCCCGGAGCCGGTCGTCCGGCCGACGCTCGGCTGCGGCGCCCAGCTGCACGCGACGGTGTGCCTCGCGATCGGGGACCAGGCGTTCCTGTCGCCCCATCTCGGAGACCTCGACTCGCCCGACACGCTCGACGTGTTCGAGGCGGCGATCGAGCGGCTCGAGCGCTTCACCGGAACGCGGGCGGAGGTCTTCGCCCACGATCTCCATCCTGGCTACACCAGCACGCGTTGGGTGCGCGCGCGCCGCGGCGCCGCGGCGATCGGGGTCCAGCACCACCATGCGCATCTCGCCGCAGTCCTCGCGGATGCCGCCGTCGTCGGTCCTGCGCTCGGGCTGCTCTGGGACGGCACCGGATGGGCACCCGACGGCAGCGCCTGGGGCGGGGAGCTGCTGCTCGGTGACGCGAGGGCCTGCGAGCGGCTCGCGACGCTGCGCCCACTGCGCCTCGCCGGCGGCGAGGCGGCAATCCGGGAGCCCTGGCGACTCGCGCTGGCTGCCGTCGACGACGCGTTCGACGGCGCGCCTCCGATCGAGGCGCTGCCGCTCTTCGCTGCGCTGGATGTCGGCCGGCTGACCTCCGTGCGCGCCCTGCTCCGCCGCGACGGACTCTGCGTGGCTGCGCACGGCGTCGGGCGCTGGTTCGACGCGATCGGCGCGCTGGTGCTCGCGCAGCCCTGCGCCGGCTACTCCGGCGAGATCGCGCTGGCGTGGAACGCCGCGGCGCGGGGCCGGCACGCGCCTCCGTACCCGTTCTCGCTGGACCGCGCCGCCGTGCCGCCGCAGATCGATCTGCGGCCGATGGTGCGCGCCGTCGTGGCGGACGTCCTCGCCGAACGACCCGCCGGCGAGATCTCTGCTCGCTTCCACGAGACGCTCGCGGCCGCTGCGGAGGCGCTCGTGCGCGGCTTCGGCTCGGACGGCGATCGCCTGCCGGTGGCGCTCTCGGGCGGTTGCTTCCAGAATGGGCTGCTGGTCGAGCGGGTCGAAGCCCGCGTCGCGGCTCTCGGGCGGCGGGTGCTTCGTCACCGCGAGGTGCCGCCCGGCGATGGCGGCATCGCGCTCGGCCAGGTCGTCGTCGCCGATGCCGTCGTCGGCGCCGGCGGCTGAGCGGCGCAGCCGTTCCGTCGAGTCGGAGGTCACCATGTGTCTGGGCGTGCCGGGGCGGATCGTCGAGGTCGACGGCTTCGTCGCGCAGGTGGACTTCTGGGGCGTGCGACGCGCGGTCCGGCTCGACGTCGTCGACGAACCGGTCGCCGTGGGCGACTGGGTGCTGAACCACGTCGGCTTCGCGATCCGCCGCATCCCGGCGGAGGAGGTGGACGCCACGCTCGCGCTGTACGACGAGATCCTGAGCGCCGCCGAGAACGACGCGATGCGCGCCGACGTCCGCGGAGAAATCGCGGCGGCGCACGGAACTCCGGACGATGGTTGAGCTCGGCGCCGCGAGCGCTTCGATGCAGTTCCGCGATCCCGTGCGCGCCCGCGCGCTGCTCGGAGCCTTGAAACAGCTCACGGCGCATCGCGCCGGAGCCAATCCCCTCGCGATCATGCACGTCTGCGGCAGCCACGAGCAGGCGATCGCGCGCTTCGGCATGCGCGCGGTGCTCCCGGCCACGTTGCAGGTGATCATGGGCCCCGGTTGTCCCGTCTGCGTGACCGATGCGCCCGAGGTCGACGAAGCCGTGGCGCTCGCGGACGCCGGGCTGCGCGTCGCCAGCTACGGCGACATGCTGCGGGTGCCGGGCTCCGGGCGCTCTCTCGACGACGCGCGGGCCGAGGGCGCGCGTGTCGACGTCGTCTACGGCATCGCCGAGGCGGTCGAAACCGCGCGCGGACAGCCCGGCGAACCCCTGGTGTTCTTCGCGTCGGGATTCGAAACCACCGCCGTCGCGACCGCAGCGGTGTTGCTGCGAGAGCCGCCGCCGAACTTCTTCGTGCTCTCCGCACACAAGTACATCCCGCCGGTGATGGAGATCGTCGCCGAGATGCCGCACACGCGTGTCGAAGGCTTCCTCGCCGCCGGCCATGCCGCGGCGATCACCGGCTCCGGCGTCTTCGAACCGTTCGTCGCGCGCTACGGCATCCCGGTCGTCATCGGCGGTTTCGAGCCGCTCGACCTGCTCGCGGGATTCGCAAAGCTCGCCGAGCTCGCACGCGACGGCGAGGCGCGTGTCGTCAACGCGTTCCCGCGCATGGTGACGCGCGAGGGGAATCTTCGCGCACAGCAGCAGCTGTGGGCGGTCTTCGAGCCGGTCGGCGGACAGTGGCGCGGCATCGCGCGCGTGCCGAACGGAAACCTGCGCCTGCGACGCGAGTTCGCCGCCCACGATGCCCGGCGCCGGTTCGAGGATCTGCTGGCCGCCGCGGCGCCGCCGCGCCTCGCGCCGCGGTCGGACGAATGCCGCTGCGGCGACATCCTCGCCGGCAGCGCAGCGCCGAGCGACTGCGCCCTCTTCGGCGCGCCGTGTACGCCGGCGACGCCGGTGGGAGCCTGCATGGTCAGCAGCGAGGGCACCTGCCGGATCTGGCACGAGTATGGCGGCATCCCGCACATCGAGATCCGCGAGGCGCGCCCGTGAGCGGACCGGGAGACAAGATCGCGCTGCGTCACGGCGCTGGCGGCCCGGCGATGCGAACGCTGATCGAGACGCTGTTCGTCTCGGGGGAAGCGCCCGATCCCGACGTCGTCGGCCTCGAGGCTCTCGACGACGGCGCCGCCCTGCGCCTCGGCGACCGCTGGCTCGTCTTCACGACGGACTCGCACGTCGTCACGCCGCCGTTCTTCCCGGGCGGCGACATCGGCCGGCTCGCCGTCTGCGGCACCGTCAACGATCTCGCGATGATGGGCGCCGTGGCGCCGCTCGGGCTGTCGCTGGCGATGGTGCTCGAGGAGGGCTTCGCCGTCGCGGACCTCGAACGCGTCCGCGACTCGATCGCGAGTGCGTGTCGCGAGGCCGGGACGCGCGTGCTCACCGGCGACACCAAGGTGATGGGCCGCGGCGAACTCGACGGGATCGTGCTGAACACCAGCGGCCTCGGCTTCGCCGAGCGTCTCGTCCGGGACGACGGCCTGCGCGCCGGCGACGCGATCCTGGTGACCGGAACGATCGGCGATCACGGCCTCGCGGTGCTCGCGCACCGCCACGGTCTCGACGTCGGCGCCGCCCTGCGCTCGGACGTCGCGCCGCTGAACGGGCTCGTCTCGGCCGCGCTCGCGGCGGGCGGAGCGGGGATCGTCGCGATGAAGGACCCGACGCGCGGCGGTGTCGCCAGCGCGCTCGCCGAGATGGCGCACAAGGGGGGCGTGGGCATCGTGCTCGACGAGGCGACGCTGCCGGTGCGCGCGGCCGTGCGCGCGGCCTCGGAGCTGCTCGGCATCGATCCGCTGCTCGTCGCGAACGAGGGCAAGGCGCTGCTCGGCGTGCGGCCCGCCGACGAGAAGGCCGTGCTCGAGGCGCTGCGCGCGCATCCGCTGGGCCGCGAGGCCTGCCGCATCGGTCGCTGCGTCGCCGAGCCGGTCGGGCGCGTCGTCCTCGACACCGGCTTCGGGCGCCGGCTCGTCGTCGAACCCGACGGCGAGCTGTTGCCGCGGATCTGCTGAGGGAGCGGCGATGGCCACGCCCGACACAGCGCGCGAGGGACCGATCCGCACCGACCTCGTCGGCGGCGTCGGCACGATCGAGATCCACCGGCCGGACCGGTTCAACTCGCTCGACGTGCATGCCGCGCAAGAGCTGCGCCGCGCGGGACTGCGCATGGCGCGGGACCCCGCCGTCCGCGCGATCGTGCTGCGCGGGAGTCCGGGCGTCTTCTGCAGCGGCGTCGATCTTCGCTACGTGCGCGACGGCGGCAGCGCCGAGGAGCTCGCGTACCTGGCGCCGCGCGCGGCCGCGGCCCCGGCGGCTGCGAGCCCCGGCGCCATCTTCAAGCAGGTGCTCGAGTACGTGAACGGAACGATCGTCGAGATCCGGCGCGCCCCGAAGCCGGTCCTCGCCGCCGTCGACGGCGTCGCCGCGGCCGGCGGCCTGGGCCTCGCGCTCTGCTGCGATCTCGTGTTCGCGTCCGAGCGCGCGGTTTTCGAATGGGCCTACGGGAAGACGGGGCTCTCGGGCGCCGAGAGCATCACGTTCCTGCTACCGCGACTGATCGGCCTGCGCGGCGCGCTCGACGTCGCCTGGCTCTCGCCGCGCCTCGATGCGCGCGCGGCGCTCGCGCGTGGACTCGTCTCGGACGTGCTCGCCACGGACGGCTTCGACGCCGCCGTCCTCGACGCCGCGCGCCGGCTCGCCGAGGGGCCGACCGAGTCGTACGCGCGGATGAAGCGGCTGATGAACCGCGCCGCCGGCATGGAAGGTCTCGAGGCGCATCTGTCCGCAGAGGTCGAGGCGCTGGTCGCGAGCGCGGACTCCCCGGAGTTCGCCGACGGCCTCGAGCGCTTCTTCGCGCGCAAGCGTCCTGCCGGCGGGGAGGAGTGACGACGATGCACGAGTACTCCGTCGCCTCCTCGCTGCTCGATCTCGTCGAGGAACACGTCCGCGCACACGCCGCGAGCCGCGTGCTCCGTATCCACGTGCGGATCGGCGAACAGTCCGGCGTCGAGCCCGAGTTGCTGCGCTCGGCGTGGGAGCTCGTCCGCGAAGCGGGTCCAGCAGCGGAGGCCGAACTCGAGCTGCACGCCGTTCCGGTGCGCTGGGAATGCCGCGCCTGCGAGAAGACGCTCGTGCCGACGATCACGCTGCGTTGCCAGGACTGTGGGGGCGCCGCGCATCTCGCCGCGGGCAGCGAGCTGTTCCTCGATCGCATCGAGCTGGAGGTCGCTTGACATGTGTGACGTCTGTGGCTGCGGAGATCCGGAGGTCGTGTCCGTCGACGTCCACGAACGCATCCTCTCGCAGAACGACCGGACCGCGGCGCACAACCGCACGCACTTCGAGACGCGAGGCACGTTCGCCGTCAACCTGATGGGATCGCCGGGATCCGGCAAGACCGCGCTGCTCGAGGCGACGCGGCGCGCAGCGCCGGACCTGCACCTCGGCGCCGTCAGCGGCGACCTCGCGACCGAACACGACGCCACGCGCCTGCAGGCCGCCGGAATCCCGAGCTGGACGATCACCACCGGCACCGCGTGCCATCTCGACGCCGGCATGGTGCACCACGTGCTGCACGGACTCCCCGAGCGTCCTTTCGACGTCTTCTTCATCGAGAACGTCGGCAACCTCGTGTGCCCGGCGATCTACGACCTCGGACAGGCGCGCAACGTCGTCGCGCTGTCGACGACCGAGGGCATCGACAAACCGCTCAAGTATCCGGTGATGTTCCGCGCCGCGGACCTCGTGCTGCTGACGAAATCCGACCTGCTGCCGCACCTGCCGGAGATCGATCCCGAGCGGATCCGCGAGGCGCTCGCGCGCGTCGTCCCGGACCCGCGCCTGCTGATCGTGTCGGCGCGGACCGGTGAGGGGCTGGACGCGTGGATCGCGTGGCTGCGCGGGGAACGCGCGAAGCTCCCAGAGCCGGCGGGCCCGCTCGCCCGGCGCGCTGCAGGCGCGTAGACTCGGGCCATGGAGCAACAAGCCGCCCTCGTGATCGGCGTCGGCGCCGAGCCCGGACTCGGCGCTTCCCTGTCCCGTCGCTTCGCCCGAGAAGGTCTGCACGTCTTCGCCTCGGGTCGCACGAAGGACCGCGTCGAGGCCCTGGCCGCATCGATCCGGGCCGACGGCGGGCGCGCGACCGGCCTCGCCGCCGATGCGACGAAGGCCGACGACGTCGCCGTCCTCTTCGATCTCGTCCAGGGCGAGACCGGAGCGCCGCCGTCGCTCGTCGTCTTCAACGTCGGCAACGCCGTGATCAAGCCCTTCCTCGAGCTGGACGCCGACGCGTTCGAGCAGGCGTTCCGGACCTCGTGCCTCGCCGGCTTCCACGTCGGCCAGCAGGCAGCGCGGCGCATGGTTCCGGCAGGCGGTGGCACGCTGCTGTTCACCGGCGCCACCGCCTCGATCCGGGCGCGGCCGCCGTTCACCGCGTTCGCCGCCGCCAAGCATGCCCTGCGTGCGCTCGCCCACGGCCTCGCGCGCGAGTTCGGCCCGCAAGGCCTCCACGTCGCGCACGTCCTCGTCGACGGAGTCATCGCCGGCGACCAGGTCCTCTCGCGCATGCCCGCCCTCGCCGACAAGCTCGGCCCCGACGGCATGCTCGACCCCGACGCCATCGCCGACGCCTACTGGCACCTCCACATCCAACCCCGCTCCGCCTGGACCCTCGAACTCGACCTGCGCCCCTCCCGCGAAACCTTCTGACGAGAGAGCGGGGACGGAGAGAGCGGGGACGTTCCTTTCAAGATTTCATTGCGGTGTCCGATCGTTCTCGCCGCGCAGCTGGACGAGATCTCCGTGTCGCGCTAACACGGCGACTCTCGCCCCGGTCCCACGGAACGACGCATGCCCCGAGGACCGCGCATCGACGCGCCGGGCGTCGCGCATCATGTGATGATCCGCGGCATCGAGCGGCGGACGATCTTCCATGACACAGAAGACTACGAGTCCTTCCTGTCGCGGCTCGACGTCCTCGTTCCGGAGCTCGGATTCCGTTGCTTCGCGTGGGCACTGATGCCGAACCACGTCCACCTGGCGCTGCAGACCGGGCCCGTCCCATTGCCACGGTTGATGGCACGGCTCGGCACCGCCTACGCCCTCAGGTTCAACCACCGCCACCAGCGCGTCGGCCATCTCTTCCAGAATCGCTACCGATCGCGACTCGTGAACGACGACCGCGACCTCCTCGGTCTGGTCCTCTATATCCACCGCAATCCCCTGCGCGCAGGCCTCGTCGATGGACCGGACTCGCTGCGCCACTTCCCGTGGTGCGGTCATGGAGCGCTGAGCGGGGACCGTCCACCGCGCTCGTTCGAGGAGCCGCGCATGACACTCCGGCTCCTCGCGGATGACCCGGTGGACGCGCGGAGACAGCTATCGATCTGGATGCAGACCCCTGTCGATTCCGACCCGCTCGACGGACTTCGACTCGAGGACCCGAGTCCGCGCCGGGAACTCCCCGCGCCGTCGCAGAGTTCCATCGCGTCGATGGAGGAGCTCATCGGCGCGGTCTGTGCGGCCCACGGCCTCCCGCGCAGCGCCCTCGGTCCGGGGCTTCGCGGACCGCGCGTCGTCGCCGTGCGCGCTGAAGTGGCGCGCCGTGCCACGCGCGAGCTTGGCGTCACCGGGCACGCCGTCGCCCGCGCCCTGGGCGTCTCGGAAGCCACCGTGAGCCGTGCGCTCAACGGAAGCTCGGGTTTCCTCGGACGCCCGTGAACCCTCGCCGGTCCGTGTTGAAAGCTCGCAAGGAACGTCCCCGTCAGACGGCTGCGACGCTGGCGGTGACGATTTGGAGGAGCTCGTCGAGGTCGTCGTCGGGGATGACGAGGGGCGGGGCGACGTAGACGACGTTGCCGAGCGGGCGGAGGTAGGCGCCGCGCCGGCGGGCCTCCTCGAAGACGCGCCATCCGGCCTGCGCGAGGTAGCCGGCGTCTCCGGCGAGGTCGAGGGCGCCGATCATGCCGATCGCGCGCGTACGGGCGACGCCCGGAAGCGCGCCAAGTGCGGCGAAGCAGCGGGCGATCCGGTCGGCCTTGGCGGCGACGGCTTCGAGCACCTTCTCGTCCTCGAAGATGCGAAGCACTTCGAGCGCGACCGCTGCGCCGAGCGGGTTGCCGCAGAACGAGTGACCGTAGTAGAAGGCCCGCTCGGGACCGCCGAGGAAGCCGTCGAAGACACGCTTCGTCGCGAGGGTGGCCGCCATCGGCAGCATGCCACCCGAAAATCCCTTGGCCGTGCACAGGAGATCGGGCGACACGCCGGCGTGCTGGCACGCCCACATCCGGCCGGTGCGGCCGTAGCCGGTGAAGACCTCGTCGGCCACCAGGAACACGTCGTGCCGATCGCAGAGGTCACGAGCGACACGAAGATAGGTCGGATCGTAGATCCGCATGCCCGCGGCGCCCTGCACGATCGGCTCGAGGACGACCGCGGCGACGCGATCGGACTCCTTCGCCAGCAGGCCCTCGAGCGCCTCGATGGCGCGCGCGAGCGGCACCTCCGGATCGCCCGGGGACGGGACGTGGAACACCTGCGCCAGCGAGCCGGCGAACGGCCGCCGGAACACTTCGACACCGCTCACGGCGGTGCAGCCCAGCGTCTCGCCGTGGAAGCCGCCTTCGAGCGCGACGAAGGCGCGCCGTTCGGGACGCCCGTTCTGGCTCCAGTACTGGAGCGCGAGTTTCAGAGCCACCTCGACGGCCGTCGAGCCGTCATCGCTGTAGAAGACGTGTTCGAGTCCCGCAGGAGCGACCGCGCAGAGAGCCTCCGCCAGCTCCGCCGCCGGCGCATGCGTGACACCGGCCAGCGACACATGGGGGAAGCGGCGAGCCTGCTGTTCGAGAGCCGCTACCAACCGAGGATGTCCGTGGCCGAGCGCCGCCACCCACCACGACGAGTTGGCGTCGAGATACGAGCGCCCGTCGGCGTCGTAGAGGCGAGCGCCCTCGGCCCGCACGACGACCAGCGGGGCGACCCGCTGCGCGTAGTCGTCCATCGCGGTGTACGGGTGCCACACCCGCCGCTTGTCGAGGGCGACGATGCGATCCCGGTCGGGAAAGCTCACACGGACTCCCGCGACGTCGGCCGTGTCAGAGCGCGAGTTCCGCCAGCACGCGCAACGCCTCGGGCTGTCCCGAACCGACGAGCAGCGTCCGGACCGGCGACGCCTTCCACGCCTCGAGCCGATCGCGGATGCGCTCCTTCGGGCCGAGCAGCGCGATCGCGTCGACCAGCTCGTTCGGGACCTCGGCCATCGCCTCGGCCTTCTTCCCGGCGAGGTAGAGGTCCTGGATCTTGACGGCGGCCTCCTCGTAGCCGAGCCGCTTGGCGTAGTCGTTGTAGAAGTTCTTGCCGCGAGCGCCCATGCCGCCGATGTACAGCGCCAGCATGCCCTTCACCGGCATCCGACACTTCTCGACGTCATCCCCCAGGATGCAGGTCACGAACGGCGCCACGTCGAAGTTCGCCATCGACTTGCCGCCGCCGGCCTTCTGGAATCCCTCGTTCAGGTTCGGCTCGAGCAGGTCCCAGCGCTCGGGATCCATCCACACCGGGATCAGGCCGTCGGCCACCTCCGCGCTGCACGTGATCCCCGCCGGTCCGATCGACGCGGTGTAGATCGGCAGGTCCTTGCGGCCGTGCAGGATGCTCTTCAGCGGCTTGCCGAGCCCCGTCGCACCCGGGCCGTGATACGGGATCTCGTAGTGCTCTCCCTTGAACTCGAGACCTTCCTCGCGGGCGAGGATCTTCCGGATGATCTGGATGTACTCGCGGGTGCGGGTCAGCGGCTTGCCATACGCCACACCGTGCCAGCCCTCGACCACCTGGGGACCCGACGGCCCGAGCCCGAGGATGAAGCGGCCGCCGGACATCGCATCGAGTGTCATCGCAGTCATCGCGGTCATCGCGGGCGTCCGCGCGGGCATCTGCATGATCGCCGTCCCGAGCTGGATCTTCGTCGTGAACGCCGCGATGTACGCAAGCGGAGAGACGGCATCGGAGCCGTAGGCCTCGGCGCTCCACACCGAGTAGAAGCCGAGACGTTCGGCCTCGAGGATCAGCTCGCGGTTGATCTGCATCTGCGCGCCGGAGTAGCCGGCAGTGATACCGAGGCGGAGGGACGACATCGCGGAACTCCTTCGCAAGGTCCAGGGAATCGGCGGATCATAGCCTGGAGAGCGCGCGCTGACCCCCGGTGCAGGATCCCGGCGTCAGGCCGCCGGCGACGCCACGTCGACGCCGGCGACCGGCAGCTCGATGACGAAGCGCGTCCCCGCGCCTGCCTCCGACTCCACCCAGATGCGCCCGCCGTGGCGCTCGATGATCCCGTGTGACAACGACAGCCCGAGACCCGTGCCCTTCCCGACGGGCTTCGTCGTGAAGAACGGCTCGAACACGCGGTCGCGCAGCTCGGGCGGGATCCCGGGGCCCTCGTCCTCGAACTCGAGCCGGACGCGCGTCTCGTCGAGCGCGCGCGTCCGCACGCGGATCCGGCCCTTGTCTCCGACGGCGTCGCAGGCGTTGATCAACAGATTCATGAAGACCTGATTGAGCTGCCCCGCGTGGCAGCGCACCCGTGGCATCTCTCCGAAGTCGCGCTGCACCTCGATGCCGCACTTCGCCCTCGGCTCCATCAGCGACAGCGTTCGCTCGATCTCCTCGTTGAGATCCGCCTCCTGCAGCTCCGCCTGATCCATTCTCGAGAAGGTCCGCAGGTCGGCCACGATCTGCTTGACACGCTGGGTCCCCTCCCGGCTCCGGCTCAGCAGCTTGGCGATCGCTTCGCGAACGCGCGAGATGTCGCCGCCGTTCTCCTGGAGCGCCAGCAGCTTGGCCACGTACTCCTCGAGCAACTTGAGGTTGGCGTGGACGAAGCCGATCGGATTGTTGAGCTCGTGCGCCACGCCCGCGACGAGCTGGCCGAGCGTGCGCATCTTTTCGCTCTGCACCAGCAGCGCCTGCGTGTCGCGAAGCTCCTGCGTGCGCTCCTCCACGCGCGCCTCGAGCGTCTCGTTGAGCTTGGCGATCTCGTCGAACGCCCGCGCGTTCTCGATCGCGATCGAGCTCTGGTTGGCGAGCGTCAGCAACAGCTGCCGGTCGTCAGGGCTGAAGCGCTCCCCGGAGCCCTTGCGACCGACCGCGATCACACCGAGCAGGTCCACCCCGAAGAGAATCGGCACCAGCAGCGCCAGATCGAGCTGGTCGAAGAGCTCGAGACACGGCGCGCGCATCAGCGGATCCGACTCCTCCTCGACGTCCTCCCGCGACACCTCCTCGCGACGCATCCACAGATACTTGCAAACGGGATGATCCATCGAGAGCGAGAACTCGCCGGTCGCGACGGGCCAGACGCCTCCCGTCGCTTCCGCTCGCAACGTGCGGTCGTCGTCGGCGAGCAACAAGACCATCGATCGCTCGACCGCCATCGCCTCGCTGAGTGCACGGACGATCCGCTCGACGATCTCCTTGATCGACAGCATCGAAACCATCGCTTCGGAGATCTCGCGGACCGTTTGTCGGTAGCGCCCTTGATTCCGATCGAAGACGCGGTCCACGACGCTCTGGACGCGATTACGCAGCGGATTGAACGCCAGGATCGCGATGAACAGGAACAGCATCGTGAAGCGCGGCGAGCGAGCGTCGACGTGGAACTTGACCAGCGCGGCATCCGCCAGGGCGATCACGAACGCATAGACGCCGGTGATGGCGATCGTGGACGCCCCGTAGGCGACCGAGGAGCGCGCCAGATGCCGGATGTCGAAGAGCTGCCGGCGGATGATTCCGTACGCAACGGAGATCGGGAAGACCACGAACCAGAGCAATGCCAGATAGACCGGAAAGCCGGTCTGCAGGTAGCTATCGACCAGGAGCAATAGGACGACCGGAACGAACGAGACCAGCGCGCCCAACAGCATGGCATCGGCGCGATCTGCGTTCCCGGTCCCCCGGCGACGTTTGCGCTCGATGGCCAGCACGGCGCAGCAGAACAGCGCCATCGACGTGACGAAGTAGAAGCCCATGGCCTGCATCGTGAAGTCCGGGAGGGTCGACCATCCTTCCGTCCAGACGAGCGGCAGTGCGAGCGCTGCCAACACCCAGGGAACCTGCCGCATCCAGCGGCGTCGCTCGATCCAGCTCGGCTCGAACGGATAGCTCGTGAAGAGCTGGAAGGTCGCGGCACCGAGCAGGCCGAAGTTCGCGGCGTTGCGCTCGTAGCCGAGCGTCTGTCGATAGGTGTCGAATGCCACGAACAGCTGTGCAGCCACGGCTGCGCAGAAGATCGCGAAGGCCCAGGACTCCGGACGATCGCGCCGCAGCAGCCACACCAGCAGACCGAGGCACAGGTAGGTCAGCCCCACGGCCAAACCCGCGAGGTAGAGCGGAATCAGCGTGAAGGCACCCGCCGGCCCTGCCACGGGTTGGAGCGTGGCCTCGTAGGAGGCGCCGGTTCGACGCTCGAAGGCGTAGCGATTGGTCTGCCCCTCAGCGAGCGTCCGCCAATGTCCGTCGCGACCCCAACGCAGATACGGAATGCCGTCGATCGCCCGCAGGCGATCACCCGCACGGACGCCGGCCTCACGCGCCTCATCGGTCGTCCAGGTGATCGTCACCTGACCGGCGGAGTTCCCCGTGTGGAACGGAATCGTGTAGCCGGTACCGAAGACGGTCGCGCGAAGGAAGGCGAAGAGCGCGAAGAGCGCCCAGGCCATGGCCAGCCACAACGTGACGCGCCGGAAACGCAGACCAGGCATGGGGAGACCCGTCATCGTTCCGCTCCGTGCCCGCCAGGGGTTTCGCCGCTCGACCGCTCCGTCAATGCGCGCTGCCTCCCGCCGGCGGCGACGCCGCTTCATCGGGCTCCTCGACTTCCGACGGATGCGCCACCAACGGCAGCTCGATCACGAAAGTCGTTCCTTCGCCGGGCGCCGACCCCACCAGCATACGACCCCCGTGCCGCTCGACGATCCCGTACGAGATCGACAGCCCGAGACCGGTGCCCTTCCCCACCGGCTTCGTGGTGTAGAACGGCTCGAAGATCCGCGCCTGGACCTCGGGCGAGATTCCGGGCCCATCGTCGTGGAACTCGAGCCGGACACCGGCCGGCTCGAGTTCGCGCGAGCCGGCCACCGCCGCCGCGCCGAGGACTCGGGTCCGGATCCGGATCCGTCCCTTTCCTTCGAGTGCATCGCACGCATTCATCAACAGGTTCATGAAGACCTGGCTCAGCTGGCCGGCATAGCAGCGCACGCGGGGCAGCTCGCCGTAGTCTCGCACCAGCTCGATGCCGTCGCGCAGGCGCGGTTCCATCAACGTCAGGGTGCGGTCGATCTCCTCGTTGAGATCCACGTCCGCCAGGTCGGCCTGGTCCATCCGGGAGAAGGTGCGCAGGTCCTGCACGATCTTCGTCACGCGCTCGGTACCTTCGCGACTCCGGTTCAGCAGCTTCTCGATCGCCGCCTCGATCTTCGTCGTGTCCTCCCCGGCTCGATGGGCGGCCGCGAGCCGCCGGCTGTACTCCTGCAGCAGCTGGAGATTCGCATGGACGAATCCGATCGGGTTGTTCAGCTCGTGCGCCACACCCGCCACCAGCTGCCCGAGCGAGCGCATCTTCTCGCTGTGCATGAGCTGGGCTTGCGCCTCGTGCAGCTCGCGCGTCCGCTCCTCCACGCGCGCCTCGAGCGTCGCGTTGAGATCGGCGATCTCGTCGAACGCCCGCGAATTCTGGATCGCGATGGAGCTCTGATTCGCGAGCGTCAGCAACAGCTGCCGGTCCTCGGCGCCGAGACGCTCGCCGGAGTACTTGTGACCGACGCCGATCGCGCCGATCAGCTCGGCGCCATAGGGGATCGGCACGATCAACTCGACCTCGAGCTGGTCGAAGACGTCGCGACAGAGCTCGCGGACCTCGAGATCGAGCTCGTCGTCGAAGTCCGACCGCTCGATCGCGTCGCGGCGGGTGAGCAGCCGGCGACACAGCGGATGGTCGAGGGCGAGCAGGAAGTCGAGCGATTCCTCCTCCCACGGTCCGCGCGAGGCGGCAGGCGCGAGCTGACTGCGTCCTTCTTCTTGCAGCAGCACGACGGCCCGCCCGACCCCCATCGTCTCCGTGAGCGCCACGAGGATGCGATCGACGACTTCCTTCGTCGACAGCATCGAGACCATCGCCTCGGAGATCTCGCGCAGCGCGCGGCGATAGAGCGCGTGATCCCGGTCGAAGAAGCGATCGACGAGGGCCTGCATGCGATCGCGCAGCGGGTTGAACGCGAGGATCGCGGCGAACAGGAATCCGACGGAGAACCACGGGGAGCGAGCATTGACGTTGAAACGCGTCACGACCGCGTCGGCGAACGTGATCAGGAACGCATAGACACCCGTAATCGCGAGCGTGACGGCGCCGTAGCTCGCGCTCGACTTCGCGACGACCCGGATCTCGAAGAGCTGCCTGCGCACGATCCCGTAGCCGACGGCGATCGGGAACACGAAGAACGAGGCGAAGCCGAGGTGATACGGAAACGATGCCGGCAGCCAGTTCGCCGCCAACAGCGCCAGCATCGCAGGCAGGAAGCTGACGACGGCGCCGAGCAGCATCACGTCTGCACGATCGGCCGCCTTCGTCTCGCGCAGGTGACTGCGCTCGCGCAGCGCAACGACGAGCGAGCCGGCGCACAGCGCGATCGTGAACCAAAGCGCCGCCGGCTTGCCGATGCTGACCGGGAGGCCGAGTGCGCCCTCGCTGGCGGCCAGCAACCCGATCGGCACCGCGAGCAGATACGGCAGGCTGCGGGCGAGCGGACGCCGCACGATCCAGGGCGGCTCCTCGGGGTAGCTCGTGAACAGGTGGAAGGTGGTAGCGCCGACGAGTGGGAGATTCAGCCAGTAGGCAAGCCATGGCGACGTGCCCGGCTGCGCCGGCAGCAGCAGCTGGGCGCCCATCACGCTGCAGAACAGGAACAGCGCCCACGTCTCGGCGCGGTCCGGACGCATCCGCCACACGATGATGCCAACGGCGAGGTACACGAGCCCGATCATCGGGAGCAACCACAACACCAGCGAGAGCGAGCGCGGCGTCAACTCGTCGGAAGAGACAGGATGGAGCCAGACCGCCAGCTCCCGATCGCTGCCTTCCTTGCGAATCCGATATTCGTTGGTTGCGTCGTTGTGGAAGCGGTCGCGATCCAGCAGCGCGCGCTCCACCACCTCGCCGTCGATCGCGAGCAACCGGTCGCCTGGCGCGACCCCCTTTGCCCGGGCCTCGTCGGAGAGGGCGCTGATCCGCCAGGGATGGGTCGCGAGGCCACCGATCACGAGCGGGGGCGCGATCGCGGGTCGCACGGTCAGGCGGTGCGTGGCGGCAAAGCCGAAAGCGAGCACGGCCCAGGCCAGCGCCAGAAGGGCGGTGACCCGCCGGAAGCGCAGGGTCGCATTGCGGTTCATCTCGCTCCCGAGGGCACCCGGGCACAGGGTAAGGAGCGAGTCGGCTCGCCGTCAAACCAGCTGGAGATTCAGCCAGCTGCGGGGGGAACGCGATCCGTCAACGTCGCTGATGCCGGGCCTCGAACTCGATCAGCGCGGGGTCGACGACCGTGTCGGGTTGGTAGTTGTAGCCGCGGTTGCTGATGGCGACGAAGTCTCCCTCGGCGCCGGACGCACTGGACGCAGCGGCCTGGGCAGCGATGAGAGCGCGGATCTGCCCGATCCTGGCGCCGGTATCGATCCTCGTGGAGCGCTGGTGCGGATCGTCGAGCCGGCACACAGGAGCGTCGCTCGCTGCGAGCCGATCGGGGAACAGCGTCGACAGGAAGCCCGTAGCTTCGTCCGGCGAGGCGGGGTGTTCGGCCCGCGCGGAAAGCGATCCCGAGCTCGTGAGAGCCATTCCGACGACCAGGAAGATGACGTGAGCAGGGAGTCCGGGCGTGTGGCGGATCATGGCGGCCTCCTCGAGCGGTTCTCGGCCTTCCATGATCGACCAGCCCGCGAACCGGCTTGATCCCCGAAATGCGGCTGCGGTCCGAATCTTGCTGACGCAGGGGTTCGCGTTGCACAGCGAGCAGATGCTGCGCCACGTGCGCGAGCGGTGCGAGGACGCTGCGGGCGGCCTGCGCGGGCGACGCGATCCTGATGACCGGAACGATCGGCGATCCGCTCACGACGAAGCCCTACGGATCCGGCGCCGCGTACATCGCCTGCATGTCCGATTCCTGCGGCGCCTGCGCCTTCTAGCCGAAGCGCGACTGCCCCGTCACGAGCCCGTATTGGAGCTTTCTCGCCGGGCAGCGCGAGCAGCTGGGCCCGCCCGGTGTCCCCACTTCAGGGGACGGCTGCCCGCGCCGGCGCCGGTAGCATCCTCTGCGCCTGCGGGCATCAGAGGAGATCGTCATGCCGAGCGTACCGTTGGTCCTCGGCTGCCTGGCCGGCGCGCTGTTCGCCATCGACGGCCAGGCAGAGGGCGTCCGGGTGAGCGGCTTCGCGCAGGCCGGCGTGCCCGGCGAGGGCGTGGTGGAGCAGACGTTCGAGGACGAGCCCGCCGACGGGCCCGCCGTCGGCAACGCGGAGGCCACGGCGCAGCGACCCGGCGATACCGTGTTCGCCGCTGCCTCGACCGAAGCCCGAGCGGAACTCGGGGTGCTCGAGATCACGGCGACCTCCACTGCGAGGGGCGGAGCCTTCTTCCAGTTCCCCCCGCCCGGCTCGATCGCCACCGGCATCGCCAACCCCGTCCTGGAGTTCGAGGACACGATCCGGTTCCGCGCGCCCGACCCCTCCCTCTCCTTCCAACGCGGGACGGCCGTACTCCGTCTCGTGTTGTCGGGACGGAGCGAAGCCTCGGGCAGCGGCGCGCTGATGGGGGACGGCGGCCGCGTGGAGCACGACATCAGGATCGGACTCGGCGGCTGCCTGGACTGCTCCGACGGCGTCTCGGGCATCCTCTCAGCGACCGCGGGCGGCTTCACCGAGCAGGGCCAGCTGCCACCGCTCGTCTTCGAGAGCCGGCCGCTCGGATTCTGGTTCGACCAGTTCGTCACCCTGCGGGTCAGCTACAGCGCGATCGTGACGGCGATCGCCAACAGCCCCGATCCGGCGGTGAGCAACGCGCTCCTCGAGGGAAGGCTGAGCTGGGGCGGGGTCGTCGATCTACGCGCGGACAGCGCGGAGGGGTCGCTGCCCTGCGACGTCGAATCCCTGAGTGGCATCGACTGGTGTCAGACGGTGCCCGAGCCGAGGGGCGCTGGACTCGCACTGGCGGCAGTGCTCTCCCTGGCCGCGACGGCGCGCCTGCGCCGGCGACTGCCGGACGCGAGCCGGTCCTAACCCGCCAGCAGCGCCAGCGCGATCGCGCCCCGCGCCGACCAGGCCAGCGTCCGGAACCAGCTGGTCGCGACGAGGCGGCGCTGTACACCCGGATCGAAGCCGCGCTCGAGCTTCGCGTGCAGGGGAACCTGGATCGCGAACGTCGAGAGCCAGATGGCGGCGAGGAGCCCGGCACCGGCGACGACGAGCGGGGACCCCGGCTCGACCCACAACAGCAGACCGGCGCTGCCGGCCTCGGCGAGCATCGTCGGGACCACGATGCGATTCGTCCGACGGATGTGCTCGCGCTCGTAGACGACGAACCCATCCGCTCCAACCTGCGCGAACAGCGGGTAGTGGACGACCTGCACGAACCAGACGAGCCCCACCATCGCCCACGTGGCGGCGGCGTGGACGAGGAGGAGAGCAGAATGGGGATCCACCGAAACGCGCTCCTCGAGGGCACGACGAGGTCTAGAGCTTCTCCGGCACCGCTTCGCGTTTCGCGCGCTCGTCGTTCGCCCGCTTCGCGCTCATCAGCTCGGGCATCACGCGGTCGAGGTCCGCCAGCGTCCAGGGCCGCTCGGCCTGGAAGGATCGGATCACCGCGGGCTGCTGCATGATGCCGAGCGTCCCGCGCATCACGTTGAAGATCTGGCCGGTGATGTCGCGGGCGGCGTCCGACGCGAGCCACGTGCAGACCGGCGCGATCTGCGCGGGGCTTCGCGTCCATTCGTCTTCGGCGGACTCGTCGCCGCGGCCTTCCATCAACGGGATCGTGAGGCGCGTGGCGGCGCCAGGCGAGATCGTGTTGACGGTGCAGCCGTACTTGGCGAGCTCGAGCGCCAGCACCCGGGAGAACCCGGCGATGCCGGCCTTGGCGGCGCCATAGTTCGACTGGCCGAAATTGCCGAACAGGCCCGACACCGACGAGAAGTTGAGGATCCGGGCGCCGCGCCGGTCGTGCTCGCGCAGGTAGCGCGCGAACGGCGCGGTGCAGCAGAAGTGACCCTTCAGGTGCACGGCCATCACGCCGTCCCAGTCCTGCTCGGTCATCTTGAAGATCGTGCGGTCGCGCAGGATCCCGGCGTTGTTGACGAGGATGTCGAGTGCGCCGAACGCATCGATCGCGGTCTGGAAGATCGCCTCGCCGCCGGCGACGGTCGCCACCGTGTCGTAGTTCGCGACGGCTTCCCCGCCGGCAGCACGGATCTCCGCCACGACCTCGTCGGCCACGCGGCCCGCGCCGCTGCCGTCGGCTGCGGCCCCGAGATCGTTCACGACGACCCGGGCGCCGGCTCGCGCGAAGTCGAGCGCGATCTCGCGCCCGATGCCGCGACCCGCGCCGGTCACCACGGCGACCTTTCCGTCCAGCACGCCCATCTTTGTCTCCCTCGTCGCGCGGCGACCCGGTCGTCGGCCCGGCCGGCGCGGCTGCGATCCGCTCAGACGGGTTCGTAGCGAATCAGGACACGTTCGCCGCTGTGGAAGCCGCTGCGCATCTCGTCCCGCCAGCGATCGAACTCACCGGCGTACTTGGTCTCGTACAGCGCGAGCAGGCGATCCAGCACGGCCGCGTCGGTGACGAGGCTCGCACGCGCGTCGAAGTGCGGCGCCGTTCGGAAGGCCTCGTTGCGTCCGCGCCCGGTGAGCCCCGTCTTCCAGCGCCCGTGGTCCCCGACCCAGACGCGCGCGCGGTCGAGGCCGCGCTCGCGCAGAGCCGTCGCCTTCCACGAGCCCGGGCGGGTGTTGATCACGACGCCGCCGTCGAGCCAGCCGAACCACACCTCTCCGTGACAGGTGCTCTCGCGGGCGTCCGCGAGCAGCGGCGAGATGTACACGAACTCGCTCTTCCCGAGTAGCGCCCGGGTCTCCGGCGCGAGCGCCGCGCGCGGCGCCGTTCCCTCGGCGGCGGGCTGCGCCGAACCGCGCGGCGCCCAGAGCCATGCCGCCGCGCCCGCCGCGACGGCGAGGAAGCGCCGCCGATCCAGCTCAGATTCCCGATCCATCCAGCTCCTCCCCGACGTGGATTCCACACTCGCGCGTGTCGGCGCTCTCCCACCACCAGCGCCCGGCGCGGATGTCCTCGCCCGGCTGGATCGCGCGCGAGCACGGCTCGCAGCCGACGGACGGATAGCCCTCGCGGTGCAGCCGGTTCACCGGCACGTTGTGGTCGCGCACGTAGGTCCAGACCTGCTCGTCGCTCCAGTCCGCGAGCGGGTTGATCTTGATCCGCCCGCCGTGGCTCGCATCGATCTCGACCTTAGGCGCGTCCCGGCGTGTGACGCTCTGCTCGCGACGCAGGCCCGCGACCCACGCGTCGATGCCGGCCTCCGCGAAGTAGCGCTGCATCGGCTCGACCTTGCGCAGCCGGCAGCACCACTGGCGATTCTCGACGGACTCGTAGAACAGGTTCTGCCCGTGGCGTCGCACCATGTCCTCGATGGCGCGCGGATCGGGAAACACCACCTCGACCTGCACGCCGTAGCGATCGCGCACGCGGTCGACGAGATCGTGCGTCGCCTGCGGCAAGCGGCCGGTATCCAGCATGAACACGCGGGAACTCGGCTCGATGCGCTGCATCATGTCGAGGATCACGAGGCCCTCGGGCGCGCCGAACGAGCACGAGAGCACGAGTCGCGGATGGAAGCGCTCGATGCCCCAGCGGAGCAACGCCTCGGCATCGAGCTGCTCGAGGCGGCCGCTGGCGACTTCGGCGAGGATTTCCGGGGAGAGCCCGGGGCCTGCCGAACGGGCGTCCGCCACGAACGGAATTTCGGTCGCCATCTCTGCGTCCTCCGGCGGGCTCGCTCTGGGCTCGGCATCCGCGAGGCAATTTCCGACTTTGGAGCGCGCCTGGCAAGTCGGGGATTCCCGATCTTACGACCGTATTTTAGAACCCGCGCTGAGTTCGCCGTGCCACGGTCGCACGGCTCGAGGATCGCGAACGCGCGCGGCGAGCTCGTCTACGCGCGCCCCGTGGACGGGATGGCGGAGCGCCGGCGCGAGCGACAGCAGCGGCTCGAGCACGAACGGCCGCTCGTCGAGGCGCGGATGCGGCACCTGGAGTCCCGGCTCGTCGATGATCCGGTCGCCGTACAGCAACAGGTCGAGGTCCAGCGGACGCGCCAACCAGCGCGTGGCCTGGCGCGTGCGGCCCGCCTCCCGCTCGATGTCGAGCAGCGACTCCAGCAGCGCGCGCGGGTCGAGGCCCGTGCGCAGCTCGACGACGGCGTTCAGGAACGGCCCCTGCGGCGGCGGCCCGACGGGATCGGTCTCGAACACGGGAGACAGCGCCTCGATGCCGGTGTCCGGGAGCACCGCCAGACGCCGCAGCGCCAGCGCGAAGTGCGCCTCGCGGTCGCCGAGGTTGCTGCCGAGCGACACGAAGACGCGCTCGGCCGCGCTCACTCGGCCGCCAGTCCTGGCTCTATCGGCGCGCCGGTGTCGAGCGCCTCGTCGCCGCGCGTCGCGCGCTCGAGCGTCAGCGGCGAGCGCTGGAGGAACGCCGCGCTGCGCACCGGACACGGATCGACGCAGCAACCGCGGCAGTGGCGCGGCCGGCACGGGTCGAAGTGGACGATCGCCTCGCCGGGCAGTTCCGACGCCGCGAGCAGTCGGGCCTCGAGCTGCTCGCTGACGGCGTGCAACCGATCGGCGTCGAAGTAGCGCGGCACCACCACGTGCAGGTCGACGTGCTGCGTGGCTCCGGAGCGCCACGCGCGCAGGCTGTGCGCGTCGATGCACCAGGGCTCGCGGTCGCGTTCGAGCGCCTCGACCATCCCGGCCAGCAGCTCCGGCTCGGCTTCGTCCATCAGCCCGCCGACGGCCTGCCGCACGAGCTGCCAACCGGTCCGCAGGATGTGCGCCGCGACGGCGAGCGCCACGAGCGGATCGAGCCGATCCCAGCCGCTCAGCCACACCGCTGCGAGCCCGATGATGACCCCGATGCTCGTCACGACGTCGGTCAGCAGATGTTTGCCGTCGGCGACGAGCGCCGGCGAATGCGCGCGGCGGCCGATCCGGATCAGGTAGCCGCCGACCGCGGCATTCGCCGCCGTCGCCAGCGAGACGAGCACGAGGCCCACATCGAGCTGGCGCAGCTGCGGGCCCTCGATGAGCTGGCGGATCGCTTCGCCGGCGATCAGCAACGCGGCGATCGCGATCAGCGTCCCCTCGACGCCCACGGAGAAGAACTCGACCTTGCCGTGGCCGTACGGGTGGTTGCGATCGGCCGGCTGCATCGAGATGTAGAGGCTGAACAGCAACAGCGCGCCGGCGACGACGTTGACGACGGATTCGAGCGCATCCGAGAGCACGGCGGCCGAGCCGGTGAGGCGCCAGGCGACGACCTTCACGCCGAAGACCAGCAGGCCGGTCGCCAGCGCGAGCCAGCCGGCGCGCAGGCGCGCGGCGTATTCGAGGCGGTCGGCAACGGGAGCGGCGCTGGCGGACATTGCGAGGAGCATAAGAACTCGGCGTCCAACCCGCCGCGGGACGCCGCGGAGACGGGATCTCGACGACTCGTGGCCCGCGTCCGCCGATCGCTACATTGCGAGCGTGTCGCCCCCCCGCTCGCTCCCGCCCGCGCTCGTGACGGACGTGCCCGGCCCGCGCTCGCGCGCGTTGGCCGCCCGGCTCGCGCGCGTCGAATCGCGCAACGTCACGTGCCTGGCGCCGGAGCCGCCCATATTCTGGGAGCGCGCGGCCGGCGCCAACGTCTGGGACGCCGACGGCAATCGCTTCGTCGACCTCGGCGCCGGCTTCGGCGTCGCGAGCGCCGGCCACGCGCATCCGCGCATCGTCGCGGCGATCGCCGACCAGGCCGCGACGTTGCTGCACGCGATGGGAGACGTGCACCCGGCCACCGTGAAGGTCGAGCTGCTCGAGCGACTGACGGCGCTGTTCCCGGGGCGAGAGGCGGCGCGAGCCGTGCTCGGCTCGTCCGGCTCCGACGCCGTCGAGGCCGCGCTCGAGACCGCGCTGCTCGCCACCGGCCGCGCGGGCGTCGTCGCGTTCGAGGGCGCCTACCACGGGCTCTCACTCGGCGCGCTCGACACCACGTGGCGACGCGAGTTCCGCGAGCCGTTCGCCGCGCGGCTGCCGGGCACGACGGTGTTCGCCCGCTTCGGCGACGCCGCCGACGTCGAGCGCGTGGCGCGCAGCGCGCCACACCCGATCGGCGCCGTGCTCGTCGAGCCGATCCAGGGCCGCGGCGGCGAGCGGATCCCGCCGGACGGCTTCCTCGCGGCGCTGCGCGCGCTGTGCGATCGCGAGGGCTGGCTGCTGATCGCCGACGAGATCTACACCGGGCTGGGCCGCACCGGCCGGACCTGGGCCGTCGATCACGAGGCGGTCGTGCCGGACCTGCTGTGCGCCGGCAAGGGGCTCGCGGGCGGCATGCCGCTGTCCGCGTGCCTCGGCCGTGCGGCCGTGATGGATGCGTGGCCCGCCTGCACGGGAGAGTCGCTGCACACGCAGACGTTCCTCGGCCACCCGCCCGGCTGCGCGGCGGCGCTCGCCGCGCTGGGCGTCCTCGAAGAGGAGAAGCTGGCCGCGCGGGCTGCTGACGTGGGCCTGCGCGCGCTCGCGCACCTGCGCGAGCGCCTCGCACCGGCGCGCCGCACCGGCGCCGTGCGCGACGTGCGCGGGCGCGGGCTGCTGATCGGTGTCGAGTGCCGCGACGGCGAGCGCGCGCTCGCCGCGTCGCTGGCGGCGCTGCGCCGCGGCGTCATCGTGATCCCGTCGGGAGAGCGCGGCGAGGTGCTGTCGGTGACGCCGCCGCTCGACATCGAGACCGAGACGCTGCTGCCGGCGCTCGACGTGCTCGCGGACGGGCTCCTTTCGTGACTGCAGCGCTCGGGCCCGATCCGGCGCGCGCCGCGCTCGATGCGCGCGTGCTCGCGTGGCTGCGCGAGCCGGGCGCAAGCAACGGGGCCACGCCCCGCGACGACGAGCGGTTCGACGCGCTCGCCCGCGCGCTCTTCGCGTTCCAGTTCGAGCACTGCGCGCCGTATCGCCGGTTCTGCGAAGCGCGCGGCCGCACGCCCGGCGCCGTCCAGCACTGGCGCGAGATCCCGGCGGTGCCGACGGGCGCGTTCAAGGAGCTGGCGCTGCACAGCTTCCCGGCCGAACGCACGGCTCACGTGTTCCGCACCAGCGGCACGTCGACCGAGCAGCGCGGCGCGCTGCACCTCGACACGCTCGCGCTGTACGAAGCGTCGCTGCTGCCGAGCTTCCGGCGCGGTGTGCTGCCGGATCTCGCGCTTGGCGCGCGCGCGCGGCTGCGCGTGCTGGCGCCGCCGCCCGCGGAAGCGCCGGAGTCCTCGCTGTCGCACATGTTCGGCGTCGTCGTGCGCACACTCGGCGACGAACAGAGCGGCTTCGACGTGCGCGGCGGCGTGCTCGACGTCCGCGGGCTGCGGGATGCGCTCGAAGCTGCGTGTCGCGGCGCGGTACCAGTGGCGCTGTGCGGGACGGCGTTCGCCTTCGTCCATCTCATCGACGCGCTCGCCGCCGAGAGCGCGCGCCTCGCGCTCCCGACGGGCTCGCGCGTCATGGAGACGGGAGGCTTCAAGGGCCGCTCGCGCGCGGTCCCGCGTGCCGAGCTGTATGAGGGCATCGCGTCCGCGCTCGGCGTGCCGCCCGGCCGAATCGTCAACCAGTACGGCATGACGGAGCTCGGCTCGCAGTTCTACGACTCGGTCCTGTGTGATCCCGATGCACCCCGACGCAAGCTCGCGCCGGCGTGGACGCGCGTGCGGATCGTCGATCCGGAGACCGGGAACGACGCCGAGCCGGGCGCCATCGGCATCGTCCAGATCGTCGACCTCGTGAACACCGGCAGCGTGGCGGCGATCCAGACCGCGGACCTCGGGCGCGCGATCGACGACGGCTTCGACGTACTCGGCCGCGAGCCCGACGCCGAAGCGCGCGGCTGCTCGATCGCCGCCGACGAAATGCTCGGCGCGTGAGCGCGGCCGCCGCGGTGGAGCAGGCGCTCGCGCGGCTGCGCGAGGCGGGTGCCGCGCTGCGCGCGCGCCCTGTGGCCGAAACGCACGACGCGCTCGCCGATGTGCTCGACGCGTGGGCCGCGCCGGGTTCCCCGTGGCAGGCGGAGCTGGTCGCGAAGCTCCCCGAGACGACCGGCTTTTCCGCCGAGACGGTGCGCGAAGGCCTCGCGCGCGGACTCGCGCGCTACGACGGCGCCGCGCTGCGCGCGCTCGTGCGCGCGGAGCTCGGCGCGCTGGAGAACGGCAACAGTGGCGCGGCGGTCTTCGGCTTCGAGACCACGGTTGCCGTGCTCGGCGGCGCGATCCCGCTCCCGACGGTCGTCGCGCTGCTCGCGCCGCTCGCGCTCCGCGCACCGGTGCTCGTGAAGCCCGCCGCGTACGACGCGGTGACGCCCCGCCTGTTCGCGCGCACGCTCGCCGAACGCGATCCGCTGCTCGGCGCGTGCGTCGAGATCGTCGACTTCCGGCGAGGCGACGACGACGCGATGGCCGCGCTGTGCCGCGCTGACGCCGTCGTCGCCACCGGATCCGACGCCGCCGTCGCCGCGATCGGCGCGCGGGTCGGGCCACCCCGGCGCTTCGTCGGCTACGGCCACCGCTTCTCGGTCGCCCTCCTCGGGCCGGACGCGACGCGCGGCGCCGCTTGCGAACGCAGCGCGCGCGACCTCGCGCTCGACGTCGCGCTCTGGGACCAGCTCGGCTGTCTCTCCCCGGTGTCGGTCCTCGTCGCCGACCCGGACCCCGGCGCCGCGGACCGCGTTGCCGACGCGCTCGCCGGAGCGCTGCGCGACCTCGAGCCGCGGATGCCCCGCGGCTGCGTCGAATCGGCCGCCGCCGCCGCGATCGCGCGCGAGCGCGGCGAGGCCGAGATGCGCGCCGCCGCCGGGCGGCCGGTCCGCGTCCTCGCGTCGCCCGGCACCGCCTGGACCGTCGTCCACGAGGCCGACACGCAACCGCGTCCCACCCCGCTGCATCGCTTCGTCCGCATCCACCCGGCGCCGGATCTCGCGAGCGCGGTCGCCTCGCTGCATCCCCAGCGCGCACAGCTCGCCGCCGTCGCACTCGCCGGTTTCGGCGCGGACGAGCCCGCCGTGGCGAACAGTCTGCTCGCGCTCGGCGCGTCGCGCGTGTGCGCGCCCGGCGCGCTGCAGACGCCGCCGCTCGACTGGCCGCGCGACGGCGTCGGCGTCCTGACGCCGCTCGCGCGTCTCGGCCGCTACGAGCGGGAGCGCTGACGGCGCATGACGCTCGCGGATCCCCGCTTCTGGCTGCTCGCCGTCGTCGTCTCGCTGGCGTTCTCCGTCGAGGCCGCGACAGGCTTCGGCGCCACCGTCATCGCGGTGGCGCTCGGCGTCCACCTCTTCCCGCTCGACGAGCTGCTGCCGGTGATCGTCCCACTGGGGCTCGTCCTCTCGGCGAGCATCGCGTGGCGCGAGCGCGCCCACACCGACCGGCGTCTGCTCCTGCGCCGCATCCTCCCGCTGATGATCGTCGGCCTCGCGCTCGGCCTCGCCGTCTTCGAAACGGCGTCCAACGCCGCGCTGCAGCGCGCGTTCGGCTTCTTCATCGTCGTCGTCGCGCTGCTCGAGCTGTGGCGCACCCGTGCCGGCGCGCCGGCCGCCCCCGCCCTGCCGCCCGTCCTGCGCAACGCCGCCCTGCTCGGCGCCGGCGTCATCCACGGCCTCTTCTCGAGCGGCGGCCCCCTGCTCGTCTACGCGCTCGGCCGCGCCCCCGTCGCCAAGCGCGCCTTCCGCGCCACGCTCTCGACGGTCTGGGTCGTCATGGCCACCGCCCTGTCGACCGCCTACACGATCCGCGGCCACGTCGACGCCGACACGCTCGCCGCCACCGCGACGCTGATCCCCGTGCTCGGCATCGCGTTCGTCGCCGGCAACTGGGTCCACGGCCGGCTAGACGAGCAGCGCTTCCGGACCTTCGTCTACGTGCTGTTGCTGGGCGCGGGCATGACGAGCCTTCTGTGAGCGTCGCGAGAGGCCGTCAGCGATCGTCCCGCCGACGCGCGGTGCCCGCTGCGACGGCGATGTCGAAGTGCAGGACTTCTTCGCGACTTCCCAGCTTCGAGTACAGCGCGACGGCCGGCTCATCGCCGGCGTCCGCCTGCACGAAGATCACGTACGCGCCGCGCGCGGCGGCGATCTTCTGGAGCGCGTGGATCAACGCCGTCGCGATGCCCTGTCGCCGATGCGCAGCCGCGACGGCCAGATCGTAGATGTAGAGTTCGCTGCGCGGCTGCTCGAACTTCTTCAGCTCGTAGGCCGCGAGCCCCCCCGACGACCTCGCCGGCCCGAGACGCCGCGAGTGCGATGAAGGAGTCGCCGGCGAGCAATCGCCGGAGATACTCCGCATCGGGTGGATTCCCGGTATAGGTTTCCACCTCCTCGAACGCCTCCCCGAACATCGCCAGCAGCGCCTGCATCGAAGCGACATCCTCGGGCGTGAGCTGGCGGATGCTGACGTCGGCAGGACAGGACAAGGCGACTCCTGCGCTGGGAGGTCGATCCGTCTCGGGCCCCGAGCAGAGGCCGTCGACTAGCCCCATCTTGTTCAGCTGCGCGTTCGCGCGCAAGCTCTCGCGGACAGACGGAGGCTCGCATGCGCAAGCAGTACCACTTCTGGCCTTCCCCAGACGGACTCCTGGCCTGGGACGTCGATCGCCTGATCGAGCTCTCGAAGAATCTCCCGCGCCGGCCGCTGCGGGTCGCGGACGTCCCCGAGATCGACCAGGTCTACTGGTTCGACAGCGAGCGCCACCGCCCGACCTGCCGCGCCGTGCTGGAACACATGCGCTTGATCCGCGACGTCGATCTCGCCTACCCGATCATCCTCGCGCGCGATGGACGCGTGATGGACGGCATGCACCGCGTGGCGAAGGCCGTTCTCGAATGCGTCGAGACGATCGAGGCGGTCCAGTTTCGGGTAGACCCGGCGCCGGACTACATCGGGCGGCAGCCGGAGGACCTCCCGTATTGAAGTCGAACTTTGCATGCGCTCGTTATTCGTCAGTCTCGAGCGCCGACACCTTGCGATCCCACGTACGATACTTCCACGGAACAACCTCCTCGAGATACGTGATTCGAGGGTTTGGCATCGCTCCATCTGCATCGCCTATATTCGAGATCGCCGGCAATCTCTTCTTGAGTACGGAGTGGCGTTCCTCTGGAATAAACAGCCACGGCTGAACGTGCCAGCTCCTCGGGATGCCGCAATCCCGGACGATTGCAGCGCGAACGCCCGGCCAGTTGTTGCTCCAGGCCCGGAGGCGACCGAGCAGCGCTTGAAGCGTCGCTGCGTACGTGACCTCACACAGATACACCGCGCTCTCTCGAAAATTGGCCGCGACGACGTCGCAATACCAATGGTTCCCCTTGGCCGGTCCGTCACCGGACTCGAGCTGCAAGAGGCATTCTGTATTCACGAACGTCGCGCGATCTGCGCGCAGATACTCAGAGACGACACCCTGAAAGAAGTCCACTGTCATCACCTCGTTGCTATCGCCTGATGCACAACCACGGCTCCGCAGCGTCGGAGGGAACTCCCGTACTGATCCCGGCGCCGGCCGCGTGTACTCGATGCCCCGACCTACCGGGCCGGCTCCGAGCGAGCGCCGCGCTGTCTCATGCAGACGCCCAGACCCCGGACAGCAGTTCCGCCTGTTCGAGCACCGTCTGCGTTGCCTTCTCCTGCTTGTCCGGCGGATAGCCGTGTTTGCGGAGGATGCGCTTCACGAGCACGCGAAGGTGCGCGCGGACGTTCTCGCGGATCGTCCAGTCGATCGTGACGTTCCTGCGGACCGTCTCGACCAGCTCGCGGGCGATCGCGCGCAGCGTGTCGTCGCCGAGGACCTTGACGGCGCTGTCGTTGGTCTCGAGCGCGTCGTAGAAGGCGAACTCGTCCTCGGAGAGGCCGAGCTGCTCGCCTCTCGCGCCCGCGGCGCGCATCTCCTTGGCGAGTTGGATCAGCTCCTCGATCACCTGGGCCGTCTCGATGGCGCGGTTCTGGTACTTGCGGACGGACTGCTCGAGGAGACCGGCGAAGGAGCGCGCCTGGACGACGTTGCGCTTGCCGCGTGACTTGATCTCGCTCTTCAGCAGCTTCTGGAGCAGCTCGACAGCGAGGTTGCGTTGCGGCATGCCGCGCACGTCGGCCAGGAACTCGTCGGAGAGGATCGAGATGTCCGGTTTCTTCAGGCCGGCGGCCGCGAAGATGTCCACGACCTCGTCCGAGACGACCGCCCTCGAGATGATCTGGCGGATCGCGAGGTCCAGCTCCTCGTCGGTCTTGCGCTCGCCGGGCGTGCTCTTCGCGAGCACCGCGCGCACCGCCTGGAAGAAGCCCACGTCGTCGCGGATGCGCAGCGCCTCCTCGTGCGGAACCGCCAGCGCGAAGGCCTGCGACAGGTCGGTGACGGCGCGCAGCAGCCGCGCCTTGCCGTCCTCCTGCGCCAGGATGTGCTCCTGCGCCGCGGGCAGGAGCGATAGTCGATCCTGCGGCGTGCCGGTGGTCCAGCGGCTCCAGTCGAAGCGGTGGAAGAGACCACGACAGATCTCGACCTTCTCCAGCATCAAGGACACGGCCTCGGCCTGGTCGAGCGCGGTCTCGCCTTTGCCGCCCGCTTCGGTGTAGGTCGCCAGTGCCTGCTTCAGCTCGTCGGCCAACCCTAGGTAGTCGACGACCAGCCCGCCCGGCTTGTCCTTGAACACCCGGTTGACGCGCGCGATGGCCTGCATCAGCCCGTGCCCGCGCATGGGTTTGTCCACGTACATCGTGTGCAGGCTCGGCGCGTCGAAGCCGGTGAGCCACATGTCGCGCACGATCACGATCTGGAACTTGTCCTTTGGATCGCGGAAGCGAAGCGCCATCTCCTCGCGCCGTTTCTTGTTCCGGATGTGCGGCTGCCAGTCGAGCGGGTCCGACGCCGAGCCGGTCATCACGACCTTGAGCGAGCCGTGCTCGTCGTCCTCGCCGTGCCACGCCGGGCGCAGCGTCACGACCTCGCGGTACAGACCGACGGCGATGCGGCGGCTCATAACCACGACCATCGCCTTGCCGTCCATCGCGGCGAGCCGGTTCTCGAAGTGCTCGACCAGGTCGCGGGCGATGAGCTGGATGCGGTTCTCCGAGCCGACCACCGCCTCGAGCTGCGCCCACCGGCTCTTGAGCTTCTCCTTGCGCTCGACCTCTTCGCCCTCGGTCGCCTCCTCGAACTCCGGATCGATCTTCGGCCGCTCGGATTCCGAGAGCTCCAGCTTCGCCAGCCGGCTCTCGTAGTAGATGGGCACCGTCGCGCCATCGAAGACGGCGCGCTGGATGTCGTAGACGCTGATGTAGTCGCCGAACACCGCGCGCGTGTTGGCGTCGGTCTGCTCGATCGGCGTGCCGGTGAAACCGACGAACGAGGCAAACGGCAGCGCGTCGCGCATGTGCCGCGCGAAGCCGTCGATGAAGTCGTACTGGCTGCGGTGCGCCTCGTCGGCGATGACGACGATGTTGCGGCGCTCCGAGAGGACAGGGTGCCGGTCGCCGCGCTCCTCGGGGAAGAACTTCTGGATCGTGGTGAAGACCACGCCGCCCGAGGCGACGGCGAGCTTCGCGCGCAGGTCGGCCCGGTCGGCGGCCTGCACCGGCGGCTGGCGCAACAGGTCGCTGCAGCGCGCGAAGGTGCCGAAGAGCTGGTCGTCGAGGTCGTTGCGGTCGGTCAGCACCACGATGGTCGGGTTGGCCATCGCGGGGTGCAGAATCACGCGCCCGGCGTAGAAGGCCATCGTCAGGCTCTTGCCCGCGCCCTGCGTGTGCCAGACCACGCCGACGCGCCGGTCGCCGGGTTCGCCGCCCGGCCGTTTGCCAGCCTCGTAGCGGCCCGGCGCCTCCGCCACCCGGTCCGCGGCCAGCGACTGCGCGGCGCGCAGCGTCTCTTCCACCGCCACGTTCACCGCGTGGAACTGGTGGTAGCCGGCCATCTTCTTGACGAGCGCGCCGCCTCCGCCGCCGGCGGCCGCGGAATCTTCGAACACGATGAAGTAGCGGAGCAGATCGAGAAAACGCCGCTGCTCGAACACCCCCTCGAGCACTACTTGCAGCTCGGCCTTCTGCGGCGGCGCATCCTCGCGCCCGGTGATCGTGCGCCAGGGCTTGAACCACTCCCTGCCCGCGCCGAGCGTGCCGATCCGCGCCTGCACGCCGTCGGAGGCGAGCAGCACGGCGTTGGCCGCGAACAGCGCCGGCACCTGTGCCTGATAGGTCTGGAGCTGCTGGAAGGCCGACCACACGGTCGCCTTCTCTTCGGCCGAGTTCTTGAGCTCGATCACCGCGACGGCCAGGCCGTTCACGAACAGCACCACGTCCGGACGCCGCGTGTGCTGCCCCTCCGAGACCGTGAACTGGTTGACGGCGAGCCAGTCGTTGTTCTCTGGCGAGTCGAAGTCGATGACCCGCGCCTGCGCCCCGGCGACCCTGCCGTCCGCGCGCCGGTATTCGACGGTGACGCCATCGACCAGCATCCGGTGCACCGCGCGGTTGCGCTCCACGAGCGACAGCGCATCGACGCGCGTGAGCTTGCGGTAGGCGTCCTCCAAGGCGTCGGACGGAAGGTCGGGATTCAGACGCGCGAGCGCCTGGCGCAGCCGCCGCTCGAGCAGGACGTCGCGGAAGTTCGGGTCGCTGCGCTCCGCGCCCGGTGCGTCCGCGGCGATGTCGGGGCCGTGCAGCACCGCGTAGCCGAGCGCTGCGAGCCAGGCGAGGGCGGCTTCTTCGACGACGGTTTCGACGAAGGCGGGGCTCACAACACTCTCCACCACGGCGCGGCGAGGACATCCGGTGTCAGCCACTCAACAGTGTTTCCAGTGTGCAGCAACAGGCCGGGACGCGCCTTCTTTCCGTATTCCGCGCGGAAGGATCGCAGATGGGCGGCATCGCCGAGCCGCGGCCTCGCGCCGGCCTTGATCTCGACCGGCAGCAGGCGTCCTTCCGCCTCGATGACGAAGTCCACCTCCTCGCCGACGGCCGTGCGCCAGTAGCCGAGTTCCGCTCGATCGAGGCGCGCGTCGCGCCAAACCAACAAGTCGTGAAGCACCAGGTTCTCCAGATGCGCCCCTTCCGGCTCCGGCGTTCCGGCAAGGTGCAAGGCCACACCGGTGTCACCCCAATAGAGCTTTGGCGTCTTGATCAGCCGTTTGGTGCGATTCACCGCATAAGCAGGAAGGCGCACGAGCAGATACGAGGTCTCCAGCAGGTTGAGCCAGCGGTGTACCGTCGGTTGCGGCAGCGCGACGTCACGGCCGAGTTCCGTCTGGTTGAGCAGTTGCCCCAGCCGCAGGCAGGCAGCGCGCATCACGCGGCGGAAGTCGGGCAGCGCGCTGATCGAGGCAAGGTCCTGCAGATCGCGCTCGAGATAGGTGCGGACGTAGCCGTCGAACCAGATGGCGCGTTCCGCGGCGCGCCGCATCGAGACGGCAGGCGTCGGGAAACCTCCTCTCCGCGCCAGCGCGCGCCAGTCCTCCGGTTCGGCCGACCGCGCTGTGAGCAGGTCGAGCCACTCCTCGTCGCGGGTGGCCAGCAGTTCCTCCCAGACTCCAGAGCGGCCTTCGCCAAGCTGCTCCCCTCGCGTCATCGGCCAGAGCGTGAGATAGCTTGCCCGGCCGGCCAGCGATTCGGAGACCTGGCGCATCAGCAGCAGATTGGCCGACCCCGTCAGCAGGAAGCGGCCCGGGGTGCGCTGGCGGTCGATGGCGCGTTTGACGGCGTGGAGCAGTTCCGGTGCGCGCTGGATTTCGTCGAGCGTGACGGGACTGTCGCCGCCCACCAGCACCTCGGGATCGCGACGCGCGGCATCGAGCACGTCGAGGTCGTCGAGCGTTCGGTAGCGACGCGTCCCCGGCGTGAGCTGCTGCACCAGCGTGCTCTTCCCGGTCTGGCGCGCCCCCGTCACGACCAGCGCGGGCATGGCGCGCAGCCTTTCGGCAAGCGTCTGCGCGACGAGGCGGGGGAGGACTGTGGCATCCATGCCGTGAATGATAATCATTCATGACATGGATAGGCAAGCGGCGACGGGGTCGATCCCCGAGGGCCGGACGGCGTTCACTTCGGGCTGCGTCGTCCGCGGCGATGTCCGGCCCGTGCAGCACCGCGTAGCCGAGCGCTCCGAGCCAGGCGAGGGCGGCTTCCTCGACGGCGGATTCGGTGAAGAGCGACGTCACTCGGCTTCCCCCCCGAACAGCCGGTCCGGTTCCGCCAGCGCGGCCAGCGGCACGGCCTCTACCCGGTCGGCCATCGGGAAGCGCTTCGCCCCCGGATAGATCACCGCCACGCGATCGAGGCGCAGGCCTTCGAGCGCGATCCGGATGGATGCCGTCACCCGCGGCGCGTCGGCGCGCTTGCACTCGACCCCGAAGAGCCGATCACCGCGACGCAGGATGAGATCGATCTCGGCCCCTTGATGCGTCGCCCAGAAGAAGGCCTCGTCATGCTTCTGCGTGGCGAGGACCTGCTCGATCGCGAATCCTTCCCACGAGGCGCCGACCTTCGGGTGGGAGAGCAGCGCCTTCTCGGTCGCCAGCCCGAGGAGCTGGTGCAACAGTCCGCTGTCGCGCACGTACACCTTGGGTGACTTCACCTGCCGCTTGCCCAGATTTGCGTACCAGGGCTGAAGCTGGCGGACCATGAGGGCATCCGTCAGCAGGTCGAGGTAGCGCCGGGTGGTGGATGGGTTGACGCCCAACGCACGCGCCGGTTCGGCGGCGTTCCAGGTCTGGCCGTGATAGTGCGCGACCATGGTCCAGAAGCGCAGCAGGGCGGCCGCCGGGACACGCACGCCCCACTGCGGCATGTCGCGCTCGAGCAGCGTGCGAACGAACTGCTTCCGCCAGTTCATGCTGTCCGCCTCGGAGCCGGCGAGAAAGGCAAGCGGCAAACCGCCGCGGCGCCAGAGCTGGGCTGCGGAGCGGGGTCCGAGCTCGAGCAGTGCGAATCCACCGATCTCGATCCGCTCCATCCGCCCGGCCAGACTCTCGGAACTCTGGCGCAGCAGATCGCCCGAGGCACTGCCCAGAATCAGAAAGCGCGCCGTGCGCTTCCGGCGATCGGCAAGAACCCGCAGCACCGGGAACAGGTCCGGGCGGCGCTGGACCTCGTCGATGACCACCAGATCCCGCAGGGGCTCCAGGGCAGTCTTCGGCTCCTCCAGTCGCGCGAGACTCAGCGGATCCTCCAGGTCGAAGTAGTTGGGGGAGTCCTCGGAGAGAAATTCACGCGCGAGGGTGGTCTTGCCGGCCTGACGCGGGCCCGTGAGCACGACGACACAGCTGCGGGCGAGCGCGGCTCGAATCTGGTCCAGCACTCGAGTGCGGGCGATCATAGGGGGGGACAGTATCATGAAAATCCCGCATAGAAAGCGGGATTTTCATGATCCGGCTAGACGGGCCTCGTGGTCTCGCAGCCGCTGCGTGAGGGCGGTCCGCCTACCGGCAGGCAGGCAGACCAGTCGGCGTTTTCTTCGGCGCAGTATGTGCGATTTTTGCACATTGCTTCTCTCGTCCGGCTCACGCTCTGCGAACACGTTGCGGATCTGCTCGGTGACGACCGAACGCTCCCGCCCGAACCGCTCGGCCATCCGCGCCTGGGTCAGTCAGACCGTCTGCTGCTCGAGGCACACGTCCACCCGGACCTCGCCGCCCGGGGCCTCGTAGACGACCACCTCACCGCCCGGTACTTCGGCCATAACCCGGCCCTGCGCGCCTGCGCCGTCGGACACCGGACTCCGTAGCGGCGAGTCGCGCGGCTTCCCATTGCTGGGCAATCCATTCGGCACCGCGCAGCGTGGGCTCGTCCGCGCTGGCATAGCGCAGGGCTGGGCCGATCCCCTCGGCGAGCTGGTGCACGAGCGTGGTCTTGCCCACCTGGCGCGGCCCGGCCACCACATGGATGAGGCGGCGTGGTTCCGCAAGCCGGCGGCGCAACTCCTGGGCCTGGATTCGCTGGTACGGCTTCGACGATTTACTCAACACGGTGAGTAATTTCACTCAGGATGCTCGGCGGGGCGAATCGACGAACGCGAACGTTGCGGCACCTGCGCCGATTCCGTGGGGCGTCTCGATCAACCGTTTGGTGCGCGGTGTACCGTCGGTTGCGGCAGCGCGACGTCGCGGCCGAGTCCCGTCTGTACCACGATTCCCAGGTCGTGCATGATAATCATTCACGGCGTGGATAGACGAGCGGGCGAGGTTTTTCCGCCGGGGGCAGTATGTCAGTGGCTGAAAATCCACCACCGAATGGCCGATTCACGACCGGAGCCCGACTCTCCTGTAGCGGCGACGTGCCCGTGGCGCAGAAACAGCCAGACCGTCTCGCGCTCGAGGCACACGTCCACCCGGACCTCGCCGTCCGGACCGCGCGCTCACGGCTGCGGACCCGCGAGCATGTTCATCACCAGCCGGATCATCAGCTCCTTGTCCTTCGGCGCCGACTCGGCGACCAGCAGCGCGAGCGCTGCGAGCCCGACATCGTTGATCACGGCCTCGCCGCCGCGGAACAGCCGGCCGTTGCGGTTCAGGAAGTCGACGAACAGGAATGAGCCGATGCGCTTGTTGCCGTCGGAGAAAGGGTGGTTCTTGATGACGAAGTAGATGAGGTGCGCCGCCTTCGACTCGATGGTCGGGTAGGCCGGCTCGCCGAAGGCGCTCTGGTCGAGATTGCCGAGCAAGGCGGCCAGCGCGTTCTCGCGCTCGCGGCCGAAGAGATCGGTGGCCTCGCCGCGCGCGATCAGATCGGCCTTGAGTCGCGCAACGGCGGCGCGCGCCTCGTCCACGGCCAGCAACACGCCGCCCTGGATGCCCTTCGGATCGGCGAGCAGCCCCTCGTCGTAGCGCTGCAGCAGGAGGAAGGTCTGCGTGTAGCGGGCGATGACATCGACGAGCCCGCGACCCTGGTCCGTGGTCAGCGCCTCGCCGGCCGCTGCCTTGCGCACCAGGGAGAGGGCTGCCTCCAGCTCCGCGGCGTTCTGTGCGAAACGCTGGCGATCGAGGGTGTAGCCGCGGACCAGATGCTCGCGCAGCGTACGGGTGGCCCAGATCCGGAACTGGGTGCCGCGCAGCGACTTGACCCGGTAGCCGACCGAGATGATGACGTCGAGGTTGAAGAACTCGATCTCCCGAACGACCTCTCGCCCGCCCTCAGTTTGAACCGTTGCATTTTTTGCAACAGTTGCCTCCCGCTCGAGCTCACCGGACTGGAAGATCTTGCGCAGATGCCGCGAAATCACCGACTTGTCGCGCCCGAACAGCTCCGTCATCTGGCTCAACGAGAGCCAGACCGTCTCCCGATCGAGGCGCACATCCACGCGGACCTCGCCGCCCGGGGCCTCGTACACGATCACCTCACCGCCCGGCGCGCCGGCCATCACCCGGCCCTCCGTACCTGCGCCCCGGCGATCGAGCCGCACTTGCGCCAGTATTCGACCGTGACGTCGTCGACCAGCATCCGGTGCAGCGCTCGGTTGCGCTCGACGAGCGACGGCGCATCCACGAGCGTGAGCTTGCGCAAGGCAGCTTCCAGGGCGGCGGACGGAAGGTCGGGATTCAGACGCACAAGCGACTGACGCAGCCGTCGCCCCAGCTTCGCGGCGCGATAGTTCGGATCGCTGCGCTCTGCACCGGGTTCGCCCGTGCCGATGTCCGGGTCGTGCAGCACCGCGGAGCCCAGCGCTTCGAGCCAAGCGACGGCGGCGTTTTCGACGACGGATTCGGTGAACCCTGCCATCAGGGGAAACGATCCTTGACGTACGCACTCATCTCGCTCATCGGCATCTCGTGTGACGCATTGCCGCTGCGCACGTAGAACTTCTCTACCTTCTGGCCATTCTTGTCCTTGGTCACCAGGACGATGGGCTGGCTCGCCGGCTCAACGTCCACCTGGCAGACCTCACAGTCTCCGATCTCGTGGAACATGACTTTCACTTTGCTGGCCACGAAGGCCACGCCCAATTGTTCGTTGAGTAGGTTTCGGAGATGCACCTCGAAGCCGTCGCGAGTGGCGCCACCAAGGGACAGGTAGTCGTGCTGAAGACCAATGACGTTCCCGTCGTCGTCCACCCCAACCACGAGCGTCCCACCCTGTCCATTAGCCAGCGCGGCCACCGTCTTTGCGATGACCTCCTCCATCTTCTTACTGGTCTCGCCGTTCTTGAGATCCCACCGAAGCGTCGACTTGAACTCCAGCTCGTCGCTCTCACCTTCCTGTATCAGGTCCTCGATCGTGGTGGGCGCCTCGGGCTCTTCCGTAAGGGTGATCTTCCCGAGAAAGTCGTTGATATCGCTCGCCAGCAACTCACGCCGTTTCTCTAGGAACGCCTCGTAGCTGGAGATCGCCCACAGGTCGGGCTCCTCGGGGATGCACTGCAGCGCGAGCGCCTTCGGGAATCGCGTCTTCACGTCCGCCAGGTAGACGGCGGGCTCCATCGCCTGCTTCGAACGGTTCGCCGTCTGGGTGAGCAGCGCCCGGTTGGTGAACTCCTGCGCAAGCGCGTACTTCACTCGGTTGCCCTTGCCATACCCGGCCTTCTTGAGGCGTGAATAGGGGAAGATGTGGTCCAGTTCGAGCTGGTACTTCTTGCCCATGTTCTTCCGCAGGCTCACGCCGGTCGTCAGGCACACTGCACCGCGACTCTTCAGGTACCAGCGGACCATGCTGAAGAACGGGTGCTGAATGGCACGGCCGACGAACTCCATTGGCTGGACGGTGAGCGGACGCTCTTCCGCGATCACCTGCAGGAGATCGTCGAAGGGCTGCTTGCTCTCCGCGATAACCCGCAGATCGCGATCCAGCTTCTGCGGCAGCTGACTCACGTACCGCACACGGATCTGGGAGTAGTAGAACCACTTCACGAGCTTGCGGGTCTCCAGATCGCTGAGGTGCTTCCCCTTTCTGTCGAAGCAGTAGACGATGATCGGCACCAGTGCGTAGGGCGAGCTGATCTCCTTCACGTGATCCACGAACGCGCTGGTACGCAACAGATTCACCACGTAGTCCAGCACCTGAGAGTCGAGGCGTTGCCACGCGTCCATCAGAGCGGCCTTGTTGTCCTCGCCGTGCAGCTTGCGCATGTCAGAACCCACGTGATGCAGGCACCCAAGCAAGACGTACACCAGGAAATCGAGCCGGAATACGAACCCTTCCTTCTCCAGCTGCGCCAACTTGGCTTTGAAAAGATCGCGCGCCTGTGGCCAGTAGCCCGATATCTGTGCAAGCGCGAGCTCTGCATCCGTCAGTGCAACGCCACTGGCGTTCACCTTGTAGAAGATGTCGATCGCTTCGCGGATACTCGCTCGTACCGGGATGGTCTGCTCCGGAAAGTCGCGATCCTTGATACGCGTGACGGCATTGATGTTGTCGTTGAGCTTCTTCAGATCCTCCATCCCCAGGGTCCGCTCTAGTTTCTCGAACGACGCCTGGAGGTCGAACGCACTGACCTTGCCCTGGAAGACGTCCGTGACGTTCTGCCAGTACGGATCGCTATCCATGCGCGTCCTCATGTAGTACGACAGATCGAGGGTCGAGAGGTTCACGTAGAGTCCCCGCGTGTCATTCATGATCTCCGCTTGCGTGTAGTACGCCGGGATCTGACCGCGGATCAGCATGTAGAGCGTGGTCACACGCTGCTGGCCGTCGAGAAGCAACCGGACCGCGCCCTGCTTTTCGTTGTACTTGTGCGGCCCTTTCAGTTCTGGCGGGTTGGCCGTTTCCCAGGTCAGCATCGTGCCGGTCGGGTACTCCTTGATCAGCGACTCGATCAGCATCTTCGCGTCGTCCCGTTTCCACACGTACTCGCGCTGGAACGCAGGGACGAACAGTTGTTGCTCGTCGATCTTGTCGAGAATCGTGGAGATCTTCATGGGGATTCCTTGGAAATGCGCTCTGCGCGAGGTTCGCCTGCAGCGATGCCGGGGCCGTGCAGCACCGCAAAGCCCAACGCTTCGAGCCAAGTGAGAGCGGCGCCCTCGACGACGGACTCGGTGAAGCCTGCAGGGCTCACGCGGCCAACTCCTCCCGCAGGTCTTCTCGTCGGCTCCACGCGACAGGTCGCACGTCGTAGCTGCGCAGCGCGTCCGCGACGGCCGATGAGACCGCTTGTTCCGAGTCGTTGAGCAGAGCATAGGCGCGCGAGTCAGAAGATCGCACCTCCTTCGTGTCGATCCATGACAGTACGACAGCCTGCGCCGTGTCCCGGCTGGGCCGGTTGATGGTCTGGATGATGCGTTCCGGTTGCTGGCGCGACTTGGGGATCACGAAGTCGAACAGATGATCGTAGCCGGTCTTGCCAGTGAACTTGACCTTCGGGGTGTACCGGATTTCGTGGACGTCGAGCCAGGCAACTACGTCCTCGTAGAACAGGCTCGCCACCATGGGCACAGCGAGATAGAACATGTCGTTCACGGCGAGCATCGCCTGCACGAGGTTGTGCTTGCGCAACGCGAAGTTGTCCGGGGACGCGTGGACCTGAAGCGCCTTGCCGTCCATTTGCACGCCGAAGCCGTTGAGCGTCATCCGCAACAGATCCTGTCGCTTGCGGCTCTCCAACTTGCAGCCCGTCTGCTCGAGATCGTCGATCGTGTAGCCGTCGTCCGTCAGGACGAAACCACCGTTCGTCGGCTTCGCGTAGATCTGGACGTAGTCGTTGTGCCGATCGAGATAGGGTGTCGTGATCTCGACCCATTGGTCGATCTGGCGCAGGGCCGTCTTGTCCTTCAGCCAGGCGTGGTAGTCGTCGAGCAAACGCTGGATGTCCTGGATCATGTGAACAACCCCCGTTCGATGTGCGGCGGCTGCGTCACGTTGCAGAACCGCAGGAATTCCTCGAGCGTGCGCCACACATCGTTCGGTGCCGTAAATCGGTCGGGTGGAACGGCGACGGCCCACTTGTCACCGAATCCCTCCCGATAGACGTGCAGGTGCGGCACGGGAATCTCTTCGCCATCCGGGTTCCGGTGAGGTGCGCCGCCCAGATCGAGCCGGACGAGCACCACGACTTGGCGCCCGCGGTTCTGCATCTTGACCTTCAGCAGGTCGATACGACCCCGGCTCAGATCCAGCAGGAACTGCTCGCGGCGATCGACAGACTGGAGCGGCAACACGAGCAACTGCCCGCCCATGGGGAAATCGCTCCGATCCTCGTTGACGCGATGCTTCTCCATGGCGATCAGTGCGTCAGCTTCCGCCTGCGTGAGGTTTATGTCGGCCATCACACGCGCCTCACAGGTCGGTGTTCCCCCGGCATTCACCCGCGACTCGCGGGCAATAGGGTCCGTTGGCAGCTTTCCGCCCAGGGTGGCGATCCTCATGGCGTCGTCTCTTCGTGCGTCTCGAACAGAAACAAAACCAGCGTCGACGCTGCACCCACGGCCAGCTTCGCATGCCGCATGCCCAAGCCCGTCGTGCTTCCGTGCTTGCCGTGGCCCGTCCCGTAGAGGCCGCGCAACTCGGCGAGACCGTTGCCAATGGTTCCGAGGTTGCTGAGAAGCCGTTTGATGACATCAGCGCCGCGTGAAGCGTCTGGAATGCCTTCTGGAACCAGCTTCAACTCTCTGAGCGTCTCCTTCGTAAGCACCGATACGTCAGGGGTTCCGACGACTGGCTTGCCGCGCTCGGCGAGGATCGTCTTGCAGCAGGTTTCGATCAGTTCCTTCGCAGTTCCGATAGCCAGACTCGGGTCGGTCTGGATGGACGCCTCCATCCGCCGAATTTGGTCAGCGAGGTAGTTGGCGTTTAGAACCTTGGCGTGATTCTTGAGCGGATCGAGGCTAGGCCCACCAGCAATCAAGCGCGTAGCAATCGTTCGACACTTCTCGGCAAGCGAGATTCCTTCGGCATCAGGCTCAGCTTGTAGCGACGTCGCGTGTTCGATCAGAGCGAGGAGGAGCTCTCCAACCGTGTAGTCAGGCTCGAGTTTCCAGAGCGCGCGAAGCTTCCTCGCCTTCGAGGTTCCCTCCGCGGTGTACTTCTCGGCATGGATGTCGAGGCCAACGGCATCCAGAACGAACTCACCGAAAGTGCGGTCCGAGAAGTCGAGCACGTAGCCGGCACTCATGCAGAGAAGCTTCTCGAGGCTACGTCGGTCTCCCACTGATAGAACGCTCATGACACAGCTCTCTCAACAAACCGTTCCGCATCCTCGACCCGCAGTTCGCCGGAGATGAGCTTCGGCAGCAGTCCGTCTCGCAAGGCGGACAGGGTGTGCGATTCACAGATGCTTCCCAGTACGCGCTGAAAGGCGGGCGTGGCTCGTTCCTCGAAGGCGATCAATGCTGGGCGTGTAGGGAGGACAATCCGTGACGATGCGAACGTGCTCGTCGTAATGGTGTCGAAGACGGATCCATGCGCGGCATGGACCAGCGCGTCGATCGCCACACGCAACCGGCAGTACAACGCGAATGGCGTCTTCGTGGTCGTCGCGAGCGCGTAGCATGTCTGGTTCATCGCCATGTCGCGTCCAAACAGGACCATCCGACCGGTCGTTGCGCCACGAGCAACCACGACGGAGGAGAAGGCCGGGATCATCTGCGTGGCACTCTCATCAAGCCCGCGCGCAGTGATGGTCCGCTCGGTGTCGACGAGAATCGATCCGGATGACTGAGACACGTCCTTTGCGCTAGCCCACCAGATCGGCCCGTCCCAATACTCGGGTCGATCGGTCTTTGGCGTCCCGCCGCTCATCAGTCGCGCGTGCTCGAGAATTGGGCCGACCGTCCACCCCCTCGGAATCTCCCCCAGCTCTGAGTCCTCGAAGGAATCCGGGAAGAGGTCGGCGAGGGGCTCGGGTAGGCCGGGGTCGCGGCCTTCGGCTTTGGCGCGGACGGGGCCGAAGTCCACGAACCACGACTTGAAGAGCGCCCGCGCCATCGCCTCCAGCGTCTCGTTCATCCGCCGGTTCAGCTCGATCTTGTCGTCCAGCGTGCCGAGGATGTGGGCGATGGCGCGTTGTTCGTCCAGAGGCGGAATGCGAAGCGTGAAGTTGGGGACATCTGCGCACTTCAAGCTGTCGAACACGGCCCCCACGTTCAGAAACTTGGCAATCTGGTCCCACCACTCCGGGCCACGCACGAGCCAGCGGAGAAAGGGCGGGTAGACCTTCGCTCCATCAGCGCGAAGGAGCACGAGGTTCTGGCCGAGTGCGAACTCGAAACCGGGTTGAACAAAGGCCGTCTCGCCCGGATTGCAGCGACGCGAGAGGACAACGTCGTGAGGTGCAGGCTTAGCCTTCCGCGTCCAATCTGCGAAATGCTCCGCGCTGATCCTCCGCGCGTCCGAGAAGTCGATACGACCGCCGCGCATTTGGGGAATCGCTACGTAGGGGTATCCGCTCTCCGCAGCGGGCGGAGTCCTGTGGTCGCAATCGATCAACGCGATCCCAGCATCGCGAAGAGAGAGAGCCGCCCACTCACCCGCCATACCCAAGCTCCTTCAGATTGGCGTCATTGGCGGCATCGAGCTCCTTGGCCTCGGCCTGCTGCTCGCGCAGCGTCGCGGTGAGGCGCTTCATCTCTTCCTCCGCTTCGGCGCTAGCTCCGCCTCGATCTCCTCCACCGTCGGCAGCGCCGACTGCAAGCGGTCCGGCAGCGCCCGCGTCAACTCGTACGTCGAGATGCCGATCGGCTTGTCGATGCCGGCGAAGCTGTACTCGGCCAGGAGCTGATCCTTCGTCTGGCAGAGGATCAGGCCGATGGTCGGAGCGTCGGTGGCATGCTTGAGCCGGTCGTTGACGACGTTGCAGTAGAAATTCAGCTTGCCGGCGTACTCGGGCTTGAACTTGCCTTTCTTCAGGTCGATGACGACGAACGCCCGCAGCCGCAGGTGGTAGAACAGCAAGTCGACGTAGAAGTCCTCGTCGCCGACGTCGAGGCGAACCTGCCGGCCGACGAAGGCGAACCCTTGGCCGAGCTCGAGCAGGAACTTCTCCAGATGACGGACGAGCTCGGTTTCGAGCTCGCGCTCCTGGAACGGCTCGGTGAGGGTAAGGAAGTCGAAGATGTAGGGGTCCTTCAATGTCTGCTGTGCGAGGTCCGACTGCGGCTCGGGGAGCACGGCGGCGAAGTTGGAGACGGCCTTGCCGTGCCGGGCGTGGACGCGGGCATCGATCTGCATGGCGAGCGCGTTGCGGCTCCAGCCGTTGGCGAGCGTCTGCTCCATGTACCAGCGGCGGGTAGAAAGGTCGGGAACCTTGTCCATGAGAATGACATGGTGGGCCCAGGGCACCGACCAGAGGAGCGGCTCGCGCAATTGTGCCACCGGTTGTGGCACTTTTGCCGGCGCTGGCAATTCTGCAACAACTGGTTGCCCCATTGCGATGGGGTCGGGGTAATCGCGGTGGAACGCCAGCATCCGCTTGATGTTCCGCTCGGAAAAGCCCTTGAGGTCGGGTAGTTCGTTCTTCAGTTTCAGCGCCAGGCGGGGGATGACCGCTGCGCCCCAGCCCTCGCGCTGCTGGCGGTCGTCGATGATCCGGCCGATATCCCAGTAGAGGCGGACGAGCTCGGCGTTGACCGCGAGCACCGCCCGCGTCTGCGCCGCCTGGATGCGGCCCTTCACGTCGGCGAGCAGCACGGCGAAATCGGAACGACCGACAGCCGCGCCTTTGGGCTTCCTACCCGCCATACCCAAGGTCTTTCAGGTTGGCGGCGATGGCGGCATCGAGCTTCGCGGCCTCGGCCTGCTGCTCGCGCAGCGTCGCGGTGAGCCGCTTCATCTTCTCCTCGAACGGCTCGCCGTCGTCCTCGGCGGCCTCGGCGCCGACGTAGCGGCCGGGCGTGAGCACGTGGCCGTGCTTGCGGATTTCCTCGAGTGTGGCGCGCTTGCAGAAGCCGGGGATGTCTTCGTACTCGCCCGCGTCCTTGTCGCCGCGCCAGGCGTGGTAGGTGCCGGCGATCTTCGCGATGTCGGCATCGAGCACCTCGCGGTGCACGCGGTCGGCCATGGTGCCGAGCTTGCGTGCGTCGATGAAGAGCGTGTCGCCGCGGCGGTCGCGCCAGTTTTGGCCACTGGGGCCGTTCTTCTTGTTGCGGGCGAGGAACCACAAACAAACCGGAATCTGCGTCGAGTAGAAGAGCTGGCCCGGCAGCGCCACCATGCAGTCCACGAGATCGGCCTCGATGATGGCCTTGCGGATCTCGCCCTCGCCTGACTGGTTCGACGACATCGAGCCGTTGGCGAGCACGAAGCCGGCGAGCCCGGTGGGCGCCAGGTGGTGGATGAAGTGCTGCACCCAGGCGTAGTTGGCGTTGCTCGCGGGCGGCGTGCCGTAGGCCCAGCGCGGGTCGTCCTTCAGCAGCGCGCCGCGCCAGTCGCTGTCGTTGAAGGGCGGGTTCGCGAGCACGTAGTCGGCCTTCAAGTCGGGGTGCCGGTCGTCGTGGAAGGTGTCGCCGTGCGCGATCTGCGCATCGATGCCGCGATGGCGAGGTTCATGGCTTCCTCCGTCGCACCTTCGCCCGCCCTGCGTTGCTGGCGGACGGCCGTCGCGGCTTCCCTGACAACTCCGCCTCGATTTCCTCGACCGTGGGCAGGCTGCCGGCGAGCGCCTTCGGGAGCTTCTCGACGAGCTTCGTTTTCCACCCGGCGACTCCGATCGGCTTCTTCAGGTTGCGCAACGCGTACTCGACGACAACGCGGTTCTTCTCGCGGCAGAGGAGCAGTCCGATGGTTGGCCGATCGTCGGGGTGGCACAGCAGGTCGTCGGCAGCGGAGAGATAGAGGTTCAACTGGCCGACGAAGGCCGGATCGAAGGGGACGGCCTTCAGCTCGACGACGACGTAGCAGCGCAGCGTCAGGTGGTAGAAAAGCAGGTCGATCACGAAGTCCCGGTCGCCGACCTCGAGCGGAACCTGCCGGCCGACAAAAGCGAAGCCGGTGCCGAGCTCGAGCAGGAAGCGCTGGATGTGATCGACGAGCGCCTGCTCGACCTCGCGCTCGCGGCGCGGGTCCGCGGTGCCGAGGAAGTCGAACAGGTAGGGATCCTTGAAGACCTGGGCGGCGAGGTCGGAATCGTCCGGCGGCAGCGTCGCGGCGAAGTTCGTGATCGCCTTTCCCTGGCGAGCATAAGCCCGGGCTTCGATCTGCATGCAGAGGATGGGCTGAGACCATCCGTGACGGAGCGTCTCCTTCGCGTACCATAGCCGAGCGTCGGGGTCGCCGAGACGTTCGAGCAGGGCGAGGTTCTGGCGCCAGGGCAATTGTGCAACGACCCGTTGCACGATTGCGGGGTCCGGCCATGCCGCGGCGAAGGCGCGCATGTACTTGAGGTTCCGGGGCGAGAAGCCCTTCATGTCGGGAAACGCCTCGCGAAGGTCGGCGGCCAGACGGTCGATCACCTTTGCGCCCCAGCCCGCGCTCACCTGCCGCGTCAGGATCGTCCGACCGATATCCCAGTAGAGCAGGACCATCGCCGCATTGGCAGACAGGACGACTCGCAGGCGCTCCTGCTGGATGCGCGCCTTGATGGCGGCCAGCGCAGCCGCGTAGTCATCCGGCGATACCGCCTGCGACGGCGCCACCGGAAAGCGGGCCTCGGGCTGGGCTCGGCCCCGTGCCAGCCGGCGTTCAGTCTCCGGTCGCCGCTTACCCGCCATACCCAAGCTCCTTCAGGTTGGCGGCGATGGCGGCATCGAGCTTCTTGGCCTCGGCCTGTTGCTCGCGCAGCGTCGCGGTGAGCCGCTTCATCTTCTCGTCGAACGGTTCGCCGTCGTCGAGGGCCTCTTCGGCGCCGACGTAGCGGCCGGGCGTGAGTACAAAGCCGTGCTTGCGGATGTCCTCCAGCGTGGCGCGCTTGCAGAAGCCGGGGACGTCTTCGTACTCGCCGGCGTCCTTGTCGCCGCGCCAGGCGTGGTAGGTGCCGGCGATCTTCGCGATGTCGGCGTCGAGCAGCTCGCGATGCACGCGGTCGGCCATGGTGCCGAGCTTGCGTGCGTCGACGAAGAGCGTCTCGCCGCGGCGGTCGCGGAAGCGGCCGTTCTTCTTGGTGCGGGCGAGGAACCACAAACAGACCGGGATCTGCGTCGAGTAGAAGAGCTGGCCCGGCAGTGCCACCATGCAGTCCACGAGATCGGCCTCGATGATGGCCTTGCGGATCTCGCCCTCGCCCGACTGGTTCGAGGACATCGAGCCGTTGGCGAGCACGAAGCCGGCGAGCCCGGTGGGCGCGAGGTGGTGGAGGAAGTGCTGCACCCAGGCGTAGTTGGCGTTGCCCGCGGGCGGCGTGCCGTAGACCCAGCGCGGGTCGTCCTTCAGCAGCGCACCGCGCCAGTCGCTGTCGTTGAAGGGCGGGTTTGCCAGCACGTAGTCGGCCTTGAGGTCGGGGTGGCGGTCGTCGTGGAAGGTGTCGCCGTGCGCGATCTGCGCGTCGATGCCGCGGATGGCGAGGTTCATCTTGGCCAGCCGCCAGGTGGTGTAGTTGGACTCCTGGCCGTAGATGGAGATGTCGCCGAGCTTGCCGGCGTGGGCCTCGATGAACTTCTCGCTCTGCACGAACATGCCGCCCGAGCCGCAGCAGGGGTCGTAGACGCGGCCCTTGTACGGGGCGAGCACCTCGACCAGCACGCGCACCACGTGCGAGGGCGTGTAGAACTGGCCGCCGCTCTTGCCCTCGGCGCTGGCGAAGCGGGCGAGGAAGTATTCGTACACGCGGCCGAGCGTGTCGCGGGCGCGGTCGGCGGCGCTGCCGAGCGCGATGTCGCTGACCAGGTTGATGATCTGGCCGAGGCGCTGCTTGTCGAGGCCGGGGCGGGCGTAGTCCTTGGGCAGCACGCCCTTCAGCGAGGGGTTGTCGCGCTCGATGGCGGCCATCGCGTCGTCCACCAGCGTGCCGATGGTGGGCTGCGGGGCACTCGCCTTGAGGTGCTGCCAGCGCGCCTCCTTCGGCACCCAGAAGATGCTGGCGGCGCGGTACTCGTCGCGATCTTCGGGGTCGGCGCCCTGGGCCTTCTGCGCCTCGAGCTCGGCGTGCTTGGCCTCGAAGGCGTCCGAGATGTACTCGAGGAAGATCAGGCCGAGGACGACGTGCTTGTACTCGGCCGCGTCCATGTTGTTGCGCAGCGCGTCGGCGGCGGCCCAGAGCTTCGCTTCGAATCCGAGGTTGGCGGTGGTGGCGTTGTTCTTGGCGCTGCGCTTGGCCATCGAGTTCCTTGTCGCGTCGTGGAGTGAACCTGTGGGTCGTGGAGGCGCCCAGCAGATCGGTGCTCACCTACGTGGCCTTTCGACCACGGAGCACCAGCCGAGGCAAACCCTACGCCGCGAGACGGCACGGCGCCACGATGCGCCGCCGCTGGCGCTGCGCCGGGTGCAGCGCTGTTGGGCTGCGTGTCTCGCGGGGAACGCAAGCGGATGCGAACCACGAAGCGTGACCGGACCTTGACGAGGTGTCCGGTAGCCACGAGCACAAGCCCGAGGCTGCCAGCTTCAGCGTCCTGACGGGCGGCCGCACGGGATCACGGGGTCTCGTGATCTCGGACCGTGATGAGCAGAGCATCGAGGACGCGTATCAGCCCCTGCGCGACCTTTCCCCAGGCGCGCTGCGCGGCCTGATCCGCAGACCGGTAGCCCCACAGATTCGCCTGCTGGTCTTCTGCAACGATCGGAAAGAGAACTGCGTCGTTCTCGCCGAAACGACGGTCCTCGATCTGCAGCTCGAGCCACGAGGTCCCGATCCACCACCCCTCACCGGAGAAGCCACTGGCGAGAACGTTCTGCTGAGATCTCGCCTCGGCGAGAACGGGTCCCCATGGACTCGAGGCCGCCGCAGAACCTGTGGATGAGGCAGTGGCGAACGCGCTGGCCACGACGAGGCGTGAACCAAAGTCCGCGCCGGATGCAAGAACGCGGATCCGAAGCGCGACTTCACCGCGAGGCGTCTCTTCGAAGTAAGGCACCCAAAGGAGGGAGTCGCCGTAGGTCCGGGATAGACCCTCGCGTAGCGAGGTCACAACTTCGGCAGAGTCGAGCTTCTCCGGTCGAGCATCGAGAAGAGCGACACGAAGGGGTCGCTCGAGGGACAGCCCCTCCCGAGGGGCTTCGTCGATCCGTGGAATCAGTGTCCGATGCGTGGCGCACGCGGTCACTGCAACGAGCGCGAGCAGGGCAATCGACGCGCGACTGAGACGCATGTCCGTCCTTCCGGCGATCGAAAGGGGTTGACCTTCAGCTGCTGGGATCCGGCCTTCGAGCGTTGCCCCACGGCAACTGAGTGCGGCTCACGGACGATACTGCTGGTGCACGAACGCCTCGGCCGGCTTCTCGGGAACGTCGATGCCCGCCCGGCGCGCAAATGCCCGCACCTGCGCCGGCCTCGACGGGTTCTTCCAATACACCGGCGTGAGCCCGATCGGAGCCTCGGTAGGGATCGGGGTATGGCGGCGCTCGAACGTCCGCCACACCGCCTCGGTCAGTGTTGCCCGATCGAACTCGAAGCGACTCGAAAGATGATGGAGATCGAAGAAGTCCTTGATGCGGCTGTTGCGGTCGCCGAGCACCACCATCGCCTCGAGCTTCTCCGCGACGACGGCCTCGCGCGGGTACGCGAGCATCTCCGGAGCCGGGAAGTCGAGAAGCACCGGGAATGCACAGGTCCGCGGGGCGGGCCAGACGCTGTCTCCAAGCCCCATGTCGATCTGTAGCGACAGGCGGGCCTTGCCGCACCGGGCAAGCAGCGTGGCGCGCGTGCCGGCGTACTCGTCCTCGGCACGAATCGCCACGATCTCGATGCGCTCGCCGTCGAAGGTAACGGCATCCGGCGGTACCGGCGTGGCGACGATGGCGCGGAGGTCGTCGCGGATCGCGTCGAACGCCCCATCCCCGCGCCGCAGCAGATCGAGGTCACGCGTTGCCCGGTAGGGCCGATCCGACCAGAGCCGCAGGAGCATCGCGCCCTTCAGGACGAAGCGGTCGCGATAGTCCGACGCTCCGAGTCTGTAGAGGAACCGCTCCAGGCAGTAGCTCGTCAGCAGGGTTTGATGATCGTCGCCGGTTTCCCTTGCCCGGTTGAGCAGGCGCGCGAGGACGGAGGCGGCGAGATCCGCCTTGTCGGTCATGCGATCGAGTCCAGATACGGTTGCATGACGCGCGACACCCGGCAGATGCGCGCGAAGCGCGCCAGGTCGTTGGCGCCGCCGCGGTGCTTGCGGCTGAAGTCGCGCAGCGCTTCGACCGCGACGTCGATGCCTACCTTGTTCCGATACTTGAAGCAGTCGGCGACGGTCTTCGCCGCGGAATACACGCGGATGACCACGCCCTCTGCGTGGTGCTCTTCGATCCCCTCGGTCAGGGCGAGACCCGAAAAACGGGCCACCCGCAGGCGCGGATGGTCGAGCCGCGGACGGCGTGCCTTCTCCGACAGCGCGATCCAGACCTCGAACGCCGACTGCGTCGTCAGGTCGTGGAACCGCAGGGCCGTGAGCAGGCAGAACACGGCGTCGGGCACGCGCTTGGCGACCTGCGCAAGCGTGTGCGTCTCCGTGGCCGCGTGGTGGGGCACGGCGTAGATTCCTCGCGCCTGCCGAATCACCAGTCCCTCGTTCACGAGACGAGCCAGTTGCACGCGCGAGATGCCCTGCGCCTCGAGATCCCGTGGGCGCGCGAGTCCCATCTTCTCGATCAGTCGAAGCGCTCGGTCTTTGCTGGTGGCCGGCATCGCGGAGAATGATATGAAATGTCGGGGATTATGTGCCACCCCCGACATTTCGAAACATCCTGTCGATCCCACAATGCCGGCACCTGCGTAGAGGCGCCCGGGCGCTCATCAGGAAGCCCCACCGGAAAGCCTCGATAGAAGCTCGTCGATGGAATCCTGCTCCCGCCTCCGCGACGTATCGACGACGATTCGCTCGACCGTCCACGCGTGATACTCCCGACTCTCGACCTCCCGCCAGGTCGGCAGCCGTAACCCAGGGACCGTCGCGGCGCGTGTTTCGATTCTCTCGCGATGCTCGCGCGGATCGGAGCAGACGACTTCGATGTTCACGGAGCGTGCGCCGGCGTCCGCGGCCACCCGCTCCCAAGCGCGCCGCGTCTCCTCGATCGGGTTGCAGGAATCCGCGACGACGCTCGTGCCTGCGTTCAGGATGTCCGCTGCCATGCGGTAGGCCAACCGATACCCCTCGTCTCGAACGTCGACCGCGCACAGATCCCGCAGCGATTGCTCGATGGTATCGATCCGCAGATGGGCAGCGCCGACACGCCGCGCCAGCAACTGGGACAGCGCCGTCTTCCCGCTCCCGGGCAATCCCGAGAAGATGTAGAGGGTCGCGGAGTTCAAGTCCGTTGCATCCGTCGTCCGCGCGTCTTGGAGATCCACGCCCGATCGATCAGAGGCCTGGGCGCCGCGCCTCGCGTTCTAGCGACCGCAGGCCAGTGACGAACGCGCAACCGATCCGTGCCAGGATACACGGGCACGATCTCGGGACGACGGTGCGGCGTGTTCCGTTCCATCGTTCACGCTGGGCCTTCGCTCCTGCCACGCCGCACGCCATAGGCCCTCGCGGGCCCACGGACTTCCTCTCCCTTGCGGCCGCGCGTGATCGCACCCTGATCGTGCCGAGCGAGGCGGCCCCGGAGCTCGGGTTCGTGAACGAACTCGAGTTTCAGTCCGTCGGGGTCAGCGAAGAAGACCGCGTAGTAACCCGGCGTGTAGTCGTACTCCGCCGGCGCGTCGAGTATGGTGATCTTCGTCTCCCGCAAGAAGCGGTAGAAGCGGTCGACGTCCGCGCGGCTGTCTGCGTGGAATGCGAAGTGATGGAGTCCCGGCGCATATCGATCGTGAGGCCCAGAGGCGCGTGCGGGCTGCAGCGCGATGGTGAAGAGCCCCCCGTCTGCGTCCTCCGATCCCCAACACGGCGCACCGGCTCCCGCCTCCGGAAGCTTCCGGTACCCGAGCCTGCCGAGCACCTGCTCATAGAACGCAACGGAGCGGGAGATGTCGCTCACGGTAAGGTCGACGTGACTCGGGAAGCCGCGAACCATCTCGAGGTCTCGGTCCTCGCAAACGAGGCGCTCACCTGAGCAGCAGCGGCCGCCGTCTGTCGCCGGCGCGTCGCAGGTCGTCGTCCTGAGCCTACCTGAACCGAGAGGAACACGCTGGGGCCGAAATCGATCCTCGGGTTGGTCGAGCCTGCCGAGAACCGGGAGAATCCGACGGAGGAATCGAGACCCAGATCGAGCGCGATCCGCATGAAGGCGCCCAACGGACTCGTACTGTCGACGCCGGGAGCCCAGCGTCGAGCTCCGCCCCGAAGCAGGTGATTGCGACACCGAGACGGTACCACGGAGCGCCCGGAGGCGGCGCTCCGGAATCACTTCCCGTCAGCGATCGCGGAAGCAACCCAAGGATCGACCATTGCACGGATCTCGTCTTCGCTCAGTCGGACAGCGTCGAGTTGCAGGACCGGGAGTCCGGAGCGGGCGACCAGCTGGTCGCACGCTTCGCGATACGACGCGTAGAGAGAAACCAGGGCTGAATGCCCTGCCAAGCCCCGCTCTACAGAGAACGGCGTCGTTTCGGAGTACGCGGCAATCCGGGAAACGGTCTGCTCTCCCTTGCGCCGGAAGATCTCGTCCTGGAGGTACGCCGTCGGGTTGGTCTGGGTGAGATAGACCAGGCATGCACCGAGCGGAGCAAGACAGCGCTCGACCGCGGGGAGGTAGGCCTCGATGTCCTCCGCAGAGTGCCGGTACTCGACCATGAAACGAACCGTGCTCTGGAAGAGGCATCCCTCGATGATGAAGAGAGCTGGCGACGGGGACGCCTGGACGCTTCTCGAGAACGCCTGCCAGCGCTCGAGGCATCGCTCTGCGAAACCTGAGCGTCGCGCGGTCCGCATCGTGGGCCTGTCGATCACCGGGTGATCCGGTTGTAGCTCCGGAACCCAGGTGGCGCGGATGCCCCGCGCTTCGCTGCGCCCGCAAAGCCACTCCGCGAGCGACGTCTTGCCCGAGCCCGGGAGACCTTCGATCAACACGATGCGCCTGCGGTTCCTCATGAACGGGACCATAGGGAAGCCGGAACCCAGGCGGTCCGTTGTCTCGGGCGCCGTGGACGATGGCCACCGCATGGAAGTCATCCATTGCCTTCCGCGAGAGCAACGCGGAACCCGGGATCGCCCGCTCGTGCTTCGGCAAGCTGCACGAGCATGAGCCCCGTTTGCCGCGAACCAACTCGTTGATGCGCTGGACGGGAGCGCCGAGGTGAGCGGCAAGCGCAACCTGGCTCTGACCCAAGGGAACGAGGAACTCCTCGCGCAGGATCTCGCCGGGATGCGGGGGGACTCGGTTCGTGGGCTGCGTGGCTACCCCCGGCAGGGCTTTCCTTCGTACTCGTGTCGCTGCAACCGATACTCGCGACCGTCCCAGCGCAAAACCGGGAAGCAGAAGCCCGGACCGCCGACTTCGAGGTCGGGCCAGCCGCCGGCGCCCTTCGTCGCCAGGAAGCTCGGCATGCCTTGCGCGGCATACATCGCCTTCCAGGTCCCGTCCGCCTGCTTGCTGACCAGGGTGAAGCCGGTGCCGGCATGACCGTAACAGTACGTCCCGCCCTCGGTGACGACGGCTTCGGGGCGTCCGTCACCGTTGAGGTCGCGGACCGTCTCGATCGCGCCGGGTGTGTAGGACGGCGTGCCGGGGTCCTCGCAAGCGCTGCGCCACTGGTCGCCCTTCTGCGTGAACCCCGCCGCTCGGAACGCCGCGTCGCGGTCGGCGTCCGAGAGCGTGGACGCGCTGGCGAGGACGATGGGCGCGAAGACCGCCAGCGCGAGCAGACGAACGAAACCAATCGTGATCGGCATGGTGTTCTCCTCCCCCCGCGCGCTCAGCCTACACCAGAGCGGTGCTCGGGTGGAGCTGCCGGGGCCGGCGGCGACTCGGAAGTGGCAGCCTCCGGCTGCTGGGCGAGCCACGCGGACAGCAGCTCGTAGACCAGCGCCATGACGACAGGGCCGAGGAACAGGCCGATGATGCCGGCGGCCAGCAGGCCGCCGATCGCACCGACGAGGATGACGAGCATCGGCACGCGGATGCCCCGGCCCAGCAGGAGCATCTTCAGCACGTTGTCGCTCAGGCTGACGACGATGCTCCAGGCGGTGAACAAGACGGCCGGCAAGGTGCCGATGCTGACGAACGCCCAGAGGATCATCGGACCGAGCACGATCATCGGGGGGAGCTGCACGATCGCGAGGATCAACACGAGCAGCGCCCACAAGCCTGCCGCCGGGACGCCCAGCGCGAACATGCCGAGCGCCGCGAGGAGGCTCTGGATCGCGGCGACGCCGAGGACGCCCTTGAACACGCTGCGGATCGTCTCGGTGGAGAGCGCGAGGAGCTCCTCGCCGCGTTCTCCGCCGAGGCGCAGCGCCACGACCCGGAGCGGCGGCTGCAATGCCTCGGCATGGGCCAGCAACACCGCGGCGATGATGGCCGCGACGCCGAACCCGAGCAGCGCGACGCCGCCGCTGCTCACGACGCCGACGGCCCCGAGGCCGAAGGTCTTCAGCTGCGGACCCAGACGTTCCATCAACGTCGACGTGTTGCTCGCGAACTCGCTGAGGACGCGGTGCGCCAGCTCGCCGATGATCGGCCAGCGCGCGATCGCCGCATCCGGCGACGGAATGCGCAAACGGCCCGACTCGAGCGCCTGCGAGACGGCCCGGACGCCGTCGGCTACCGACAGCGAGAAGGCGAGAATCGGAATCACCAGCACCGCGAGAAGCCCCACGGCCACGAGTCCGGCCGCCAGACGGCTCCGGTCGCCGAGCGCGCGGGCCAGCCGGGCGTGCAGCGGCCGGCACGCGACGGCCAGGACGGCGGCCCACACGAGCAGATCGACGAAGGGAGCGAGGATCCGGTACGACCAGACCAGGAGCAGCGCCAGCAATCCGAGGCGCAGCGCCGTCTCGACCAGCTCTCCGAAGCTCGCTCGCAGCAACGACCGAGGCTCGCTCACGTCGATCCCCACCGTGATGACGTGGCAGTGTACCGCGGACCCGCTCGCAGGGAGCGCGGGGCGCTAGCATCGGACTCGTCGTCGAGTCGGAGGAACCCCATGCGCATCGGCCTGCAGATCCCGAGCTTCACGTGGCCGGACAGCCCGGACTCGATCCGCCCCAGGCTGGCCGCGATCGCCCGCACCGCCGAGGACGCGGGCTTCCACTCGGTGTGGGTGATGGATCACTTCTTCCAGATCCCGCTGGTCGGGCCGGCCGAGCAGGAGATGCTCGAGGGCTACTCGGCGCTGTCGTATCTCGCCGCGGTCACCGAGCGCGTGAAGCTCGGCACGCTGGTGACCGGCGTCACGTACCGGCACCCGGGCGTGCTCGCCAAGACGGTGACGACGCTGGACGTGCTCTCGGGTGGACGCGCCTATCTCGGCATCGGCGCCGCGTGGTTCGATCGCGAGCACCACGGCCTCGGCGTGCCGTTCCCGCCGCTCGGCGAGCGCTTCGAGCGGCTCGAGGAAGCGCTTCGGATCGTGAAGCAGTTCTGGTCCGGCAAGGCGGCGCCGTTCGAGGGCAAGCACTACCAGCTCGCCGAGACGCTGAACTCGCCGCCGGCGGTCTCCCGGCCGCACCCGCCGATCCTGATCGGCGGGATGGGTGAGCGCAAGACGCTGCGCCTCGTCGCCAAGTACGCCGACGCGTGCAACCTCTTCGCGTTCGCCGGCGTCGGCGAGCTGGCGCGCAAGCTCGACGTGCTGCGGGAGCACTGCGACCGCGAAGGACGTCGCTACGACGAGATCGAGAAGACGACGCTCGGCACGGCGAATCTGCGCAAGCAGTCGGCGCAACAGCTCGTCGACGAGTGCGGCGCGCTGGCGGGGATCGGCATCCAGCACGCGATCTTCAACCTGCCGCGTGTCGATGATCTCAGCGGGCTCGAGACGTTCGGCCGCGACGTGATCCCGTCCGTCGCCGCGCTCTGAGCGTCAAGAAAGGGGCCGGGTTCGTTCGTCAACTTTTGCCCGACGGGCAAAAGTTGACGAACGAACCCGGCCCCTTTCTTGACGCGCGCTACTGCACCTCGAACTTCGACGTCCCGAGCGAGCTGCCGTCGGCCAGGATCTCCACCTGGTACTGGCCGGTCAGCCAGGCGTCGTCCCGCTCGATGTGGAACTCGCTGACGGCCGGTCCCTCCGACGCGATCTCCTGGCTCGTCTCGTCGACGACCTGGCCGTCTTGGTAGGTCCAGCGCGCGGTGAGTGTCACGCGCTTCGCACTCCCCGTCGTGGCGACGGACGCGTAGATCGTCGGGTCGCTCGCCGCCAGCGTGGCACTCGGGGCAGTGACGCGATTGTCGGGTCCGATCGCGTTGCCGACCTCGACGCCGACGAGACGGAACGGCTCCGCAGCGGGCGCCTGGGCAGGCGCCTTCGCCTCGGGTGCCGCCGGCGGGGGGCTGGGCGGCGGCGCCTCGGTCTCCGATCGCTTGCAGGCACCGAGCGCCAGCGGCGTCGCGACGAGCGCGATCAGCAGGCATCGAGAAACGCTTCGGGACACGACGGACCTCCTCCCGGTCATTCGGGGATGTTCAGGACCTGACCCGGATGGATCAGGTCGGGGTTCTCGAGCTGATCGCGGTTGGCGTCGAAGATGCGCCGCCACTGATTGGCGTCGCCGTAATGGTGCTTCGCGATCTTCGAGAGGTTGTCACCGGCCACGACTGTGTAGCGCCGAGGTTCGGTCGCGGGCGGCGCGGTCGACGACGCACCACTGCGTACGTTCGAGAAGTCGGCCTTCGGGCGGGCGCCGCCGGACGGCGCGCCGCTCTCGGCGGCGTGCGCTACCGGTGCGGGGCCGCGCAGCACGTCGGAACTCTGCGCTTGCGCGGCCAAGTCGCGCAAGCGCTTGCGGTCCGGCGGCTGCCCGTTCGGCGTGAGCTTGTCGATCAGCTTGGGAAGCAGCGACGCGAGGATCGCCGCGCCGGCGACACCGCCGAGCCCCGCGCGCTTCGTGATCGCCTCGAACGGGCTGCCGCGCAGCGCCGCACCGAGCTTGTCGGGTGGCACCGACTGGTTGGCGCCGGTGCCGATCCACGAAGCGATCGCACTGCCGAGCCCGGCGCCCTGCAAGCGCTGCGAGAGGCCGTCGAGCCCGGCGTCGCTTCCGCTGCTGCCGAGGGTTTCGAGAACGCCGCGCACGAGCGTGCCGGCCTGGTCCTCGGACACCCCTTCCCTGCCGCCCGCGAGCGATCCGACGAGCTCCTCCAGAAGACCCATGGCGCGTCCCTCCTCGAGGCAAGACTTGCCGGCGACCGCAGCCGAGTCAAGCGAGAGGGCGTCGTCGGACCGGCCTCACGGCTTCACAGGTCCGCGTTTCTTCCGGGTGACGCGCTGGAGCTGTCGTCGCATGAAGCCGGGCGCCAGCGTCTGGGCCCAGTAGCCGGCGGCGATCCAGCGCGGATGGGTCAGCTCGCGTCGTCCGCTCGCGAGGGCACGCAGGATCGCGTCGACCAGCCCGCCCACCTCCACCATCCCGCGGCGCGCGACCGGCGGCATCGCCGCGAGCGCCTCGGCGTCGAAGAAGGGCGTCCGGATGACACCGGGGAACACCGTCAGAACGTGCACGCCGAGTGGCTCCACCTCGTGGGAGAGCGACGAGGCGAGCCCGGTCATCGCGAACTTCGACGCCGCGTAGGCCGATTCTCCCGGCGGAGCGATGCGGCCAGCCACCGACGAGACGAACACGATCCAGCCGCGCCGGCGCGCGACCATCTGGGGCAACAGCGCCTTCGTGCAGTACAGCGCGCCGAAGTAGTTGACCCGCATCATCCGTTCCATGTCCTCGAGATCCCAATCCAGGAACGGACGATGGTGGCCATAGCCCGCGTTGTTGACGAGGAGGTCGATGCCGCCGAGCCGTGCATTCGCCTTCTCGACACAGACCTCGACCTGGCGCGGATCGCCCACGTCTGCCGCTAGCGCGATGGCCTCGCCGCCGGCGGCCGCGATCTCGGCGACCAGTTCGGCGAGGACGGCTTCTCGGCGCGCGACCAGCGCGACGCGGGCGCCCTCTCGTGCCAGCCGGAGCGCCAGCGCGCGGCCGATGCCGCTCGAAGCGCCGGTCACCAGGACGCGAAGGCCGCGGAACGATTCGACGGCTGCCATGGGTCCTTTGGATGCGCCTCGGGGCGTATCGTGCGCCGCGCCCCGATCCTAACGCTGGGCCGGGTCGCCCGTGTCACCCGGCAATCCATGCGGCATCCTGCGAGACATGACCCGCCGCGATTTCGTCCGCTCCCTCGTCGCCACGCTCTTGTTCGCCCCGTCGGCGCTCGCTCCCGCGAGAGCCGCCCGGGCAGGAGGCTCCTCGATGCCCTCACCCGACGCGTCGTCCCCGGTGGAGCGTTTCGATCTCCCGAAGTCCGTCTGGAAGCAGCTCCTGCCGCCGGATGCCTACGCCGTCCTGTTCGAGCACGGCACCGAGCGCGCCGGCACCAGCCCGCTGAACCACGAGAAGCGCCCGGGCACCTTCGTCTGCGCCGCCTGCTTCCTGCCGCTGTTCCGCTCGGAAGCCAAGTACGAAAGCGGCACGGGCTGGCCGAGCTTCTTCGAGCCGCTGCCGGACCGGCTCGGCACCGAGCGCGACTTCAAGCTGATCCTGCCGCGTACGGAGTACCACTGCGCCCGCTGCGGCGGCCATCAGGGACACGTCTTCGACGACGGCCCGCCGCCGACGGGCAAGCGCTACTGCAACAACGGCGTCGCGCTGCGCTTCGTCCCGGACGGAGAGGCACTTCCGCCGCTGCGGACGGGCGCGTGAGGACCCTGCTGCTCGCACTGAGCCTGCTCGTCGCCACGGCCTGCCGGGCGGAGGACACGGCCCCTCCGCAGGCCCCCGCGGCGAGCGCCACCGCCACCGCCGTGTTCGCCGGCGGCTGCTTCTGGTGCATGGAGGCACCCTTCGACGCCCTCGACGGCGTCGTCTCGACGACCTCCGGCTACACCGGGGGCCGCGTCCCGAATCCAACGTACGAGGAGGTTTCGGCCGGCAACACGGGGCACCTCGAGGCCGTCGAAGTCGTCTACGACCCGGCGAGGATCGGCTTCGAGCAGCTGCTGTCCGTCTTCTGGCGCAACGTCGATCCGCTCGACGACGGCGGCCAGTTCTGCGACCGCGGCTCGCCGTACGCGAGCGCCATCTTCGTCAGCGACACCGAGCAGAGACGCCTCGCCGAGGCGTCGGCGGAGGAGATCCGCGAACGGCTCGGCCAGCCCCTCGCGACACCGATCCGCGACGCCGCCCCGTTCTACGCCGCCGAGGACTACCACCAGGACTACTACCGGAAGAACCCCCTCCGCTATCGCTACTACCGGAGTGGCTGCGGGCGGGACGCGCGCCTCGAGGAACTCTGGGGCCCCGACGCGAAGCACTGAGCGCGCCCCCAGGGGGAATGTCATTGTCTCCATATAGGTATTCCACGGTCCTTTATTTACTGGACCTCCCTGGTCCTCTATGCTCCGACGACTTGGCCCCGTTCCCCGAGTCTCCGAGAGCCCGCGGAGGGCCCCGCATGCTTCGAATGAGCCGCATCACCGACTACGGCATCGTGCTGCTGACGCAGCTCGCCGCCGAGGCGTCGGATCCCGGCATCCCGCAGGACGGGGCGGCGGAGCCGCGCGAGTCGGCGCCGTCCGAGGCCATTCACAACGCCCGCGAGCTCGCCGCTCGCGCCGGACTTCCGTTGCCCGTCGTGAGCAAGATCCTGAAGGCTCTGACGCGGGAAGGCTTCCTGGTCTCGCAGCGCGGCGCGCGCGGCGGTTACGCGCTGGCTCGGAGTCCGGAAGACATCTCCGTCGCCTCGATCATCGATGCGCTGGAAGGCCCCATCGCGCTGACCGAGTGCGGCACCGAGCTGCACGGCGCGTGCGAACGAGAGGCGCGCTGCGCCGTGCGGCAGCCGTGGCAGCAGATCAATCGCGAAGTGCGCAAGACGCTCGAGCGCGTCCGGCTGTCGGACCTGGCGGCGCCGGGCCCCCGGTTCGACGCACCCGGCAGCGGGCTCTCGTTGCTGCTGAACGAATCCCTTCCGGTGTCGCCGCGAAGCGCCGTCCCGGCCACGGACTAGGAGCCGACCCCATGCCCAACGAAACCCTCGAACAGCTCGCGAAGGCCGACTACGAGTGGGGCTTCACGACCGACGTCGAGCAGGACGTGCTCGAGCCCGGTCTGTCCGAGGACGTGATCCGCGTGATCTCGGAGAAGAAGGGCGAGCCGTCGTGGATGCTCGACTGGCGCCTCGACGGCTACCGGCGCTGGCTCACGATGGTGGAGCCGCACCACTGGGCGAAGGTCTCCTATCCGCCGATCGACTACCAGGCCATCCGCTACTACGCCGGGCCCAAGCAGAAGAAGCAGCTGCAGAGCCTCGATGAACTCGATCCCGAGATCCGGCGAACCTACGAGAAGCTCGGCATCCCGCTCGGCGAGCAGAAGCTGCTCGCGAACGTGGCCGTCGACGCCGTCTTCGATTCGGTGTCCGTCGCGACGACGTTCAAGAAGGAGCTGGAGAAGCACGGCATCCTGTTCTGCCCGTTCTCGGAGGCCGTGCACCGGGCGCCGGAGCTCGTGAAGCAGTACCTCGGGTCCGTCGTGCCGCAGGGCGACAACTTCTTCGCCGCGCTCAACTCGGCGGTCTTCACCGACGGCTCGTTCGTCTACATCCCGCCGGGCGTCCGCTGCCCGATGGAGCTGTCGACGTACTTCCGGATCAACGCGTCCGAGACCGGCCAGTTCGAGCGCACGCTGATCATCGCCGACAAGGGCTCCTACGTGAGCTACCTGGAAGGCTGCACCGCGCCGATGCGCGACGAGAACCAGCTGCACGCGGCCGTCGTCGAGCTGGTGGCGCTCGACGATGCGCAGATCAAGTACTCGACGGTGCAGAACTGGTACCCCGGCGACGCCGAAGGGCGCGGCGGGATCTACAACTTCGTCACGAAGCGCGGCAAGTGCGCGGGCCGACGCTCGAAGATCTCGTGGACGCAGGTCGAGACCGGGTCGGCGATCACGTGGAAGTACCCGAGCTGCATCCTGCAGGGCGACGACTCGGTCGGCGAGTTCTACTCCGTCGCGCTGACGTCGAAGCGCCAGCAGGCCGACACCGGCACCAAGATGATCCACATCGGCAAGCGCACGAAGAGCACGATCATCTCGAAGGGCATCTCCGCCGCGCACGGACAGAACAGCTACCGCGGCCTGGTCCGGATCCAGAAGGGCGCCGACGGCGCGCGCAACTACTCGCAGTGCGATTCGCTGCTGATCGGCGACCAGTGCGGCGCGCACACCTTCCCGTACCTCGAGGTGCTGAACCCGACGGCGAAGGTCGAGCACGAGGCGACGACGTCGAAGATCGGCGAGGACCAGCTCTTCTACTGCCAGCAGCGCGGCCTCTCGGAAGAGGACGCCGTCAACCTGATCGTCAACGGCTTCTGCAAGCGCGTGCTGAAGGAGCTGCCGATGGAGTTCGCCGTGGAAGCGCAGAAGCTGCTCGGTGTGAGCCTCGAAGGAGCCGTGGGATGAGCGAAGCGATGCTCGAGATCCGCGACCTGCACGTGCGCGTCGACGCCGCGGGCGCCGACGGCGAGGCGATCCTGCGCGGTGTCGACCTGATCCTGCCCGCCGGCGAGGTGCACGCGATCATGGGGCCCAACGGCTCGGGCAAGAGCACACTCGCGCACGTGCTCGCCGGCAAGCCGGGCTACGAGGTCACGAAGGGCGAGGTTCTCTTCGAGGGCCGCGACCTGCTGTCGATCGCGCCCGAGGAGCGCGCGCGCGCGGGCGTCTTCCTCGCCTTCCAGTACCCGGTGGAGATCCCGGGCGTCGGCAACATGTACTTCCTGAAGCAGTCGGTGAACGCCGTGCGGACGCATCGCGGCCTCGAGGAACTCGACGCGATGGAGTTCCTGTCGCTCGCGCGCGAGAAGATGAAGCTCGTCGAGATGCCCGAGGAGCTGGCGAAGCGAGGCGTCAACGAGGGCTTCTCCGGCGGCGAGAAGAAGCGCAACGAGATCCTCCAGATGGCGCTGCTCGATCCGAAGCTCTGCCTGCTCGACGAGACGGACTCCGGCCTCGACATCGACGCGCTGCGCGTGATCGCCGGCGGCGTCAATGCGCTGCGCGGACCCGCGCGGTCGATGCTGCTGATCACGCACTACCAGCGTCTGCTCGACTACATCGTGCCGGACCACGTGCACGTGCTGGCGGGCGGGCGAATCGTCAAGAGCGGCGGCAAGGAGCTGGCCCGGGAACTCGAAGAGAAGGGTTACGGCTGGCTCCCGTCCGCCGGAGCGCCGGCCTGATGTCCGCCTTCTCCCCGGAGCGCCACTGGGCGGAGGCCTTCGCCGCGACGGCGGAGGCGCGGGCCGACGAGCCGTCGTGGCTCGAAGCCACGCGCAAGGGCGCCCTCGCGCGCTTCTCCGAACTCGGCGTGCCGACCCGCAAGCACGAGGAGTGGAAGTACACCAATGCGGAACGGATCGTGCGGCACCCGTGGCGACCGGCCGCGGCGGCGACGGTCGGGGCCGACGCGCTCGGCGCCCTCGACCTGCCGCTCGGCGACCTCCCGCGCCTGGTGTTCGTCAACGGCCGCCTCGCGCCGGAGCTCACGAAGCTCGACGGTCTCCCGGTCGGCGTCGTCGCATCGGACGCCAGCGACCTGCTCGCGCGCAACGGCGCGTGGCTCGAGCCGCTGCTCGCCCTGCCCGCGCCGCTCGCCGACCGCTCGTTCGCCGCGCTGGCCGTGGCGATGGCGCCGGACGCGGCGATCGTGCGCATCCCGCGCGGCGTCCGCGTCGAGTCGCCGCTGCTGATCGTCTGCCTCGCAACGGCCGGGGACGACGTCGCGGTGTCGCCGCGCCTCGTCATCCAAGCCGAGCCCGGCTCGGGGCTCTCGCTCGTCGAGATCCACGCGTCGACCGGCGACGCCCGCCAGCTGCGCAACGCGCTGACCGACGTCGTCGTCGGCGCCAACGCGACGGTGGACCACATCCGGCTCCAGCTCGAAGGCGCCGGCACGACCCATCTCGCCCACGTGCATGCCCGGCTCGCGCGCGATGCGCGCTATGCGAGCCGGACCGTCGCGCTCGGCGCCGCGCTGTCGCGCCTCGATCTCGTCGTTACGCTCGACGGCGAGGGCGCCGAGGCGACGCTCGACGGGCTCTACGTGGCGACGGAGGCGCAGCACCACGAGAGCAGGACCTGCGTCGATCACGCGCGGCCGCACGGCACGAGCCGCGAGCTCTACAAGGGCGTCCTGGCCGGACGCGCCCGCGGCATCTTCAGCGGCAAGGTGATCGTGCGCAAGGGCGCGCAGAAGAGTGCCGCCGAGCAGAAGAACGAGAACCTTTTGCTGTCGGCGACGGCGGAGGTGGACTCGAAGCCCCAGCTCGAGATCGAGGCGGACGACGTGCGCTGCGCGCACGGATCGACGATCGGACAGCTCGACGAGGACGCGTTGTTCTACCTGCGCGCCCGCGGCCTCGATGCCGCAGCGGCGCGCGCGCTGCTGGTGCGCGGCTTCATCGGCGAGGTGCTGGCCGGCGTCGCGGACGACGGATTGCGCGACGCCCTCGAGGCGCGCGTGCTCGCGATGCTGGCTGCCGCCCGCGTCGGCGCGGAGGACTCGCCGTGAATACGCCGTTCACCGACGTGGAGCTCGCGCGGCTGCGCACGGACTTCCCGATCCTCGACCAGAAGGTCCACGGCAAACCGCTCGTGTACCTCGACAGCGCCGCCAGCACCCAGAAGCCGCGCGCCGTCATCGATGCCATCGCGCGCCTGTACGCGGAGGACTACGCCAACGTCCATCGCGGCGTCTATCAGCTCGCCGAGCGCGCCACGCGCGCGTACGAGTCCGGCCGCGAGGCGACGCGGCGCCTGCTCAACGCGCCGGACGCGCGCGAAGTGATCCTGCTGCGCGGCGCCACCGAGGCGATCAACCTGGTCGCGCAGAGCTGGGGCCGCGCCAACGTCGGGGCCGGCGACGAGATCCTGATCACCGCGATGGAGCACCACTCCAACATCGTGCCGTGGCAGATGTTGTGCGAGGCGCGCGGCGCCAAGCTCGTGGTGGCGCCGATCGACGACGACGGCGCACTCGTGCTCGACGAGTTCGCGCAGCGGATCGGTCCGCGCACCAGGCTGGTCTCGGTGGTCCACGTCTCGAATGCGCTCGGCACCGTGAATCCTGTGCGTGAGATCGTCGAGTTCGCGCACGCCCGGGACGTCCCGGTGCTGATCGACGGCGCGCAGGCCGTCGCGCGGATGCCGGTCGACGTCCAGGCGCTCGGCTGCGACTTCTACACGTTCTCCGCGCACAAGCTCTACGGGCCGTCCGGCATCGGCGCGCTGTGGGGCCGGCGGGAGCTGCTCGAGGCGATGCCGCCCTGGCAGGGCGGCGGCGAGATGATCGAGACGGTGCGCTTCGAGAAGACCACGTACGCAAAGCTCCCGCACAAGTTCGAAGCCGGCACGCCGCACATCGCCGGCGGCGCCGGGCTCGCGGCGGCGATCGGCTACGTGGAGGCGGCCGGCGTCGAGCGCATCGGCGCGCACGAAGACGCGCTGCTGACCCACGCGACGGAAGCCGCCCGCGAGATTCCCGGACTGCGCCTGATCGGCACGGCGCCGCACAAGGCCGGCGTGCTCTCGTTCGTGATCGACGGCATCCACGCGCATGACGTCGGCACCATCCTGGACCGCGAGGGCATCGCGGTGCGCGCCGGCCACCACTGCGCGCAGCCTGTGATGCAGCGCTTCGGCGTGCCGGCGACGGTGCGCGCGTCGTTCGGCCTCTACAACTCGCGCGACGACGTCGAGGCGCTGTTCCGCGGCCTGCGCACGGTCATCGAGGTGTTCCAGTGAGCACGGACCCGGAGCTGCGCGATCTCTACCAGACGATGATCCTCGACCACTACAAGAAGCCGCGGAACTACGGCCGTCCAGCCGGCGCCGACCGCGAGGCCGAGGGCGTGAATCCGCTGTGCGGGGACGAGATCCACGTCTACGCCAAGGTCGCCGACGACCGGATCGAAGCCGTCGGCTTCGAAGGCTCCGGCTGCGCCATCTCGACGGCCGCGGCGTCGCTGATGACCGAGGCCGTGAAGGGCCTCGGCACCGGCGAAGTGGAGGCGCTGATCGAGCGGTTCCACGATCTGGTGACGGGTCGGAGCGACGAGAGCGGCGCGGCGCTCGGCAAGCTGGCGGTGCTGGCCGGCGTCCGCGAATTCCCGGCGCGCGTGAAGTGCGCGACGCTCGCGTGGCATGCGTTGCGCGCAGCCCTCGAAGGCACCGGCGAGCCGGTGAGCACGGAGTGACCATGAGCGAATCCCCCGCGCAGACGACGTCCGGCGAAGCGACCCCCGCGAACGCCCTCGAGGCCGACGTGATCGCCACGCTGAAGACCATCTACGACCCCGAGATCCCCGTCGACATCTACGAGCTGGGGCTCGTCTACGGCATCGACATCGCCGAGGACCACAGCGTCGCAGTCCGGATGACGCTGACGTCGCCGATGTGTCCGGTGGCCGGCTCGCTGCCGCCGGAGGTCGAGGCGAAGGTCGCCGGCGTCCCCGGCGTCTCCTCGGCGTCCGTCGAAGTGGTCTGGGATCCGCCGTGGAACCCGAGCATGATGTCGGAAGGCGCACGTCTCGAGCTCGGCTTCGACTGAGGGACACCGCGCGGCCCGCGGGCTCTCCGTGATCGTGCTGGAGAGCGGTTCGCTGTCGGTGAGGGCGGGGTGTCTGGGATGTCCCGCCTTCCGCAGTCGCACGACACCTCTGTCGAGATCGAGCGTCGCCAGATCGAGGCATGGCGCGCGATCAGCGCCGCCCAGAAGCTCGCCGTCGTGTCGCAGCTCACGCTGGCAGCCGAGGAACTCGCGACGACCGGGATCCGAATGCGGCATCCGCGGGCATCCGGGCGAGAGCTCGAGCTGCGACTCGGCGCGCTCCGCCTCGACCGCGACACGATGGTGCGTGTCCTCGGGTGGGACCCGGAGCCGGAGGGCTACTGAGTGGCGTCCGATCCGGTCCGCGTGCTGCTGCACGTGGCGACGCTGCTCGATCGGATCGGCACGCCCTACTTCCTCGGCGGATCGCTCGCGAGTTCGATGCTCGGTGAGCCGCGTTCGTCGAATACGACCCGTAGCGCGCTTGGCCGGGCGCCGGCTCCAGCGCAGATCGCCACCGCACCGGCTCCAGAGCACGAACCCACAAGCTTCGACCCAGTCCCGACGCCCTCGCTCCCCCGAACCGCCGCCGCATCCGCAACCGTGGCCCAACGGCCCTCGCACCGCGCCCGCATCGCTTGAAATCGCCCCGCGACGGGGCTCCATCGGGAGTTTCCATAGGCTCCCTACCCGGACCCGGACGGGGAACGCACTCTATCTCCTATGCTCCAGCGGCGGAATCGCGGTCGGGACACAGGCTCAATAATAGCTTTCTAGGCCGAAGTTCCGGGACTGTGATCGAAGAAGTGGTTGCGATTGCGGGGAGTTGAGCGCAGACGGAGGGGAGCGTTCTGGCTACACGCGTCGGGTGATGCCGAGCCGCTCGAGTGCCTCGCGCTG
>JBDIVR010000015.1:0-106257 GCA_039794265.1 Myxococcota bacterium
CCGGCTTCCGCGTCCGTTTGCGCGGCGAGCAACGCGTCGGGCACGGTCCAGCGGCCGCGCCATTGCCATGTCACGACCGTCCAGGTGACCGCGAGGCCGAACAGCGTCGGCAGAGCCGCCTGCGCGAGATAGCCGGCGAACGAGAGCCCGAGCGCCTGACCGATCAGCATGTTCTGCGGGTTGCCGATCAGCGTGGCCGCCGAGCCGACGTTGGCGGCGCAGGCCAGCGCCAACAGGAACGGGCGTGGATCGAGGCGCCGCCGCAGGCAGGCGCCGATCCAGACCGGTGTCATCGCGAGGCAGATGATGTCGTTGCTGAACACCGCGGAAAGAAGACCCACGGCGGCGACCAGCAGCGCGAGCAGCGCCACGGGCCGCAGGGGCAGCGCGGCGAGACCCTGCGCCGTGCGTGCATAGAAGCCGCCAAGGCGCAGCTGGGCCGACACGACCATCAACCCGAAGAGCAGCAGGATCGTCGGCGCATCGATGGCCGCCGTGGCGCCCTCGAGCGAGCTGGCGCCAGTGGCGACGAGCACGATCGCGCCGAGCAACGCGATCCCGGTTCGATCGAGCGCGAGTCGCGGGAGGCGCCCGGCCAGCATGCCGAGGTACACCGTCGCGAAGACCGCGATCACGATCGCGCTCTCGGCACGCGGCGCTTCGCCCATCGGTGCGACGGAGTAGCCCAGTGCCGGAGCGTGCGCCCGACGGAAGAGAGTTTCATCGGGGCTGCGCGCGCGCCCCGACCGGGCGCGACGAAGCGGACGGAGGAACGGAGCGTTCGAACGAGAGAGGCCGTCCCCCACCCCGATCGGGTGAGAGACGGCCCCGGCGAACCAGATCGTCTAGTAGGCGCTAGTAGCGATCGCGACCGCCGCCACCACCGCCGCCGCCGTAGCCGCCGCGGCCGCCGCCACCGCCGCCGCCATAGCCGCCACGGCCCCCACCGCCGCCGCCGCCGAAGCCGCGACCACCGCCGCCGCCGCCGCCAGCGGGCCGCGAGGTGGCCTCGTTCACCCGCAGCGGACGGCCGCCGAGGTTGCGGCCGTCGAGCGCCCGCTGCGCCGCATCTGCGGCGTCGCCGTCCGCCATCTCGACGAACGCGAACCCGCGCGGACGGCCCGTCTCGCGGTCGGTGATGACGCTCACCGAGGAAACCTCACCGTGCGCCTCGAACATCTCGCGCAGCTCGGCTTCGGTCGTGGTGAAGGGGATGTTGCCAACGTACAGCTTCTTGCTCACTCGATTTCCCGATACGATGCCGCGCGCAACTCGGGCGCGCGCTCGCGAAGAACCGTCAGGATCCCTGTGCGGAACATCCGGCAGCCGGAGCCCAATCGGTTGGACCTCTGCAACGAAGGTTGCCGAGTCATAGGGACATCGCGAACCAATCGCGATGTCGGGCGCAGAAGGGAGGACGAACAGGCGGGAGCTTCCCGCGGACTGCGCATCGACCTGGAGAATGCCCGCGCAGCAAGATGGCGTCATCGCCGCGGGTCCGCAAGCAGGGCTAGCGTAGGGACCTCCCGGACCGGGCCAGCAGTCCCCGGGGTCGCTGGCGCGGGAGCCAAAGGGCGAGTCGTTTCGCGGACATGGGGTCTCTCGCCCCCGGCCTGCAACGGGGCGCGTCGGACCTGGGGAAACGGAGAGAAGGGATGAGGATGAGAATGCGAAGTCCGGGGAGCCTTCTCCTGCTCGGGGCCGTGCTCCTCGCTTGCGGCCCGGACCCGAGCCCGCGGGCGGACGGCGCCGACGCCGACGGCCACAGCGCCCCGACCGCCGACACCCGCGAGCGACAGGTAACCGCCGCCGCTGCGCTCGACCTCGACGACGAACAGGATTTCGCGGACGCGCGCCGCGGCCTGCTCGCGAGCGACCCGGAGGTCCCGATCGACGATGGCAACGGCCGGGTGATCTGGGACACAGCGGCCTACCGCTTCATCTCTGGAGACGCGCCGGCGAGCGTGCATCCGAGCCTCTGGCGACAGGCCCGGCTGAATGGGATCCACGGGCTCTTCGAAGTCACCGAGGGGATCTACCAGGTGCGCGGCTACGACCTCTCGAACCTGACGTTGATCCGAGGGGACAGCGGCTGGATCCTCGTCGATCCGCTGACGTCGCGGGAGACGGCGGCCGCCGCGCTGGCGCTCGCACGCCGCCAGTTCGGCGATGCGCCGATCGTCGCGATCGTCTTCACGCACAGCCACGTCGATCATTTCGGTGGCGTCCTGGGCGTCCTTCCCGAAGACCCGGAAGCGCGCGCGGCGCTGCGCGTGATCGCACCAAGGGGGTTCCTCGACGAGGCGACCAGCGAGAACGTGCTGGCGGGCATGGCCATGGCTCGCCGCGCGAGCTTCATGTACGGGATCCGGCTCGCCCGCTCGGAACGCGGCCACGTGGATACCGGTCTCGGCAAGGAGCCGGCGCGCGGTACCGTCGGGATCCTCGCCCCGACCGAGTGGATCGATCGCACGCCCCAGGAGCTGGTCATCGACGGCGTGCGGTTCGTGTTCCAGTACGCGCCGGAATCCGAGGCGCCGGCCGAGCTGACCTTCTACCTGCCCGATGCCCGCGCGTTCTGCGGCGCCGAGATCGTCTCGCGCACCTTCCACAACGTCTACACGTTGCGCGGCGCGAAGGTCCGCGATGCGCTGCGCTGGAGTGGGTACATCGACGAAGCGATCCAGCTCTTCGGCGACGCCGAGGTCGTCTTCGCGAGCCATCATTGGCCGGTGTGGGGCAACGAGCGCGCGCTCGAGTACCTGAAACAGCAACGCGACACGTACAAGTACGTGCACGACCAGACGCTGCGCATGGCCAATGCGGGACTGACGCCGCGCGAGATCGCCGAGCAGCTCGAGCTGCCGGCGTCGCTGCAGCGCGGCTTCGCGAACCGCGACTACTACGGCACCGTGCGCCACAACGCGAAGGCGGTGTATCAGTGGTATTTCGGCTGGTACGACGGAAACCCCGCCAACCTGGACCCGCTGCCTCCAGTCGAAGCCGCATCGAGGTACGTGCAGGCGATGGGCGGCGCCGACGCGGTACTGCGTCAGGCGCACGAGAGCTTCGAGCGCGGCGACCACCGCTGGACCGCGATGCTGCTCGACCATCTGGTCTTCGCCGAACCGGACCACGCCGAAGCCCGCGAGCTGCTGGCCCGGACCTACGACCAGCTCGGCTACCGCGCCGAGTCGGGACCGTGGCGTGACGTCTATCTCTCCGGCGCCTACGAGCTCCGACACGGCCCGCCCGAGGAGTCTCCGGTGCGTCTCGCGACGGCGATGGACCTGCTCCGCGAAACGCCGAGGGAGCGTTTGTTCGACGCGATGGCGGCGCGGCTCATCGGTCCGAAGGCGGACGGCAAGCAGCTGCGGCTGAACTTCATCTTCACCGATCTCGGAGAGACGCACGTGCTGGACCTGGAGAACTCGGTGCTCCATCACCGCCAGCGCGACGCCGACCCGGGCGCCGACGCCACCGTCCGGCTGACCCACGAGTTCCTGCTGCGGCTCTCGACCGGACAGACCGGCCTGCGCGAGATGATCTTCTCGGACGAGCTCGACGTCGACGGCAGCCGGCTCGCCTTGTTGTCGTTCTTCTCGCTGCTCGACCGACCCGACGGCACGTTCCCGATCGTGACGCCCTGACGTGACGATCGCCGAGTTCGCACGCACGCGTCCGCAGCAGCTCGCGCTCGACGACGGTACGCGCCGCCGCAGCTGGGCCGAACTCGACGACCGGATCCGGCGCTGGGCTCGCCTGCTGCGCGACGAACTCGGCCTGTCCCCGGACGACCATGCCGCGACGCTGATCGGGAACCGCGCCGAGGGCATCGAGGCGATCCTCGCGGCGATCCACGCGGGTGTCTGGATGACGCCGGTCAACTGGCACCTGGCGGCCGAGGAGATCGCGTACGTGATCCGGGATTCGGGCGCGCGCGTCCTCTTCACGGATGCGGAGCACGAGGCGGCGGCGCGCGCGTCGGGGTGTCCGGTCGTGTTGTGCGTCGGCGACCAGTTGGAGCGCGCGCTCGCCGGCGCCTCCGATGCGCCGATGCCGCTCGACGGGCCCGCCGGCGGCAACATGATCTACACCAGCGGTACGACGGGACGCCCGAAGGGCGTCCAGCGCCGTCGGCCGCCGACGCTCGAGCAGGCGCTCGACGCGCAGGTCGCCTACGCGCGCTCGATCGCGTGCGACGGCAGCGGACCGCACCTCGTCACCGGACCGCTGTACCACGCCGCGCCGCTGATGTTCGCGATCTACGACCAGGCTTGCGGCGCCCCGATCCTGGTGCTGCCGCGCTGGGACGAGCGCGCGGCGCTGCGGGCGATCAGCGAGCGCGAGGTGCACCACACGCATCTGGTGCCGACCCTGTTCGTGCGGCTGCTGCGACTCCCGGACGAGGAGCGGGCCGCCTTCCGTGCGCCCGCGCTGCACACGGTCCTGCACGGCGCCGCGCCAGTCTCGGCGGCCGTGAAGCGGCGGATGATCGAATGGTGGGGCCCCATCCTATACGAGTACTGGGGCGGGACCGAGGGCGGTGTCACGACCTTCGTCGACAGCGCCGACTGGCTCGCGCATCCCGGGACGGTGGGGCGCGCACTGCCGCAGTTCGAGGTCTTCGCGGTGGACTCGGACGGGCACCGGTTGCCCGCCGATGCCGAAGGACCCCTCTACGCGCGCCACGGCAGCGCACAGGACCTTTTCCAGTACCACGGCGATCCGGCCAAGACGGCCGCTGCGTTCCTCGATCCGTACACCCATACGCTCGGGGATGTCGGCCGCGTCGACGCCGACGGCTGGGTCCACCTGACCGACCGCAGCGCGCACCTGATCATCTCGGGCGGCGTCAACATCTACCCGGCCGAGATCGAGGCGGTGCTCGTCGAGCATCCGGCCGTCCTCGACGTCGCGGTGTTCGGGATCCCGGACGACGAATGGGGCGAGCAGGTCAAGGCCGCCGTCGAACTCGCACCGGGCTACGCGCCTTCGGTAACGCTCGCGGCCGAACTGATCGCGTTCGCCCGCGAGCGCCTCGCTGGCTACAAGGCGCCGCGTTCGATCGACTTCGAGACGACGCTGCCACGCACCGCCGCCGGCAAGCTCTACGTGCGCAGGCTCCGGGACCGCTACTGGGCCGGCCGCGAGACGCGGATCTGAGCCGGAGAGGGGACGTTCGTTCCGATGTTTCCGTTCCGCCGGGCGCTTGCGTGAGTTCTTTCGAAGACTTTTCCCGGCGTAGCGGAAACATCGGAACGAACGTCCCCTCCGCACGGTATGCTCCGCTGTCATGAACAACCAGAACGAACGGGACGGCGCTGCGGTGCGCTTCCCGCCGCCGCTCGTCTATCTCCTCGCGATCATCGCCGGCGGCGTGCTGCACGTGTTCGTCGCGCCGCTGCCGATCGCGCTGGCGCGAGGCCCGCGCGCGGGCCTCGCGCTCCTGGTCGCCGGCATCGGGATCGCGCTCCTCGCCGCCGCGCTCGGCCTGTTCCGACGCACGGGCCAGAATCCGGAGCCGTGGAAGAGCACGCCCGAGATCATCTCGACCGGGATCTACCGCTACACCCGCAATCCAATGTACGTCGGGATGGCGCTGGTCCAGACCGGCATCGGCGTCGGCTGGGGGAACGGCTGGATCCTCGCCTTCGTGCCCGTCGTGCTCGCGATCATCTACGCGATCGCGGTTCGACACGAGGAGGAGTACCTCGAGCGAAAGTTCGGCGAGACCTATACCGCGTACAAGGCGTCGGTCCGGCGCTGGATCTAGTGCTGCCGCAGAAACATCGGGGCTACCACCGGATGCGCACATGTCTCCTGCCGAACTCGCGTGCGGCCTCCTCGTCGTCGCCGAAGTAGAGGTCGATCCTCTGCGGCCCGCGCGGCATGCGATCCACGACCTCCCAGGTGCCCGGCATGCCCTCGATCCGGACTTTCGTGCCGAAGGCGAGTCCGCGCTCCGCGAGGTCCGGCGACACGGCGAGCACCCGCATTCCGGGTGCGAGCCGCACGCCGGATGCGGTGAGGCGCGGGTCGCCCTGGGTCTGCTCGGGCGTCGAATTGTACGCCGTGGCGTGTACTACGAGCTCGTTCGCGCGGGCGGGACCAGCGGGCGGCTGTCGCCAGAAGCTGCAGGACCACGCGAGCGCCAGCGCGGCCATGAGCGTGAGCACGAGCCTGCGATCCACGGCAGGCCTCCCGGTGGCGGTCGCGTTGCTTCTCTCGTGTTCATGCACGAACGGTTCCAAGTTCGCGCCCCTGTAGGGATTCCGCCGCTACTCGCCGCCGGGTGCGAGCATCCCGTGGAAGAGGCCGCGGGTCTGGAGCTGGTCGAGGAACGCCGGCTCGTAGGCGTTCTCGGGATCCGCCCGCACGAGGCGATCGAGTTCGTGCGCGTCGTCCCCGACGAGGATCCGCCACGTGCCGCTGCGGACGCCGTCGAGGATGATCGTCGCAGCGTCGGCGGCCGACAGCGGAGCCTTGTCGCGGAAGTCGTCGGCCATCTGTTGGAGGCCGGCGCGGATCAGGTCGTCGGGAATCGCGTCGGCCGGCAGGCCGCGCTGGCGCATCCGCTCGCGGATCGGCGCGAGGTCTGCCGTCGTCATCTCCTTCGGACTCGGCCGGCCGAGCACGCGCGCGCTGTTCGTCACGATCGACGTACCGACGTGGCCCGGCATCACGACGGAGACCTTCACGTGCGGCGCGTTCATCCGCAGGTCCGCGATCAGCGCCTCCGAGAAACCTTTCACCGCGAACTTCGCCGCGCTGTACGCGGTGTGTGGCACCAGCGGACCGAGGCTCGCCCAGAAGCCGTTGACCGAGCTGGTGTTGACGAGATGCGCTTCGGGACTCGCGATCAGCAGCGGCAGGAACGCGCGCGTGCAGTAGTAGACGCCTCCCCAACACACCGCGAAGGTCTTGTCCCACTCCGCTCGCTCATCGGTGACGAAGCTGCCGCCGCCGCCGATCCCGGCGTTGTTGAACAACAGGTGCACGGAGTCGCCGTGCGCCCCGCGGACGGCGTCCCGGAACGCCAGCACCTGCGCCTCGTCGGAGACATCGCATTCGTGCGTCGTGACGAGCGTGCCGGCCGGCGCGACCTGCCGGCACAGCGCGAGCGTCTCGGCCATCGCCTCCGCCGAGACGTCGCACAGCGCGACGTGGCAGCCCTCGCGCGCGAGCTGCTTCGCCAGCTCCCGCCCCATCCCGGTCCCGCCGCCCGTCACGACGGCGATCCTCCCGCGGAACGTCTCCATGGTCCCCTCCTCCTTCGCGGCGCGAGCGCCCGCCGCCCGGCGCAAGGTAGCGGGGCGGCGGGGACGTTCCTTGCGAAGTTTCGTTACGCCGGCCTGGAGGTCTCGAGTAGTCGAGGCCGGGCGCCCGGCGTAACGAAACTTCGCAAGGAACGTCCCCGCTATAGCCCGCGAAACTTCGCAAGGAACGTCCCCGCTAGCCGCGGAGGTCGACCTCGATCTCGAGACGGCGCACCCCCACCTGGCGGCCTGGGATGCGCGCTACCGCGAGCGCCCCGCCGCCCGCGCCGTGCTCCTGCGCTGACGGCGCTCGCGGCTCAGCCGTCGCGGGTGCCGAGCATCGCGCCGCGGACTTCGCCCTCACCAACGTCGATCCAGCCGTCGCGGGCATAGGAGCAGGCGCGCTCGGGGTGGTCGAGCAGGAGCTGGGCGTAGGTCATGTCGAGCTGCGCCTCGGCGAAGGGCTCGAGCGCCTGGCTGTGGCGCAGGACCTCCCGGCCCTCCTCCACGAGTTCGCGGCGGCCCTCGTGAGTACCCAGGCACAACAGGCCGGCGCCGAGTTCCACCTGGTAGTCGAGCCGTTGCGGCGAAATCGCGACGGCGCGCCGGCTGAAGTCCACCGAGAGTTCCTTGTCGCCGCGCACGCCGAGCACCCAGGAGAGCCAGAACCAATCGGGCACGAGGCGGTAGAACGCCGCCGAGTAGTGGTAGAGATTGCCGAGCGTGGTGTCGTCGGGGCCGTCTTCGTGCGTCGGGCGCAGCGCGATGGCGCGCGCGAGAAGCCGCGCGACCACCGGCGCGAGGCGCGCCGATTCGAGGACGCCCCTCGTCGTCGTGATGCGGCCGAGAGCGGCCGCGAGCCAGAACATGCACTCGGCGGAGCGAGGCGCGAGTTCGAGGCAGTCGCGCGCGAGCGCCTCGGCGGTTCGGAAGCCCGCGAGCCGATCGGCCTTCTGCTCGGGAGGAAGCCGCTCGGCCCGGCGCCATTCGATGCGCGCGAGCCGCCAGAGCGGTTCGGCCTCGTCGGGCATCGCCCGGGCGAGCTGCTCCCAGCGCTCCGCCGACACGTCGAGCTGATCGTCGCGCTCGCTCGCTCGGCCCTCGAGCCACAGCGTCCGCAGCGCAGCGCCGTCCGGATGCGCGGCGAGGGCGCTCGCGAAGTCTGCGCGCGCCGGGCTGGACGCGAGCGAGAACGAGAGCAGCAACAGCAGGGGGGCGGCCCGCAGCATGGGTCATTGTAGATCCGCGGCGCGTGGGGCTGGCAAGTGAAAAATCGCGGTGTCCCAGCCCGATGGGACCTCGTCCAACGGCAACGAACCCACGCAGAATGGCGTCGGCGCTGCGGATTTCCTGCCTGCAGCGCGAGGGGAACCGAGAGCTCCCGCTCAGACCGATGCAGGAGTCGCGAAGCGCTCCCGCCACGCGCGGGGCGGGAAGAACGCCAGCCACTCGGCGACGCCAGCCGCCAGCACCAGTAGCGAGACTACGCCGATCCACGACGGCGGCAGTTCGAAGCGACCGAAGATCTGCGCCACCAAATGGATCGCCGCGACGCCGGCGATCGCCACCGTTCCGACCCCCCACAGCAGCAGTCGGTTCGCGACGAGCGGATCGCCCATGCCGATGCGCAGGCGGCGGCGCATCAACAGGTGGAACCGGAACGGCTCGAAGGCGGCCCATCCGTACGCCGCGAGCAGACCGAGGTTCGGACCCCAGCGACCGAGCCATGCTCCGAGACCGCTGTCGACGCGCAGGACGTGCAGCATCCAGGATCCGAAGACGCCGAGCGCGAGCCACGCGAACAGGAGCAGCACGGCGGTTCCGGCCACGAGGCTGCTCGGCCGGAACACGGTTCGCGAGAACAGCGCCACGAAGCTCGCGCCGACCGAGATCGCCGTGACACCGGCGAACGACGCGCGGCCGTCCCACCGCGCGGGCAGCACGCGCATCGACTCGGCCGCCAGCAGCAGCGCGTAGCCGACGGCGCCCGCGAGCAGGAAGTCGAGGCCGATCGCCAGCTCCGGCAGCTTGCGGGTGCGCCGCGCCAGCAGGAGCAGGCGCGCCCCGACGACGACGCTGACCGTCAGGAACGTTCCGAATCCGACCAGACCGAGCAGCTCCGCCATCGTCCCTCCGCTGGAGCTCATCGGCCGATCGGACGGTTCGCTTTCGCGGCCCTCCCCCTCCGAGAGCCGGCGGTGCCCCTCGGCTCATCCGCGGCTGCGGGCCTCGCGACCGGCGCGCCGAGGCCGGCGGATGCGATAGTCTCCGCTCTTCGCTTCCCGGAGGCCCCCATGTCCGCACCGCGCATCGCGCTGCCCGAGCGCGGCAGTGATTGGCCCACCCTGCGCGAGCGGATGGTCGCGCTCGGCTCTCGCGACGCCGACTGGCGTCGCGCCCGGACAGCCGTCTACGTCTTCAACGCGGGTGAGGACGTCCTGCAGGTCGCGAAGGAAGCGTACGCCCTCTATCAGTCCGAGAACGCGCTCGGTCCGATGGCGTTCCCCAGCCTCCGCCAGATGGAGGACGAGGTCGTCGGCATGGGGCTCTCGCTGCTGCACGCGCCCGAAGGCGCGCGCGGCAGCATGACGTCCGGCGGCACCGAGAGCATCCTGCTGGCGGTGAAGGCGTGCCGCGAAGAGGCCCGCTCGCGCGGCGTCGACACCACGGACGCCGAGATCGTCGCGCCGCGCTCGGTGCACCCGGCCTTCGACAAGGCGGCGCGCTACCTCGGGCTGCGCGTCATCCGCGTCCCGGTAGCAGAGGACCTGCGAGCCGACGTGGGCGCCATGGCGGCGGCCGTCGGCCCGCGCACGCTGATGCTGGTGGGCTCCGCGCCGTGCTTCCCGTACGGGCTCGTCGATCCGATCGAGGAGCTCTCCACGATCGCGCTCGAACGCGAAGTCTGGCTGCACGTCGATGCGTGCGTCGGCGGATACTTCGCGCCGTTCGCGCGCATGAACGGCGTGCCGGTACCGCCGTTCGACTTCGAGCTGCCGGGAGTGCGCAGCATCTCGGCGGACCTCCACAAGTACGGCTACGTCGCCAAGGGCGCCTCGACGGTCCTGCATCGCAGCGAGGCGCAGTGGCAACACCAGACCTTCCAGTTCGACGACTGGCCGGCCGGCGGCATGATGACTCCGACGCTGGCGGGGACGCGGCCCGGCGGCGCCATCGCATCGGCGTGGGCCGTCATGCACTACCTCGGTGTCGAGGGCTATCGGGAGAAGGCGCGCGTCGTGTGCGCGACGCGCGAGCGGCTGATGACGGCGATCCGCGCGATGGACGGGCTGTGCACCTACGGCGACCCGCAGCTCGGGCTCTTCACCTACGGTTCGACGACGCTCGATCCGTTCGCGATCTGGGGCCGCATGGCCAAACGCGGCTGGTTCACCGGCCTGACGACGGAGCCGCGCGCGATCCACCTGATGTTGTCGCCCGCGCACGCCGACGTCGCCGACGAGTATCTGGCGGATCTGGCCGCTTCCGTCGCCGACGTCGCAGCGACCGGCGAGGCCGCCGGCGACACCAGGGCGCGCTACGCCTGATCGTGGAGCCACACCGGAGCGGAGGAACGGGACGATGCATCGGGATCGGGACTTCGAGATCGTCCTCTGGGGCGCCACCGGCTACACCGGGCGCCTGGTCGCCGAGCGGCTGGCCACACAGCCGGCGACCGCGACGCTGCGCTGGGCCATCGCCGGACGCGATGCTGCGCGTCTCGAACGAGTGCGGGAGGAGCTCGCGGCGGCTGCGCCGCATCTGAAGGAGCTTCCGCTCCTCGTCGGCGACGCCGACGAGGAGCGATCGCTCGATGCGATCGCGAGACGCACGCGCGTCGTCTGCACCACCGTCGGACCGTACGCGCGCTACGGAAGCGGACTCGTCGCGTCGTGTGTTCGTTCTTCGACGCATTATTGTGACCTCACGGGCGAGCTGCCGTGGATCCGGCGCATGATCGATGCGCACCACGAGGCCGCCCGCGCCGGCGGCGTCCGCATCGTCCATTGCTGCGGTTTCGACTCGATCCCGTCGGACCTCGGCACATGGATGCTGCACGACGCCATGCGCGAGCGTGGCCGCCAGCTGCTGCGCGTCGACGCCCTGTTCGGCGAGAGCAGCGGCGGCTTCAGCGGCGGCACCTTCGCGAGTCTGCTCGGCGTGCTCGAGGAGGCGCGCAGTGATGCCGCGGTCCAGCGTCTGCTGGACGACCCGTACGCGCTCGATCCCACCCCGCCCGACGGCGGATCCGAGGCGGCCCCGGGCGGCGGAAGGCCCGATGCGCCGGATGCGCGCGGCGTTGCGTGGGAACCGCGGCTGAGCCGCTGGACGGCGCCGTTCGTGATGGCGGCGATCAACACCCGCGTCGTCCGTCGCAGCAACGCGGTCGCCGGCTACCCGTATGGGCGCGACTTCCGGTACTGCGAACGCATGACGGTCCCGGGCGGAGTGGCGGGATTGCCCGTCGCGCTCGGCATCGCCGGGGGCATGGCGCTGATGGAGACCGCCACGCGGCTGGCGCCGCTGCGCCGGGCGCTCGAGCGCTGGATGCCCGAGCCGGGCGAGGGACCGACGCCGGAACAACGAGAGAAGGGATTCTTCGTCGCCCGGCTGCTGGCCGAGGGCGAAGGCGGCCTCACGCTGCGCGGCCGCGTCGAGGATCGGCGCGATCCGGGCTACGGATCGACGGCCGTGATGCTCAGCGAATCCGCGCTGTGCCTGGCGCGAGATCCGCTCTCGACACCCGGCGGTGTGCTCACGCCGGCGTCCGCGATGGGCGGCGCCCTGCTCGCGCGCTTGCGGGAGGCCGGGATCACCTGGGTCGTCGAAGCCGACGGCGACTGACCACCCGACGGCTCATCGATCGGTTCCGCCCGCCACGAGCTCCGGCGCGAATCCGCGCCGCATCGTGTTCTCGCAGCTCGCGCGCTGCTGCGCGAACTGCAGCAGGTACTCGCGACAGCCGGCCTTGGTGCCGGCGCCGGAGAGACCCAACCCGCCGAACGGCTGCCGGGCGACCAGCGCACCGGTGATCCCGCGATTCAGGTAGAGGTTGCCGACGCGAAACTCGCGTCGTGCCCGTTCGAGATGCGCGGGCCGCCGGCTGAAGACGCCCCCGGTGAGCTTGTAGCCGGTCCCGTTCGCGACCTGCAGCGCCTGCTCGAAATCCCGCACGCGCAACACCGCCAGCACCGGTCCGAAGATCTCCTCGTTGGCGATCCGGTGCTCGGGCCGGACGTCCGTGAAGACATGCGGACCGACGAAGGGCTTTCCGAACGCGGGCTGACGAGGCGCTTCCATGGCAAGCGCCAGCGTCGCCTCCTGGCGGCCGATCGCGAGATACTCGCGGATCTTTCGCTCCGCGGCGTCGTCGATCACCGGCCCGACGTCGGTCGCCGGATCGAGCGGATCGCCGACGACCAGCGCCCGCGTGGCGGCGAGCAGGCGCGGCACGAATGCGTCGTACACATCGTCGACGACGAGGACCCTGCTGCACGCGGAGCACTTCTGCCCGGCATACCCGAACGCGGAGTCGCGCACGCCGCGCACGGCCTCGTCCGGATCGGCGGACGCATCGACGACGATCGCGTTCTTGCCGCCCATCTCGCAGATCGCCTGCTTGACGTGCCGCTGCCCGGGATGCGGCTCGTGCGCCGCCCGGAGGATGTCGAGCCCGACGCGCTGGCTGCCGGTGAACGCGATGATCGCGACGCGCGGATCGCGGACCAGGGCGGCGCCGACGGTCTCGCCCTCGCCCGGAACGAACTGCAGGGCATCGCGCGGAACGCCGCAGTCGTGCAGCACCCCACACAGAAGCTTCGCGATTCCCGGCGTCTGCTCGGCTGGCTTCACGACGACGGCGTTGCCCATCGCGAGCGCAGCCGTCGTCATGCCGGCGCAGATCGCGAGCGGGAAGTTCCACGGACTGATCACGACGGCGACGCCGCGCGGCTCCCACCACAACCGGTCGTCCTCGCCGGCAAAGTCACCGAGGTGCTGCTCCGCCAGCAGCGCGACAGCGTGCCGCGCATAGAACCGGCAGAAGTCGACGGCTTCGCAGACGTCGGCATCGGCTTCCCGCCACGGCTTGCCGGCCTCGCGAACGAGGATGCCGGACAGCTCGTCGCGGCGCGCACTCAGGCGGTCTGCCGCGGCACAGAGAACCTCCGCGCGCTCCGCCACCGGAACGAGTCGCCAGCGCGCGAACCCGGCGTCGGCGGTCGTGAGGAGTCCGTCGACGGCCGCGACGTCGCGCGTGATCGCGACCTCCGGCACGCGGGCCGCCGCGACCGCCTGCGCGAACGCCGTCCGCTGGCGCGCATCGGAGAAGTCCCGCGTCGGCTCGTTGCGGAACGGGGCGTCCTGCCGCGTCGTCGGGTCTGGCGCGGCGTCGTGCGGTGGCACGCCGGCGTCGTGCGGTGGCACGCCGGCGCCGGGCGCCGGCTCGCCATGCGGCGAGCGAAGCAGCTCCGCGTCATCGACGCCCCCGTAGCGTTCGGCGCGAAGCCACGAGACGTTCGACGTGTTCTCGAGCAGCCGGCGCACCAGGTAGGCCATGCCCGGAATCATCGGCCCCACCGGGACGTACTCGCGCAGGCGCAGCCCCTGCGCGACGGCGGTCCGTTCGAGCGGCTCGGCCATTCCGTAGAGCATCTGGAGTTCGAGCGCCGATGCTGGAAGGTCCCGAACGCGAAGCATCGCCAGCGTCGCGGCGATCGAGCGGATGTTGTGGGAGCCGATCGCGAGTCGGATGCCGCCCTCGCCGGCCCGCGTCGGCGTGGCGTCGAGGAAGCGCGCCGCCATGCGCTCGAAGCACGCGTCGGTCTCGTCCTTGCGTCGCCAGACGGGAATCGGCCAGCCGCGTTGTTGCGCAAGGATCACCTCGTGATCCCAGTACGCCCCCTTGACGAGCCGCACGGTGACCTGTCGCCCGGTTCGACGACTCCATGCGACGATCCGCTGCGCGTCCGCATCGCCCCTGCGCAGATACGCTTGCAGCGCGAGGCCCACCGGCCCCTCGTGCCGCTCGCAGCAGCGCTCGAACAGCGCCAATGTGAGATCCACGAGCGCGGACTGCTCCATGTCGAAGTTGACGAAGACGTGCTGCGCCTCGGCGGCGCGCAGGATCGGCTCGATCCGTTCCTCGAGCCGCGCGATCGAGCCGTCGAAGTCGAGCGGATCGACCTTCGGGTGCAGCGCCGAGATCTTGATGGACACGTTCGCGCGCGGCAGAGCGCCGAGCGCGTCGCTCTCCAGCGTCGGCCGCGCGGGCCAGCTCACGACCTCGCGTGCCAGCGCGTCGATGAGCCGGAGGTAGCGCTGCTGGTACGCGTCGGCCTCCTCGAGGCTCAGGCACGCCTCGCCGAGCAGATCGACGGAGAACGCGACGCCGCGCTCCCATCGCTCGCGGAGCTGCGGCAGCGCTTCGCTCTCGTCGCTGCCGGCGATGAACCGCCGCGCCATCGCCTCAATCTGCTTCGCCGTCGTGCGCGCGACGACGCCCGGCACCCAGGACCCCGCCGCCAGTCCGGCGGCGAGCCAGCGGGGGAGCTCGACCCCCTGCTGCGACAGATGATCGCGGAGGTGCGCCTGGATCCGATGCGCGCCGCGCAGCGTCGGAAAGGCATCAACGAAGCGGAAGAGCTGCGTCCGGAAGGCCGGGTCGCGCATCGCCCATTGCATCCACCGATCCTGTCGGCTCGGCTTCGCCGTGGCCTCGACTTCGCGCGCGCCCGCCAGCCACTGTCGCCCGAGCGCGGCGATCTCGGACTCGAGCACACCGACGTCGACCGCGTGTGCCGACGCCATCGACTAGCCGTCCTCTCCGCACAGCCGGTGCGACAAGAGGTTCAGGAACAGCCCGACATCGGTGACGATGCCCGTGGACTCGACGGAGCCGCGATCGGCGAGCTTCGTCACGACGGCCGGACTGATGTCGACGCACACCAGCCGTACGCCGGCGGGCGTCATGTTGCCGACGCCGATCGCGTGCAGCATCGACGAGAGCATGATGATCATGTCGGCGCCCGCGATGGCGCGGGCGTACGCGGCCTGCGCCTCGACCAGATCCATCATCGTGTCCGGGAGCGGGCCGTCGTCGCGAATCGAGCCGGCGAGCACGTACGGAACGTCGTGCTGGACACACTCGTAGAGGACGCCCGTCGTGAGGATGCCCTGTTCGACGGCTGCTCGGATCGAGCCAGCCGCGCGCACGCGGTTGATCGCCTTCAGGTGGTGCTGGTGGCCTCCGCGCACGCCGACACCGCGAGCGAGGTCCACCCCCAGGGACGTGCCGTAGAGAGCCAGCTCGATGTCGTGCACGGGAAGCGCGTTGCCGGTGAGAAGCGCCTGGACGTAGCCGCCGCGCACGAGGCCTGCCAGGTGCTTGCCGCCGCCGGTGTGGATCACGACGGGCCCCGCGACGACGACGATCCGCCCGCCGCGCGCGCGGATCCGCTGCATGTCCCAGGCGAGCTCCTCGACGACGAGCTCGACGCGACGCTCCGAGGACACGGACGCGCTCATGAACGAGAAGTCGCCGTCGCGGCGCGTCACCGTCGGACTGTGGACGCGAACGCCCTCGACCCCGCAGACGACGCGTTCGCCGCGGACGAGGTCGCGAATCAGCGCACAGCGAGGCGCCGGCGCATCCACGGCCGGATCGACGACGACCACGGCATCCATCCGCTGGCCACGGACCCGGACCCACTGCCCGGAGACCTGGACGTCGGTCGGGTAGATCGTCGTCGCGTAGAAGTCCAGCGGAGCAACACCGTCGGCGGTCACCGCCTCGAGCCGGGCGTCCTCGGTCGATCCGACGGCGCGGACGCCGAGCGGCAGGAGCCCGGCAACCACCAGATCGAGGCGCTCGGCCGACGGCGCGCAGACGCGGAGCCGAGCCACGGATGGCTGATCGTGGCGCTCGCCGATCGCGAACTGCTCGACGCGGAAGCTCCCACCAGCTTCCGTCACGAGATCCAGCGCGCGATTGAGCAGCGTCGTATCGAGGAGATGTCCGCGGATCTCGAGACTGGCATCGCGGATCGGAGACTCCACGGCCGGCCGCGCTCCCGCCGGGACCTCCTGCTCGAGATAGAGACACAGGCATTTCGCCGCGCCGCCCGCGAGCAGGAACTCCTCGAGCGGGGTCGTGATCATCCGGAAGCCCCAGTCCGCGAGCCGTCGCTTCAGCGCACCGGACGCATGATTCGCGACGATCGTCGAACCGACGCGGACGGCGTTGCACGCGAAGCGCAGCGCATCGTCTTCGGCGACGACCAGACGCTTCGCCGCGGGGATGCGACGCTCGATCGCGCGCAGCGACAGCTCGTCGAAGGCGGCCGGGTAGTACAGCACGCGGCCTCCCGGCAGCGGCACGAAGCAGGTGTCGAGGTGATAGAAGCGTTCGTCGACGAGGCGCAGCGAAGCGATCTCCACGTCGAGGATCTTGCTGAGCGTGCGGTGGGCCTCGAGCGAGCTGCGCACGCCATAGCCGGCCCAGAGCAGCGGCTCGCCGGGCTGGAACAACGCGTCGCCCTCGCCCTCGAAGGCTTGATCGTCGGGAAGCTCCACGATGCGCAGACCGCGAGCCGCGAGAAACGCCTTGTCGTGGGGAACCTCCGGTGCGCGCTGCGACACCCGGAACACCGACGGCACGAAGAGTTCTCCGAGCACGATGCCGGCGTTCGCGACGAAGCACATGTCCGGCAGATGCGGCGCAGCGGGCTGCACCACGACCGTCGTGAGGCCTCGAAGGATCTCGTGCAACGCCTGCCATTGCCGGATCGCCGTCTCGCGCGAGGCGCGGCCCACCTGCCCTTCCATCCACGGATTGATGACGTACTCGACGCCGAACTGTGCAGGCTCGCTCATCGCGATCGTCGGCGTGGCATCGGGCATTCGCGAACTCCTCCACGGCGCCGGACGGAAGCGCTCTCACGAGATCGGACGCTCGGCCTCCGCTGCGGAGACCGGGATCGCAGATCCGGAAGCCCGACTGACGAGCCGGGGGGCTCTCCCCTCGGACAGCAGCCCTGGCGAGCGGCGTTGCGCCGCCGCCGCTCAACGCTCGCGGCGGACGACGACCTTCTGGCCGCGCAGCTTGGTTGCGCGCAGCGCTTCCAGGATCGTCTCGACGAGATCCCCCGGCACCTCGACCAGCGAGTAGCGCTCGCTGATCTCGATGGCGCCGACGAGGCGCGCGGAGATCCCCGCCTCGCCGGCGATCGCGCCGACGAGATCGGCGGGTCGGATGCCGGCCTGACGCCCCGCGCCCACCCAGATCCGTGTCGCTTCGCCGCCGCCGCCGGCTGCCGCGTCGCGACGTGGGCTCGGTTGCGGCCGCTCTCCTGGGCGTCGGCGCATCGGCTGGCGCGGCTCGAGGGGCACGGGCTGCGGAATCTCGCGATCGTCTCCGTCCCCGCCGGCCGCGACATGCGCCATCTGCACGGCCGCCGCCGCGATGTCGACGATGTCGAACTCCTCGGCGAGCGCCTCCACGACGACGCGCGTGGCATCGAGATCCCCAGCGACGAGTCGCTCGCGAAGCGCCGCGCGCGTCAGTTCGAGTCGCCGCGCGCGCAGATCGATGACCGTCGGCACGGCTTCGACTTCGATGCGCTGCTTCGTCACGCGCTCGATGCTGCGCAGCAGCCGGTGCTCGCGCGGCTCGACGAGCGTGATCGCCGTGCCGGTCCGGCCGGCGCGACCGGTACGGCCGATGCGATGCACGTAGGCGTCGATCGACGCCGGCAGGTCGTAGTTGACGACGTGCGACAGGCGCTCGATGTCGAGGCCGCGCGCCGCGACGTCCGTCGCGACCAGCAGGTCCATCGCACCGTCGCGGAACCGGCTCAGCACGCGGTCGCGGCGCCGCTGCTCCATGCCGCCGTGCAGCGCCTCGGCGCGATGCCCGTGCGCTGCCAGCAACTCGACCAGCGAGTCCACCTCGAGGCGAGTGCGACAGAACACGAGCGCCGAATCCGGGCGCTCGATTTCGAGCACGCGTTCGAGGGCGGCCGGCTTGTGGGCGCGGCCGACCACGTATGCCACCTGTCGCACCCGTGGCAGCTCACCCGCGCCGCGCTTCTCTCCGACGATCGTGATGCGCGCGGCATCCCGCAGGTGACGCTTCGCGATCGACAAGATGCGACCCGGTATCGTCGCCGAGAACAGCGCCGTCTGGCGTTCCGAGGGCGTCGCCTCGAGGATCGCGTCGAGATCCTCGGCAAAGCCGATATCGAGCATCTCGTCCGCCTCGTCGAGCACGGCGACGCGGATCCGTTCGAGCACCAGGGTGCCGCGGCGAATGTGGTCGAGTGCGCGGCCCGGCGTCGCGACGACGACGGCGGTGCCCCGCTCGAGGCCGCGAATCTGCTGAAACATCGATGCGCCGCCGTAGAGCGGCAGGACTCCCAGTCCGATCCCGCGCGCGTACTTGTGGATCGCCTCCGCGACCTGCATCGCGAGTTCACGCGTCGGCACGAGTACGAGACCGGCCGGGCCGCCGCGCCGGACCGCGCCGCCGCCCTCGGCGATGCGGTGCAGCATCGGCAGCGCGAAGGCCGCCGTCTTCCCGGTTCCGGTCGCCGCTTGCGCGAGGACATCGCGGCCCGCGAGCAGCAACGGGATCGCCTCGCGCTGCACCGGCGTCGGCTCCTCGTAGCCGAGGGCCGTCAGCGACGACAGCAGCGATTCGGCGAGGCCGAGACCGGCGAACCCATCGGGCGCCGCGTTCCCGGCCTCCGGTTCCAGAGCGCGCGACGCCTTGTCCTTCGACCGCTCGGGCTTCGGGTCCTCAGGCTCCTGATGCCTGGACGGCTGCGGGGATCTCGGCTCGGGTCGTCGCGGGCGCACCGCGGGCAGTCTGTCCCTCGACGCCACACCCCGCAAGCTGCGGCGAAACGAGGGTTTCGGACGCGCGACAGGCGTCCCGAGGAGCCATTCGTCATCGGGGTCGACGGCGCTGCTCCGCCGGACCATCTCCGCGCGTGGGCACCGACTTCGACGGCGTGGCGGATGAGCTCGAACGCAACGTCATCGGACACTGCTTCACGGGGGTCTGGCTGTCCGAGTGGTGGTGGGGTGCGGCCGACGGGCCTTCCGGCGTCGGCTCGGGTTCGGGAGACGCCATCGCTGTTCCGGGGGCGGGACGCATCGATTTCGTGCCGTGGCTCGCGACGGGATGCCCCGTGCCGGAGCCCGTCGCGCTCGGATCGGTGCTCGCCGCGGTCGGCACTCTCGGCGCTCCCGGCGCATCGCGCACGGGACGCCGATCCCGGATCCGCCGATCTGCGCCGCGGGCTCGCAGGCCGCCGGCGAGGGCCCGACCGAGTCAGCCGCGCGTCAAAGGCCCCGGCAACTGATCCGGCGCAGCTCGCCCGACGACAAAGAGGCTTTGCAGGACCCGGTAGTCGGGAACGCGGTCCCGAATCTCGTTTCCCCGCACGCGCCGGCTCGAGCGGCCGATCCCGCTTCGAAGGGGCTGCGCGGAGCGCTCATCGAAAAGGTTGCCTCGAGCCGCTCGATCGGGAGTTCGGGCAGCCGTGCAATCGCGATCGGTTTGACCTGGATCCGATACTCGACGTAACCCTTCGTGATCCGGCGGTCCGTCACCGTCACGCGCTCGACGCCGCGCGCCGAACCGGGCGAGCAGAACGGCGGATCGGTGGCGTTCGAACGGTTCGTGTAGCTCCACGCGACTTCCCCGTTCCGCCGGTACGAGACCTTCCAGCCGTCACGTGTGCCGCAGCCCTGCGCATACAGGAGGGCGGGCGGAATCGACGCCTGGAACAGGGTTCCGCTGGCATCGGCGAGGCGCATCTCCATGCCCTGCGCCGCCGGATCGATCGCCGCGCTCGGGTCGGCCGGATTGAAGCGACCGGAGAGGGTCAAATTGCGACTCGTCGCCTTCACCGGAAGCGCGAGGGTCACCCGGCTGCGCAGCGGATGTTGATCGGGCGGATCTCTCGGCTCGCTCGCCCAGCGCCATGTCGAGCACACGTCGCACAGATCGCCGTGTCCATCGCCATCCTGATCCCCGCTCGCGGGTATCGGGAGGAACGGGCAGAGATCTCCGGCCAGGATGCCGTCCCCGTCCGCATCCGCATCGCAGGCGTCCCCTTGCCCGTCTCGGTCGAGATCGCGCTGATCCGGATTCGGGACCGCGAGGCAGTTGTCGCAGGCGTCGCCGACACCGTCCCCATCGCCATCGCGCTGATCCGGATCGAAGACCAGCGGACAGCCGTCGACGGCGTTCACCCAGCCGTCGCCGTCCGCATCGGCGGCCGGATCGAGGAAGCGGACCCGCAGCGGCGCAGCCGTGTCGCCGCGGAGATCGAACGAATCGAGCGGCGTGATCGTCACTTCCACCGTCTGTCCGGCCAACGCGCGCACGGTCGTGGCAGCGGAGTCGATCTGCACCGTCTCGAACGGCAACGGCTCGCCGATCCGGCGCAGGGAGATCTCGTAGCGCGTGGCCGGTCCAGTCGCTGCGAACCAGGCGAGCCCGAGGGTGTCCCCTACCACCGCGATTCCCCCGGCTTCCCGGTACGCCGTCTCGCTCGATCCGGCCGGGACGGCCGGCGCCAGGAGGCTCATCGGCGCCGCCCTCGCCAACTCGTTCGAGAACAGGCTCTCGCCCGTCGGCCCGTAGGCCGTCATCGCGAAGAAGGTCGCTTCGTCGTCCGAGATCTCGACGACCGTCTCGAACGTGGTGCCGCCTTGGAGCGCAGGAAGGCCGACATCGACGACGCGGTCATAACTGCGCGGCGCCGGCCCGAGATACACACGGAAGCCATCGACACCCTCGATGGTGGTTTGCTGCCAGCGAATCGTGAGCACACGAGCGCTCGCCTCGGGAACGCCCAGCAGCAGCGCGATCGAACCCACGGCCAACGCGAGCCCGCACGCTCGCGCGGCGCGCTGCGACGGTGTTCGAATCGTCTCCGCGAGAAGCCGCACCGTACCCCTCAGCCGGCAGGAACCGTTTGCCTGCGGCGCCGGATCGGCGTCGCGTTGCGAGGGTGAAAGCCGCCACTCGCGTCCGGCATCCTACCATGGGCGCTCGCCGGGAAACCGCCGGCTCGCAGCCAGCGCAGGAAGAAATGGCAAAGCTGTCATCCGTCTCGGCCAGGGATCGACCTCCGAGGGCGCCGGCGCTCGCGCCGGATGCCCGCGTTCATCCGCCGCATGGTCCCCGAAGGGATTCGGAGTCGCTGGGACGGCGCGCGCCGCTACCGGTCCTCCTTCGCTGGCTCAGTGCCCTCGCCCTCGCGGTCGCCGTCCTCCTCGCCGAGGGCGCTCGAGTCGGAGTCGCGTTCGGTGAGGACGGAGCGATGCCGGGCCACGAGGAGGAGGCGGACGTCCGCAGCATCCTCTGCCCCGAGTGCCAGTTCGAAGCACCGCTCCCCCCCGACGAACGCCTCCCGGTCTCGGCCGAACGCGACCGCGCGCGTCCGTTCGTCGTCAAGATCCATGCGGATTGGTGTCTGCTGTGCGCGTTCCTCGACGTCGTCTGGGACGATCTCCGCCGGGACCCGGGACCCGACGCGCGCCTGGTGGTCCTGGATGTCAGCGATCGCACGAGTCTCGTCGGCGCGCGCGCGGAAGCCGAGCGGCTCGGCATCCTGCCGTTCCTCAGCCAGCATCGAAGTCGAACCGGGACGATCGGCGTTCTCGACGGGGACGATCGCGAGCTCGTCGAAGCGTTCCATGGAAGCGGCAGGGTCGAGGAGTACCGCCGTGCGATCGAGAAGGCTCGCCGGCGAAAGCGCTGAGACGATACGCGGGGCTTCGCGTTCCGAGCCTGGGACCGCGGCGCCGGCTCTGCGGGCTTCGAAGCCCCGCTACGCCACCGTGACGCTCTTCGCGAGATTCCGCGGCTGATCCACGTCGGTGCCGTTCAGCAAGATGCGGACGCCGACGGAGCAGATCCCGCGTGGCGCGCATCTCGGGCGGATAGAAATAGGTCTGAGGAAGGTTCCCGCCGCGGAGCAGCGCGGCGATCTCGAAGGCGTCGGCCTTGTCGTTCTTGGCCTTGCCGCCGTGGATGGCGTTCCTGTAGAGGGCGTGGCCGAGGACGGACTCGATCCCTTCCCGCCGGCACAGATCGGTGAGCCAGTACCTGGTGAAGGTGCACTCGACGGCGACGACGAGGTCGTCGCGGAATGGGGCAACGGCCTCGAGGAACGCCCCGGGGCGGCTCCGGAGATTCTTCTGCAGAGGAATCTGGCCTTCGCGGTCGAGAATGCACAGGTACATGGTCTCGGCGTGAAGATCGATCCCGCAGTAGTGCTGATGCGGCTTGGTGTAGAATCGCATGGGTCCTCTCCTGAACGGACGGGGGTTTCCGATCCGTCCAGCCTACTCCGAATGGAGTAGGCGCAGGAGGGGGTCTTGATGAGGATCGTCGATGATTCACGGAAGCTGCCTCTGCGGCGGCGTTCGGTTCGAGCTCGACCGCGCCGCCGGCCCGTTCGAGCTCTGCCACTGTTCGCGCTGTCGCAAGGCCTCCGGGTCCGCATTCGTCGCCGGTCTCGGCGTCCGCGTCGAGGAATTCCGCCTCCTTGCCGGCGCCGAGCTCATCCGCCGCTACGAAGCGCCGATCGTCGAGCACCCCCCTCCGTACGGTGTCGCCTTCTGTTCGCGCTGCGGCTCGCCGGTCCCCGATCCTCCCCCGGGCGCCACGTGGTTCGAGATCCCAGCCGGTCTCCTCGACGACGACCCGGAACTCCGCCCGGACCGGCACATCTTCGTCGAGTGCAAGAGCCCCTGGTTTGCGATCGCGGACGCGCTCCCGCAGCTTGCGAAGATCCAGCTCATCGAGTCGAGGAAACGAGTGCCGCGTCCGTAGGAGGTCTGCTTCGATGAATCGCGGACGGCGAGGTCTTCCGGAGCGGGATCGACGACAGCGCTCTGGATCGCCGGGTTCGCGGATGCGGAGCCGGGCCCTGCGCTCCGTTCTCGATCGGTTCGGTCCCGGGAGGCGCACCGTGCACAACGAGTTCACCGCGATCATCGAGAAGCAAGGCGATTGGTTCATCGCCTACTGCCCTGAGATTCCGGGGGCGAATGGTCAGGGCAAGACCCGGGACGCGGCGCGCAAGAGTCTGGCAGAAGCCATCTCTCTCATCCTGGCGGACCGGCGCGAGGACGCGCTACGGGGTGTGCCGCCCGACGCCGAGAAAGCGACGGTCACCGTAGAATGAACCGGGTGCCTTGCTGAGGCACCTCTGCTGACACGGCTGCTTCCTGAAGCGCGAAGGGCGATCCCCCCTCATGGCTTGCGAGGCCGGCCGCGGGCGTGCGCGTGGAGCTCTTCCAGCACGTCGTCCCGGCCGGCCACGAGCAGGGAGTCCGAGGGCTTGAGCTTCGCGGCGGGGTCGGGCGGGAGCATCAGCTCGCCGGTCAGCGCGTCGCGCACGGCGACGATCTGGAGCTGCAGCCGTCCGCGCGGCTCGAGCTCGAGCAGCGAGTGCCCGGTCCAGGTCTCCGGCACGGCGATCTCCTGGATGGAGAATCCCTCGCCGATCGGCGTGTAGTCGAGCACGGACCGGGAGACGATGCGGTGCGCGAGGCGGGAGCCGGCGTCGCGTTCGGGAAAGACCGCCTCTGTGACGTCGAGGCGGTCCAGCGCACGCGCGGCGTTCACGGATCGCACCTTCGCGTAGATCTCGCGGACGCCGAGATCCCGCAGCGCCATGATCGCGAGGATCGTCGTCGAGAGTTCCTCGCCGGTGGCGATCACCGCGGCATCGACGTCGCCGGCGGCGACGCGCTCGAGGAGCGCCGGATCGGTCGCGTCCCCCACGACGACGCGGGTGCACCATTCGGCGTGTCGATCGACGAGGGCCCCGTCGCGCTCGATGGCGATCACTTCGTGGCCCATTTCTCGCATCGTCTTCGAGAACCAGAACCCGAAGGCGCCCAACCCGATCACCAGGACTCTCATGGAGACGGCACTCCCAGCTCCACGGGCGTCATCCGACGATGACGTCCTCGTGGGCGAAACGGTAAGACACCCGCCGGCGCTGTCGCGCCGCCATCGCAGCGAGCACGATGAGCGGGCCGATCCGGCCGAGCACCATCGCCGGGACGAGCACGAGGCGCCCCGCCGTCGAAAGCTCGGACGTCGTGGCGCCCATCGACAGACCGACCGTGCTGAAGGCGCTCTGGACCTCGAAGACGAGGTGCACGAGCCGCTGGCGGTCGGCCCACTGCGCCCCGCTCGACTCGGTCACGAGCAGCACGAAGAGCAGCGTGCCGAGCAGCAGCACGGCGCCCGCTGCGAGTCCAGTGGCGCGCTGGATGGTCTCCTTCGGAATGGTGCGTCCGCCGACCGACACGTGATCGTTGCCGGCGAGCCGCGACCACAGCAGGAGGACGAGCAGTGCCGCCGTCGTGACCTTGACTCCGCCGGCGACCGAGGACGGCCCGCCTCCGATCCACATCAGCGCCAGCGTCAGGAAGAACGAGGGATTCGACACCGCGTCGTAGTCGACGGTGTTGAACCCCGCGGTCCGTGCTGTCACCGCCATGAAGAATGCGTTCACCGCTCGGTCGAGGATGCCCAGGCCGTGCAGCTCGTGATTCCATTCGAACGACAGATAGAGGGCCATCGAGCCAGCGAGCAGCACCCCCGTGGCGACGAGGACGAGGCGTGTATGGAGCGTGAGGCGTGGATTCCCGCCGCGCAGCCGGTAGCGCAGGTCCTGGATGACGGGGAAGCCGAGTCCGCCGAGGATGATCAGAAAGGCCACCGTGAGAAGGAGCGATGGATGCTCGCGGAAGCCCATCAGCGAGTCGCTGAACAGCGAGAAACCCGCGTTACAGAACGCCGAGACGGTGTGGAAGACGGCGAGCCAGACGGCTGGGCCCGACCCGACCTCGCCCCGCCATGCGAGCCACAGGGCGAGTGCGCCGACCGCCTCCAGCGCCAGCGTGAAGACGACTGCCGTCCGCAGCACGCGCGCCGCGGCGCGGGGCGGAAGCACGGAGGCGTCGCCCCCCGCCGCTTCCTGGGCTTCGAGCCCCATGCGGACTCCCGTGAGCGAGACGATGACACCGGCCAGCGTGAGGATTCCGAGCCCACCCGCCTGGATGAGGAACAGCAGCCAGGCCTGTCCCCAGAACGTGAGTTGCTGCGAGACGTCGACGACGGCGAGACCGGTCACGCAGACCGCGCTCGTGGCCATGAAGAGCGCGTCGACCCACGGGAGGGACTCGCCGGTGTAGAGGCCGGGCAGGACGCGGAAGCCGACCGTTCCCACGGCAATCAGGCCGAGGAAGGAGAGCGCGACGAGCTGGGGCGCCGAGAGCGCGCGTCCGGGACGCGGCTCGCGCGGCGATGCCGCGGCTGGTCGGCTCAATTCCGCTTCCCCCCGTGGTTGCAGGACCCGCGCGTGGGGAATGGTTCCCCTGGGACTCCGCCGCAGCAAGGGCGAGCGCTCCGCTCGCCCCGCTACTCCACCGTCACGCTCTTCGCGAGGTTGCGCGGCTGGTCGACGTCGGTGCCCTTCAGCATCGCGACGTGGTACGCGAGGAGTTGGAGCGGAACCGTGACGAGCACGGTCGTCAGGTACTCGCCGAGGTCCGGGACGTAGAGCACGTCGTTGGCCTTCTCGGCGATGCTGTCGTCGCCTTCGCTGGCGATGGCGATGACCATGCCGTCGCGCGCGCGCACCTGCTCGAGGTTCGAGACGACCTTGTCGTAGATCGGGCTGCGGTTCGCGATCACGACCACGGGCATCTTCTCGTCGATCAGCGCGATCGGGCCGTGCTTCAACTCGCCGGCGGCGTAGGCCTCGGCGTGGATGTACGAGATCTCCTTGAGTTTCAGCGCGCCCTCGAGCGCGATCGGCACCATCGCGCCGCGACCGAGGTACAGGAAGTCCTGTGCGTGCATGTACTTGCGCGCCACCTGCTCGACCTCGGCGTCGAGCTGGAGCACCTGTTCGACGAGTCGCGGCAGGCGCATCAGCTCCTGCACGCGTTCGCGGCTCTGCGCCGCGCTGAGCTTCCCGCGCACCAGGCCGAGCTTCACCGCGAGCATGTACAGCGCCACCACCTGGGTCGTGAACGCCTTGGTGCTGGCGACGCCGATCTCGGGACCCGCGTGCGTGTAGAGGACGTCGTGGCTCTCGCGGGCGATCGTCGCGTCGCGCACGTTGCAGACGGCGAGCACGCGCGAGCCCTGCGCCTTGCCCTCGCGCAGCGCGGCCAGCGTATCGGCCGTCTCGCCGGACTGCGAGACGGGGATCACCAGCACGTCCTCGCCGAGGATCGGGCTGCGGTAGCGGAACTCGCTGGCGAGATCGACGTCGCACGGGATTCCGGCGAGCTGCTCGATCATGTACTTGCCGACCAGGCACGAGTGCCACGCCGTGCCGCACGCCACCAGCGCGATGCGCCGGATCCCGGCGACGCGCTCCGGCGAGAGATCGATTCCGTTGAGGTCGAGATCCCCTTCCACCTCGAGGACGCGGGTGCCAATGGTGTCGGTGATCGCCCGCGGCTGCTCGTAGATCTCCTTCTGCATGAAGCGGTCGTAGCCGCCCTTCTCGGCCGAGACGGGATCCCACGCGATCGCGCGCGGCTCGCGGTCGATCGGACGGCCCGAGCCGTCGAGCACCTGCACGCCGTCCTCGGACAGCACCGCGAACTCGCCGTCCTCGAGGAACAGCATCTGGCGCGTGTACGGCAGGATCGCCGGGATGTCGCTGGCCAGGTAGCTCTGCTTCTCGCCGATGCCGAGCACGATCGGGCTGCCGCCGTGCTTCGCGACGACGATGTGATCCGGGTCGGTCTCCGACAGCACGCCGAACGCGTACGACCCGACGACGCGGCCGCACGCCTCGCGGACCGCGCGCACCAGATCGCTGCCGGCCGCGAGCCGGTCGTCGATCAGGTGCGCGATCAGCTCGGTGTCGGTATCCGACGCGATCTCGTGTCCGCCGGCCTCGAGCTCGGCGCGCAGCGCGCGGTAGTTCTCCATGATCCCGTTGTGCACGACGACGACACGGCCGGCCTGATGCGGGTGCGCGTTGCGCTCGGAGGGCTTTCCGTGCGTAGCCCAGCGCGTGTGGCCGATGCCGACGCGACCCGCGAGCGGGCGATCGCGCAGCAGGGCCTCGAGGTTGCTGAGCTTGCCGACGGCGCGCCGGATCGCGAGCCGACCGCCCTCGAAGATCGCGATGCCGGAGGAGTCGTAGCCGCGGTACTCGAGCCGGCGCAGGCCGTCGATCAGAACCTCCGCAGCGCGCGGCTCACGACCGACGTAGCCGACGATTCCACACATGGGGTCACTCCTTCGCTCGTTCGGCCTTGGCCTGCTTCGGGCGCCTGCGGTCCGCCCATCCGTCGACGTTGCGCTGGCGCTCGCGCGCCACGGCGAGCGCCCCGTCCGGAACGTCGCTGGTGATCGTCGAGCCAGCGGCCACGTGTGCGCGGGCGCCGAGCTTGACCGGCGCCACCAGATTCACGTTGCAGCCGATGACGGCGTCCTCGCCGACCTCCGTGCGGTGCTTGTGCTGCCAGTCGTAATTCACCGTGATCGAGCCGCAGCCGAAGCTCGCGCCGGCCGCGACGTCGGCGTCGCCGATGTACGAGAGGTGGTCGGCCTTCACGCCGGGGCCGAGCTGGCTGTTCTTCACCTCGACGTAGTTGCCGATCCGCACGCCGGCGCCGAGCCGGCTGCCGGGCCGCAGGTGCGCGCTCGGGCCGATCGCCACGTCGTCGCCGAGCTCCGAGGACTCGATCACCGTGTGCGCCTTCACGCGACAGCGCTCGCCGATCTTCGACGCGCCGGTGATCATCACGCCCGGCTCGATGATGGTGTCCCGTCCCACCTGGACGTCGGCGTCGAGCCAGACGGCCTCGGGATCGAGGAACGTGACGCCCTCGTCCATCAGCCGCTCGACGACGCGGCGCCGCGCGACGGCGCTGGCGCGCGCCAGCTCGGCACGCGTGTTGATCCCGAGGGCCTCGCCAGCATCCTCGAGACACAGTGCGTCGAGCGCCCGGCCCTCGCGTGCGGCGATCTTCACGATGTCGGTCAGGTAGAGCTCGCCCTGGGCGTTCTGGTCGTCGATCTGTTCGAGCGCCTTCCACAGGAACTCGACGCCGACGAGGTACACGCCGGTGTTCCCTTCGCGAATCTTCCGCTCCTCGGACGTTGCGTCGACCAGCTCGACGATCCGCGCCACACGCCCGTCCGCGCCGCGCACGATGACGCCCGGCATCGGTTCCGGCGCCGACAGGATCAGCACGTCGAGGCGGTCCTCCGCCTTGCGAGCGCGCATGCGCTCGATCGTGTCGAGGCGAAGCAGCGGCGTGTCCCCGTAGAGGATCAGGATGTCGCCGGCGAAACCCTCGAGCGCCGGCTGCGCCATCTGCACCGCGTGGCCGGTTCCGCGCCGCTCCGCCTGCTCGACGAAACCACCGCGCCCGGCGGCGAAGACAGGATGATCCGCGAAGGTGTCACGCACCTTGTCGGCGTCGCGTCCGACGACGACGACGACGCGCTCGGCGTCGAGCGCCTCGGCGAGCGCCAGCGGATACGCGAGCATCGGCCGGCCGGCGACCTCGTGCAGGACCTTCACGAGCCCGGATTTCATCCGCTTGCCCTGGCCGGCAGCCAGGATCACCACGGCCAACGGGCGCTCACTCGATGCCATCGATCTCCCGTCCCTTCGGCCCGCCGCGTTGCAGCGCGCTCTGGTGAGTGCCAGTCCGGCGGAAGAGGCAGCCGGCGATCATAGCCCCAACGAACGAGCCCCCCGGAGCGAAGATCACGATCGAGCCGCCTTCTTTCCCCCCTCGGGGCTGGAGATCCCCGCCAGGGCCTGGGTTACCTTCCACCCTGCGTCTCGGTCGGCCGGCAACTTCGGGAGAGCCGCACCCATCCGCATCTTCGGCAACACCCAGGGCCTCAAGGCCAGCCAGGTCCGCGCGCTCGAGCGCCTCTACCGCCGCCATCTCCCGTCGGATCGGCTGGTGACCCAGGAATTCGCGCGCGAGCTCACCGAGATCAGCCACGACATCCGGCGGCCCGTGGGCGTCTTCGTGGACCGCCGCGGCGCGGTCACCCACGCGATGGTGGGCGACGCCCGCGGCCGCCTCGAGATGCCGGACTGGGGCCGTCTGCGCGCCGGCCAGGGCCGCCTGCGCGGCATCCGCTGCATCCGCACCCAGCTCGGCGACGATGCGATCACGCACGACGACCTGAGCGACCTCGCGAAGCTGCGGCTCGACGCGATGGTGGCCGTGGAAGTCGCGGAAAGCGGGCTTCCCGGCAACGCGCACGTCGCGCATCTGCGTCCCGCCGCCGCCGACGGCAACGTCATCGAGCGGCTGCCGGCGACGCCGCCCGCGCGGCTGGATCTCGACTTCGAGGACTGGATCGGCGCGCTCGAGGAAGAGCTGGCGCGCAGCGATCGCACGCGCGTCGTCGGCGACGGCGACCGCGCCATTCTCGTCGCGGTGAGCGCCGGGCGGCCGCGCTCCGACACCGACGACTCGATCGCCGAGCTGCGCGAACTCGCGCGGACCGCCGGCGTCGACGTCGTCGACGTGCTCGTGCAGCAGCGCCCGCAGGCGGACGCGCGCTACGCGATCGGCGCCGGTCGGCTCGAGGACCTGAGCGTCGCGGCGTTCCGCCACGACGTGGATCTGGTGATCTTCGACCGCGATCTCTCGCCGGCCCAGGCGCGCAACCTCGCCGAGAAGCTCGAGCTGCGCGTCATCGACCGCACCCAGCTGATCCTCGACATCTTCGCCCAGCACGCGCGCAGCCGGGACGGCAAGCTGCAGGTGGAGCTCGCGCAGCTGAAGTACCGGCTGCCGCGGCTCGCGCAGCAGGACCTCGGTCTCTCCCGGCTCGGCGGCGGCATCGGCGGGCGCGGGCCCGGCGAGCAGCGCCTCGAGGTCGATCGCCGCCGCGTGCGCGACCGCATCGCGCGGCTCGAGCGCGAGCTCCGCGGGTTGCGTCGCGAGCGAGAAGGCCGGCGCAGTCGGCGCAACCGGCGCGGCGTGCCGGTGCTGTCGATCGTCGGCTATACGAACGCCGGCAAGAGCACGCTGCTGCGCGCGCTGACCAACGCCGACGTCGTCATCGAGGACAAGCTGTTCGCGACGCTCGATCCGACCTCGCGGCGGCTGCGCTTCCCGCGCGAACGCGAGGTGATCATCACCGACACCGTCGGCTTCATCCGCGACCTGCCGCCGGACCTCCAGGAGGCGTTCCGCGCCACGCTCGAAGAGCTGCGCGATGCCGATCTGTTCCTGCACGTCGTCGATGCGTCGACGCCGGACGCCGAGCGGCGCATCGCCGCAGTGCGCGGCGTGCTCGGCGCGATGGACCTCCGAAACACTCCCGAACTGCTCGTGTTCAATCAGATCGACCGGCTGCCGGCCGGCGAGGGGAAGGACATCGCCGCGCACGAGGGCGGGATCGCGATCTCGGCACTGCAAGGCCTCGGGCTCCGCGAGCTGCTCGAGAGCGTCGAAGAACGCCTCTGGACCGAAACCGTCGATGAGCGCAGCCGCCTGCGCCTGGCCTCGCTCGGCGCCTGAATCGACCGAAGCACGAGTCCGCGCCGCTCGACGCGGGGCTCGAGGAAGGACGCGATGACCATCCGAAGCAAGATCGCCGGCACGGGGATGTGCGTGCCCGAGCACGTGGTGACGAACCAGGACCTCGAGACGCTGATGGACACCAGCGACGAGTGGATCCGCCAGCGCTCCGGCATCGGCGAGCGGCGGCACATCCGCGAGGGGGAGACGCCGTCGGGGCTGGCGGAGACCGCGGCGCGGCGCGCTCTCGAAGCCGCCCGCCTCGAGCCCGGCGATCTCGACGGCATCGTGCTCGCCACGCTGTCGTCGGAGCACGACTTCCCGGGGACGTCGTTCTTCCTGCACCACCGCCTCGGCGTGCCCGAGATCCCGTGCTTCGATCTGCGCGCCCAGTGCAGCGGTTTCCTGTACGCGCTCGCGACGGCCGACGCGTACGTCCGCTCCGGCATGATGCGCCGCGTGCTGGTGGTGGGCTGCGAGGTGCACTCGACGGGCCTCGACCTCACGACGCGCGGCCGCGACGTCAGCGTGTTGTTCGGCGACGGCGCCGGCGCGGTAGTCGTCGAGGCCAACACGGACCCCGCCGATCTCGCCGGCGTGCTGGCGGTGCGCCTGCACGCGCAGGGCGAGCATGCCGAGCGGCTGTGGATCGAGGCGCCCGGGTCCGGATCCTACCCGCTCCGGATCACCGAGGAGCAGGTGGCCGAGGGCCGGCACTTCCCGAAGATGGAGGGCCGCTTCGTCTTCAAGCACGCCGTCACGCGGATGCCCGAAGTGTTGCGCGATACGCTCGACGCCGCCGGCGTGAAGCAGGACGACGTGTCGCTGTTCCTGTTCCACCAGGCGAACCTGCGCATCAACGAGTTCGTCGCGCAAGCGATGGGGATCCCGCCGGAGAAGTGCCCGAGCAACATCGAGCGCTTCGGCAACTGCTCGGCCGCGTCGATCCCGATGCTGCTCGACGAGGTCGTCCGTGGCGGCACCCTCCAGCCGGGGCAGCTGGTCGCGATGACCGCGTTCGGCTCGGGCTTCACGTGGTCGTCGGCCGTCGTCCGCTGGTAGCGCGGCGCGCGCTGCTCCCGCCATCTCGCTGCCTTGTGCCCCTCGGGGAATAGCGACCTCGTTCGCTTGCCGCGCTGCGTTGCGTCTCGAATCGGTCCGATCCGTATCGATTCGAAAGATCCCTTGAAGCGCCCATAGATGAAGCAATCCGTCGCCGATTGACGCGCTGACGCATCGTGTTATATTGCGACGGTCCCCAGACGACCAAGGAGTAACCGTCATGACCCAGCAGACCCAACGGGTCCGATCCAACATCCAGGCCAACCTCGAGGAGGGCGTGGTTCAGATTCGCACCGCGGTGCACCGCGTCGATCGCGAGTTCCGCAAGATCCAGCGCCAGGTCGCGACTCGGCGTAAGCAGCTCGAGAAGGAGCTGACGACCCGCCGCAGGGCGATCGGCAAGCGCGCGCAGAAGGAAATCGCGCGCGTCCAGAAGGAGCTCTCGCGACGGCCGCTCGTGAAGCAGGCTCAGAAGCGGGCCGGCTCGCTGCGCGCCGAGGCGCAGAGCCGGATCGAGTCGGGCGTCGCCACGTTCATGGAGGCGCTCCCGATCGCGACCCGCAGCGAGATCGATCGCATCGACCGCAAGCTGCGCGCGATCGACCGCAAGCTGCGCGAGCTCGAGAAGCCGAAGAGCACGTCGACCCGAGCGGCCTGAGGTTTCCCGCCAGGAACGGATCGGAGGGCGCGGTCGCGCGAGTGACCGCGCCCTTCTTTCGTCTGGCTTTCCCTATGCTCGGCAGCGCCATCTTGGCGAAGGCATCGGGGGAACGAAACTCTGAGCGACGCGACGACGGCGCCGGCTGTGGCGCACCCGGCGCGGCTGCGACCGGATCTGGCCTTGCTGCGCGCGGGGCTACCGGCGACGCCGCGGACGCGGTTCGCGCCGGCGCCCACCGGCGCCCTGCACCTCGGCCACATCGCGAATGCCATCTACGTGTGGGGCCTCGCGCGAGCCGCCGGCGCGCGCGTGCTGCTGCGCATCGAGGATCACGACCGCCAGCGCTGCCAACCCGCGTACGAGCACGCGCTGCTCGAGGATCTCGAGTGGCTCGGCTTGCCGGCGGACGAGTTCCCGGTATCAGTCTACCGCGAAGGCCCGTGCGCCGGCCGTCAGTCCGACCGCGACGCGCAGTACCGAGCGGCGGCGGCGAAGCTCGCGGGGGACGGCCTGCTCTTCGCGTGCGACTGCTCGCGCCGAGACCTCGAGGCGACGATGCGCAGTGATGCGGCGTCGGACGACAGGGAGCTTCACTACGCCGGCCGCTGCCGGGAGCGCGGGCTGCCGCTCGAAGAGGGCGTCGGCTGGCGGATGCGCATGGCGCCCGGCGAGGAGACCTTCGAAGACGCGCTCTGCGGACGGCAGCGGCAGACTCCCGCGCAGCAGTGCGGCGACCTGCTGATCCGGGACCGGCTCGGCAATTGGAGCTACCAGTTCGCCGTCGCCGTCGACGATTTCCTGCAGGACATCACGCTGGTGATCCGAGGTCTCGACCTGTTGGCGTCGACCGGGCGTCAGCTGCGCATCGCACGACTGCTCGGGCGCGCGGCGCCGCCGGTGTTCCTGCACCACGGACTGCTGATGCAGTCCCCGACGCAGAAGCTCAGCAAGGCGGACGGGGCCACGGGGGTGCGCGAGCTGCGCGCCGCGGGCTGGACGGCGCCCAGAGTCCTCGGAGAGGCGGCGCACCGGCTCGGCCTGCAAGCAGCGCCCTCGCCGCTGGCAGCGGATGCCGTCGAGCAGCTCTTCCGCTGACGGCCTCCGCGCGGCCGTCGCGCTGCTACCGTGCAGGGCCCGTCCGTTGCGACGATCCTTCGAGACCCCGCCGCCGTGCACGCCTCCCGCCACACCCTCGACGTGCTCGAATGGCCGCTGGTCGTCGCGCGCTTGCGCCAGCTGACGCGCACGCCGGCCGGCCGCCAGCGCTGCGACGACGACGAAGGTCCGTTCGCGACCGACATCGACGCGGCTCGCGAGCGACTCGCCGAGACCAGCGAAGCGCGCGCGGTACTGGCGTTCGCGGCGCCGCCGCTCGGCGGCCTCGTCGGGATCGGTGCGCCGCTGCAACGCGCCGAGCGCGGCGGTTCGATCGCCGCCGGCGAGCTGCTCGACATCGCGACGACGATCGAGGCGATCACCGCGACGGCTCGGTTCCTGGACGGGCAGCGCGCCACGGCTCCGCGTCTCGCGGCGCTCGCCGACCGTCTCGGCCTGCACCAGCGGCTGGCCGACGAGATCCGCGACGCGCTCGACTCCGAAGGGCACGTGCGCGACTCGGTGTCGCCGATTCTCGCCAGCGCACGCGCGGACGCCCGTCGGCTGGCCGGCGAGATCCAACGCCGCCTAGACGCTGCGCTACACGACCCCGCGTTCCAGCCGTATCTCTCGGATCGCTTCGTGACGGTCCGCAACGATCGCTACGTGCTGCCCGTGCGTGCCGATGCGCGAGGACGGATTCGCGGCATCGTGCACGATGCTTCCTCTTCCGGCACGACGCTGTTCATCGAGCCGCAGGCGGTCGTCGACGCGAACAACCAGCTCAAGGAGACGGAGCTGCGGATCGAGCGCGAGACGGCGCGCGTGCTCCGCGCGCTCGCCGACGGCGCCGGACGCGAGGCGTCCGCACTGCACGCGAGCCTCGCCGTGCTCGAAGCGATCGACCTCGCGTTTGCGCGCGGCGCATTGTCTGCGCAGTGGAACGCCGTCGAGCCGGAGCTCCGGGACGAGGGCATCTTCGCGCTGCCCCAGCTCCGGCATCCGCTGCTCGACCCGGCGCAGGCAGTGCCGAACGACCTGCACCTCGGCGACCCGGTCTGCGTCCTCGTCCTCTCGGGCCCGAACGCCGGCGGCAAGACCGTCGCGATGAAGGCCGTGGCGCTCGCGGCATTGTGCGCGCGCGCCGGCCTGCACGTCGCCGCGGCGCCCGGCGCCCGCGTCGACTGGACCGACCGCCTGCTCGCGGACATCGGCGACTCCCAGAGCCTGCGCGAGAACCTCTCGACCTTCTCCGCGCACCTGGCCAACCTGGCGCGGATCGTCGACGCGGCCGATGCACGCACGCTCGTCGTACTCGACGAGATCGGCGACGGCACCGATCCCGGCGAGGGAGCGGCGCTGGCGCAGGCGGTCCTCGAGGCGCTCGCGAGCGCCGGCGCGCGCGTACTCGTGACGACGCACTACGGGCTCCTGAAGGAGATGGCGCAGGTCGACGCGCGCTTCGAGAACGCCAGCTTCGACTTCGACCCCGAAACGCTCGCGCCGACGTATCGCTTGCGGGTCGGCGTACCCGGCGTGTCGTCCGCCACCGCGGTGGCCGCGCGCATGGGGCTGCGCCACGACGTGCTGGAGCGAGCGGGCGAGCTCTTGGACCGCGCCGATCGGCGACTCGAGCGCACGCTCGCCGAGCTGAACGCGAGCCGCGTGCGGCTCGAGGAAGAGCATCGCGCGGTGTCACAGGCGCGGGCGGAGACGGAGACGCAGCGCAGCGAGCTGCGAGCCCGTCTCGAGCACCTCCAGAACCGCCGCGATCGGCTCTACGCAGACATGCGCCGGGACCTCGAGCAGTCCTTCCGCCGCGCACACGACGAAGTGGCGACGGTGATTCGTGAGCTGCAACGCGCGCCGAGCGCCCGGGAGGCCGAGCGCGCCCGGCGCGAGCTGCTCGAGATCGCGAACCGTGCGCAGCAGGAGCAGCAGGCGACGGAGGCCGAGCGCGCGGAGAGTGCGCCGGCACCGGCCTCGGCCGACTTCGCACCAGTCGACTGGCCGAGCGCCCGGCCCGGAGATCGCGTCGGCGTCGCCGGCGGCGGCATCGGCGTGCTGGCGGCGCTGCCCGACCGGCGCGGCCGCGTTGCCGTACTGCTCGGCAGCGCGCGGGTGCTGGTGCCGCGCGAGCGCGTCGGCATCCCGCAGGCCGCCGCGGCGGGCGCCGTCGAGCGACGGGACGCCGCGAGCCGCGTCGTCGTGGACGCGGCCGGCCAGCGGCCCGAAGACGCGCCGGCACGCGGCGGCAGCGACCGCTGCGACCTGCGCGGGCTGCGCGTCGACGAGGCGCTCGCCGAACTCATGCGCGCGCTCGATCGCGCCGCGCTCGAAAGCCGGGCGCAGCTCGGCATCGTCCACGGCATCGGCACCGGCGCGCTGCGCGACGCTGTTCGGCGTCACCTCACGGACTCCCCCTATGTGGCGCGCTTCGCCGCCGCGGCCCCCGATGCCGGCGGCGAGGGCGTCACCGAGGTCGTGCTGCGCTGACGCGGCGACGCGCGCGGCGCTCAGCCGCGCAGGTCGGCGAGCAGGTCCGCCGCGGCACGCTGGCCGGACGCCGCGGCGCCATCGAGACTCGGCGCAGCGAGCCAGTCGCCGGCGAAGTACAGCCGGCGGCCGGCGGCGCGGCGATCGGCCTGCACCGCGCGCAAGCTGGCGAGCCGGCGGAACGCGCCGACTTCGAAGCGCGGCCAGGCGCCCGGAAAGCGCGTCACGACCCCGTCGCCCGAGACCTCGAGTCCCCCCGGCACGCAGCGGGCCGAGGCCTCGATCAGCTCCGCCGCCACCACGCCATCGGGCTCGCCCAGGTGCGCCGCGCTCCACGGCTCGCGGGCAAGCGCAGTCACGCGGCCTCTTCCGACATCGGCCGGGCCGCGATCGCCGCTCGGTTCGAACGCGAGCAGCGACAGCGGAGAGCCAACGGCCCGCGGGATCCGGATGCGCGTCGGGACCGACACCGGGAGCGGACGCGCGCTGCCGCTCCACGAGATTGCCGCGTCGACCCGCACGGCGCCGAGGGCGTCGCGCTCCGCGCTGGAGAGCAGCGACTGCGCGATGCGCAGCGCCTCCGCGGCCGGCGTGGCGATCAGCACGGCGTCGGCGTCCAGCGTCTCGCTGCCGGTCGGCGCTTCGATCGAGACGCGCAGACGCCCGCCCGCACCGGCATCGATCTCCGACACCGTGCGGCCTAGGCGGACGCCGAGTCGCGCTGCGAGCAGCTCCGCCAGCAGCCCCGGCGCCTCCCGCAGCGCACCCGCCTCGCCGCAGCCCTCGCCGTGCCAGCGCAGCAGGAATGCGGCGCGACTCGCCTCGCACTCGTCCACCGGCGCGCGTTCGGCGAGCCACGGTTCGAGCCAGCTCTCGACGCAGCGGCGGCCGAAATACAGCTCACCGAAGTCCCGCAAGGATCGATCGTCGAGCGGCGCGGCACGTTCCGCGTGCGCCACGTCGAGATGCGATGCGTAGCGACGTCCGAGCCGCGGCAGCCGCAGCAGGCGCAGCGCATCGAACCAGCGCAGGCCCGGCGTCCGCGCGATCTCCCACGCCTCGCCGTCGGCGACGGGTCCGAAGCCGATGCCCGGCGCCGCGAGCTGCGCACGGGCCCACCGCCGCAGCGGCAGCAGCTCGTCGGCGAGCCCGGCCTCGCGCACCAGCGCGAGCAACGCCGCATCGGCGGTCGTCACGCGCGCCACCGTGGCGTCGATCGCGCCAGTCGGCAGCGTCGCCAGCGTCGCCCGGCCGCCGGCGCGCGCCCCGCGCTCGAGGAGGCGGACGCGATGGCCGGCCGCGGCGAGACGCTGCGCCGCTGCGAGGCCTGCAAAGCCCGCTCCGACGACGACGATCTCCGCCGCTGTGGACAACGCCGCGCCTCAGCCTCTCGCGAGCCGCGCCGCGAGTCGATCGACCACATCGTGCAGCGTCTCGAACGGCTCGTAGGGAGCGCCGCGCGAGGCAAGCTCCTCCGCCAGCGACTTCTTCGCGAACACGATGTCTGCAGCATCCGCCGCGCACAGGTCCGACACGCGGCCATCGCCGATGTGAACAACCGGAACGCCCGGGTGTCGGCTGCGGAAGTGCTCGATGCGAGAGCGCTTGCACACACCGGTCCCGCAGCCGCAGTCCGGGTTCGGGTGGCCGGCGGCGATCCGCCAGACCCCATGTTCGTAGCGGAGGTGATTGGCGTCGTAGGCGAAGCGGATCCCGCTCAGCTCCTGCAGGCGGTCGAGGTTGCGGTCGAAGCCGTCCGAGAGCACGCGGAACGGGATCGCGCGCTGCTCGCACCACTCGATCAGAGGACCGGCGCCGGGATCCAGCTCGACGGTGCGCAGGAACGCCTCGAGCTCGGCCTCGGGCAGCGCCAGACCTTCGAGCAGCTCGAGGTTGTACTGCCACGCCGTCAGCTCGCCGCGTTCGAGCCGCGGCCACAGCACTTCACGCCGTGCGCCGGCATGGCGCTGCGCCAGCGTGGAGCCCACGTCCTGCGCGGCGAAGGTGCCGTCGAAGTCGCAGAAGATGACCAGGGGAGGCCGGCCGCGCAGGCGGTACAGCGCCGCGGCGTGCGGCGGAAGCGACACAGAGATCTGTCCGTTCTCGGTGCTCGCCTCCGGCGAGCCGAGCAGCGGTTCGGGCGACGCATCGGCCAGCGGTCGCGGCACCACCGCCGCCACGGCCGCCCGGCTCACGGAACACTCGTGGAGCGTCTCGCCGGGATTGAACAGCGCCAGCAGCCGATCGCCGAACGCGCGCGCCACGACGGCGTGTCCGATCTCGTCGGCGCCGAGGTCGAGGACGCGCGCGGCGCCCGCCTGCTGCGCCTCGTCGACTTCCCGCGCCAGCTGCGCGGTCTCCCGCACCAGCGCGCGCTCTTCGGGCGACAGCGCTGGAAGATCGTCGGAGACGATCGTCATGCCGCCGGTCACGGCGATCGAGATCGCCAGCGCACGCACCTCGTCGCGGGTGAGCTGCGAGTCCTTCGAGCGCGCGAGCAGACAATCGGGATCGTTCAGCCACAGCCGTCGGTGCATCCATGCGCGCGCCAGCGTGTTGCGCAGCGCATTGCGACCGGACGGCACGGTCGCCTCGATCCCCGGGATCCGCGCGATCGGCAGCGTCTCCCAGTGTGGCGCCGTATCGGGCCCGATCCGCATCCCATCGACGACACCCACGGCCGGTCCCAGCGGACACCCGCAGCCGAGCAGAAATGCGTGCTCGCCAGCCCCGGCTCGCACGGACTCGAGGCCGCGACGCAGGCGCGCGGCGCGGGGGATGCGCGGGTCGTGGGCGCCGGCGAGGAGTGCCGCGGTGTACAGGAAATCGAGCTTCAGGTAGTGGAAGCCCATCTCGACGAGCGCGCGAAACGTCCGCTCGAGGTGTGCGCGGACGTCCGGATGGGTGGGATCGAGCACGTGGACCCAGCCACCTGGTGTCCACATCCCGTGATGGAGCCCGCGCAGCGGCGCCTCCGGCGTCTCGAGCTCGCGCAGCAGCCAGTCCGGATGGTCCCCGAACACGCGGCTCTCGGGAACGACGCAGAACGGCGCCGTCCACAGGCCGGCGGTGAAGCCGGCGTCGCGAACGGCATGCGCGATCGCCGGCAAGCCGCTCGGAAATTTCTCGTTGGTCTCGAGCCAGTCGCCGATCTCGCGCTGGTAACCGTCGTCGAGCTGGACGAGATCGATCGGCAGCTCGTGGCGGGCGGCGGCGAGCGTCTCGAGATTGCGCAGGAACGCCGCCTCGGTCACGTCGTGGAAGAAGTGGTACCACGAGCACCAGCCGACCTGGAACGGCGCGCAGCGACGCGCGCGCGCCGCGACTCTGTGTGCGTCGGCGAACCGTTCGAGCAGCACGCTGGCATCGGCGCCGAGCGCGACGTGCATCGACTCGAGCTCGATCGACTCGCCGGGTTCGACGGGTCGCTCGACGCGCTGCTCCAGCTCGACGCGCAGCGCCTCGCCGTCGCGACGCGCGAAGACGGTGCCGAACGCCCGGCCGCTCTCGAGCACTCCCGCCAGGCAGTGCGGGCCGCCGGCGGCGGCGCCGGCCACCAGCGCACCGTCGGACTCGTGCCAGCCGAGTCGGTCCGCCGGCGGGACGCCGTGGGCATGGTGGAAACCGCGCAGCCACGCGCCCGACGGAAACGGCGCGGTTCCGTCGTCATCGAGCGCCGTGCCGCCGGCGAACGACCACGACTGGTACCCCTGCCGCAGCAGGCGCCAGGAGCCCGCTGCGAGTCCGCCGGCCGGCGGGCGCCAGCGGAAGCCGAGACCGAAGGCCACCAGCTGGACCGGCTCGTCACTGGCGTTCCGGATGCGCGTGCGCCACGTCATCGCGGCGGGTGTCGCCTCCGTCTCGGCGGTCACCCGGAGCGGACCGCAGGCGAACGCGCCGGCGGCGAGAGGGGCCTCGTAGGGAACCGCAGCCTCTCCGGCCTCTGACGGCGCCGCGACGCGCACGAACGCTCGGTGCGGCTCGAGCAGACCGGCCGCGGGATGTCGGAGCGCAGGCGCGGGCCCGCCGGGTTCGGACATGGGCCGCACGGTAACCCGGAGCCCCGAAAGTGCGAGCCCCGGAGCGCAGGACGAGGGCGCTGCGTCGGCGCGCCGCGCGAGGACCCGCTTGCCGGCGCGCTGCGCGCCATCGACGCCGGCTTCGTTCGCGAAGCTCGTCGCCGATCCCAGGGACCACGGCGGGGGTCCGGTCGATCGACCGCCCGTCCATTTCGATCCTGAGCCCAGCGACGAACTGCGCCGCGTGGGTGACGAACTTTGCGTCACCGCAGGCTCCGCGCTGCGCCCGTGTTGCCAGCCACCTGCCGCAGCGTCGAGTGGGGTTGCACGGGCGCTGCCCGATCTCGTGCTCCTGGAGCCACTTTGGTACTTGGCACCGCCCTTGCTCTCTCTGTAGGTCACAACACAGAGCCTCGCGGTCCACCGCGCCCGGACTGGCAACCCCTCCCCCAGCACTTCGGTACTGGGTGCCAGTCCGGGCGCATCGCGTCGAGGCCTCGGTCTCGGCGGCGACTCGCTGGCTCGTTCTCTAGCCTCGCGCTCCATGAGCCGCGCGAGCGCCGACTCCCTGCCGCCGATGCTGCCCGCGCCGCGCGCGGCGACGCGCCGGCCCGGACGCTTCGCCCTCCGCGACGGCCTGCCGATCGTGCTCGAACCCGATAGCGACGACAGGGATTTCTCCACCGCCTGCGCGCTGCGCGATGCCGTGGCGCGCGCGGCGGGCATCCGCCTCGTCATCGAGACGAGGCGCCGACGCAATGACCTCGGCCCGGACATCGCGTTGCGCTGCGAGGGGAACTCCGGTGACGCCTACCGCCTGCGCATCGCCGCGAGCGGCGTCGAGCTGAGCGGCGCCGGACCGGCGGGACTCCGCTATGGCGTCGAGACGCTCGGCCAGCTCGTCGATCGTCGCGGCGCGCTTCCCGCGTGCGACATCGACGACGCACCGGATTTCGCCGCGCGCGGCCTCCTGCTCGACGTCTCGCGCGGCAAGGTGCCGACGGAAGCGGAGCTGCGCAGGCTCGTCGACCTGTGCGTGCGGCTCAAGCTGAACGTCCTGATGCTCTACGTCGAGCACACGTTCTGCTGGCGACGACACCCGGACATCGGCGCCGATGCCGATGGGCTCGACGCGGAGACGCTGCGCGCACTGGACGCCTATGCCGCCGCGCGGCACGTAGAGCTCGTTCCGAACCAGCAATCCCTCGGGCACATGGAGCAGATCCTGAAGCTGCCGGCCTATGCGGCGCTCGCCGAGACGGACGCGCGCTGGACGCTCGCATGCGCCGATCCGCGCACCTACGAGCTGTTGCACGACCTCTACGACGAGATGTTGCCGAACTTCCGTTCCCGGCTGTTCCACGCCAACTGCGACGAGGCCTGGGACCTGGGGCGCGGCCGCTCGCGTGAGCTCGCCGAATCGCTCGGGCCGGGAGGCCTGTTCCTCGAACATGTACGCCGGGTGCGCGATCTCGCCCGGGAACACGGTCGACGGACCGCGATCTGGGCCGACTTCGTCCACGCGCATCCGGAACGCATCCCCGAGTTTCCCACCGACGTGTTGCTCTGCGAATGGTGGTACGAAGCGGACTTCGACTTCGATCGGGTCCGGGTCTTTGCCGAACACGAGCTCGAGTTCTGGGTCTGCCCCGGTACGTCGTCGTGGAACTGCCTGTTCCCCCGCCAGGACAACGCGCTCACCAACGTCGCACGCTGGGCCGACGCCGGACGGCGTCACGGCGCCACCGGCCTGCTGATGACCGACTGGGGCGACGGGGGCCACTACAACCTGCTCGGCAATTCGTGGCTCGGCTACGCGTGGGCGGCCCAGCAGGCGTGGAGCGGAGACATGCCACCGGCTTCCTTCGATCGCGCGTTCGGCCGCGTGCTGTTCGGCGACGGCAGCGGCGAAGCGGCCCGCCTGTATCGCGAGCTCGGAGCGCTCCACGATGCCGGCTTCCCGGTCTTCAACGCGTCCCCGCTGCAGTTCCTCTTCTTCGACGACCTCGAGGAAGCCTGGTTCGTGCGCGGCGTCGCTCCGCGCGTGGCCGGGCGTACGCTGGCCCGGCTCGAACGCGTGCAGGCGCGCCTGGCCGGCGCAGCCGATCGCTTCGGCGCCGACACACAGACGTACCAGGAGCTCTGCTACGCGGCCGATGCGTCGCTGCTGGCGCTGCGCAGGGCCCTCGCGGGCCGACGCTGGATCGCGTGGCGCGAGCAGCCGGATCGGCTCGCCGCGCGGGCGCGGCGAGCACTCGCGCGCGAGCTGGCGACGCTCGCGAGCGAACAGCGCGAGCTGGCGACGCGCCTGCGCCGGCTGTGGCGAGCGCGCAGCCGGTCGTCGAACTTCGAACTCACCGGACGGCGACTCGCGCGCGCGATCTCCAGCACCGCGCGTGCAGCGCGCGCGCTCGAGCGCAATCGCCCGCCGGCGCCGCCGGCGCCGCACGAAGGCTTCACGATGGGCGCGGTGTTCCGACACCTGAAGGAGTCGCTGTCCGGCGGCTGACCCGAACCGGCGCCGGCGGCTCGCTCCAGATCCGGCGGGCGATGCCGGCCAGGTAGACCGATCCCGTCGCAATCACCAGTTCGTCGGCGCCGGCGGACTCCCGCGCGGCGCGCAACGCGAGATGGGGATTCGGCACCACGCGCATCGCCACACCCGGCGCGACGGCGCGAGCCGCGACCGCGATCTCGTCGGGAGCCAGCGAGCGGGTCGGCTCGGCCCGCGTGACGGTGACGCAGGCGGCGAGTGGCAGTAGCGCCGCGAGGATCGCCGGCAGATCCTTGCCGGCCGACACCGACAGCACGAGATGCACCGCCGTACGCGGTACGCAGGCGAGTGCCGTCGCGAGCGCCTCCGCCGACGCCGCGGTGTGCGCCGCATCGACGACGAGCCACGGCGCACGACCGACCCGCTCGACGCGTCCCGGAAGACGGGCGCCGGCGAATCCGCGCACGACCGCCGCGGCCAGCGCGGCATCGTCGTGCGCCGCGAGGCGCCGCACGCACGCGAGCGCGAGCGCCGCGCTGGCGGCCTGGTGAGCGCCGAGAACCGGCAGCGTCGCGTCGACGGCGAACGCGCCGTCGCGCAGCGCCAGCGCGAGTCCGTCGAGCGTCGCGGGTCCGCGCAGCGCGGCGTCGAACTCGCGACCGAACCGCGTGACCGGGACGCCGAGCTGCTCGGCGCGCGCGAGCACCACCGCTTCGGCAGCCGGCGGAAGCGCGCCGAGCACCAGCGGTCGCGCGGGTTTCAGGATGCCTGCCTTCTCCGCAGCGATCGCCGCGACGGTCGCCCCGAGCCGATCGGTGTGTTCGAGCTCGATCGTCGTGATGCACGTGACCGCCGGGTCGACGGCGTTCGTCGAATCGAGCCGGCCGCCGAGACCGACTTCCAGGATCACGCGATCGAGCCCGGCGTCCGCGAACAGCAGCAGCGCGGCGGCGGTCGTCGCGTCGAAGAAGGTCGGCGTGTTCGCCGGATCTTCGGCGCGCAGCGCCTCGACGTGGGGACGCAAGCGGGAGACGGCGGCGGCGAGGCGCGCGCCCTCCACCTCGACCCCGCCGATCCGGAAGCGCTCGGTCCAGCGCTCGAGATGCGGCGACGTGAAGGTTCCGACCCGCTCACCAGCGGCGCCGAGCAATGCCTCGGTCAACAGCGCCGTCGAGCCCTTGCCCTTCGAGCCGGCGATGTGGACCACCGAGAGGCCGTCGTGGGGGTTCCCGAGTCGTGCGAGGAGTCGGCGGATCGGCTCGAGTCCGAGCCGGCGGTACGGCAGAGCAGGAAGACGCTCGACGTTGATCAGGCCCTCGAGCCAGGCGGCGGCGTCGGCGAGGGTCTCGATCGGGCGCTCCGGGGAGAAGGGGTCGGCCACAGGCGCAGCATAGCCGCCGGCACGACCGCGACCGGCGGCTCGGAGGGCGTTGCGGGCGGCCCTTCCGGGCCGCCCGCGCGGGACGCCTCGCCCCGCGTCACTGGACCATGTAGCGCTTCCACTGGCGGTAGTTGGTCACCGCCTCGCTGGTCCCGGTGTTCGCGGGGTAGTAGAACTTGAGCGCGTAGCCGCACTCCTTGCAGATCTTGTAGGCGAATTTGAAGCCGTCCACTTCGCGAGTCGATCCGACGATCTCGCGATTCTCGTCGCTACAACATGGCGACGGGCTCGGCGGGGAGACGATCTTCTTCGGGTACTCGTTGCGCGGCCCCTCCTCGGCCGTGTAGCGGATGATGTTCTTGATGATGCGATGGTTCCTCGCATCGGTGTTCTGCTTGCGGATGTTGCTGCCGATTCTCCTCAACTCGCCTTCCTCGTCGCCGTCTCCCCCGAGCCGGCCGAGGCCGTGCGCCCCAGCTCTGCCAGGAGAGGAGTGAAATCGTCGTAGGGACTCGTGCAGGGGGGGCCGTCCGCATGCTCGAGCAGATCGTCGTGGTCCGAGCCCAGTCGCAGCAGCGTCGAGCTACGCGTGCCGTAGCCGCCGCGATGCACGCAGGTGTCGCCAGTCGCATCGGAATCGTCGCCATGGGTCCGGCACAGCTCTGCCAGCCCGTCTCGAACCGCGCGCGCCGGTCCGCTCGCGACGCGTTCGGCGCGTTCCATCGTGCGGCGGATCCTGGCAACGGCGCGGTCGTCGGGATCGGCGTTGCCGACGACGTGGACGCCCGGCGCCAGGGAGAGCAGGAGCGGAGCCGTTTCGTATACGACCGCGAACGCGTCTTGCGCGTCGGCGAGAAACAGGTTGCAGGGGTTGTACAGGCCCGACTCGAGCGCGGCGGCGCGTTCCGCAGCCTGCCGGGCGGAACTCGCTGCGAGCAGATCGACGACGAGCTGGCCGCGCGACCGGCGCGTCGCGTCGAGCTGCGCGGTCGGACGGTTCGTCACGGCCGCAAACACGCCCATCGGATTGATCCCCCACCAGGTCCCGCCGGCGCGCCGATCGAGCGGCGCGACGATCGGCCCCGAAGGCCCCTCGCGCAGCGCAGGCCCGTCGGCCGGACGGTCGAGATATTCGTCGCGGTTCGCGGCGACCCAGAGCGGGGCGCCGGCGGCGCAACGGTGGAGGGCGACGAGCGTACACATCACGAGCCTCTCACCCGCACGAAACGGAACTTTCGGGAGGTCTTCCCGGGAACGCGCTCGGGGGGGCACAGGTGCAGAAGGCGCGCGCAGTGTACCAATGTTCACCCCGGGGGGCAAGGGCCTTGCAAAAAGCTTGATTCCGGGCGCGGAATCCGAGGACTCGGATGATGCCGTCAGGGACGCCCAGGGCTTCGCATGGCGAACCAGGAGCGTTCGTCATCGAGATCCACGACCTCACCCCGCGCCGTGAAGCGGCCGAGACTGAAGTGTTGTCGGGGCAGAGCCCTCATCGATGGCTCCGCTCGCCGACGCTCGCATCTCCCGGGCGGGACACGCGCGGCCGATCAAGCGCTCTCGGTGCGCACCAACCGCAGCGGCGCTCGCGCGTCGGATTCCGGCGCGGTGCCGCCGTCCTCTCCGGCCGGCTGCAGCCAGCCGCGCTCGGCCCGCACGCGATCGGCCTTCTTGCGGGCCGCGTCGCGACTCATCTCGAGACCGTAGTGGCCGAGCACGTCGGACACGGCATCGAAGTTCTGCTCGAGCGTCATGCGCACGGACTCGAAGCCGTGCTGGATCGCGTCAGCGCGCTTCCAGAACGCCAGCGGGTTCACGTTGAAGAACTCGGCGTCGCGCTCGCGCGGCTCGAGCAGCAGGATGTCGCCCTGGAAACGGTCGTCCGTCAGGTAGCGCTGCAGGCCGAGCTTCAGCCGCGAGTGCAACAGCGTGCGGAAGACCTGATTGAGAACCACCTTCAGGCCGCGATCGGACAGATAGCGGCCGTTCGCGAAGTAGGGACCGGTTCCGCCCTCGGCGTCGGTCCGGTTCAGGAACGGGCGGAACGGGTTGTAGCAGATGATCAGGTCTGCCCCCTTCTCGATCGCGACGTCGATACTGGCGGTATGTCGCACACCGCCATCGACGTAGTCGACGCCGTTGATCCGCGCCGGCTTGTAGAAGAGCGGCAGCGCCGTCGAGGCCTGGACGGCTTGCGCGATCGTCGCGTCGCAGCGCTCATCCGGGCCGAAGAGCTCGCGCTCGGCGGTATCGAGATCACACGCGGTGATGTACAGCGAGCGGTTGCGCTTGCGCTGGAAGGCGCGGAAGTCGTTGGGCATGCGCATGCGCTCGAGGTTCCTGCGCAGCCAGTACTCGAGACTGGCGTTGTCGAAGAAACCCGACGGGATGTGATTGGTGAGCGCCGGAATCTCCCGTGTCGGCGAAACGTGCTGGAGCAATGCGAGGACGGCCGTCTCGAAGTGCACGTAGCTCGGTGCGCTCACGAAGCGGCGCAACGGAATCCCGACGACCTCGGGCAAGCGCGGCAGTGCGCGCAGGAAGTCGGCGCTGATCCCGGGCAGGAACGCCAGCAGGTCGTAGCTGAGCTTCGCCGGACGTCCGATGAACTCGCGCCAGTTCGGGTTGTAGAAATCGGTCGGGCGCAGCTGGTCCATCCGGCGGCTGCGGCCCTCGAGCACGCGGATCATCTCGCTCGGGGAGACGCCGCTGGCGAGTGCGACCGCGAGGATCGAGCCGGCGGAGAGTCCGACGTACGTGTTGAAGTCGGTGATCTTCCGTCCGACCAGGAAGTCGTCCAGCGCCTTCAGGCCGCCGACCTTGAAGGCGCCGCCGGAGACCGCACCTCCCGCCAGCACGAGGGCGATCCGCGGATCGCGTTTGGGGCGAGCGCCCCGGCTCTTCCGGATCAGCGTCAGGCCCACGCAGTCCCTCCAGCTCGGCGCCAGGCCTCGCGGCGGTCCTCCCGCCGGTCCCCGGCTTCGCCCTGTCGGTCTCGCCTTCTCCAGTGGGTGCCCTCGAACGCCCGTTCGGTAGCGTTCGACCCTCCGATGCAGCGCGTTACGATACCGGGACGTGACCCGCGAGTCGACTGAAATCGTCGGACGCGCTCGGTTGTCCCTGTCGCAAATCCGACACTCGAGACCAGACTTTAGAGAGACTTCCCGAGGATTCGCATGGATGGGGACGAGGGGCCGGCCGTGCTGCGGCGCGTCGGCAGCGCCCGGACCGTCGTGGAGAACGCGGATCGGGGCAGCGGCGTCGCTGCGATGCCGGGTCGTCCGCGGGCTCGATTCGATGGCGGACCCGCGCTGTGGTACCACTGGAATGTCGCTGCCCCGAGGCGGCCCTTCGTGAAGGTGACGGCGCATGATGCGCCCCCACAGGCGTCTCCTCCCTTGCCATTGCGGGTCCTCCGTGTGCGGCGCGCGCCGGCGGCGGGTCCGTCTCGTCGCCCTCGCGACCGCGACGCTGGTGGTTCAGCTCGCTTGCGCCAGCCGCCCCTCCAGTACGGCGCCTGCGCCCGGCGGAGCGGACCCTGATCCGAATCGCTCCGATCCCGCCGCGTCGGTGCCGGATCCCTACGACCCCGCCGACCCCTACGACCCCGCCGACCCGGTCGATCCGAACGGCTCCAGCGCGGGAAACCGCGCGCAGAGCATGATGGAGGGGATGCTGCTCGGCGCGATGATCGGCGCGTCGATGGGACCCATCGGCGCGCTCGCGGTCGGAACCATGGCAGGGCTCTACGGCGCCGTGACGGGGGACGTGCCGTTCGGCATCCCCGGTGGTGGAGGCGGCGGCGGCCGCAGCGGCGGCGCCGAGGCGCAGCGAGAGGCCGAGATCGAGGACGAGCTCCAACGGCAGGCATCGCTCGAGACCGAGATCGAGGAGGAGCTGCGACGACAAGAGGATCTGCTGCGCGAAATCGATTCCGAGCAGACACCGCCGGCGGAGCCGCCCGCGGACGAGGCGACCCGCCCGCCTTCTCCGTCGAAGCCGGCCGCAACTCCGTCGCCGGCAGCCGCAGCCGAGCCGAGCGCTGCGGAGATGGCCGAGCGCGCCGATCCCCGCGCGGCCCCGCGCGCGCCGAGCCCCCGCGATCTACCGCTCTCGATCTTCGACGAGACGAAATCCGAGATCCCGGCCGGGACGTGGGGCAACGACCGGAAGATCCCCGTGTTGGTTCGCTCGCTCGATGCCGACCGGGACGGCAAGCCCGAGGAGCTGCGCTACTTCGACCGCCAGACGGGCGCCCTGCTCCGGATCGAAGCGGACCGCGACTACGACGGGCGGATCGACGCCTGGACGATGTACGAGAACGGCGTCGTCGTTGCGCGGCAGCTCGACGAAAACGGCGACGGAAATCCGGACGTCTGGGAACGCTACGAGGCCGGTGTCATGGTCTCCCGAGAGGTCGATCGCGACGGCAGCGGTTCCCGCGACGCCTTCTACGTCTTCTCCGGTGGCTCGCTCGTGGAAGAGCGCCACGATCAAAGCGGTGACGGGAACATCGACCGCATCGTCTACTACGAGGGGCGGCGCATCGTGCGCAGCGAAGAGGATCGCGACCAGAATGGAGCGATCGATGTCTGGTCCCGCTACGAGACGGGACCGGACGGTCGAGAGGTCGTCACCCGCGTCGAACGCGATACGAACGCCGACGGGCGGCCCGACACCTTCGAGTCGTACGAGCAACAGGGGGACAAGACCGTTCTCGTCAGGCGCGAAGAGGACAAGAACAGCGACGGACAGGTCGACGTCACCTCGATCTACGAGAAGGGCAAGCTGGTGAAGCGCGAGATCGCCGACCCGGCCTTGACGCCCTTGTAATGGGGTCCGCGAACTCGACGCCGTCCTCCGACTCGGAGATCCGAGCGCACCTCGCGGACATCGAGCGCGACGGCTTCACGATCGTCCGAAACGTCCTGTCCGCCGCCGAAGCGGATGCATTCGCAGAGGATCTCGGGCGTCTCGAGCACGAGCTCGGAATCGGCTTCGGACCCAACTCCTTCGAGGGCTTCCGAACGACGCGGATCTACAACCTGCTGGTGCATGGCGAGCGCTTCCGGGAGATCCCCGTGCACCCACGCGTGTTGCCGATCGTCGAGGGCGTACTCGATCCGGGCTGTCTGATCTCATCGCTGTCTTCGATCGCGATCGGCCCGGACGAGGCGCCGCAGCCGATCCACGCCGACGATCAGCTGATCCCGCTTCCGAAGCCCCACGTCGCGATCGTGTGCAACACGATGTGGGCGCTGACGGAGTTCACGGCGGAAAACGGCGCCACGCGCCTCGTCCCCGGGTCGCATCGGTCGGACCGCAGCCCCGACTACGGCACGAGCTACGACTCGATCCCCGCGGAGATGGAGAAGGGCAGCGTGCTGGTCTGGAACGGCAGTCTGTGGCACGGAGGCGGCGCCAACCACACGAGCCAGCGACGCATCGGGATCGCCATGAACTATTGCGCGGGCTGGATCCGTCAGCAGGAGAACCAACAGCTCGGGATTCCGCGCGCGATCGCCCGTGGCTTCGCACCGCGCCTGCGCGAGCTGGTGGGTTACGGGGTGTACCGCGGCCTGATCGGTCACATCGACAAGCAGAGCCCGGTGTCCTTGCTCGGCGAAGGTGGCGATCTGGAAACGGTGTGGCAGGCCGCCGATCGTGCGGCGCGGCGGGGGGCCGAGTAGCCCGGAGTCTCGGAACGCTCAGCGCCCTCCGGACGGCTTCTCGACTTCGAGTTCCAGCTCCTTCTTCTCGCGGCTCCGGAAATCTTCGATCTTCCTCCGCTCCTTGAGCAGCAACAGCTCCTTGTTCATGCGACGGATGCGCTCGAGTTCACGCGCCAGCTCGAGGTCCGTCAGCTGGGTGCGGGCGAAATCGAGCTCGAGCGTCACGTTGCCGCGGCTGCCGTCGGATGCCAATGCCGTCACGCGGACCTGATTGCGGCCCTCGCGCACCGGGACGAAGCCCGAGAACGAGCCATCGGGCTCGAGTCTCACATCGGTCGAGAAATCGCCCGTCGTCAGGTTCGCGATCACCACGTCCTCGATGTTCGCGAAGCTCACACCCTGCAACAGCGCGACGATGTCGCCCGGATTCTGCACCGGCGTGTAGGTGCCGAGCGAGACGCGCGCCATCTCGGTGACCGCCTGCGGATACGTCAGCGCCTGCGGCCCGAGCGCGTAGGTGTTGATCCGGATGCCCGCGGTCTTCGCGAGCCCCGCCGCCGAGATCGCTGCCTCGATGTCGCCCGGATCGGTGACGGCGCCCGACCCGATCGGAAGCGACGGCACGCCGTCGGTCAGGAACAGCAGTACCGGCTGCGCGCCTGCGCGCGGCGTGCTGCGCGCGCCGGGAAGGCCGGCGAGCTCCGTCACGCCGAGCCGAATCCCGGCCGCGAAGTTCGTCGCGCCCGACGGTCCGCGCGCCACCACGGCATCGATCCCGCGCCGAACGGCGTCGAAGTCGTGGGTCAGCGGGACTTCGAGCCACGCGTCCTGCTGGTTCACGCTGCGCCGGTGGCCCGTCGACGGATCGACCTCACCCGCAAAGGTCGCGAGCCCCACGCGGACGCGTCTGGCATCGAGGCCGGCGAGCAGGGCGCGGGCGGCCGCTGCCTCCGCGTGCAGGATCGTGTCCTCGGGATCCGTCGAAAGCATGCCGTCCGGATAGGATCCGGGCGGCAGCAGCTCCTGCTGCGGATTGAAGCCGACGACGCCATCTCCGTCCACGTCGACGCCGCTGGCCACTCGGGTGGATCCGGAGACGTCCATCACGATCATCACGTCGAAAGCGGCGGGCCGCTGGCCGTCTGCGGAGGCCGTTCCGCGGATCGGCGCCTGATCCACGCGGTTCTCGACGCGCTCGCCCGGTCGTGGTGAGTCGATCATCACGCGGACCTCGGCCCCGGCCCCGCCCGCGCCTCCCAGCAGCGCGAGCAGGACGGCGAGCGCGAGCGCGATGGACATCCCGAGAGGGAGCTCCCGCGTCGCCAAGCGATCGTTTCGGCCGGCGGTGTTCAGTAGCGCGGGGACTCGCGCAGCTCTTCGCGCCGCGGAACGATCTCGATCTCCACCCGCCGATTCTGCTGGCGGCCCGCCTCGGTCGCGTTGGTCGCCAACGGGAACTGCTCCCCGAAGCCCATCGCCGTGATGCGCGACGGCGGAACGCCGCCGTTGACGAGGTAGTTGCGCACGTTGTTGGCGCGGTCCTCCGAGAGGCGAAGGTTGGCTGCCTCGGAGCCGGTCGAATCCGTGTGACCGCGAATCACGACGTTGCTCTCCGGGTAGCTGCGGAGTGTCTGCGCCAGCGAGTTGAGCCGCTGCGCGGCGCCCGGCGCGATCCTCGAAGAGCCGCTGTCGAAGAACGTGTCACCGGGGAAGGTCACCAGCAGACGATCGGCCTGGCGCTCCACGGTCGCGTCCGGGATCGCGTCGATCTCGCGCGCCTGGTTGTCGAGGTAGCGGCCGATGAGCCCGCCGGCGACGCCCCCGACGGCGGCGCCGATCAACCCCCCGGCGAGATTGTCGCCCTCGCCGGCCGCGAGCACGCCGGCGCCGGCGCCGGCGAGACTGCCGAGGACAGCGCCCTGCGTCGTGCGATTGCCCGGAACGGTTTCACAACCGAGCGTGGCGACGGCGAGAGCGATCGCCGCCACGGTCGCGACGGCGGGCCGGCGCGCGGAAACGTGCGAGTACATCGGGTTTCCCTTCCCTTCTGAGATGGACGCTTATGAGATGGACGTCGATTGGGGGCGGCATGGCTCGGAGCCAGCGTCGCTCCCGGCGCGAGCACTCGGATCCTCATCCGCCGCGATGCGTCCGCTCGCCTGCCCCCCCCCCGGGTCGAGCGGCCATCGTAATGGGCGGCGCCGGTTCGACGCAAGGGAAGCCCGGGGATTCGCTGGAACGATCGCTGCCACTTTCGGCGCGCTCGGGCCACTTCATGAGAGGGAAGTCCCACGCCTGGCGGGGCTCTCCGAAAAGGGTGAAAGCAGGGTCTCTCCGGAGACCCTGCTTTCTTCGCCTGCTGCATTTCGAACCTGCTGCATTTCCAATGTTCATCTCGAGCCTCGTCTCGCCTGTGTGACGCGCATCACGTGTGCGAGCCTCGCTCTCCCGACACTCCTCCGCCCCTCGGTCCCGAGGAGCTCCGCCATGACGCGCGTCCTGGGAGCCGTGCTCTCGGGCGTCGACGGCGTTGCCGTCGAGGTCGAGGTCCGGATCACCTCGCACCTGCCGCGGATCGACATCGTCGGCCTGCCGGAGGCGGCCGTTCGCGAAAGCGCCGCGCGCGTGCGCGGCGCCATCGCTGCGATCGGCCAGCCGTTTCCGCGAGGCTGCGTGACGGTGAACCTCGCGCCCGCTTCGGTGCGCAAGAGCGGCGCGGGGCTCGACCTGCCGATCGCGATCGGAATCCTCGCGGCGGCCGGCGCGGTCGAAGTGGAGTCGCTGTCGCGTCTGGGTCTGGTCGGCGAGCTGGCGCTCGACGGGCGGCTGCGCCCGGTGCGCGGTGCGCTGGCGCTGACCCTCGCGTTGCGCGAAGACGGCTGTACACGCGTCGTCGTGCCGCGAGCGAACGGCGGAGAAGCCGCGCTGACCCCGCGGGTCGAGGTCCTCGCCGCGGATGATCTCGGCGCGCTGCTGCGGTTCCTGCTGATCGGGCGAGGCCTGACCCCCGTGCCGCCGCCGAAGCTCCTCGCGAGCTCTACACGACCGAGCGTCGGAGATCTCGCCGAGGTCAGGGGTCAGGAGCGCGCGAAGCGCGCGCTCGAGATCACCGCCGCCGGCGGCCACGGACTGTTGCTCGAGGGTCCGCCGGGGTCCGGCAAGACGATGCTCGCGCGCCGACTTCCGGGCCTGCTCCCTCCGCTCCGATTCGAGGAGGCCGTCGAAGCAACGCGCATCCATGGCGCCGCCGGCCGGCTCGGAGAAGAACCGATCGTTCGCGAGCGACCGTTCCGCGCACCGCACCACGCGGCAAGTCGGGCCGGTCTGCTCGGGGGCGGCTCGCCCCCGCGACCGGGAGAGATCTCGCTCGCACATCGCGGCGTGCTGTTCCTCGACGAGCTCCCCGAGTTCGACCGAGGCGTGCTCGAATCGCTCCGGCAAGTGCTCGAGGATCGCCGCGTCGTGGTGGCGCGAGCGGGTGGCACCTGTGTCTTCCCGGCAGACTTCCAACTCGTCGCCGCCGCCAACCCGTGTCCGTGCGGCTGGCGGCTCTCGCGTTGGCGCGAATGCAGCTGCACCGACGCCCTCGTGCGTCGCTATCGCGCGCGCGTGTCGGGTCCGCTGCTCGACCGCATCGATCTCCACGTCTCGGTCCCAGCCGTGGATTGGCAGGCTCTCGATTCGGGTCCGGTCGGAGAACCGAGCGACGTGCTGCGCGCTCGCGTCGCGGCGGCACGGGCGCGCCAACGCGAGCGCCTCTCGTTCGTCGGTGCGCGCTGCAATGCGGAGATCCCAGACCGCTCGCTGGACGCCGCCGTCGCGGCCACGCCCGACGCGCGCACGCTGCTCGGACGCGCCGTCGAGCGACTGCGTCTGTCCGCGCGTGCCGCTCACCGCTGTCTGCGGACGGCGCGCACCGTGGCCGATCTCGCCGAGGAGGAGCGCGTCGGCCCGGTGGCACTCGCGGAGGCGCTCTCCTATCGCCGCGGGGAGGCCGACGTCGAAGGAGGCGTCACGATCCGCTCTCCCCTCCCCCGAGCGCCCGGTCCAGGTTGAACGCGGCGCTGATCAGCGCGAGATGCGTGAAGGCCTGCGGGAAGTTGCCGAGCGCCTCGCCGCGATGGCCGGTCTCCTCGGCATAGAGACCGAGGTGGTTGGCGAATCCCAGCATGTGCTCGAACAGCAATCGCGACTCCTCGAGTCGCTGGAGATCGAAGCGTCCGGTGCGCGCCAGCGCCTCGGCGAGCCAGAAGGTGCAGATGTTGAACGTCCCCTCCTCGCCGTCGAGGCCGTCCGGAGCGTGCTCGATGTGATAGCGATAGACGAGACCGTTCGAGAGCAATCCGCCGCTGTGCGGCGGCCGCATCGTCGCCGCGAGCGTGCCGAGCAGACGCGGATCCGTGGGCGAGAGGAAGAAGACGAGCGGCATCATCAGGTTGGCGGCGTCCAGCGCGTCGTCGCCGTAGGCCTGCGTGAACGACTGCAGGTCGTCGTTCCACCCCTTCTCCATGATCTCCTCGTAGATCGCGTCGCGGGTCTTCTGCCAACGCCCGCGGTCCGCCGGGAACGAGCGCTTCTCGGCGAGTCGTAGACCGCGATCGACGGCGACCCAGCACATCAGCTTCGAGTAGACGAAGTGACGCTGCCCGCCGCGCACCTCCCAGATGCCCTCGTCTTCGCGCTGCCAGTTCTCACAGACCCAGTCGACGAGGCGCTGGACGGTCAGCCAGATCTCGTACGAGATCGGCGAGCCGTACTTGTCGAACAGGTACACGGCGTCGAGCAGTTCTCCGTAGATGTCGAGCTGGAGCTGGTCGTGCGCTGCGTTTCCCACGCGCACCGGCTTCGAGCCGCAGTAGCCATCGAGATGGTCGAGCGTCTCCTCGGGAAGGTCCTTGCGCCCGTCGATGCCATACAGGATCTGCAGCATCGAGCCCTGCTTGCCAACCTCCATGCAGACGCTGGACAGGAAGTCCATGTAGCGCGCTGCCTCCTGCGTGAATCCGAGCCGCATGAACGCGTAGATGGTGAAGGCGGAATCGCGAATCCATGTGTAGCGGTAGTCCCAGTTGCGGACGCCGCCGATGCCCTCGGGCAGACTGCACGTGGGAGCGGCGACGATCGCACCGGTCGGCTCGAAGGTCAGCAGCTTGAGCGCCAGTGCGGAGCGGTGGACGATCTCGCGCCAGCGTCCCTTGTACGCACACTGCGAGAGCCAGCCGCGCCAGTACTGGATCGTCTGGCGGAAGATCTGCTCGGTATCCTCTTCGGACAGGTGGGTCCCGCAGGAGGGCCCCTCTTCCGCCTCCTGCAGCACGAAGGTCGCGCTTTCGCCCTCCCCGATCGCGAACTCGGCGCACACCGCGTCGCCGTCGACGCGCAGCGGAACGCTCGTCAGCAGCTCGAGGCGCAATCCTCGGCTCTCGAAGACGGCGCCGCAGTCGACGAGGCGGACCTCGTGGTCGTCGCGGGCGAAATTGAACGCGGGTCGGCAGTCCATGCGGAGGGTGATCTCACCGCGCAGCGCCGTGACGCGCCGGATCAATCGCCGGCGTTTCGGCGCGCCGGGCGTCGGAGGAGAGACCGGCATGAAGTCGGTCAGCTCCGCCCCGCTCTCTTGTGTGAAGAAGCGCGTCACGAGCACATTGGTGTCGGGCCAGTACGACTGCTTGCTCGTCACGTCGTCGTCGACCGGCGCGATCCGGAAGGAACCGCCCTTCTCGTCGTCGAGAATCGCCGCAAAGACGCTCGGCGAGTCGAAGTGCGGGACGCAGAGCCAGTCGATGGCGCCATCGATCCCGACCAGCGCCGCCGTGTGCATGTCTCCGATGACGCCGTAGTCCTCGATCGGTTGATAGGCCATGCGGAGTCCTCTCGGCCCTGGATCCCTCGCGGGGAATCGGCGGGCGCGGCTCGCGAGTCCGAGATCATAGAACGCGGGCGCCGGCAGGCCATCGAACGCGGGCCTTCGGGCGCCACGGCCCAGAGGAAGGCGAGGAGGTGGCACTCCGTCTCGAAGACACTGCGCCCGGTCGCAAGCGGCTCGGCTCGAATCTCCCCCGGCTTCACGTCGTGACTTCGCCGATCGTGGCCCGATCCCGATGGTTTCTGCCGAGGAGGAAGCCCAGCACTCGTGCCCCACCGCTCGTACCGGAGACGTCGTTCGAAGCAGCGAGACGCCGTGCTCCCCGACAGACCGGAGGCCCGCGCGTTCCTCGGCCCGCCGCGCTGCCGATCGCGATGCGATAGCCTCGCGAGGCCATCTGACCCCGGCAGGAGGAATCTTCGTGCTTTCGATCGGCAAGCTCATCCTGGCGGTCGTATGGATCGCCTCGGCGCGCGCCTTCTTCCTGCCGGAAACGGCGCCCTGGGCGTCGACCGGCCGCCTGCTGTTCGGCGCGCTGCTCGCGGTCCACGCGATCGAGACGGTCGTGTTCCTGCCGCGGCTGCGAGCCGCCGGCGGATCGCTGGCCAACCACGTGGTCCAGACGCTCCTCTTCGGACTGCTCCACGTCGGTCCGCTCCGGAACGAAGCCCCGGGTCGCGGATAGTCCGCGACCCCGCTTCCATCGTCTCGGTTCGCGGGATCGACTCGGCCGAGCCAACCGCACCGACGTCAGTCGAGGTCGCGGTCCGCGGCCTCGGCGGTGTTCTCGATCACGTCGCCGGCCCCCTTTGCCGCCGTACTCGCTGCGCCGCCTGCCGCCTCCGCGGTGTCGCCGACCGCATCGCCGAGCGAGCGCCCGGCCGTCCCGACCGTCCGGCAGCCCGAAGCGCCGATGGCGAGCGCGGCCACGAGAGCCATCGATCCCTCGAGCCAAATAGAACGCATGATGAAAACCTCCTGTTGAACGCTGTCCGATGCTTGCGATTGCACGACCGGCTCCCGGCGCGATGGCGGAACGGGCGGTTGGCGCTCCCGTGCCGCCATCGCGCGTGGCTCGTCCGCTGTTAGACCGCGGGGCGACGACGGCCCGCAACCAGCGAGACGACGAAGAGCACCAGGAATACGACGAACAGGATCTTCGCGATCCCCGTCGCGGCGCCGGCGATTCCGGTCAATCCGAGCAGTCCTGCGATCAGCGCGATCACCAGGAACGTAAGGGCCCATTGCAACATGTACGTTTCTCCAAGCTGACGCGCCGCAGCGCGCCGTGCGGTTGCCTTCCGCCTGCTTCGATCGTGAGCGATGCGAGTTTCGTGCCAATTTCAGGCCTCGTTCCCGATCCGTGACGGTCCTCGTTCCCCGTGTCCCCGGGTCCCGAGCGCAAACCAACCGAGCCCCGCAAGCGCCAACGCGAAGAGGATCCCCGCGAGCGCCTCGAGCAGCGAGCGGATGCCGTACGCGAAGGTGTCCGCTGCCATCTGCACCGCCACGAACAGCACGAAGATCACGAGGGCCGCGCGGCCGAGCGCTCGCATCTCGTGCCACAACGCGATCGCCGCGATCGGCGCCGCCAGGCCCTGCCCCACGAGGGCGAGCAGGCCGACGAGCGGGACGCTCGAGGCGATCACCGCCATCCCCAAACTCTCCCACAGGCGCCAGACCGCGACCAGCGCGAATACGAGAGCCATCACCCGACACCACGTCATTCCGTTGGGCATGCATCGACCCCTCGACAAGAGTGGACTCCGATGCGGACGGATCCGCCGAAGTCGGGCTCGCCGCTACGAACAGCGCAGCCCGGCCTCCGCCGGGCTGCGCTGGCTCTCCCTATCTGTGCGCGCCACCCGCGACGCGCGAGATCAGTCGCTCTCGACCTGGAGTTCGCCGGTCACGCCACGCACACCTTGCGTCGTGCGCGCGAGCGTCAGCGCACTGATCCGGTCGGCCTGGCTGTCGACCTTGCCGCTGAGCCGTACGGTGCCGTTCTCGACCTGCACGTCGATGTCGGCATCCGCGAGGCTCGACCGCTCCTCGAAGCGTTTCGCCAGCGCCGCAGCGATCTCTTCGTCCTTTCTTGCAGTCGCGACCTGCTGAGCCGGTGCCACGACCTGCAGCTCGTTGCGCACCGCCTTCACGCCGTCGAGACTCTTGACGGTCTCCTCCGCGTTGCTGCGGGCTTCGTCGGTCCCGACGGTGCCGAACAGCGTGACGATCCCATTCACCGTATCCACGTTGATGTCGAAGGCGGGCGCATCCGCCGCGACCAGCTTGACCTTCGCTGCCGTGGTGATCCACGCGTCCTCGATCGTTGCGCGCATCCCGGCGGCCGCCCCGACCGGCGGCGTGGTCGACTCGTCGCGCCACAGCTCGGCGTCGGCCAGCTCGTCGGGACTGGTGATCTGGCTCGATACGCTGCGGACGCCGGACACGCCGCGTGCCGCCGCGAGAGCATCCACATGCGCGCTCAGCGTCTCCGCCTTGCCCCCGAGCACGACGACGCCGCGGTTCACCGATACGACCTCGACGCCCTGCAGCGCCGGATTCCCGTCGAGAGCCTCCTGGATCCGCTTCGTCACGTCCTCGTCGGCCGCCTCGACCGCCTCGCTCGCGCTCGCCGGCACGATCTGGATCAGATTGCGCACCTCGCGCACCCCGTCGATCCCACGCGCGACCTGCTCGGCCTTCGCCTGCTCCGCGGCGGTCGGCACCTGACCGTGGAGCGTCACGCGCCCGTCGAGGGTGTCGACGTTCACATCGAGCGGATTCACGCCTTCTGCCGTCAGCAGCGCGACCTTCACCTTGGCCGTGATCCACGGATCCGGCATGTCCGCCGCGAGCGCGGTTCCGCTCGCGGAGGCCACCATCGCCACCGCCGCGAGCGCGGATCGGAGCTTCGTACGCCATGTCGCTGTGTTCATCTGTCTTCCTCTCGTGTTGCGCCGCGAGCGGTGGGTCTCACCGAAGCAGCGCGTTGGGATGACCAGGGCTCTTCCAGAACGAGCCCGGTTCATCCGGTCTTCTCTTCCGCGCTCGACCAAAGACGAACGGCCTCCGCGCCGGTCGCCGAAGGCCGTACGGCTCGATCGAGGTTGCGGAGCACGAAATCCCAGTCGATCAGATGATCGATGACGGCTTCGACGTAGCGATCGCGCTCGCTCTGCACGTCGAGGTAGTACGCGTGTTCCCAGACATCGATGGTGAGGAGCGGCGTCAGCCCCTCACGGAGAGGGTTGTCGGCGTCGTGCGTGGCGGTGACGCAGAGCCGCTCCTGCTCGTCGACGACGAGCCACGCCCAGCCGGAGCCGAAATGACTACTCGCAGCTTCTGCCAGACGCCTTTGGAGATTCCCGAAACCGCTGAACGACGCTTCGAGGAGCGCCAGCAGCGTTCCCGCGGGCTTCCCGCCCCCGCCGCTTCGCAACCCTCTCCAGTAGAAGTCGTGGTTCCAGATCTGGGCGGCCAGCTGGTAGACCTCGCCGTCGGCCGCGCGGACCAGCCCTTCGAGCGTGGTTGCGGAACGCGAGCGCTCGTCGAGTACCGCGTTGAGCTTCTCGACGTAGCCGCGATGATGCTTCTCGTAGTGGAACTCGACGGTTCGCGCGCTGATCCAGGGCGCGAGCGCATCCTTCGCATAGGGCAGAGGCTTCAACTCGAAGTTGCGGACTGACGACATTCAGCGCCCCCCCCTCATCGCCGGCGATACCCGGCCTCTCGGCGGTAAGTGTTTGCAAGGCGTGTGCCGGCGAATACGCGCCCGGGGGGCGCGCGGACCATGCTGGACACCCGGCCGGGACGGCAGGGCCGGTCTGCGACGGGATCGGACACGCTCATGTGTGTGTAGGATCTACAAAAGCCCCTGGACCTCGATCTCCTGCTTCCATTGCTTCGGCGGAAGGGCTGAGAAGCCGGCGGCACGTCCCGTGCATTCCCTCCGTCACGCCCCCATCGATTCGAGTCGGGTCGACGCGAACGAACGGGAGAGAGAACCCTGACCACCACGCCGAGTCCCGAACCGTCGCCGCTCGCAGGCCTGGACCCGTCGGCCGAACCGAGGGCGCGTTCGCTCGCGACGATCGGCATCTTCGTGCTGCTGTGCTTCTACACGGCGTACTTCGCGCGTACGCTGCTGCTACCGATCGTTCTCGCAATCCTCGCGAGTCTCATCCTGCGGCCCTTCGTCGCAGCCATCCGGCGCGTGGGCATCCCGCCGGTCCTGGGCGCGGCGCTGGTCATGGGCGCCCTGATCGGCTCGGGGGCCTACGGCGTGGTGACCCTCGCGGAGCCCGCTGCAAAGTGGCTGGAGCGCGCGCCCTCCAGCGCGCGCCTGATCCAGCAGAAGCTCCGTTTCGTTCGCGAGCCCATCGAGCGCATGAGCGATGCGACGAAGGAGGTCGAGGAAGCCGCACGGATCGACAACGAGGATCGCGAGCGTTCTGTCGTGGTGCGCCCGCCGCCGCTGTCGGACGCGATCCTGAGTCACGCCCAGGGTCTCGTCGCGGGTGCGCTGATGAGCTTGATCTTGCTCTTCTTCCTGTTGGCGACGCCGGATCGGCTGCTCACGAAAGTCATTGCGATGGCGCCGAGGCTCGGCGACAAGAAGCTGGTGGTGGCGGCCGTGCGGGAGGTCGAAGTGGAGATCTCGCGCTACCTACTGACGGTCAGCGCCATCAACGTCGGTCTCGGTGTCGCCGTCGGCGCGGCGATGCTTGCACTCGGGCTGCCGAACGCCCCGTTGTGGGGTGTCCTCGCAGCCATCGCGAACTTCGTACCCTACGCCGGAGCGGCGTCGATGACGCTGGTGATCGGCGCAGTCGGCGTGGTGAGCTTCGACCAGCCCGTCGAGATGTTGACGCCGGCCGCCGTATTCCTCGCGCTCACGTCGATCGAGGCGTACATGGTGACACCGGCGGTTCTCGGCCGTCGCCTGACACTGAGCCGCGTAGCCGTGTTCCTGTCGATCGTCGCCTGGTCTTGGCTTTGGGGAATCCCGGGGGCACTGATCGCCGTGCCGGTGCTCGCGGCGACGAAAATCGCCGCGAAGCACCTGCCAGGCCTCGAGCCGGTGGCGCAGCTCCTCGACTAGTCGCGCCTTCATCCGGGCGAATCCCGTGCCCTTTGCTCGTCGGAAAGCGGTCGACTCGGTGCGTCTCTTGTAGAAAGCGCCGTGCGAGCAGACGGAAGCTCGCCGCTCCGTCGCTCCCGGTGCTGGTACGGCCCTTGCTTACCCCTCCTGCCAGACTCACGGCTCGGAAAACGCGCCCCGCGACGAGCGTCGGTCCGTAGAGCCGCGCATCGTTCGACATCGAACGGGCGAGACCAGGAGGAATCATGGCCGAGCAGATACACGCGGACATCGGTCCCACGGTAGGCGAACGCGCGTCGGAGGCACGCGATCATCTACGCGATCGCGCGCAGGAAACGGATCACCTCGTGCGGGAGTTCGCGATGGAACATCCCTTCCTCGCCGTCGGCGGGGCACTGGCCGCCGGCTTCTTCCTCGCGCGGCTGATCGCGAAGCGGTAGCCCATGGTGGACACGAGACACAACCAGGAAGAAGCACACACCGGCGCGGACGATCGGGAGGAGGAGAAGGATGCGAGCACCGAGAACCTCCAGAAGGAGTTCCGACGAGCGCGCGAGGACACTGCGGCCGTCGTCGAGGATCTGCGCGGGCTGCGGGAGGAGCTTGCTGCGCTGCTCCGCGACCGGCTGCGGAGTCAGCCTTACTTGACCGTCGGCGCGAGCGCCGGGATCGGCTACGTGCTCGGCGGAGGGCTGCCGAAGGGCGCACCGACGCTGGCGCTGGGATTGGCAACGCGAATGGCCGCAGGCTGGCTGATGCGCGAAATCGGTGGAGCTGGCTTCGCGCGGGACTCGAGCCCGACCGAGGAGGAGCTGTGATGGATCTCGGACAACTCACGGACAGACTTCCCGACCGGGACACCGTCCGCCACGGGCTGGAGCGCCTGGCAGGCAGCTTGCCTTCGCGCGACGCGGTGCGCGCTCGGACTCCGGATCTCCCTGCCGCTGCGCGACGCTGGTTGCCGGGCCAGCGCAAGCCCGCGTGGAGCGATGCGCTGACCGCACGCAATCTGGCGATCTTCGGCGTCGGCATGGCGCTGGGTGCTGGCCTGGCCGCCGTGCTGACCCCGCGCTCCGGGCCCGCGTTGCGCCGCGATCTGATCGATCGGATCCGACGACTGCGGGAGGCGGGGAGCGGCGCGGCAAGCGTTCCGCCCGCGCGCCGCGCCACACGCCACGACGGCAATGGTACCGGGATCCGACCCGACCTCAGCCACTAGAAAAAACGTCACGGGAAACGCCGTCGTCATGGCATGTTCCCTGCAAACGTCACGCGCAACGGCTTGGCAGCGCGTCGCGAGTCACGACGGCACCGCCGCATCTCGATCCCGGGAACGGCACGCCATCCGCGAAGGAGACCTGATGAATTGGGATCGCATCGAAGGAAACTGGAAGCAGTTCGTCGGCAAGGCTCGACAGAAGTGGGCCGATCTCACCGACGATGACCTGGAGACCCTGAAGGGGAAGAAGGACGAGCTGGTCGGCAAGCTTCAGGTACGCAAGGGAATCGCGCGCGAGGAGGCCGAGCGCGAAGTCGACGAGTGGTCGAAGAGCCTCTGAAGCGGTCGCGTCGCGGGGCCGCTGCTGCGAGAGAGGTCGGCAGCGGACCCGCCAGGACCGCCAGCGCGGTCCGCGGCTTTCCGAATCCCGTCGATCCTCGCCATCATCGATCGCTCTCGTGCTTCCATCCGAGTGCGAAGCCGATCACCAGAGCACCGACCACGCACCACGCGAGTCGCTCGCGGACGACCCGTCGAGGCGACATCGTGCTCTTGACCGTGCGCTCGAGGTTGCGCAACGAGCGCGCCAGATACGCCTCGGATCGCAGCCATGCGCGCTCGATTCTCTGTCGTTCCAGTGCGGCGTGACTTTTCGAGACGCCCTGGGTCATGACGACGGCTCTTCTTCCGGATCGAGACGACTCCGTCCGAATGCCCAGACCGCACCCCCGAGAACGCCATGCGCCCCAGCCACCCACGCAGCGGCGGCAACGGCTCCGAAGTGCAGCCCCACCCACCACGCGACCGCTCCGACGGCGGACCACCAGAAGATGGCCGCGACGAAGCCGGCAAAGGTCGCGGCGAAGAGCACGAGAGTCCCCGCCTGGAGACCTTGCGCCACGGCGTCGCCCGCCTCGAGTCGCGCGAGGGCCACGCCGCGAGTGGCCACGTCGTGTGCGGACTGGAGCACCTCGTCGAACGCGTCGGCGATCGATTCGCCCGGAACCCGATCGTTCATGCACAGGAGCAGGAGCAAGCTCCGTGCCGGAGGCAATGGCCGCGCATGCGCGTCTCTACGCGCATCACCGCCGAGGTGGGCCGCGAGTTTTGTAGAAACGCGGTCCCTGCCTCGATCCAGCCTGGGACATCGAGAGGCCCGCGTTCCCCTGTGGCGCAGACCTCCCGTGGCACATCGCTTGCAGACCCTGTCCGCTGCGTACCGCACGCGCGCGCGATTCCGCTCGAGGAAGCGATGCGGGAACGCAACAACTGGAGAGACGATGAACAAGATGCAACGTGCGCTCGCCGCCGGATTCTGCTCGGTCGTATTCGTCGGAGCTGCCCTGGGAGGCGTCGCATGCGACCGCCAGGAGGGCCCGCTCGAGGAGATGGGGGAGAGCCTCGACGATGCAGCCGATGAGGTCGAAGACTCCGTCGACGACGCCACGCGATAGACGTTCCGGGACGCGTTCCGAACGCAGAGGAGAGAACAGCATGAACGGCGGCAACATGTTCCCGATCCTTTCGCTGCGGTTTCCCGCAAATCGGTCGAACCAGGGATTCAGTCCTGCCGTCGCCGCCGCGATCCAACCGCCGGCGGCGGAAGCGAATCAGGATCTGGCGTGGCTGCTGCGCCGCTCGCTCGACGGCGCGCGCGGCAACCCGAAGATCCGCGAACGCCTCCAGCAGCTGGCGCAGGACGCCGACAGCGTCGATGCCATCGTCCAGATACTGGGATCGCGACACGCTGTCGTGCGAGACCTGTCCCATCTCCTGCAGCGGCCCGAGTCCGGTCCGCGCGCCTGACGCCCTCGAGGAGTCGAGGGCATGCCGACCCGAACTCGACGCACACGCAATCGAGTAGACATCACCCCGATCGCATCAGGGCCCGAGCGGCCGCGATCCGGCTACTCGCGCTCTTGCGCCAGGCTCTCGACGAACGTGACCAGATGGCGGACCTCGTCGACCGACAGCGTCTCGCTCCACCCCTGCATCGCCTCGGACCCGCCGAACGCGCCCGGACCGACGAGGATCACGCGGGCCAGGTCGCTCGCCTCCCCGGTCTCGTTGTTGTCGTTGGCATCGATGTAGAATCTGCCTTCCGTGAAGTCGCGAGGCTTGGGATCGAGAGCGCTGGCCGCGGGGCCATTGCCCGTGCCATCCGCACCATGGCAAGCCGAGCAGTGGAGCGCGAACAAGGCGCTCCCCTGCTCGAGATCTCCTCCCTGCCAATCGACTCGCGTGAGCTGCCGAGCGAACGCGAGCGCCGTTGCAGGCGACACATCGGCTGGCGAGACCGCCTCTGCCGACGCGCTGATCGAAGCGCCGGCGCCGCCTCGGCCGTCGGATCCCGGCCTCGAGGCCTCCGGCTCCCCCGCATCCGAGCACGCGACGACGACGGCCAGGATCGCGGCGCGCGGGAGCCGAGCAACGAGTAGCGAGGCCATGCGGGCTCCGATCCGGTTCGTTTCGCCTGGGAGCTGGATTGTTCTGCAATCCCCGTGCCGCAGATGCGCCCGGGCGACTTGCTCACGGATCGTTCCGCCGACGTTGTCTACCCTCGCGTCGCCTGCGATTCGCGGGGGCAATCCAGGCACGAGTGAGGACGGTCGGGGTCCCATGCTCGACCCGGCGCACTTCGTGATCGGCTCGGATGACGTCCACGCCTGCGTCGGATCCGACCGTGTGCGCGATCCCCGACGGGTCGCCGCAGGGATCTCGGAGCTGGACGCGGACGTCGTCGGACCGCAGGAAGTGGACTCGCGATCTCCGGGCAGCGATGGCCCCTGCCGACTCGCCGTCCGGATGCGGGAAGCCGGGTTCGTCTGGACCGACGGCCCCACCATGCAGCGCGCGGACGGCCGCGACCTGGCCGTGCTGCCCGGAGACTTCAACGAATGGTGGGTAGCCGGTCGGCTGCTGCGCCGACTCCACCGCGCGCCCGGGCGGACGCGCGGCGTGCGCAGCTTCCCGGCGCGGGCGCCGCTGTCCCCCGTGGACCGGATCTGCGTGAAGCCCGCCCGCGTCGTCCGCGAGATCCGCGCCCATCGCAGTGCGCTCGCCCGCCGGGCCTCCGATCATCTTCCGGTGACGGCGCGGATCGAGATCTCGCCGAGGAGTTCGCCGACTCAGCGGACGTCGTAGACCTCCGGATTCGCGCAGGCCACCATGCGTCGGCCGTCGAGTGCGGCGAGCAGGTTGTCGACGGCGAGTTCCGCCATGCGAGTCCGCGTCGCTCCACTCGCGCTGCCGATGTGAGGGGTCAGGACGACGTTCGGGAGCTCGAGTAGCGGGCTCGTCCGCTCGAGGGGCTCGCGCGCGAAGACGTCGAGCGCTGCCGCTGCGAGGCGACCCGCCCGGAGCGCCGCGGCGAGGGCCGCCTCGTCGACGATGCCGCCGCGAGCGGTGTTCACGAGGATGGCGCCGGGCTTCATTGCGCCGAGCGCCCGCGCATCGAGGAGTCCGCGGGTCTCCGGAGCCAGCGCGACGTGGATGCTGACGAAGTCGGCGAGTGCGAGCAGCTCCGGAAGCCCCACGGGTTCCACGTGCCCCGCGAGATCACCGAGCGGCCGGGGCGTTCGGGACCACGACAGCACACGCATCCCGAAGCCGATCGCCCGGTGCGCGACAGCGCGGCCGATCGCGCCCAAGCCGATCAATCCGAGCGTCGCGCCGTGCACATCGCGCCCGAGCAGGAGGTCCGGCTCCCAGACCCGCTCGGGCCGCCAGTCCCCATCGCGCACGAAGCGGTCGGCCTCCGGAATGCGCCGGGCAGCGGCGAGCAGCAGCGCGAAGGTCAGGTCCGCCGTCGTTTCGGTGAGGACGCCCGGCGTATGGCCGACCGGCAGGGCGCGGGCCGTCGCCGCCGCCAGATCGATGTGGTCGACCCCCACCGAGACGCTCGAGAGCGCGCGCAATCCGGGGGCCCGCGCGAGCAGGGGTGCGTCGATCCGATCGGTGAGCAGGCAGAGCAGACCGTCCGCGTCGGCGAGCCGGGCGGCGAGCACGTCGGGCGGGGGGGCGGAGCGTTCCGGCCACACGTCCAGGTCGACGGTTCGGGCCAGCCTCTCGAGCGCCGGGCCCGGAAGCGCGCGGGTTGCGAAGACGCGAGGCACAGGGGTCATCGTTTCGGCCTCCGATCCGAGTTGCGCGACCGCGCTCGCCGCAATCCGCGCTTGACCCGGGGGAGCCCCCAGAGATAGCGTCCGGTCGGGTGTGCCGGCCCCCCATCGGTGGCGGTCTCCTGCCGGGCCTGTCCCGGGATGCGCGCGTCGCCACGATCCGAAGCCCAGCCGACGTCGAGATCGAAGTCGAGATCGGAATCGGAATCGTGTGCTCGCGCGTCTCTCGTGGCCCGGCTTCCTCGTCGTGTACCGAAGGCCACTAGCGGGAGACCCCCATGTCCGAGACGCCCGACATCCTCGCGATCAGCCATGCGCGCCCGACCAAGACATTGCTCTTCGCGCGCTTCATCGTTCGCAACCGCTTCTGGGTCGCGATGGGGCTGATCCTCTCGACGCTGTTCTTCTTCTACCCGATCCTCAACGCGATCCTCCGGGCGTCCGGGATCGAAGCCCTGCCGGGCCCGTCGGTGCGAGTCGACACCAGCGCGCGAGCGCAGTGGCCGGATCACCCCTTCATCCACGCACAGGACAAGTTCGCGAAGAAGTTCGGCACTTCGTCGCTCGTCGCCGTGGGTGTCGTCGTTCGCGACGGGAACATCTTCACACCGGACACGCTGGCCCGGCTGAACGAGATCACGAGACGTCTCGACGGCGTCGGCTACGACTCGCGCATCGGAGAGCGGGAGGAGCTCCGCGAACGGCTGGAAGCGTCAGGGCGGAGCGATCGGGAGATCCTGAAGGAACTCGATCGCCAGTTCCCTCCGTATCCGGTGAACCACGATCAGATCCGTTCGCTGGCGCACTCGAGCACCCGCGCGATCCAGATCGAACCCGACGGCTCGATCACGTCCGACGTCCTGATGAAGGAGGTCCCGACGAACGCGGAGCAGGCGGAGAAGCTGCGCGGCGTGGTGCTGCAGAATCCTCCGTTCATCTACGGACGACTGGTGTCCTGGGACGAGAAGGGCGCCCTGGTCACGGCTGGTTTCATCACCGACCGGCTCAGTACCTCGGAAGTGTACACCGCCGTCTTCGAGCACGTGCAGAAGATCAAGGAGGAGTTCCAGGATCCCGCCTGTACGGCTGCCCAGGAGGGGAACGCCTTCACGCGGATCGGCGATTCGCTGGTTCGCCTGGTCACGACGGCGAAGACCGAGTCGCAATGGCCGGAAGGCTGCAATCTCCAGCTCTTCGTGTCCGGCGAACCGATCCACGTGGGATGGATCATCAAGCACGCGTTCGAGATCGGATTGTTCGTCGGACTCACCGTGATCACCGTGTTCCTGTTGCTGCTCGCCTACTTCCGGCGCCTGCACGGCGTTCTGATCCCGTTCATCGCGGCCATCGCCACGGTGATCTGGGGGGCGGGCTTCACCGGCTGGATGGACATCACCTTCGACCCACTCGTGCTGGTGATCCCGATGATCATCACGGCGCGTGCCGTGTCGCACACCGTGCAGATGGCCGAACGGTTCTTCGAGGACTACGAGATCCTCGCCCCGCAGGTCGGCGATCCCGAGGTGGCGAAGGTCGAAGCCGCGACCATCGCGATGGCCGAGCTGATCGTCCCGGGAACGCTCGGCATCGTGACCGATACGGCCGGCCTGCTCGTGATCATGCTCACGACGATTCCGCAGATGTACGAGCTGGCGGTCTTCGGCGCCTTCTGGGTGCTCGCGATCCTCGCGACCGTGGAGATCCTGCACCCGGTGATGATCTGCTACCTGCCGGCGCCGAAGGACCACGACCACTTCCTGCCGAAGTTCATGATCCGTTTCACCAACTTCATCGGCTGGATGACGACGCATCCGGTCTGGAAGTACGGCGTCGCGACGGTGACCATCGCGCTGTTCGCCGTCTCCCTCTACATGACGATGTTCCACTCGCAGATCGGGCAGGCGACGCCGGGGTCGCCGTTGCTGTGGCCGGATCACGAGTTCAACGTCAGCACCGACGAGATCGCCAAGCGCTTCGGCGGGGTAGACTCCTTCGTGGTCTTCTCGAGCGGGGACCGCGAGAACGCCAGCGCCGATCCGCTTCCGATCCAGCGCATGACCGAGTTCGAGCGCTGGATGGAGACGCACACGAACATGGGCGCATCGGTCTCGATCGCGCCGATCGTGCGCGGCTACTGGCGCATGAACCACTACGGCGACCCCAAGTGGCAGTTCGTGCCGCAGCACCCGGGCACCGTGCGGACGGTGATCTTCCAGCTCCGCACGAACGGGGCACCGGGCTTCCTGCGTCCGTTCATGACCGATGACAGCCGCGACGCCAACGTCACGTTCTTCTACCCCGATCACAAGGGGACGACCATCACCAACGTCGTCGCCGCCTCGGAGCACTTCATCAAGGAGAACCCGATGGGCGAGGTGATCGTGCGCCTCGATCGGGACAAAGCGGAACCGGATGCGGGCTTCTTCGACCGGGAATCGCTCACGGATCTCTGGTACTACATGCTCGGGCCGATGCTGCCGACCCGCGATCACACGCTTCGCGTCCAGGTCCGAGAGAACGGGGCCTACGCGAATCTCCCGGTCAACCACGTCGACAAGGACGGCCTGCCCGCGTGGTGGGAAGAGTTCCGCGACGGCTCCATCGAGAACTACGAGACAGAGCGGGACAGCGTCGAAGAGGGCGACTTCTTCTCGTGGCCCGACAGTCTCGCGGATTGGTCGGAGCGAGACGTCAGCTGGTGGTGGGAGAGCCAGGAACACGGCATCCGCGCGATCGCGGTCGGCACCAACGACCTGATCGTGCAGGATACCAAGGCCGTGGACTCGATCCCCACCTACCAGCCGACGAACTCGTGGACGCGGGGCGTCCAGTTCGTGATGGCAGGTGGCATCATGGGCATCCTGGCCGCGATCAACGATGAAGTCGAGCGCAGCCACATGGCGAACATCACGCTGCTGCTGTTCGTGATCTTCGTGCTGCACTCCGTCACCTACAAGTCGATCCCGAGCGGATTCATCATCCTGCTGCAGCTGTCGACGGCGACGCTGCTCTCGCTGGCCTACATGGCGGCCAAGGGCGTGGGCCTCAACATCAACACGCTGCCGGTTCAGGCGGTGGGCGTCGGCATCGGGGTCGACTATGCGATCTACATCGTGGACCGCATCCGGCAGGAGGTCGTCGATACCGAGGACATCGACGAAGCGGTGCGCCGCGCGATCCGCACCACGGGCATGGCGGTGACCTTCACGGCCACCACCATCGTCGGCGGCATCTTCCTGTGGTCGTTCTCGAACCTGCGCTTCCAGGCCGAGATGGCGCAGCTGCTGGTAATCCTGATGGTCATCAACATGCTGGGCGCCATCACCGTCGTGCCGGCGTTCTACTCGATCCTGCGGCCGAAGGTGGCGACGGCGCTGCTCAGCGAGGAACAGCGCGTGCTGCTCGATGCGCAGAAGGAACGCGAGCGGAAGCTCGGGTTGCGGGAAGAGGATCAGTAGGCGCGCGGGGCGGGGTCGGGCCCGGTCGGGCCCTGCCCCGCGTCGCGTCCGCAGCGGGTCGCGATCCCGCGATCAATCCACGCCGATCGCCCAGCCTCCGTGGTGCAGCTCGAGGATGCGCGACGCCGTTTCCTCGACGGCGCGGCCGGTGATATCGATCACCCGCCAGCCCCGTTGCAGGAACAGGCGCCGAGCCGCCGTGAGTTCCCGCTCGACGGTCTCCGGCTCCGCGTAACCGATCGAGATCTTGGTCCCGAGCCCGCGCACGCGGGCGCGCCGGATCGTGACCAGCCGCTCGGCGTCCGCGAGCAGGCCATAGACCTTGCGATGGGCGATCTCGAGCAACTCGCGAGGGGGTTCGATCCCCGGCACGAGTGGCACGTTGCCGGCCTTGAGCCCGCGTTGGGCCAGGTACATCGAAAGAGGCGTCTTCGAGGTCCGCGACGGACCGACGAGCACGATGTCGGCCTGATGCAGCGTGTGCAGGTTGGCCCCGTCGTCGTGGCGCACGGCGAACTCCACGGCCTCGATCCGCCGGAAGTACTCGTCGGAGAAGCCGTGCAGTAGACCGGGCTCGAGACGCGGCTCGAGGTGCAGATGCTCGGCGATGTTCGCGATCAGTGGACCCAGCAGGTCCACGGTGGGCACGCCGTGGCCGGCGCCGTGGTCGCGCAGCGCCTGGGCCGCCGCCCTGTTGACCAGCGTGAAGACCACGAGCGCATTCGTCGCAGCCGCCTCCTGGACCACGGCCCGCGCCTGGGCGGCGCTGCGCACGTCGGGAAACTTGCGCATCCGCCAGCGGCTGTGGAACTGGAGCATCGCCGCCCGAACGGTGTCGGCGGCGGTGTCGCCGGTTCCGTCCGACACGACGAAGATCTCCGCCCAGGACTCGCCGGATACGGGGGCCTTCCGCGGCAGCTGCTGCGCCTGGGGCGGTCGATCCGAGTTCGATTTCTCGCTCACGCGCGCAGCGTAGCTCCGACGCGCGGCGGGGGGAACGCGGGGCGCTATCGTGTTCGGCCATGCCGTACGATCCGCAGCTCCTCGAGGCCCGCTGGCAGGCGACGTGGCGGGAACGCGGCACGTTCCGGGCGGAGCTCGACCCGGCGAAGCCCAAATACTACGTGCTCGACATGTTCCCGTACCCGTCCGGCGCCGGGCTGCACGTCGGACATCCGAAGGGATACATTGCCACCGACATCGTCGCCCGGTACAAGCGGATGCGCGGCTACAACGTCCTGCATCCGATGGGATGGGACGCGTTCGGCCTGCCGGCCGAGCAGTACGCCGTCGAGACCGGCGTCCATCCGCGCGAGACGACGCGGCGCAACATCGAGACATTCCGGCGCCAGATCGAGTCGCTCGGGCTCTCGTACGACTGGTCCCGCGAGATCGACACGACGGATCCCGGCTACTACCGCTGGACCCAGTGGATCTTCCAGCGGCTCTTCGAGAAGGACCTCGCCTATCAGGCGGAGGTGCCGGTGAACTGGTGCCCGGCGCTCGGCACCGTCCTCGCCAACGAGGAGGTGATCGACGGCAAGAGCGAGCGCGGCGGCCACCCGGTCGTCCGGATGCCGATGAAGCAGTGGATGCTGCGGATCACCGCCTATGCGGATCGGCTGCTCGGGGATCTCGACGAGCTGGACTGGCCCGAGCCGATCAAGAAGATGCAGCGCGACTGGATCGGCCGCAGCGAAGGCGCCGAACTGCGCTTCCCGGTCGCAGACCACGAGCGCGTCGCGATCGACGTATTCACGACGCGGCCGGACACGCTGTTCGGCGCCACCTACATGGTGCTGGCGCCCGAGCACCCGCTGGTCGAACGCATCACGACCGCGGGCCAGCGCGCCGCCGTCACACAGTACGTGGAGGCCACGCGCCGCCGCAGCGAGCGGGCGCGCATGGCCGACGGGCGGAGCAAGACGGGCGTCGCCACCGGCGCGTTCGCGATCCACCCCACCACCGGCGCGCGCATCCCGATCTGGATCGCGGACTACGTGCTGGCCGGCTACGGAACCGGCGCGATCATGGCCGTCCCGGGCCACGACCAGCGGGACTTCGAGTTCGCGCAGAGCTTCGGCCTTCCGATCGTCCGGGTCGTCGACGTCGCCGGGCAGGAGCTCCCGTCGACGGGCGACGGCACGAGCGTGAACTCGGGCTTCCTCGACGGACTCCCGACGGCGGAGGCCAAACGGAAGATGATCGCGTGGCTCGAAGCCGAAGGGCACGGCCGCGGCCGCGTCACCTACAAGCTGCGCGATTGGCTGTTCAGCCGGCAGCGCTACTGGGGTGAACCATTCCCGGTGCTGCACCTCGACGACGGCAGCGTGAAGCTCGTGCCGGATCGCGAGCTGCCGGTCCTGCTGCCGGAACTCGACGACTTCCGCCCGTCCGGCGATCAGCGAACGCCGCTCGAGCGCGTTCCCGCGTGGATCGAGACCACCGATCCGGACACCGGCCGGCCGGCGCGTCGCGATCGCAATACGATGCCGCAGTGGGCGGGCAGCTGTTGGTACTTCCTGCGCTTCGTCGACCCGCACAACGAGACGGAGCCGTGGTCGAAGGAGAGCGAGCGGTACTGGATGCCGGTCGATCTCTACGTCGGCGGGGCGGAACATGCCGTCCTGCACCTGCTCTACGCGCGCTTCTGGCACAAGGTCCTGTACGACCTGGATCTCGTCTCCACGAAGGAGCCGTTCCGCAAGCTCGTCAACCAGGGCATGATCCTCGGCTCGAGCTGGCGCTACTACGACGACAACGTGAGCGACGATCCGCAGGCCGAGGCGCAGAGCTACTCGTTCCAGGAGGTGCGCCAGGACGGCGAGCGCACCATCGCGGCAGCGGATGGGCGAGAGCTGAAGGCCCGCTGGGTGGCCCCCGACCAGGTCCGCCTGGCCGACGGCCGCGCGCTGCATCCCACGCTCGACGTCGAGCTCGAGGAAGTCGTCGAGAAGATGTCGAAGAGCCGCGGCAACGTGGTGAACCCGGACACCGTCGTCGCCCAGTATGGCGCCGACTCGATGCGCCTCTACGAGATGTTCCTGGGTCCGCTCGACAAGGAGGCACCCTGGACGACCGAGGGCATCCACGGCGTGCACCGCTTCCTGCAGCGCGTCTGGCGGCATTTCGTCGACGACGACGCGCCGGGAGAACCCGCGCGCCCGCTGCCGAGCGGGCGCGGAGCGGAGGCCCAGGAGCGCCTGCTTGCCGAGACGATCCACGGCGTCACGGAGGATCTGGAGGCACTGCGCTTCAACACGGCCATCGCCAAGCTGATGGTCTTCGTCCGCGACGCCGCGAAGGATGGGCCGCTTCCGCGCGCGACCGGCGAGGCATTCCTGAAGCTGCTCGCCCCGCTCGCCCCGCATCTGGCCGAGGAGCTGTGGCAGAAACTCGGCCACGCCGACTCGATCGCCCACGCGGCGTGGCCCGTTGCGGACGCGGCGCTGCTCGAGGCGCAGACGGTGACGCTCGCCGTGCAGATCAACGGCAAGCGGCGCGACGAGATCCAGGTGCCCGCCGGCGCGGACGAAGCCGCCGTGCGCACGGCCGCGCTGGCCGCGGAGAACGTCCAGCGCCATCTCGCCGGCAAGACGCCCCGGAAGGTCATCGTAGTGCCGGGGCGACTCGTGAATCTGGTGCTGTAGGCGGGATTGTGATCCGGGTCAGCGCGAGGATTCCTGGACGCGAGGCGCCGGCCCGCTGGCCGCGATCTCCCGTGCGCGCCGGCGCAGGTACCAGACCAGGCTTCCGATCAGCGCCAGCGGCAGCAGTGAGAGCAGCGCCGTCCCCTTCAGCATCGCCAGGCTGAACGCCGCGTCGTCCTGACCGGTGCAGACGGCGCAGGCCCACGCCGCACGCGGCAATGCGACGAAGAGTCCGCAGACCAGCGCCGTCCAGGCCGCACGCAAGGCCATCATCGGTAGACCACCAGCCACAGCACCGGCCAGATCCCGGCGACGAAGTACCAGAACACCTCTGCCGTCCCGAGCTGGCTGGACGCGAGCCAACCGCGCTGCAAGCGCACCCATGTGAGGATCAGCACGGCGAGCGCCGCGAGAGCGTGGAGGCCGTGGAAGCCGACGATCAGGTAGAAGAAGCTCCCGAGGGTGCTGGACGTCAGGGTCAGGCCCTGGCTCAGCATCGCGACCCACTCGGCGCCCTGGAAGCCGACGAAGCAGGCGCCGAGCACCACGGCGATCCCGAGCGGCGCGCGCGCCGTGCGTCGGTCCCGGTCGAAGCGCCGGCGCGCCCAGTACAGCGCCGCTGCGGACGCGAGCAACGCGGCGGTGTTGAGGGCAGTCGCCTCGAAGGGAAGCCGCGGCTGTCCGGGCGGCGGCCACACGATCGCGGAGCTGCGGATGATCGTGAACGCGCTGATCAGGCCGGCGAAGAGCATCGCCTCGGTGACGACGAAGATCAGCATGCCCATCACCCCGTTCGGGATCAGCGGCTCCGTCCTCTGGGCGGCGACGACGCGGAACCGGCCGTAGCCGGGGAAACTCATGATCCCGCCTCCGGCCTAGTGATGGGGTTCCCCGCGCTCGCCGGCCTGGAACGCGCGATTCGCCTCGATCCACGACGGCTTCTCCCAGCGGGTTCCCTCGAGCCGCATCACGTCGGGCGCGCTGCCTGCGAAGAACAGCAGCATGAAAAGCAGGCCCGTCGCGACCAGGTACCCCACGTAGCGCGGCGCCACCGGGAGGTGCATGAAGTGCTTGACGACCAGGTAGGCCTTCACGACCGCGACGCCGAACGCCGTGATCAGCGTAACGACGGGCATCTCGAGCTCCGGACCCAGGATGCTGATCACCAGGAGGACGAGCAGGATCGCCCAGATCTTCACGTAGTTCCCGTGGTGGGCGTGGTCCCCGTGGTCGGCCGCCTCGTGCGCGTGTTCGCTCATGATGACCTCACTTCGCGATGTAGAGCAGCGGAAAGAGGAAGATCCAGACCACGTCGACGAAGTGCCAGTAGAGCCCGATCAGCTCCACGCGGTGGAGCTCCAGGTTCTTCCGGGCCGATGCCGCCACGATCAGCATGATGACGACGCCGGCCAGCACGTGCAGCGCGTGCAGACCCGCCGCCGTGTAGTAGAACGACCAGAACGTGTGCGCGCTGATCGTGAAGCCGTGCGAGATCTCCATGCTCCACTCGAACGCCTTGACCGTCAGGAAGATCAGGCCGCCGGCGGAAGTCAGGTAGAGCATCCGCGCGGCCTTGCGTCCGTCGCCGGCGTCGGCTGCCTTGTGGCCGAGGACCGCGAACAGGCTCGACGTCAGCAGCACGAAGGTGTTGAATGCGCCGATCCACATGTTGGTGTACGCCGCCTGCTCGGCGAAGGCGTCGTGCGCGAGCCGGTGCATGATGTAGGAGCCCAGCAGGCCGCCGAAGATGACGATCTCCGAGACGATCACCCACCAGACGGCGAGGCGTCCGGTGGGCATCCCCGCAGCGGTACGGGTCGTGGCAATCGGTCGGGCGGACATCCGCGTTCCTCTCGGCTCGAATCGGTGGATACGGCTAGGAGCCTCGGATCAGTTCGGCTCGTTCTGCGGCCAGAAGTCCTGCTCGCGGCCCGGCACGCTGTACTCGTACGGGCCGCGATACACCGTTGGCAGCTGCTTCCAGTTGCCGTGCGGCGGCGGCGACTCCGCCGTCCACTCGAGCGTATTCGACTGCCAGGGGTTCTTCCCGGCCTTCTGACCGCGCCGCAAGCTCCAGAAGAAGTTGAACAGGAACACGGCCTGGAACGCCAGCATGATCACGAGCGACACGGTGGCAAGTTTGTCGAGGTTGCGCAGCGGCGCTGCGGCGAGCTCCGGGAACTGCGTGAAGTCCCAGATCCGCCGATGCTCCCCGGCAGCGCCGAGCACGAACAGCGGGATGAAGATCAGGTTGAACGGGATCACCGTTCCCCAGAAATGGATCTTGCCGAGCGTCTCGTTCAGCATGCGCCCGAACATCTTCGGGTACCAGAAGCTGACGCCGGCGAAGGTGCCGATGATCGCGATCGGGAAGAAGGTGTAGTGGAAATGGGCCAGCACGAAGTAGGTATCGTGCAGGTAGATATCCGCTCCGCTGGCGCCGAGGAAGATGCCCGTGACGCCGCCGATCAGGAACTCGGCGATGAAGGCGAGCGCCCACAGCATCGGCGTCGACAGCGTGATCGAGCCGCCGTAGAGCGTCGCGATGTAGACGAACATCATCTCCGCGATGGGCACCGAGATCAGCAGCGTCGTGATCGTGAAGACGTTGGCCATGCGCGGATCGATGCCGGCGATGAACTGGTGGTGCGCCCAGACGGTGAAGGAGAGGACGCCGGTGCCGAAGGCCGTGTAGAGGACGGTCTTGTAGGCGAAGAGCTTCTTGCGCGCGAAGACCGTGATGATCTCGGCGACGATGCCGACGGCCGGCAGCAGCACCACGTAGACCTCCGGATGCCCGAAGAACCAGAACAGGTGCTGCCAGAGAATCGGGTCGCCGCCGCGCTGCGGGTCGAAGAACGCCGTGCCGAGGTTGTGGTCGAAGAGCAGCATGACGGCGCCGGCGATCAGCGGGCCGACGGAGGCCATGAAGAGGATGCTCGCAATGACGATCATCCAGACCACCATCGGAATGTCGTACATCTTCATGCCCGGCGCGCGGCTGTTCATCGCGGTCGTGACGAAGTTGATGCCGCCGATCAGGAAGGCGACGAACTCGAGTCCGACGGCGCCGATGAAGAGCGTGGTGCCGAGCGGCGTCTGGTTGTATTCGCTGTTGGCGGACAGGGGTGGATACATCGTCCACGCGCCACCGAAGGCGCCGCCCTCGACGAAGAACGATGCCAGCAGAATCAGCGCGCTCAGCAGGAAGATCTGGTACGACAGCCGATTGAGCTTCGGGAACACCATGTCGTCCGCGCCGATCATCAGCGGAATCAGGAAGTTCCCGAACGCAGCGATCAACACCGGCATCGCGACCCAGAAGATCATGATCGCGCCGTGGTTGGTGATCAGCGCGTTGTACTCGTGCGGCGAGACGATGCCGAAGAGCGGGACCTCGATCCCAGGGAAGGCGAGCTGCATCCGGAACACGTAGGCGAAGAAGCCGCCGAGCAGGGCCATCGCCATGCCGGTGAACATGTACTGCATCGCGATCATCTTGTGGTCGGTGGACCACAGGTACTTCTGGACGAAGCCGGGTTCGGCGTGATGCTCGTGATCGTCCGCGTGCGCGTGCGAATGGTCTACCGGGATCGACTCGGCCATGGGTCTTCCTCGCCTCCGCTAACGGCCCGTGACCGCGGCAACGGAGAACTCCCCTTGCTCCGCCATCCAGGATGCGTGCTGCTCGGGGGTCTCGATGTGGATGCGCGCCGGCATCAGCCCGTGGCCGACACCGCAGATCTCGGTGCACTGGACGTCGTGCTCACCGGTCCGCGTGGGCTGGAACCAGCCGGTGATCACGCGGCCGGGGATGGCGTCCTGCTTGAGCCGGAACACCGGCACCGAGAAGCTGTGCAGCACGTCCTTCGAGGTGAGCTGGAAGTGGTAGAGCTTGTCCACCTCCACGTGCAGCTCGTTCACCTTCGTGATGTCGTCGGGAGTGTCGAGCTTTCCGTCCGGGCCCGGGTGCACGAACGTCCAGGCCCACTGCTGCGCGACGACCCGGATCGTCTGCTGATCCGGCGCCGTGGGCAAGGACTGTTTGACGTCGTACCAGACGCGAACGGCGAAGAAGATGATGAACACGTCGCAGACGAGCACCAGCAGATGGGGAATCGTGATGAAGCGCTTCTCGCTCTTCAGCTCGCCGGTGATGTACTGGCCCTTCTGCCCGTCCCGCTTGCGGAAGCGCGCGATCAGCCAGAAGAACAGGACCTCCGAGACCACCAGCCAGAAGCCGACCAGCCAGAAGATCAGCGAGAACACGAAGTCGATGTCGCTGGCGAACGTGGAGGACGCGGGGAGGAATCGTTCGATCATGCGCTTCGCCTCAGAGAATGAAGAGGAACACGACGGCGATGAAGCCGCCGACGCCTGCGATCGTGATCAGGAAGGTCCGCCAGGCGAGATCTTCCGGCGCGTACTCCTTGGCCATGTCACTCCACCTCGGTTGCCGGTTCGGGCGTCGGGGCGGCGGCGGCGGCGGTGCCCCCGAGCGTCCGGATGTACGCGATCACGTCCTTCATCGCCTGCTCGTCGACGAGCGTGCCGGACATGCCGCGCATGACCTGGGCGTTCGAGTTGCGCGGGTCGCTGGCGCGCACGCCGCTCTTGTAGCGCTGCAGCGACGACAGCAGGTACCAGTCGTGCTGCTGGTGGAGCGGAGGCGCCCGCAGCGCCTCGCTGCCGTTCGCCTGCGGGCCGTGACACGCGAGGCACACCTGGTAGAAGCCGGCCCCGCGGCCCGGATCTCCGCCGACCAGCGTCGCCGGCGTCGTCGGGACGGGGAGCTTCGCGATGTAGGCGGCGAGCGCCTGCATGTCGGATTCCGCGTGTTCCCCCCGGAAGGTCTTGGCCATCGGATACATCCGGAGCCCCGCAACGTCGTCCGGATGCATGCCTCGCTGGCCGGTGTAGAAGTTCTGCAGCTGCGCGAAGACGTACCACTCGGGCAGGCCGGCGATGGCGGGCGCCAGGTATCTCTGGTTCCCCGCGCCGGCGGCGCCGTGGCACTGGCCGCAGAACGGGAACAGCGCCGCGGCACGCGCGTCGTCCGCCGCGCGTGCCGTCGCCGGAGGAAGCGAGAGCAGCGTCACGAGCGCCGTCCCGATCGCAAAGCCGATCGCGGAGAAGGTCACGGAGTGCCTGCTGGAAACCATCCTGTTGGACCCTCAACTTCCACTCGAAGGCCGTCCGACGGATCGCAGCAGCCCAGGAGCCGGGGATCGCGAACGAGAACGCTCCGAGACTAGCCACGCAGCGCGCCGAGTCCCGGTCTGGCGCCGCGGGGAGGTAGCAACCCGGAGCGCGATTCACAAGACGCGACGGGGCGATGTCAATGTCCTGGATTCCCTGGCGATTCCGATGCTGCGACGGGGCCGGAACGGTTCCCGGGGATGCGTTCAGGCCGGCGCCGGATTGAATCGGTAGAGCAGCAGGTAGATCGCGACACCCGTCACCGAGACGTACAGCCAGATCGGCCATGCCCAGCGCGCCAGCCGGCGATGCCGTTCGAAGCGCCCGCGCAGGCCGAACGTGATCAATGCGATCGCCATCGGCGGCACCGTGATCGCCAGCGAGACATGCGAGACGAGCAGCACCAGATACCCGGTCTTGGCGAGACCCTCGGCGTGGAACGTGGTGTTCTCGAAGCCGCGCGACGCCTTGTGCAGCACATACAGGACCAGGAACAGACTCGATACGGCGAACGCGGCGATCATCGTCCTTCGATGCGCGTCGAGACGCCGAGCGCGGGCGAGCCGGCGGCCGCGGACCAGCAGCACCGCGGCGATCCCGTTGAGCGTGGCGTTCACCGCGGGCAGGAAGGACAAGTCCATCGCGAATCCCTCAGGCGAGCCGAGGCGCTTGTACGCTCCCGGCTGTGGCGACCCGCCCCGGAAGCCCACGTCCGAGCAGCGCCACGCCGACGAGCAGACCCCCCGCCAACAAGAACGGCGCCCCCATCGAGCGGTCGTAGAGGAGACCGGCGGCGAGCGGACCGACGACGCGAGCCAGCGAGGCGGCCGATTGAAAGACACCCATGACGCCGCCTCGCCGCGCCGCCGGCGCCGCGAGCGAAGCGAGGCTCATCAGTGCCGGCTGCGCGACGCCGCGACCGATCGCGGCGATGGCCAGCGGGATCAGCAGCAGCGCCACGGACGGCATGCGCGGTAGCGCCAGGAACGCCATCGCCAACGTCGCGCTGCCCGCCGTCACCAGCGCGCGCTCGGAGAAGCGCGCCGACAGCGCCTTCATGCCGCCGCCCTGGACGCCGCCCATGACGACCGCCATGCCGACCAGGATGAACGCGACCTCGCGCGCGTCCCAGCCGAAGCGATCGTGCATGAAGTACTGGAACATCGTCTCGAGCTGCGTGACGGCGATCGAGAACACGAGGTTCGCGACACAAAGACGGCGCACCACGGGGTCCCGGAGCTCGGCGAAGCGGCCGGTCACGAGGCCCTCTGCCGGCGCCGTCGCGACCCGCTCGGCCGGCTCGCGCAGCGACACCAGGGCGTGCACCCAGTTGACGACGGCCAGCCCGGCGGCAGCGAACATCGGCACGCCGTAGCCATAGGGGGCGAGCAGCCCGCCGATCGCCGGGCCCAGCACGAAGCCCACGCCGAACGACGCGCCGAGCAGTCCCATCCAGCGCGTGCGCTCGGAGTCGTCGGTCACGTCGGCCACGTACGCCGACGCCACGCTGATGTTGGCGGCGAACGCGCCGGAGAGGACGCGCGCCGCGAAGATCCACGGCAGCGACGTGGCGAAGCCGAGCGCCAGCAGCGACAACGCCGTTCCGGCGATCGTGAACAGCAGCACCGGCCGGCGCCCGATGCGGTCCGAAAGCCGACCCCAGAGCGGCGCGCACACCAGCTGCGCCGCGGCGTAGCCCATCGAGATCACACCGAGCTGGGTACCGCTCGCCCCCTGCGACTTCACCAGATACGGCAGCACCGGCATCACGATGCCGAAGCCGATCAGGTCGACGATCACGACGCCGAACAGGACGCCGAGAGTGGCTCGCGAGCGATCAGACGAGATGGCGGCTCCTCGCGCGTCGCGCGCCGATCAGAGCCGCGCGAGCAGATCCACGTTCATCGCGAGGAAGAGCGCGAACAGGTAGACCAGGGAGACGCGAAACACGCGCTGCGCGGCGCCGTCGTTCCGCTCGCGCAGCAGCCGGAGCACCGACCCGACGAACCACGCGTTCATGCCGAGCGCCACCGCCAGATACGCCGGCCCGACGAAGCCGAGCGCGAACGGCGCCAGCGTCACCGGCACCAGCCCGACGGTGTACCAGAGCATCCGCCAGCGCGTCGGCTCGTCTCCGATCACGCTCGGCAGCATCGGGATACCGGCGGCCTCGTAGTCGCGCTTGCGGTAGAGCGCGATGGCCCATACGTGCGGCGGCTGCCAGAAGAACACGATCGCGAACAGCGACAGCCCGGCGGCGGTGACCGTGCCGTTCACCGCGACGTCCGCCATCAGCGGCGCGGCGGCGCCGGCCGCGCCGCCGATCACGGCGTTCCACGCCGAGCGCGGCTTGAGCCAGATCGTGTAGACGAAGACGTAGAACAGGATGCTCGCAACGGCGACCCCGGCGGCCGGCGCGCCGCCCAGCGCGAACAGCAATCCGGTCGAGAGGACCGCGAGCGTCAGGCCGAAGAGCAGTGCGGCGCGCGGCGAGATCCGGCCCGCCGGCAGCGGCCGGTTGCGCGTGCGCTCCATGCGCGCGTCGGTCTCGCGCTCCAGGTAGGCGTTCAGCGTGTTGGCGGACGCGGCCGCCAGGGCGATTCCCAGCAGCGTCAGGCACGCGAAGCCGAGCGACGGCCAGCCGCCGGCCGCCATGCCGAAGATCGGAAGGCCCGTGAACAGCACCATCGGAAGCAGGCGCGGCTTCGTCAGATCGGCGAAGGTGAGGAGCGTGGCGGCCGCCGTCCGGGGCGCCGCGGGAACCGGGGAAGCAGGTATGGACGAAGCCGTCTGCGCCACGTCGATCTCGCTCCTCTCGCTTCCAGGCGTCACGCATCCGAGACGGGGACGGGCGCGGAACCTAGCGTCCGCAGCGGCGACGCGCAGCGCTGCGGATCCTGACACCGCGCTCCGCTCCCGCGGGGGTCGCACTCCGTGACGACGAATGACCTGGTCCTCGTCCTGATCTCCGCGCTGCTCCACGCGGTGTGGGGTCTGTCGATCAAGGGCAGCGCCTCCCCGCTCGCGTTCAACCTGCTCCAACTCGTCCCGACGACGATCGCCGCGTGTGCGTTGCCGTGGCTGGTGCCGCTCGGCGACCTGCCCTCGTCGCTGTGGATGCTGGCCGCGGGGACCGGCGTCGCGCACGGCTTGTACTTCTACTGGCTCTCGCGCGCGCTGGCGGACGGCGAGCTCTCCGTCGTGTACCCGATCGCGCGCTCGGCGCCGGCGTTCCTGCCACTGGTCGCGGTGCCGTTGCTCGGCGAGTCGGTGACCGCCACCGGCGGTCTCGGCATCGCCGTCGTCGTCGCCGGCATGTGGGCCGTGCACTTCGACGCCGGCTCGGTCCCCGGCGCCCGGCGGCTGCTCGCGCCCGGCGCGGGCTTCGCGTGGCTCACGCTGGCGGCGTCGGTCGGCTACTCGATCGTCGACAAGCTGGCGATGGCGCAGCTGCACGCGATCCCGTGGCGCGGCGCCATCCCGCCAGCCGCCGCGTGGTACGTGCTGCTGTGTTCGTCGGGTCTGCTGGTCTTCGCGCCGCTCGCTGCTCGGCACATCTCTCTGCGCGACCTCGGCGCAGTCGCCCGGCGCGAGACGCGGATGGTGCTGCTGGCGTCGGCGATCGGCTTCGTCGGCTACGGGTTGATCCTGCATGCGCTGCGCACCGCGCCGGTCAGCTACGTCGTGGCCGTGCGCCAGGCGAGCGTGTTGTTCGCGGTGGCCCTCGGCGCGCTCTGGCTGCGCGAGCGGCCCACGCGACTCCGGCTCGCCGGTGCGCTCGCGACCGTGCTCGGGGTCGTACTCGTCGCCAATTCGTGACGCGGGAGCGGCGCGGCTACGGTGCCCCCATGCCGCGGACGCGAAGCTGGTGGTTCCGGGCGACGGTCGCGCTCGGCGGGTGGCTCGGCGCCGGGCTGCTGCGCGCACTCGGCGCCACCTGGCGGGTCCGCTGGGCCGGCAATGCGGATCCGGTCCGCGCCGGCTTGCCGGCCGTCGGCGCGCTCTGGCACCGCGCGCTGTTCCCGGCCACCTGGCGCTATCGCGACGCCGGTGTCGCGATCCCGGTCAGCCGCAGCCGCGACGGCGATCGCATCGTCGCGGTGCTCGACCGCCTCGGCTTCGCGCCGGCGCCGCGCGGCTCCAGCTCGAGCGGGGGTCCGGCGGCCCTCGCCGGCGCGATCCGCGCCGCGCGCGAGGGCCGCGTCCTCGCCGTGCTGTGCGACGGCCCGCGTGGACCGGCCCGCCGTTGCAAGCCGGGCATCCTCGCGATCGCGCGCGCCGCCGCGATCCCGATCTACCCGCTCGCCGTCGCCGCCCGGCCGGCGATCTCGTTCCCGAGCTGGGATCGCACGCTGCTGCCGCTGCCGTTCGCGCGCGTTCACTTCCAGATGGGGACGCCGCTCCGCATCCCCGCAGACGCCTCGCGCGACGATCTCGAACGCCTGCGCGCCGACCTGGAACACGTGCTCACCGAGCTGCAACGCACCGCCGAAGCCGCGCTCGACAGATGACGCGATCCGCCGTCGATCCTCAACGGGATCGCGGACGCGTGCGGTCCATCGCCTCCGAGATCCAGTTGCCGATGTCCGGGTGTTCGCGCAGTCCCGACTTCTCGAGTCGTTCACGCGCGATCGCCTCGACCTCGCCGACCGCACCGGCGGCGAGCGCATGGCGCGCGTCCTCGGCGGCTTCGGCCGAATCGAGCGCGCGCACGATTTCCTTCACCACCGGCACCGACCGCGGTGTCACCGAGAGTTCCTCGATGCCGAGACCCACCAGCAGGGCGACGGCAAGCGGATTGCTCGCCATCTCCCCACACACCGAGACGGGAATCCCCGCCTGCTCTGCGGCGCGCACGCTCCGATCGATCAGCCGCAACACCGCCGGATGGAGCGGCCGGTAGAGCCGAGCGATCGCCTCGTTGCCGCGATCCACCGCCAGCGTGTACTGCGTGAGATCATTGGTGCCGATGCTGAAGAAGTCGCACTCTCGGGCCAGCGCGTCGGCGATCAGCGCGGCCGACGGCACCTCGATCATGATGCCCATCGGAATCCTGGGGTCGTGCGGCTCTCCGGCGCGCGAGAGCCCGTCGATGGTCTCGTGCAGCAGGCGCCGCACCTCGCGCAGCTCGTCGAGCGACGAGATCATCGGCACCAGCAACCGCACGTTGCCCGCGGCAGACGCACGGAGGATGGCTCGCAGCTGCGCCGCCATCATGTCCGGATGCCGCAACGAGAGCCGCACCGAGCGGCAGCCGAGCTGCGGATTCTCTTCGTCGGCGATCCCGAGGTTGGGCATCGCCTTGTCGCCGCCGAGATCGAGCGTGCGGATCGTCACCGACCGCGGCGCCAGGGCTCGCGCCACGCGCTCGTAGAGCTTCCGCTGCTCCTCCTCCGGTGGCACCCCGCGATGCGCCAGCGCCAGCAGCTCGCTGCGGAACAGCCCGATCCCCTCGGCGCCGTGTCGTTCCACGAGACGCAGGTCCGCCAGGAGCCCGACGTTCGCCGTGAGCGTGACGCGCCTGCCATCGCGGGTCTCCGCGGGCCGGGCTTTCAGCGCATCGAGGTGCTCGACGGCGATCTCGAAGAGCTGCTGGGCGCGCCGATACTCCGCGAGCAGGCGGTCGTCCGGCGAGAGATAGACACGCCCGCTGGTGCCGTCGACGATCGCCATCTCGCCGGGTCGTGCGAGCCGCAGCAAGCCCGGCGCGCCGGTCACGCACGGGATCTCCAGCGTCCGCGCGAAGATCGCGCCATGGGAAGTGGCGCCGCCATGCTCGGTGACGATGGCGCCCACCTTGTCCAACTCGAGCAGCGTGAAGTGCTGGGGCAGGATCATCGACGTCACCACGACCGCGCCCGGCGCCAACGGCACGTTGTGGTGTCGCACGCCCAGGAGCTTCGCCATCACGCGGCGGCCGACATCCTCGACGTCGAGGCCGCGCTCGCGGAAGTAGTCGTCCTCGATGCGCGCGAACAACGCTCGATAGTCCTCGACGACGCGCCGGATCGCGTGCAGCGCGTCGCCGGTTTCGCTGACGGCGCGGTCGAGGCGTTGCAGGAAGCCGTGATCTTCGAGGATCTGGACGTGCGTATTGAAGACGCCGGAGAACTCCGGCCCGAACTGATCTCCCATCTCGTCGGCGACGTCGCCGAGCTCGCGGCGGGCTTCCGCCACGGCGCGCCGGAGATCGCGGGCTTCCCGTTCGGGATCCTCGCTGGGCTGGTAGTCGACGTCCGCGAGGTCGAGCGGGTCCTCGAGCAGGTAGACGGGACCGATCGCGATTCCATTGGACGCTTCCGTGCCGCGCAGCTCGACGTTGTGCTGCTCGCGATCAGGCGCCGGACCGGCGATCGGCACGCCGGCCTCGGCCATCTGCTGCACGAAATGCGATCGCTCCTCGTCGGATCCCGCCACCAGATCGAGCAACGCCGCGTTCAGTACGACGGGGGCGATCAGCTGCCCGCACGCCTGCAGCAGCTCGACGTCCTGCGGCGAGAAGTGCCGCGGCTCCACCGTCTGGACCACGAGGACTCCGATCGCCACGCCGCGGACGACCAGCGGCGTCGCCATCAGCGACGCAAAGCGGTCCTCTCCGGTCTCTGGAAAGTACCGGAAGCTCGGATGCTCCTCGGCGCGCTCGACGGCCAGCGGCTGCCCCTCGCGCGCCACCAGCCCCACGAGGCCTTCGCCGGCCAGCAGCCGCACGTGTCCCACGGACTCGGGCGCGAGACCCTTCGTCGCGCGCAGGACCAGGGATTTTCGTGCTGGGTCGCTCAGGTAGAGCGAGCACACGTCGGCATCGAGGCGCTTCGCCACGCGTTCGACGACGTTGGCGAGCGTCTCGGCAAGGTCGTGCGAGCGCGAGACGATCCCCGCGACGTCGGCCAGCAGTGTGCTGCGATCGGAGCCCTGGGTCGCCATCCGGTCCCTCGAAACGAAGACCGATGGTACCGGACCGTCGGAAGGAAGGGATCCGACGGGGGGGCTGGGCTACCCGTGATGCATCTCGTCGGACAGGCCCGACAGTACTTTGCCGGGAAAGACGTAATCCTTGTCTTCGAATCGCATCCCGAGCGCCAGGAGGATCTTCCGCTTGGTATCCATGCGGCAGTTCATGCCCTTCTCGACGCTGTGGATGGTGCGAAGCGCCACCTTGGCCTTGCGCGCCAGCTGGGACTGGGTCATCAGGCGATTCTCGCGCAGCTCGCGCACCCGGTTCTGGCGGGTGGACCCGTTGAAGCTCTCCATGTGCCTCGGCTCCCCTCTCGGCGTGTCGTTCCAGGCGCGGCGCGCTGGTTTCGATCCCGTTTCGGTCCGCGGCCGGGTTTCTTTAGCGGGAATCGGAGGTTGGAGGCATCGAGCCGCGCGAGAGGCCGGCGCCGGTGAGGGCTCGGGAACCCGCTGCAAAGCCGCCTGGGTGCGCGGGAACTCGCGCATGACTCGCCGGAGCGAGAGCCGTCTCGGGAGCGTCCGGCAGCGCCGATCGGCCGGCGGGCGCGCAGGCAGGGCCGCTTGAGGCGCCCGAGAGTCGCCGTTTTCGGCGCGCTGGCCGCGTTGCTCCTGCTCGCGGCGGCCGCGAGCGGATTCTTCTTGGCAGCGCGCTTCGGACCCGAACGCGCAGCACAATGGGTCGAAGCCCGGCTCGCGGAGCAGATCGGTCCGGTGGAGATCGGCTCGCTCCGCGTCGGTTTCCACTGGGGTCCGGCGATCGAGCTCCGCGACATCCGCGCGGCGGCGGATGCCGGCGACTCCGGGGGGCGGCTCGAGGCGGCGAGCGGGAAGATCTCGTTCGATCTGACGCAGCTGCTCCGTGGTCAGCTCCGTGTCGGACGGGTGAAGCTCACGGGACTGCGGGCGGAGCTCGTGCGCGACGCGGCCGGTGTCCTGCGCCCGGAGGCCGCGAGGCGCCTGCTCGATCTCGCGACGGCCGCGCGGACCCCGAAGGAGGGCGAGGAAGCGACCGGCCCGTTCGAGCCGCGCGAGGCGCTCGAGGCGCTGCGGATCGCCAGCGCCTCGCTCCCCGCGCTGGCGATCGCGGACGGCGAGATCCGCTGGCGAGACGCCGGCCGCCCGACGGAGGCACTCGGCCTCCGCGCGCTCGACGCGTCGCTCGGCCGCACGCGGCTCGGTGGCGGTCTCGGATTGACGGCGTCGGGCCGGCTGCTCGCCGACGACGCGGACGTGGGCCGCTTCGAACTGGAGGGCGAACTCCCGCGACTGGGAGAGCCCAACGCGCAGCTCGGGCTCACGGACCTCGATCTCGCCGCAGCGCATCCGTGGCTCGAAAGCTGGGCGCCGGCGCGCGAGGCCGACCTCGCGCTCGCGGGAAGAGCGGCCGCGCACATCACCTGGCGTTCCGACGGACCCGACGACGCGATCGATGCCGAGGTGATCGCTCTCGACCTGCGCGCGGGCGGGCGCTTCGGCGTCGATCGGTCGGAGCAGCGCGCCGAGCTCCCGAGCGCCCGCGTCGCGGCGTCGTTCACCGTCGCGCCGCGCTTCGTCGAAGCCGCGAACGTCGAGCTCGATCTCGGCCCCTGGCGCCTGCGCGGTCGCGCGCGCAGCGCACGGCCGCTCGGCGCGCGCGCGGCGATCGACTTCCAGGCGCGCGGCGAGCCCGTCGCGATCGACAGCGTGCGCGCCGCGCTGCGCACGGTCGGCGAGCCGGCGCTGACGCGCGTCGCGGACACGATCTCCGGCGGGCGTCTCGCCGCGTGGTCCCTCGCCTGCGAGGAGGTGCGCGGCGCCGTCTTCGGTGCCGTCGCGGCCGGTCCGCTCGACGCCTGGCCCGAGGGCTGCACGTTCGGACTCGGTTTCGAGGGGGTCACGGTCCAGCAGGAGGAAGGGGAACCGATCCGCGGACTGCGCGGGCAACTCGTCCTCCGACACGACCGGCTGACGCTTCGCGATGTCCACGCCCGCATCGGCGACCGCCCGCTGCCCGCGCTCGATCTCACCGTCACCGGCATCGCCGCCGTCGCGAATGCGATCGCCGACGGCGAGACGCCGCACGCGGTTCCCCCGCTCCCGGGCTGGTTCACGCTCGAACGCTGGGCCAGAGGAGATCGCGAACCGGGCGCTCCCGCACGCTGGCAGCGTGCGGAGATCGAGGCGAGCCGCCTCGATCATCCGATCCTGCTGAGGCCGGTCTCGGGCCTGCGCGCGGTCCTGCTGCCGGTCCCGTTCGGTTTCGACGCCGAGATCCTCGAGGCGCACTGGGGCTCGGCGCAGGTCCACGGACGCGCGCGCAAGTCCGGCGATCCGCCCGGCCGCATCGAGGTCGAAGCGACCGCCGTCCCCAGCGCGGAACCGGCGCCGCGAGACCTCGAAGACCCCACCGCCTGGGCTCGCGCGAACTTTCGCGTCGAACTCCAGAAGCTCGGTCCGTTCCGCGCGAGCGAGGTCACCGGCCGCGTGCGGATCGAAGCGGACCGCGGCCGGATCCTCGAGGGCGACGCTCGGCTGCTCCCGCGCGGGCGCCTCCTCGGCGAGGTCGACCTGACGCTCGACCACAGCGAGTTCGTCCCGGCGACCGGCCGGCTGCGCGTCGAGGGCGCCTCGCTGCCGGACCTGCTCGAGGACCTGAAGCTCGATCGCGAGGTGATGACCGGCACGGTGCACCTCTCCGGCGATGTCGACGCAAAGCTGATCCCACGCGCGAACATCCTGCGCGAGCTGACCGGCCCGGTGACGCTCGAGCTGCGCGACGGCGAGATCCGCAAGCGGATGAACCTGCTGCTCGCCCTCGCCGCGGCCAGCGACACCTTCAATCCGTTCCGCTCGCGGGAGGTGCTGCCGTACGACGAGATCGACGGCGAGTTGGTGCTCGACCGCGGTACGGTCCGTACGGAATCGCTGTCACTGGTCGGGCCGGCGGCGCGGCTGGTCGCGACCGGCGACGTCGACGTCGTCGATGCGCCGAACGAGGTGAACGCGGTGGTTGGCGTGTTCTTCTTCAAGACCCTCGACACCGTGATCGGAGCGGTTCCGTTGGTGAACCGGATCCTGCTCGGCAACGACGAGAATCTGATGGCCGCCTACTTCGCGCTGAGCGGTCCGTGGAAGCAGCCGTCCGCGCGGATCCTGCCGGCGACGCTGCTGACATCCGGGCCGATGGGAATCGTCACGGAGGGGCTGCCCGGCTTCGTGCGCTCCGGCATCGGAACGCTCCGGCGACTTCTCGGCGGCGGCGACGACGACGGGCCGCCGCGCGAGGCGAAGCCGGGCCCTCGTCGCTCCGAGCCGCGCCGGTGAAGCGCGAGCCGGCGCGCAGCAAGCTGTTGACGATCGCCGCGGCGGCTCGCGCCGTCGCCGCCGCCCGCCGGCGCGGCGAGCGCGTCGTGTTCACCAACGGATGCTTCGACCTGCTGCACGTCGGCCACGTGCGCAGCCTCGAGCGCGCTCGCGCACTCGGCGACCGGCTCGTCGTCGCCGTCAACCGGGACGCCAGCGTGCGCGCGCAGAAAGGCGCCGGCCGCCCGATCGTGCCCGCGCGCCAGCGCGCGGAAGTCGTAGCCGCGCTGGCCTGCGTAGACTGGGTGGTGCTGTTCGGCGAACCGACGCCGCTGCGCGCGATCCGGGCGCTGCACCCCGACATCCTCGCGAAGGGCGGCGACTGGCGGCTCGATGCGATCGTCGGCCGCGAAGAGGTCGAGGCCTGGGGTGGACGCGTCGTGCGGTTGCGGGAGGTCCCGGGCGTTCGGACGACGTCTCTCGTCGAAGCGATACGCTGTGGCGACGAGACTGCAGCGGCCGGATCGCAGTCGCCTGCCGCGAGCCCGCCGCGCTCCCGGCGCTGAGTGCGGGTTCGCGAAGCGGCCTGAAACGAGCCCGCCGGGGGCCGCGTCGGAGTTGCCATGAACGAAACGGATCCCGCGATCGCCCTGAAGCGCCTGCTCGACGAAGTCGGCCGCGTCGTCGTCGGCCAGCGGGCGCTCCTCGAAGGGCTGCTGACGGCGCTGCTCGCCGGCGGACACGTGCTCGTCGAAGGCGTGCCGGGACTCGCCAAGACGACGGCCGTGCGCACGCTGGCGCAGGCGCTGGGCCTCGGCTTCCAGCGCGTGCAGTTCACGCCGGACCTGCTGCCCGGGGACCTGATCGGGACCCAGATCTACGAGCCGGAGGAGCGTCGCTTCCGCGTGCGCCGCGGGCCGATCTTCAGCCCCGTGCTGCTCGCCGACGAGATCAACCGCGCGCCGGCCAAGGTGCAGTCGGCGCTGCTCGAGGCCATGGAGGAGCGCCAGGTCACGATCGGGGACGAGAGCTTCGCATTGCCGCAGCCGTTCTTCGTGATGGCGACGCAGAACCCGATCGAGCACGAAGGCACCTATCCACTGCCCGAGGCGCAGGTGGATCGGTTCCTGCTGAAGCTGATCGTCTCGTATCCTTCGGCAGAGGAAGAGCTCGAAATCGCTTCCGGCGCCGCCGGACGTCCGGGCTCGGTCTCGGCCGTGGCAGATGCCGCGACGGTCGCCGCGCTGCGCGAGGCCGCCGCCGCCGTCCACGTGGCGGATGCCGTCGCGGACTACGCGGTGCGCCTGGTGCGCGCGACGCGCGAACCCGCGTCGGTCTCGGCGACGGTCCGGACGGTGGACGTCTCGCGTCCTGCCGCCGGTCTCGTCGCCGTCGGAGCCTCGCCGCGCGCGTCGCTGTTCCTGGTGCGCGCGGCGCGCGCGCGGGCCCTGCTCGACGGGCGCTTGTTCGCGACCCCGCACGACGTGAAGCGAGTGGCCTCCGACGTGCTGCGCCATCGCGTACTGCTCACCTACGAGGCGGAGGCCGACGGCATCGCGCCGGACGCCGTGGTCGAGGCGGTGCTCGACGCCGTCGCGACGCCGTAGGGGCGAGTCGTGGACGTGCGCCTTGGTCCCGCGGCCCCGGCCGCCGTCGCGCGGGCGGCGCGGATCCTGTGGATCCGCAGCCGTCGGGAGGCAACGAGCTGGCTGGTCGGCGGGTACCGCAGCGCGTTTCGCGGCGGAGGCGTCGAGTTCGAGGAGCTGCGCCCGTACGAGCCGGGCGACGACGTGCGCTCCATGGACTGGAATGCGACCGCGCGCAGCGGTACGCCGTGGGTGAAGCGCTTCCGCGAAGAACGTGCGCACACCGTGCTGGTGGCGCTCGACGTGTCGGCTTCGATGGGGTTTGCGTCCCAGGGACGCAGCAAGCTGGCCAGCGCCGCCGCCGCGGCCGCGCTGATCGTCGCCGCGGCGCAGCGCGCCGGAGACCGCGTCGCCTTCGCCGCATTCTCGGACACGATCCGGGACTCGCTACCGCCGGCGCGCGGCGCAGTCCACGGCTGGCGACTGATCCGCATGGCGACCGCGCAGGCCGAGTGCGCCGCCGGAAGGACGCAGGTCGGTGTCGCTGCCGCATGGGCGCTGGCCCAGACGCGGCGACGGGCCCTCGTCGTGCTGCTGTCGGACTTCCGGGATCCCGCGCTGGACGGCGCCCCTCCGGGCGGCGCCGCCTCGCCGATCGCAGCACTCGCGAGCCGACACGATCTGGTGACGGTCGTCGTCGAAGATCCGCGGGAGCAAACGCTGGTGGCGGCAGGCGGGGTGCGGCTGGCGGATCCCGAGACGACAGGACCGCTCCGACTGCTCGGCACCGGGAGGCGCCGGCGCGCTCGCTATGCCGCCGCAGCGGCGGACCGCCGCGCGGCGCTGTTGCGCCGGCTGCGGCGCGAAGGCGCCGACCCGCTCGTCCTGTCGGCGCCGGAGGATGCCCTCCGCGCGCTCGTCCGCTTCTTCCACTTCCGCGCCGAGCGCGGCCGGATCGCAACGCGATGAACGGGGTTCGGATGCGTCGAGGGGCTGCGCGCGCCGGACGGTTGCTCCCGCTGATCTTGGTCGCCGCGGTCGCGTGTCCTGCAACGCGGGACGGCGACGAGTCGCCCGCAGGGGCCGCGCCGCCGAGCGCGCAGGCCACCGTGCTGATCGAGCCGCCGCAGCTGCGCGTCGGAGAGGTTGCGGACATCGAAGTCGCCGTCGTGACGCCCCGAGGACATGCGGTGCGACCTCTCGTGCTGCCCGATGCAGCCGAGCTCGGCCCGGTGTGGCTGCTCGACGCAGAGGCCTTGCCGATCGACAAGCGAGGCGAGCGCTGGACCCACCGCACGCGGCTGCGCGTGCGCGCCCGCGACGTCGGAACCGGAACGTGGCCGGCGCTGACGCTCGAGCTGGTCGGCCCGGAGAACGAACGTTCGACGCTCGTGACGGAACCGCGGTCCTTCGAGGTCGTGTCGGTGCTGCCGGAGTTCCCGGATCGCCTCGCGCCCTTCCCGCTGCGGCTGCCCACGGCGCGGCCGGGGCTCTCCCCGTGGCTGGCCGCGGCCGGGGGCGCCGCCGCGGCGCTGGCGACCGTCGGCGCGCTGGCGCTCGCGCAGCGCCGGCGCCGACGCGCCGGCGAGCGCGTCCCGCGCACCGGCGACGGCGCTGCGCGCGAAGCGTCGGCGCCGTGGACCGCCGCCGTCCGCGACGTCTCCGCGGCCGCCGCCGCCATCGACACCGATTGGCGTGGATCCGCGGATGCCATCGCCGTCGCGCTCCGGCGCTACGCAGCGCAGCGTTGGGACTTCGCGATCGAGTGTCGTACGACCGAGGAGCTGGCCTCCCTGCCGCCGCCCTTCGCGTTGTCGTGGCGCTGGCCGGCGGCGCTCGCGTGGCTGCGCGAGCTCGACGCCTTGCGCTTCCGCGCCAACGCCGCCGACGATGCTCCGGTCCGCGTGCGCCACATCGCCGCAGCCGCCGAGCGCTGGATCGAAGCCTCGATCCCCAGCGAGGCTCCGCGATGAGCGCAGCGCTCGCCGATCTCGCGTCCCGGTTCGGCTTCGGATTCGATGGCTTCGAACGGCCGGCCTGGCTCGTGATCGGTGCGGCGCTGCTGGTGCTCGGCGCGTGGCTTGCGACCCGGCGGCGCGCGGACGCCGTACCGTGGCCCGCGTGGTCCGAGGCCGATGCGGCCGGCGCGCGCCGCGATCGCAGCACGTGGCTACCGGCGATCGCGCGCGGCGGTGCGCTCGCGCTGCTCGCGGTCGCGCTCGCCGGCCCGGTGACGGAGCACCGCGCGCCGCCGCCGCCCGGAGAGGGCCTCGATCTGGTGCTGGTTCTCGATGCCTCCGACAGCATGCGCGCGCTCGATGCCCAGGTGGAGGGGGAGTGGCGCACACGCTTCGCATTGGCGCGCAGCGTCGTCGCGCGCTTCGCCCGCGAACGCGCAGCCGACGGCGACCGGATCGCGCTCGTCGTGTTCGGCGAGACGGCGTTCACGCTCTCGCCGCTGTCGAGCGATGACGCCCTGCTCGAGGCGGCGCTGACGCGCGCGGAGCCGGGGATGGCCGGCGGCGCGACTGCGCTCGGCGACGCCCTCGCGCTCGCGGTGAAGCGCGTCGCGCCCGACGCGGACGGGAGACGGGGCGCCGGTCCGACCGCCGGCCGCCTGATCGTGCTGCTGACGGACGGACGCAGCAACGCCGGCGCGGTGCCACCCGCCGTCGCCGCGTCGCTCGCATCCGCGCGCGGCGTGCGGGTCCACACCGTGGGCATCGGCAGCACCGGAGACGTCGCGATGGAACCGCCGGGGATGGCGGGACGCGGGACGCGCTTCGAACGCCACGACCTCGATGCGACGACGCTCGCCGGAATTGCCGATGCGACGGGCGGCCGATACTTCGAAGCGGACAGCTCGGCGGCACTGCAGGCCGTCTACGCAGAGATCGATGCGCTCGAACGCGTCCCGCGACGGTCGCCGCCGCGCGTGCGGCGCTCGCCCCATCCGGAGCCGTGGCTCGCCGGCGCCGGCGGTCTCGTCGCGCTCGAGCTGCTGTGGGCGCGCGGCTTCGTCCGCAGGATCCCATGACCAGCCTCTGGCTCGCGCACCCGGAGTGGGCGCCCTCCGTCGCCGCGGCGACGGCGTTCGTCGCCGTCGTCGTGTTGGCGTCCTGGTGGCGCGCGCGCCGGCGTTCCGTCCGGCTGCTAGGAACACCGAAGTGGGTCGGTGTCGGGCGGCTCGGACGAGACGCGATGGTGCTGCTGGCGCTCGCGGCGATCGGCCTCGCGGCGCTCGGACTTCGAGCCGGCCTGCGCAGCGAACGCGTGCCGGCGTCCGGCGTCGATGTCGTGCTGCTGCTCGACGTCTCGCTCAGCATGGAGGCGTCCGACGTGCCCCCGAGCCGTCTCGCACGCGCGCGGCGGCTCGCCGCCGAGCTGCTCGCAAGGCTCGGCCCCGGCGATCGCGCAGCGCTCGCTGCGTTCGCCGGTCGCGGCGTGCTGCTCACGCCGCTGACGCCGGATTTCGACGCGCTGACGGAACTCGCCGCCGCCGTCGATGGCACCCTGCTCGCGGCCCGCGGCTCGGACCTCGACGCGGGAGTACGCGCCGCGCTCGGCGCGTTCGAGGCGGCGAGCGAACGACCGCGCGTCCTCGTCGTGCTGGCGGACGGCGAGGACCCCGCCGGCGCCGGCGATGCGGGATCCGCGACGTTGGCGCGCGCCGACACGCGACTCGTCGCGATCGCACTCGGGCTCGACAGCGGCGCGCTCGTCCCCGATGGGCGCGCGCCGCTGCGCGACGCCGACGGGCGCCCGGTCCGCTCGCAGCGAGACGCCGCGCGATTGGCGCGCTGGGCAGCGGCCTCGGACGGCGCGAGCTTCGAGGCCGATCGCTGGGGCGAGATCGATCTCTCCGCAGCAGCGGCCGAGATCCGGCGGGACGCCGGCCGCAACCCGGGCGACACGGTCCTGCGTCGCGTGCCCGCGGTCCAGACGGGGCCGCTGGCAGCGCTCGCGCTGGTGCTGCTGTGGCTCGAATGGACGGGGGTCCTGCGCCCTGGATCCGCCGTGCCGTGGCGGAGCGTGAGAAGATCCCCCGCGTGCGGACGGCGGCGGCGACCGCATGCGACGGCGGCTCTCGCCTCGGTCTTCTGGTTCGGGCCGCTGGCCCCCGGCGTGGCGAGCGCCGACCGGGAGGCGCCGCAAGCCCACCACTCACCGACCGACGCCGCCCGCGCTGCCGCACAGATCGAAGCCGCGCTGCGCACGCGGCCCGGGGACGGCGAGCTGCTCGTCGCTCTCGGCCTCGCGCGGGCCGAGGCCGGGGATCGCGTCGGCGCAGGGCACGCGCTGCGCGCCGCTGCGCTGACCGCTCGCGACCCCGGTCTCGCGGCGCTCGCCTGGTACGATCTCGGCGTGCTCGCACTCGGGGACGAAGACCTCGAGAACGCGCGAGACGCCTTCTTCGATGCGCTCGCGCTGCGTCCGGACGATCGGGAGGCGCGCTTCAACCTCGAGTGGACGCTGCGCGCGCTGCGCGCCGAGCCGCCGCCCCCGCCGCCTCCCGGTGCCAGTGGCAAGGCCGACGACCCCGAGCAGGAGGATCCGGACGCCGAGCCGCCGCCGCACGGCGAGCGCGAGCAGCCGTCCCCGGACGCTGCGAACGAGGAGGAGACCCGCGCCGGCGCGCCGGATCGACAGCGCTTCGCACCCGCGCTCGGCGAGACGGAGGTGGAGCACTTGCTCTCGCAGGTCGACGACGCCGCGGACCAGGCCCTGCGCGCCGCTGCCGGTCCCGACGACGAGCCGCGCCCGCGCCGGGGAGCGACTCCGGCGTGGTGAGCCGACGGCGGACCTGCGCAGCCCTCGTCGGCGGGCTCACCGCCCTCTTCGTCGCCGCCGCCGATGCCGACCCGACGGGATCGGGCGAAGTCCCGTCGGCCGCGGCTTCCCCTTGTCACTCCGTGGTGTTGATCGAGCCGCCCACCGCCGTCGTCGGGGAGCAGGTGCGCTACCGGATCCGGATCCTGCGCCGACCCGACGTCGTCGCGGTGCGCTGGTTGCGCGCACCGACGTTTCCGTCGCTGCGATCCGAGTGGCTTCCGGGGCGGACCCCGGATCCGCGCATCGCCGGCGTCGGTGCGGGCCTTCTCGTGGTCGAGGAACGCCGCGCACTGTTCCCCGCGACCGCCGGCACGCTCGAGATCCCCTCTGCGCAGCTCGGCTGCGCTCTCGCAGACGACGCGGAGTTCGCGGCGGAGGTGCCGCCGACCTCCTTGCGTGTCGACCCGCTTCCCGAAGCGGGGCGTCCCGACGACTTCTCCGGTGTCGTCGGCGCCGTGCGTGTACGCACCCAGGTGTCCACGGCCGTCGTGTCGCTCGGCGACAGCTTCGCGCTCGCGATCTCGTTGACCGGGACGGCGAACGTCTGGGCCGCCGACTCTCCGCTCGACCCCGCGCGCGATCTGCCGGGCGTCGACGCCTACCCGCGGACACCGGAGCTGGAGTTCGAACGCGGCGAACTGCTGTCCGCGCGTCGCACATTCGTGTGGGATCTGGTGCCGCGGAGCTCCGGAACGCTGCAGATCCCGCCGGCGCGCGTGTCGTACTTCGACCCGGGGTCGCAGCGCTATGGCCGGGCGGCCGGTCCGCCCCTGTCCATCGAGGTTCTCGCATCGGCCGGGCCCGGTGGAGCCCCGCGCGACGACCGCGCGTCGGCGGCCAGCGCGCCGGACGGTACGCCGGGGCCGTGGCGCGCCTGGGGGCTCCGAGCGCTCGTCGTGCTGCTCGGCGGCGGCGCGATCGCGGCGATCGCCGCGCGCGCGCGACGCCGGCACGCCCCTCTGCAGGCGGCCGCAGCCGCGCTCGAACAGGCCGAAAGCGCCGCGGCGCGCGGCGATCTGGACGCGACGGCGCGCGCGCTCGCCACCGCGCTGCGAGCGGCACTCGCGATGCGCATGGCGGGGGCCGGTTCGCTGCCTGTTGAGGAGCTCGTGGCCCGGGCCCCGGCACGGGGCCCGGCGTTCGAGACGGCGGCCGGACTGCTGGCGGCGCTGGATCGCGCGCGCTTCGCCCCGCCCGGGTCCGAAGTCTCCGTGCCGACGCCGGAGACCGTCCGCAGCGCCGTACGCGCACTCGGCTCGACGCGGAACGCGTAGGTCGCCGGCTCGCAAGTGGGCGGCTACGAACGCGGCGCGATCCCCTCGCCTGCGATCCATCGACAGCGCCATACGCAGCTCGGCATCCCGTCGAGCCGACATGCGATCGGTTCGGCCTCTGGTGCGGAGAATCCCACCAGCCGCAGCGTCTCGGCCAGATAGCCGCCGACGATCCCACACAGCTCCGGCGACGGCATCGCGAAGTCCGTGAGCTCCACGCGGACGGCATTCGGGGGCTCGACGCGGGTCTCCATCCGGCCGCTGTCATGCATGCTCGCCCACAACGCGAAGGCGCGGGCGGGAATCGCCAGGGGATCTTCGGTGCCCTCGAAGAGGTGGCCGTAGGTGCCTTCGAGATGATCCCGCGCCGACACACGCCCCATCGCCTCGAAGGGATTCGCCACGTCCACCGGGAACATCGGCGCGACGACTCGTGCGAGGTCGCGGAGATCTTCCTCGGGGTACCAGCTCGCCACGTGCACGCGCTCGTCGAGGTAGTGCCGCAGCCGCGACGGAAGTCGCGCCTCTGCGGCCTCGCGATGGCGCCGCAGGAACTTGACCAATGCGATGATCGTCGTGCCCTTCGTCTTCGCCATGGCCCCTCGCAGGGTGCCATCGGTGGACGGGGCCGGAGCTTGAGCGACGGTCGCGATCCGGTCTCTACTCCGTCGGAACGGGAATCGGAACGACGCCCTCGGTCGACGACCCGGCGTCCGGCGCTCCGGCGACCGGCTGGATCGGCATCCCCGTGTCGACCACCGCCGGATAGTCCGCCAGGCCTCGGTGCCAGGCGTCGAGCGCAGCGGCCGTCGCGGGCTCGCCGTCCGGTATCACGGGAATCTGCTGCCGCTTGCCCTCTCGCACGATCGTCAGCTCGAGGGGCGTCGCGGTCGCCGCCCGCGCGACGATGGCGACGAGGTCATGCGGCCGCGCGAGCGGCTCGCCGGCAGCGCCGATCACGACGTCGCCGACCCGCAGATCCGCCTGCTGTGCCGGCCGGCCCGACTCGACGCGGACGATCAACAGGCCGTGCTCGGCCGGGGCCGAGAAGAACTCGCGGAGTTCGGCCGTCATCGACTGCACTTCGATCCCGATCCTGCCTCGGCCGGGATAGCCGGCCGGCGCTTGTTCCTCCGCGGCCGCTGGAATCGCGACGAACGCTGCCAGTGCGAGGACGACGAAGCGGAAGCCGGCGCGATGCATCGGGGGGTCTCCTGGCGGGGATGGGCGTTGGACGCGGCGGCGTCCAGGATCTTCGGGCCGGACGCTGGCGATGCCGGGATCTTCGCAGGGTCGTCCCCGAGCGCCAACTGTGGCTCCGCCTACGTCCCGTCTCGAACCAGGTCGGCGAGGCGCCGCCATTGCTCCGGTGTGTTCGCATTGGCGAGCATCCGGCCCTGCGGATCGACGGCTCGAAGATCGTCCCCGTCGAGCCGCTGCACGCGCAGCTCGGCAATCAGCTCGTGCAGCGCGAGTCGGCCCGCTGACAACGCCGCCCGCGCGGGCGGCAGCGCGGCGGCCCGCGACCAGATCGCGCAGAGCGGCTCGACACGACCGTCGCGACACGGGAGTACCACATCGGCCTCGGGCCATGCGACCAGCGTCAGCAGCAGCTCGGGACCGAGTAGCGGAAGGTCCGTGGCGACGATCAGCACGCGCTCGGCATGCGCTGCCTCGAGCGCGCTGACGACACCGCGCAGCGCGCACTGGGGTCCCTCGGCATCGGCAACGCGGCGGCCCGGCGCATCCCCGGGCGGCGTGCCGCCCACCAGCACGACGTCTTCGAAGAGCTCCTCCAGCTGCCGCGCCATCCGCGTCGCCAGCGCCTCGCCTTTCCATTCGAGGTGCGCTTTGTCGCGACCCATCCGCTGCGATCCGCCGCCGACGAGCAACGCCGCGGATACGTTGGCGATGCCACCCTCGTGGCGCGGATCCGGAGCGGCGTTGCTCACAGCCCCGACTCCTCCGCCGCGAGGAAGTCCTCCTCGAGCACCTGCACCTGCACCTCGTCCCCGGCGCGCAACTCGCGGGCCTCCGCGGGGAACACCAGCAATCCCTGCGCCAGCGCCATCGACCGCAGCACGCCGGAGCTCTGGTTGCCCGTCGACGTCGCGACGATCCTGCCGCCGTCGCGAGCGAGCCGAACGCGCACCAGGTGGAGACGCCCCGGCGGCTTCCCGAGCGTCTCGCCGAGCACGGCCGTGACGCGCGGCCGGAACAGCGCGCGATGGCCGGCGAGGCGGCGCAGCGCCGGACGGACGAACTGCTCGAAGGTCACCATCGCCGAGACCGGGTTGCCGGGCAGGCCGAAGACGACCGGGCCGGCGGCGTTCGCATCCGGCGATCCGCTCGACACGAAGCGCCCGAACGTCAGCGGGAAGCCCGGTTTGATCCGGACGCCCCAGAAGAGCAGCTCGCAACCCAGTTGCTCGAGGACAGGACGCACGTAGTCGCGGTCGCCGACCGAGACGCCTGCGGAACTGACGAGCACGTGAGCCGACAGCCCGGCGCGCACGAAGCGCGCCAGATCCTCCGGTGTGTCGCGCGCGATGCCGAGGTACACCGGCTCCGCGCCGACCTCGCGGCACTGCGCCGCGATCGAGTACGAGTTCGACGACACGATGCGCCCGCCGCGCGCATCGCCATCCGGTTCGACCAGCTCGTCGCCGCCGGACAGGATCGCAACGCGCGGGCGCTGGTGCACCGCGACGACGCTGCGCCCGAGCGACGCCAGCAGGCCTAGCGGTCCCGGGCCGAGCCGCGTGCCGGGTTCCAGCACGCACTCACCGTCGCGGACGTCCTCGCCAGCCGGCCGCACGTGCGTCCCGACCGGCGCGGCGACCAGCAGGCGCACGCGCTCGCCGTCCCGCTCGCAGTCCTCCTGCCGCACGACGGTGTCGGCCGCGGGCGGCAGCGGCGCGCCGGTGAAGATCCGGGCCGCGGCGCCGCCCGGCAGGGGCCGGTCCCGGTCGCCGCCGGCCGCAACCTCGAACGCCACCGGCAGCGTGACCGGAACCGAGCCGAGGTCCGCGGCGCGCACCGCGTAGCCATCCATCGCCGAGACGTCCCACGGAGGCAGCGTGCGCCGCGAATGCACCGCCTCGGCCAGCACGCGCCCGAGGGCGTCGGCCGTCGCGCAGGTCTCGGGCGGCAGCGGCGCGACAGCCCCGAGCACGAGGCGCTGCGCTTCGGCGGCGGACAGGTCGGTGCGCATGACCGGGCAACGTAGCCTTCCCGGTTCCGGCCGCAGGACTCGAGCCGGACCGCCGCGCGTTCGCTCGACGGCCCGGCACCCGACCGTTACGCTGCCTAAAACTTGGGCACTCGATCCGTCTGCCCACGCTCCGAGGCGCGCGATGTCCTCGTCCAACGCCGCAGACCTTCGCAGCGTGCTCGACGCCCTGCTCGACGGGGTCGTCGTCGTCGACGACGAGGGGGGCATCCGCCAGCTCAACGCGGAGGCATGCCGGATCCTCGGCACCTCTTCGGAGACGGCTTGGGGCCGGCCTGTCGAGCAGGCGCCTGGCAGCGAGTGTTTCGCGAAGGGGGTACGCGCGGTACTGGCGGAGGGCGCCTCACTCGTCGAGCACGAGGTCGTGCTGCCGCGACGCTTCGAGCGCGATCTCGTGATCGACGTCGCCGTCTCGCCGCTGCTCGACGATGCCGGGCGCCGCAAGGGCGCCGTCGTGCTGCTGCGCGACCGCACGCTCGGCACGGCGCTGCGCACCGCGCTCGCCGAGCGCGCGCAGTCCGCCGTGCTCGGTTCGATGGCGGCCGGCATCGCGCACGAGGTGCGCAACCCGCTCGCCGGCATTCGCGGCGCCGCCGAGCTGCTCGGTGCACACGCGGCCGGCGACCGCGATCGCCAGGCCGCGGAGCTGATCGTCCGCGAAGTGGACCGGATCGCCGCGTTGCTGGACGACTTCATGGTGTTCTCGCGCGGGGATCTCCTGCGGCTCGCGCCGGTGAACCTGCACCGCGTGCTCGACGACGTGCTCGACGTGCTGGCGACGGATCCCGTCGGCGCGCGTGTCCCGGCGGTGCGCAGCTTCGACCCCTCGATTCCGGAGCTGCTCGCCGACGGCGATCGCCTGATGCAGCTGTTTCTCAACCTCGGCCGCAACGCCCTCGAAGCCATGGAGGGCAAGGCGGGCACCTTGCAGATCCGCACGCGCCTGCGCCTCGACCACCGCATCGAGGTCGACGGCGAGCGCGTCGCGAGCGTCGCGATCGAGGTCGAGGACGACGGCCCGGGCATCCCGGACAGCGTTCGTGAGCAGATCATGACGCCGTTCTTCACGACCAAGCGCAGCGGGACGGGGCTCGGACTTCCGCTCGCCCGGCACTTCGCCGCGCTGCACGGAGGCTCGTTGCAGATCGAAAGCAAGGAAGGTCGCGGCACGCTGGTGCGCGTGTCGCTGCCGCTGCGGCGCGCGTCGTGAGCGAGCTGATGGATCGCGCGCGGGTGCTCGTCGCGGACGACGAGGCGTCGATCCGCTTCGTGCTGCGCGAAGCGCTCGAGGAGGCCGGCCACGACGTGGTGGACGTCGACAGCGGAGACGCCGCCTGGCGGGCGCTCGCCGAGGGCGACTTCGCGATCGCATTCCTCGACATCCGGATGCCCGGCCCGTCGGGCCTCGAGTTGCTCGACCGGTTGCGCGGCAGCGGCAGCGACGTCGCGGTCGTCGTGATCACCGCGCAGAACACGCTCGAGAACGCCGTCGAGGCGATGAAGCGCGGCGCGCTCGACTACCTGGTGAAGCCGTTCCAGATGGCCGAGGTGCTTGCGGCCGTGCAGAAGGCACTGCGCACGCGCTCGCTCGAGCGCGAGGTGCGCGCGCTGCGTCGCGAGGCGGGCGATCGCGGCGCGTCCGGCGATCGCCTCGTCGGCCGCAGCAACGCGATCCTCGAGGTCTTCAAGACCATCGGCCGAGTGGCCCCGCGCGACGTCGCGGTGCTGATCACCGGCGAGAGCGGCACCGGCAAGGAACTCGTCGCGCGCGCGATCCACCAGGCGAGCCCGCGCGCGGTGGGCGCCTTCATCGCGGTGAACGCCGCAGCGATCCCTCGCGATCTGCTCGAGAGCGAGCTGTTCGGTCACGAGAAGGGAGCGTTCACCGGCGCCATCGAGGCGCGCGCCGGCCGCTTCCGCGAGGCGTCGGGCGGCACGCTGTTCCTCGACGAGATCGGCGACATGCCGCTCGAACTGCAAGCAAAGCTGCTGCGCGTGTTGCAGAGCGGCGAAGTGACGCCCGTCGGCGGCAAGCGCGCCGAGAAGGTGGATGTGCGCATCGTCGCCGCCACCCATCGCGACCTCGACGACCGGGTGCGCGAGGGGAGCTTCCGCGAGGACCTGCTGTACAGGCTGCGGGTGGTCCCGCTGGCGATTCCGCCGCTTCGCGAGCGCCCCGAAGACATCCCGGTGCTCGCCGAACACTTCGCGACGCGCTACGCCGCGGAGCTCCACACCGAGGCGCGCTACCTCTCCGATGGCTGCATCGAGCACCTGGCCGCCCACGACTGGCCCGGCAACGTCCGCGAACTCGAGAACGCGATCAAGCGCGCGCTGGTGCTCGCGTCGCACGAGGTGCTCTCGCCGGACGATTTCGCGTTCCTTCGAGGAGCGGCGGCGCCGGTCGCCGAAGGCGGCTCGCTCGAGGAGCGGATCCTCGAAGAGACGCAGAGCCTGCTCGACGCCGGGGAGGACGATCTGCATCGCAAGCTGCTCGAGCGCCTCGAGCGGCCGCTGCTCCAGGCGGTGCTCCGCCACACCCGTGGCAACCAGTTGCGCGCCGCCGCGGTGCTCGGCATCAACCGCAACACGCTGCGCAAGAAGATCTCGGAGCTCGGGATCGCGGTGCCGCAAAGGCCGTGATCGGGCGGTCCGTCAGCGGCCTGTACGTGCTCGCCGACGACGACCCGCGCTGGCCGCGCGATCCCGTGGAGCAGGCGCAGGCGGCGCTGGCCGGCGGCGCCTCGGCCATCCAGCTCCGCGCGAAGCACGCGACGGATCGCCAGGCGCTCGCGTGGGCGGAGGCGATCCTCCGGCTGTGTCGCGCGCGCGACGCCTCGTTCTTCGTGAACGACCGCTTCGACCTCGCGCTCGCAGCCGGCGCCGACGGCGTCCACCTCGGCCAGGACGACCCGTCGCCGGCGAGCATCCCCGCGCACATCCGAGCACGCCTGCAGATCGGCCGCTCGACGCATACGCTCGAGCAGGCGCGCGCCGCGTGCGAAGAGCCGGTCGACTACGTGGCCTTCGGCCCCGTCTTCGGCACGACGTCGAAGGAGTCGCCCTACGGCGCCCGCGGTCTCGAGGCGCTCGCAGCCGTCGCGCAGCGCGTGGCGCCGCGGCCGTGCGTGGCGATCGGCGGGATCGACTCCGAGCGCGCCACAGGGGCTCTGCGCGCCGGCGCGTCGGCGCTTTGCGTTCTGTCCGCCGTGGCGGGAGCGCAGGACATGGAGGAGGCCGCGCGCGCGTTGGTCGCCGCGATCGCCGCTACCCGTGACGTCCCACGGGCGCGCCGATGAACGACCTCGGCGCGCGCGCAATGTCGGCCGTCGGCATCGCGGTGATCGTCGCGATCGCCTGGGCGTTCTCGACGCATCGCCGGCTGCTGCCGTGGCGGACCGTTGGCTGGGGGCTCGCGCTCCAGTTCGTCGTCGCGCTGCTGCTGCTCGCGAGTCCGGCGGGCCGCGGCGTCTTCGTCGCCGCGAGCGCCGCCGTCGCGGCGCTCACCGCGTACACGCAGGTCGGGGCGCGCTTCCTCTTCGGTCCGCTCGTCGACGTCGGCTTCACGTTCGCACTGCACGTGCTGCCGGTGATCGTCTTCATGGGCAGCCTGTTCGCGATCCTGTTCCAGCTCGGCGTCGTGCAGCAGGTGGTGCGGCTGCTCGCACGCGGCCTCGAGCGGACGCTCGGGACCAGCGGCGCCGAGAGCCTCGCCGCCGCGGCCAACATCTTCGTCGGCATGGCCGAGGCGCCGCTGCTGGTGCGGCCCTACGTCGAGCGCATGACCCGCTCGGAGCTGTTCGCGGTGATGACGACCGGCATGGCGACGGTGGCCGGCTCCGTGCTGGTGGTCTACGCCGGCATGCTCGGCGAGGGCTATGCCGGCCATCTCGTCACCGCGAGCCTGCTCGCCGCGCCGGGCGGGCTGCTGCTCGCGAAGGTCATGGTCCCGGAGACCGAGACGCCGCTGACGTCCGGCAGCGTGCGCGCCGAGGTCGAGCGACCGGGCCGCAACGTGATCGACGCCGCCGCGATCGGCGCGCTCTCCGGCCTGCGCCTCGCGGCCTACGTCGGCGCGATGCTGCTGGCGTTCGTCGCGCTGATCGCCGTCGCCAACGACGCGCTCGCGGCCGTCGGCAACCTGTTCGGCATCGCCGGCCTCAGCTTCCAGCGCGTCCTCGGCTGGGGCTTCGCGCCGCTCGCGGTGCTGATCGGCATCGCCCCGACCGACGCCGTGACGGTCGGCAGTCTGCTCGGCATCAAGACCGTGCTGAACGAATTCCTCGCCTACCAGGAGCTCGCGACGCTCGTCGCCGACGGCGCGCTCGCCCCGCGCTCGGCCGTGCTCGCGAGCTATGCGCTGTGCGGCTTCGCGAACTTCGGCTCGCTGGCGATCCTGCTCGGCGGACTCGGCGCGATCGCGCCGTCGCGACGCGGCGACATCGCCGCGCTCGGCCTGCGCTCGATCCTCGCCGGCACGCTCGCGACGCTGCTGGCGGCGGCGTGGGCCGGCGTGCTCCTCTAGTGTCCTGAGTCAGAAGTTCGCCTGCATTCGATCGTGTCTCCGGGCCGCTCGCCGCGTTGCGCTCCCTCGCCGTAGCGACGGCTATGCCTCGGTCGCGCGCCTTGCGAGCGGCCCGGAGACACGATCTCGGTGCGCACCGAGCCACATGAGAAGGGAGCCGACGATTCGACGGCGAACCTCTGACAGAGGACACTAGGAGCGAAGCACCTCGCGCAGATCCTCGAGCAGCGCCGAGAGCGAACCATCGGATTGCGCGGCGGCGTCGGCCATCGGGTAGAGGATCCGCTCCTCCTTCCCATTGTGGGCGAGCAGCAGCGCGGTCAGATCCCCGAAACGCCGGGTCGCGCCATCCGTGTCGCCCCGTGCCAACGTCGCCTCGAGATCCTCCATCGATCGTCGCAGCTCGGCATGTTCGCGCTGCATGACGGAGACGGGCGCGCCGGCTCGGCCGCCGGTGCTCGTCTCGAGAGCCGGGAACAGCACCTCCTCCTCGGCGGCGATGTGTCGCAAGAGACCGCGCTGGAAGTCGCGAAACCGACCCACCGAGCCTTCCGCGTCTCCGCTGGCAGCTCCGCGCTTGGCTTCGACGAGGATCTCGTCGATCCGGCGATGGTCGATGCCGAGCAGTTCGGCCACGGTGGCGGTGGCGTCGAGCGCCCCGCTCCCCGCCTCCGATCCCGTCGATGCGGCTCCGCCGGCAGCGGCGTCGTCGTGTGGTCGCGAGCGACCCCCGATGACGACGAGGTAGCGCGCGTCTTCCCGTGCGCGGACGGCATGGGCGAGGTCGGCCGAGAACACCGCGAGCGAGCCGGCCATCAGCTCGATCTCCGGGCCGTCCTCGCCGGCGAGGAAGTCCACCGCGCCCGAGAGCAGCACGACGCTGCCGGCGGACGGAGCGCGGTGCTCCCGCATGACCGCCCCCTTGCGAAGGGCAACGAGCATCAGCGTCAGCTGCTCGTCGCGAACCAGCGTGACGCCGGCGACGCCGGATCGATGGTATTCGTCGTGCGTCTCGAGCTCGCGGCCCATGTCCGCGAGCGGAAAGGACTCGAGCGTCCCAGCCGGCAACGGGATCGGGCGCGAAGAGTTCCTGTCCCCTGTCATCGATCCGCTCATGGGGAACTCCTCCGTCCTTGCGTTCGCGCGTGAATCCCGGAAGGAGCTGCCACTGGCACTGGCACGACTCGATGCCGGCGCCGCGGAAGATCCGGTGAACGCTCGAACGACTCGTCGACTCTAGCAGGCTGGCGGCGACGTGGGCCGGAGTGCTTTTATAGGCGCTCATGATTTCCCGAGCCATCCCCGGATCTCGCGCTCCGCGCGTGCGCCGGCCGTTCGCGCTGGCGGCGGTCCTCGCGTTCGCGATCGGCGCGGTCGGCACGACCGGCGCGACGGAGACTCCGCGCGAGGAGATCTCCGTCTCGTTCCTCACGTACAACACCCACGGCCTGCCGGCGTGGATCGCCCGCGACGATCCGGCCGCGCGCTTCCCGCGGCTGCTCGAGAAGGCCGAGCGCTTCGACGTGGTGCTGCTGCAGGAGGACTTCGCACATCAGGCTCTCGTCGACGAACAGCATCGCCACAAGGCGCTGGTGCGCGGGAACGGGCCGCAGCGCAGCTGGCCGGGCTTCCAGGGGTCCGGCCTGACGCTGCTGACGCACCTCGCGACGCTCGAGGACGCCGTGCGCACCGCCTACGAGAGCTGTCACGGTTGGCTCAGCGCGGCGAGCGACTGCTTCGGCAACAAGGGCTACCTGATGCAGCGCCTCGCGCTCCCGAACGGCGCCGAGATCGATGTGTGGAACACGCATCTCGAAGCTGGTGATGGCGAACCCGATCACGCGATCCGCCGGGAGCAGATGGAGCGTCTCGCCCACGCGATCGAATCCCACAGCAACGGGCGCGCGATCGTCGCCGGCGGCGACTTCAATCTCGACTGGAACGACGACCGGGATCGCGAGCTGCTCGAGCGCTGGCGCGCGCGACTCGGCCTCGAGCGCGCCGCGATGACGCCCGCCGGGACCTGGGGCTCGCGTCTCGACTACCTGTTCTTCCGCGCCAGCGCCAGCGTCGAACTGGTGCGCACGAACGGCGGCATGCTGTGCGACTTCATCGGCCCGCGTGGCGCGCCGCTGTCCGATCACCCGGCGATCTTCGCGACGTTCGACGTGCGCTGAGACCACGCCGTCAAGAAAGGGGCCGGGTTCGTTCGTCAACTTTTCCTCCGGAAAAGTTGACGAACGAACC
>JBDIVR010000016.1:0-91110 GCA_039794265.1 Myxococcota bacterium
TCCAGAAGCTGATCCGAGTCCTCACTGCTCTCGAGCCGACCGAGCAGGCGACTGCAGAGCGCGTCGCCTAACGTCACTCACCGGAGCCGCCGCTAAGAGAAGATCAACAGCCGGCGGGACATCCCCGTCAACGACGCCGATCGAGGTGTGGATCACGCCGTCCTTCACCGTTTCGGCGGCGGGAGCAAACTGGCTAATCGCGATGTCGAGCTCTCGATCCACTGTGTCGTCCGGTGGCCATGGATAGGCCCGCGTCGGGCGATCGTGAAACAGGTACCGCGTCCGCGTGGGGAAGCCGAACATCGGCAGCACGCCGGCGTTCGCGAGACGCTCGCTGAGGGCATCCTGGGGGAAGAGCGGATCGACAGAGATCTGGCTCATCTGGGGGACCAGTTGCTGGAGGCAGTAGTTGATTAGGGCCGCGCGTTGCGCCTGAAGCGAGGGATCGCAGTAGGCCAGCAGGACGTCGGTGACCCGCGCGACTTCGGTTGCGTTCGCTTGGATCCAGCTAGCCACGAGCTGCGAGGTTGTGGCACCAGGCGGGGCGCCGGCTGGCAGCTGTGCGGGGGGAAGATTCCACGCAGCGGCCGTGCCGAACTCGCCATGGACGCTCTCCCTGCCTCCTGGCGCGAACAAGCTCAAAGACGAGAACGCCTGCCGCAGGATCTCCTTCACGAGCACTCGCCTGATGATGCTCTCGCGCCTGACATCTACGTAAGGCTGCGGCGGCGGATCCGAAGTAATTCTCTGTGGTCGCTGGAAGTAGTAGTCGTCGTGGCTGCGCCCGCGGCACAGCGTCAGGGCCACAGATACGCCGCCGCCTCGCCGCCCTGCTCGCCCGATGCGCTGCTGGTAGTTGAACCGCATCGGCGGCATATTGGCCATCATGACGGCGATGAGGGTGCCGATGTCGACGCCTGCTTCCATGGTTGTAGTGACGCTCAGCAGGTCGACCGGATCGGTCAGCGGATTCTCCTGTGGCGGCGGGAGGCAGATGTCCTGAAAGAGGCGCTGCCGCTTGCGGGCGTCGGACTTGTTTGTCTGCCCAGTCAGCTCCTCGCAGTTCAGCCGGAAGAAGGTTCCGGCCTGCGTTGCGAGGTACGAGTAGTAGTCAGGCGCGAGCTGCGCGCCGGCCGTCGGTTGCGCGGGACCGAGCGGCGACATGCAGTCGGCGCACAAGCCGCCAGAGGGGTTCAGGTGCAATCGGCGGCACTGTGTGCACTCGTGGAAGGACGGCGGTGGGCCGAGCAAGCATAGCGATGGAACGTTCAAGTAGTAGTGCGCCGTGTTCAAGCTGCCCGTCGCTACGAGGTAGCTGATTACGTCCGCGATGAACGCGTTCGGATTCGCTCCGTTCTGCTGCGCGACCGCTGCGAGGTAGGCGGCCACGTATCCGGGAGGGGCACTGTACGACGAACAGGAATGTGTGGACAGGCGCTTCCTCGATCCGAACAGGAAGATCGCGCCGTCGGCTCCCTCCTGGACGAGCTGCGAGGGCGGTGGGTTGGCAATCCGATCGACGGTTGGAAGGGCGAGCAGGAGTGATTCGATGCTCCGCCGGCCCGAGGCGAAGATGATGTCCATCAGCTCCGCTTGGGAGCGATCTTGGACACGGTTCAAGTGCACCTGCTGCTGCGGCGTGAGTTGAGCCGCGGGCTTTGGGATCGGAGGAGCGCCGGCCGGCCACTGGTACAGGTCCCTCCAGCTCCCGTCGCGATCCTGCGGATTCGTCCAGAGCACGTTCTGCGAATAGCCCGCCGGGTTCATGCCGACTGCGAGCATCCGAATCGCGACGTCGGCGACAATTTGCGTCAGCCGGAAGGGCCCTGCGGCGGCTCGCTGCAGAATCTGTTGTGCCGCCTGTTGATTGGTCAGCCCGGGGTAGGTTGCGCACGGCAGCGGCGCCGTCGCCGGGTTGAAGGACATCGCGATCGCGGTTGCGTCGGTTGGCTGAGCGGTGGCGAACGCTGCTGCCGCCGCCGCCGCCGGTGGATCCAGCGGCTGACCCTGGCATTGAGCCGCAAACGCCTGCGGTCCCGCGCCCTGCTGATTGACGGAATCCACCAAGGCTTGGCGGGCCGCGTCCCGGTAATGCGAGAAGCGCATTCCCGCGGACAACTTCGCGGCGTCCTGCCTGCTGTCGGAGAACACGACAAGCTTCCGTGCAGTGGAGAACGGCGGGCGGGACAAGTCCCGCAGCAGGACGTCTGAGAGGACCTGCGCGATCTTCTGGAAGCCGGTGCGCTGCGTCCTGACCGGCGAGGTGATGACGTCGCGCCCGCGCCAGTCCGCGTCGCACCGGGGACAGATCGCCGGATAGGCCTCACGCCCGGACGGCTCCGCTGGTGGGTTCGGCCCGTGCATCGACGGGACGTAGTAGAGGTAGCCAGGTATGCCTGCAGAAGCGCCAAGCCCCACCTTGCCATCTGCCGGGTCGAGGGTTGCCCGGCGCCACGTACGGGCAACGGAGGGGGCGCCCGGCAGGGTCCCGGCGGTCTTCTGGTTCCATGATGCTGTGGTCGGTGTCAGGTTCCCGGTAACCGGCCAGAACACTGCGAAGCGTTCATAGTCACGGTCGAGCGATGCAAGGTCCGGTGCGGCTTCCAGGTTCGGGTGGTCCGGTGTCAGGTACCACTCGTTGGCGTTTCCGGTTTCACTCCGGTAGCCCCCGACGAGAACCTCGCCGCATGCTTCGCAGTAGAGCAGCTCGAGAATACGCGACCCACACTGGCAGGTCAGCGTCGGCACATAGTGCAGCGTGCCGGTCGGACAAGGTCCGTTACGCGCCGGTACCTGCGTACACCCCGGATTCGTGCAAACCCAAAGGCCCTGAAGGTTCCGGAGCATGAGATGGACGCGCATCGGAAGCGGGGCCAGTCCGGTCGAGTTGCGCGCGTTGGAGAGCGCGGTCAGGAGCCCATCCACGGCGTCCTCAGCCTGTTGTGCAGGGGCGCCGGGAAAGAGAAGCGGAGCAAGCTCCTCCGGCGTCCGGGGTACGGTCTGCTGCCCCGCCGTGCACGCGAGGCGGAGAGCGTCAGGAGCCTGCGCATGGAGAACGGTCGCCTCGAGCGACTCCTGATACGGGATGCCTGGGGCGGTCGGCGGCGATCCAACAGCAACCTCGAGCGCGCCGGTCGCTTGCGGTACAGCTGCAACTCCACCGGCGCGAGCCACCTGTCCAAACTGCGCGAACGCCGCCGCGTGCGGGGCCAAGGCACCACCCGCACCGGGATTGGGCGGAACGACATACGCAGGTCCGCCGATTACTTGAAACCGGTGCCGGTCGCGCCCAAAGAACTGTTCCAGGTACTGGCGCCCCGCCGTGCCGCTCTCGAGTGAGGCGCTCGACGAGATGATCCGGAGCTGGTCTGAACCTGGCGGAAGTCCAAGACGATCCAAGAGCGCTCGAAGAAGATAGGCGACCTCCGTACCCGGCGTTCCGCGGTACGTGTGCAGCTCGTCGACCACGAGATGAAAGACACGGTCAGGCGAGCCCGCGAGCCACTGCTGCGTCTGATCGAAGATGGTGGCCTCGATCGACCGCATCAGCATGATGTTCAACATCGAGTAGTTGGTAATCAGTATGTCCGGTGGGGCATCCTGCATGTCCCAACGGGACCACATCTCTGCGCCGTCTACCCTCTGGAAGAACCGCTCGGCCGTAGTACCCGCAACGGCCTGGGCGTTCTGCTGAATGTTCCGGAGCTCGTCGCGCAGGCGGCCGGTGTTCGTCGACGTTCGATCGCCGGAGATCGGCGTTCGGCCGGTGTAGCGGCCAAAGTAGATCCGATTCCCCTGTCGATTCGCGTTCAACCACACCCTCGCGGCGGCGCTATCAAGAGCTTCTCGAAGCCGCGCGAGCTGGTCCTCGACGAGTGCGTTTAGCGGATAAAGGATCAGCGCACGGACCGCCGGCGTACGATGTTCATGCGCCCGCTGTGACACGCGAGAAGCCCATCGGCGTTGCGTGCCCCGCATCGTGAAGTGGTTCCACCAGTCATGCTGGAGAGGCTGTGGTCCGGGAGCCGGCCATGCAGCCGACTCGCGAATGATGGACGCCACTACGGGCAGCAAGAAGCACTCGGTCTTGCCTGAACCGGTGCCGGTGGTCACTACTGCATCCCTCTGGTTGACCACCACGGCTTCAAAGACGTCGCGCTGGTGCTGGTGCAGCGTGTAGTTCGGCGGAAAGAGACCCTGCGAGATGAAGGCGCTAGCGGCCGCTATCTCGTTGGGCTGCCAGGACGTACCTAGAAGCGCCTGAGCGACCTGCGGGAAGGGTTGGCCGGTCGAGCGGTAGGCTGGGTTCGGTTCAATCAGTGGGCGCCGGTAGATGCGCCCATCCTGATCGAGGAGCTGCCTGCGCTCGGCTACGAGGTCGTCGTACCGAATGTCGAAGGGACTATCCAAGTACCTGAGGTACATGTCCCTCAGGTTCTCGAAGAATCGGATCGGGTTGCTCATCGCACCTCCTGGCAGAGCAGCTGGGCAGCGAGCCGCACAACGTCCCGGGGCACCTCGCTGTATTCGACGCGCGACGACGCTGGGTCGAAGCGAGGCAGGATTCCCGAGCACAGGACCAACGCTCGCTCGATCAGCAACGGTGGCCGGCATACAGCGGGAACCGAGAAAATCCTCGTGTTGGCATCGTAGGAAAGAGCGGCCTGGCGCCTTCGCATCACCGCGTACTTTCCGACTTGAACGGGGACCTGGTAGGTCCGACCCCTCCAGCAGAGGTAGTAGAAGCGCTGGTGCTTCAGGACGAACCGGAAGAGTCCGGTGGCTCCGCGTCCGACTTCGTCTTGCTGGATAGCTGTCCACCGCAGCTCCAGGGGCGAAAACCGGTGTACGGTCCAGCCCGGTGTTGCCGGCACTTCTGCTGGGGCCCAGACTGCCGTCTCACGCACGCCGGGTACCACACATAGAATGGCGACCGGTGCGGACTCCTGGATGTGGAGTCCAAGGGCGCTCGCGCGCGCCGCGAGGTTGGCCACGGACTCGCCGCGGACCACAACTCGCTGGGGCATCCCCTCCACATCCGACACGTCGAGATTTGCGGTTTCGCCCAATCGTTCAAGGAGTGCGACAGATCGGGCGCCGCAAAAGAGGCCGCACGCGCCACGGCCCCGCATGAAGGCAAGTGTGGGCGGTACGACGCGCCACGCGTGGCCGCCGTTCCCGTGGCGGAACTCGACGTGCGCGAGGCGCTGCAAAGCGAAGCGGACCTCGTGGTAGACGGGAAGATCTGATCCGGGGCGTTCAGCCTCGGCATCATCTTCCGAGTTCAGTTGGCGCTGGACGTGTAGCTCTTCCACGGCAGCGCGGAATTGGGACCACGAGCCAGCACCTCGCGCGGACAGCCACAGCAGGAGGTGGTCGAGGCTCACCGGAGCCCCCTCCATAGTTCACGCGCGTACCGCCGATAGCGGCGCCACAACTCAGTCACGGCAGGATCCGCAGGTTCGACAGCCAGGCCCTTCCGGCCGGCATCCCGAATTGCGCTGCACCACTGCTCAATCGAGGGCCGAGTGATCCTCGCCGTGACCTCTCCGGAACCCTCGCCCGGCGGCCAGGGCTCACCGATGAGGCGGACGCGGTTCTCGCGCTTGTCGCAGCGGAGCGGCTGGGCAGGGATCGCCCACACGGGGGCGAATGGCGACGAGACGATGCACTGCGCGCCGCGCACGTCCGGTCGCGGATGCGTCACAAGCACCTGCCCCGGCACAGAGCCCAAGAGAACAGGATTGGCCGGGCCGACCTGAATAATCTCGGACGTTGCCGCTTCCTCACCGTCGGCTTGGGGATCGGTGAACGCTCGGACGAGAGGGCCGCATATGGCGATTCGCCCGTCGCGAGCACCAGGAGTAGGGAAGGAGAACGCCGCCCACGACTGCGGCAGCGGCTCGCGTCGCACGAGCGAAAAAGTCCTGGTGGTGGCGTTGCACCAGACCTGATGAGGGCCAACCGAGTCCCACCCTGGCGCGGTATAGCACCCGTCGGCCGACGCGGTTGCGTTGTGTCCGTCGATCTGAACGGCGCCCGTGTGGTCGGGATCGCCGTAGACGCGGATCGAAGGAGGGTGTTCCGCTAGCCACGAGGCGTACCCGAGGCGGATGCCTCCCTCGAGTGCGATCTCGACCTGCGGCAGCGGCCTGAGGCCGTTCAGGATGTCCGAGTTGTCCGTCCACTGGACTGGACGCCGCGGCAACACATCGCAAAGAAGAACCCAACCGCGCGGCGCACCGTCGTTGTCATCGAGTGTTCTCCACCCTTCGCATCCGGCCTCGCGGAGTACGCCCTCGACTGCGGCGAGCCGCGTGGTTGTGCACAGCACGGCGTGTTCCCGTCCGAGCACAAGCCGGGGGCACGTGACCAAGCCGCGGTGCGCCGTGCCAGAGGTGAGGACGAAAATCTCACGACCCGATCGCAGCCACTCCTGGCCGGTGGCCTCGTCCCGCCAGAGCACTCCCTCGAGGAGCAGGGCGCCCAGATCCGGGGGGGCTACATCTTGGTACCAGTCTTCCTGGAGAGCGATGAGATCAACGGTGCCGGCAGGAGCCCACACCGTGAGCTCCTCGGGCAGGCCGCGACTGCGCCTTGGCAGAAGGGTCACGCGCAGGGAGCCGCCACGCTCGAATAGGACGCGCAGTTCGACCGGGAGGACGCGGTTTCCATCGGCCGCAGATTCCGTGCGGGCTGCCGAAGTGCGCGCCGGTGCCTGCCTCAGCGCTGGCGGTCCGCCCGCAGGCCCGCGGTAACGAGGCGCGCGCGTGCGCGGCGTTCGTGGTGCAGTGGGTTCGGTTCCTTCCTCGGTCAACCCCTCGCCACTCGCAGGCTGCACCTCCTCCTCAGCTTCGGGAGGCCCTCCATCACCGGCCTGTGGCCACGGTGCAGCATCTGCCTCCGACTGGCCGCGACCTTCGTCTTCGGCGGGTACGCGTGACTGCTCATCCCTTTCGGCCTTGCGGCGAACTTCAACCTCTGCGGCAGCGCGTGCGGCCTGTTCGGCCTGCCGGCGAGCTTCGGCTTCGGCGGCGATGCGCGCGTGCTCGTCCTCCTCGGTGTTGCGTTTCGCCTCGACCTCTGCAGCGGCGCGTGCAGCGTCTTCGGCCTGCTGGCGAGCCTCGGCTTCGGCGATGCGTACGCGCTCGTCCTCTTCGGCCTTGCGTTTCGCTTCGGCCTCGGCGGCAGCACGCGCGGTCTGTTCGGCCTGCCGGCGAGCTTCGGCTTCGGCGGCGATGCGCGCGCGCTCGTCCTCCTCGGCCTTGCGTTTCGCCTCGACCTCTGCAGCGGCGCGTGCGGCGTCTTCGGCCTGCTGGCGAGCCTCGGCTCCGGCGGCGAGTGCGCGCTCGTTCTCGGCCCTGTGTTGCGCCTCCGCCTCGGCAGCGGCGCGCGCGGCTTCCTCGGCCTGCCGGCGTGCCTCGGCTTCGCCGGCGCGGCGCGCGCGTTCGTTCTCCTCGGCCTTGCGTCTCGCCTCGGCCTCGGCTGCGGCGCACGCAGCCTCTTCGGCCTGCCGGCGAGCTGCGGCTCCGGCGGACGCTCCATCATTCTCCCCGGGATGCGGTCGCGTCTCCCCCTGTCGGAGTCTCGCCGGCTCATCCAGACGCCCGAGGCTGGTGGTTCCATCTGCGTCGATGCGCAGCGATCCACGCGCTCGTGCGACTGCGGTGCCCGATGCCTGATCGGCGTCCGTCGCAGCGAGATCATGTCGATCGGTGGCAGCCGCCAACCGTTTCCGACGGCCTCGATCTATGCGGAACCACGACCGGACAGCTGCCGCAATGGCCCGGAGCAACGATCCCATACCGTCCTACCCCGCCACCGCCGCGTGGTCGGCAGGGGATGTCCGGGGGCTCGAGTTGCCGCTCCGGACCGGCAGCCGTCGAGGAGTCGAAATCTTGAGTTCTGCCACCGCCAATCGAGATGGCGCAGGAGCAAGTGTTCGCGACCGCAGTCCGCGTCTCGGGCAGAACGGTGCTGCGGGGCATGCATCGCAGCGAGGGCGCTGGGGCAGGCAGACCTCTTGCCCGTGAACTACCAGGTTGACGTGGAACCTCCTTCGAAGCTTGGGATCAACTGCCTCCTGGATGGCATCGTGCAGCGACCGACGGCGGTAGACGGCGGACACCGGGATCACGCCAGCTCGCTGCAGAACACGAAACGAGTTCCCGTCGATCGGGAAGACCTCGCGATCGAGGGTGTATAGAAGGACGCACCGAGCGCCCTTCCATGACATCCCCGGCAGGCGGGTGAGCGTCTGTTCAGCTTCCGCGTCGCCCATTTGATGAAGGGCGTCGAGCGAGAGCTCCCCGAACTGGCGCCGCACCGCCCGAAGGAGCCGCTTGATGGCTGTCGCCTTCTGGCGGTGGAGTCCACCTGGCCGCAGGGCCGCGGAAAGATCGTTTAGCGTCGCGTGCTCGACATCGCTCCAGCAAGGGAATGTCGTGCGCAGCCTCTGCCACGTCTCCTTGAACCGAGCGAGATCGGTCTGAAAGCTCAGGATGATGTAGACCGTCTCGTCGAGCGGGTCGGCCTGGTTTCCGAGCAGACTCTCCGGCGCTCCGTAGGCCAGGTCGAGGAAGCGTTCCAGTTCATGGAGCCTCTCGCGACCATGGGGGCCGAACCGGAACCGGAGCGTCATCCCGCTTTCCTCATCTCGGCGGAGGCAGCTACCTGGGCGAGCACTCCGTGCACGAGGAAAGGGGGGACTGAGTTACCAATCATCTCGTAGGCGTATCGGCGGCATGCGAGGCTCTCGGGGAACTCGATGCGATCCGGGACGCCCTGGAGCCGTGCGTATTCACGGACGGACAGCGATCGGTGCTGAGAGAAGTGGTAGACGCAGTCGTACTTCGTTGAGAGGGCGGTCGAGGGAGCGTCTGGGTGCAGTCGCCGGTAGGCGGAGTCGTATCGGCGCGACAGGCCATTGAGCTTCTCTTGCGGAATGACACGCGCGCACCCGCCGGGCGGGATCATCTCCAGCCGATGGACGGTTTCGTCACGCACGCCGGGTGTCCGCGTATTGCTCAAGCAGTCCGCTGCAGCAGCCCGGATGGCGCGCTGGTAAGCGGTGACTGGCTTCGTGGCATAGGGTCGCGGTATCTCAGCTTCGCCCGCATACAGCTCGGGCAAATCTGAAAGCGCCTGCGCAGCAGTAGTCATCCCGAGATCATCGGGATCCGCGAGGATGTCGCTGTACGGGCGCAAGTCGTCAGGCATGGCCCCTCCATGCCGCAGTGCGGCGTACAGAGGTCCGAGGTCAGGTGACCCGGGCGGCAGGCGCTCGTTCCCATCTCCGTTGCGCACGCACAGGATGAAGAGCCGGCGACGCGCTTGCGGCGTCCCGAAGAGCGCGGCGTCATACACGCCGTATTCGACTCGATATCGGAGGCCGCGCGGTCGGGGGCGCTCAAGGTGCCGCATCAGCTCTCGCAGCGTGTCACCATCGCGATGCCGCGCCAGGTCGGGAACGTTCTCGATCAGCACGAGCCGCGGCCGGAAGAGCGCGACGTACTCGGGCATCGCGAGGAGTACCTGGTTGTGCGGGTTTCGCCGGTGGTGGTGGCCGTTTCGGATCTGGCTGAACCCCTTGCAGGGTGGGCCCGCCGCCAAGAGGTCGATCTCGCCTAGTTCACGGCGGTCCTTCCGGATCGTCCGCTTACCTTCCTCCGATAGGACGTCGCACGCCTTGGCGACCGGCTTTGGCGCATTGTGATTGTAGATGGCCACTGCCTCCGGCCATGCGTCGTACGCGGCGGTGACCTCGTAGCCGGTCGCGCCGAGCCCGATCCCGATGCCGCCCATCCCGCAGCAAAGCTCGACTGCCACGCCATGCGCCTTAGGAGTCTTGAGAGGCCAGAGCGCTCGCGCGAAGAGATTTTCAGGTCTCCGCTTCACGTGCTCTCCATGTTCAGCTCTGCCCAACGGATTGGGTGGTCACCTGCGCGGCCAGCGGCGGCCGAGCGCCGGCCGAGGCAGACCCTACGGCGCCAGATGGCGCCGCGCCACGATGCGGTGACGCTGGGCCGGGTCAGGTGCAGCACCGTGCTGGGCAGCGAGCTTCTAGCTTAAGTCCAGGAGGCACCAGAATGGGCTCCCCCGCCGGCTTGCGGCTCACACCCCGGAGGGTCTTGCCATAACGGGTAGCTATCAATCCCCAGAAGCACCGCTTGATTTCGCTACGCGGTGGGACGAGGACGAGACCGGCGTGTCCAACGAGCTGCTGCTGGTGGTCTTCGACGGCGCTGAGCACTTCACTCGACGGAACGGCGGCGGACCCTCTCCTCCCTGGCAGCTGCGAACGCCAGGGCAGCGCGGATGTCGTCGCGCTCGAGATCCGGAAAGTCGTGAAGGATCTCGTCCTCACTCATCCCGCTGGCGAGAGACTCGAGGACGTCGCCGACGGTGATCCGAAGGCCGCGAATGCACGGCCGCCCGCCGCGCTTCCCCAGCTCAATCGTGATTCGCGAGCGCCAGTCCACGCGCGAACGATACGCCTCTTGCAGCGACCGCCTCGTCGAGCCGTCGCCTTCGGTCGCCGGATCCACATTGGATCCACACTCGGCGAGATGCGATTGCACTGAGAAATCAGGCAGTTGAGTCGACCCAGGAACGGGTTCGATTCCCGGCGCCTCCACCATTTTCCCCCAGTGGGATCGCGCGGACGCTTCCGCTCCGCAAGCAGGGCCTGGAACTCGTCGGCTGCTGGGTCCTCGCGCCCGAGAAGGGGGTGCGATGTCGGCGAGATCGTCAGGATCGGCTCGATCGGCGTGGCGGCCGCCAGCGCGTCACGCTGCACGGCGCCGGCATCCATCCGGGCGGCATCACCGAGCGCTTCCGGCTGATGGCATCGGAGCTGTCGAGTCGGATCACGCACGTGTCTGCCTCGACCTTCCGCTCGTGCACGGCCGCGCCGACGCCAGACTCGCATGAGCGGCGAAGGCGCCGCACCGCCGCTCGATGCGCCCTCTCTCTCTAGAGCATGAACCGATCGAGAGGCCAGCTGGACTAGCTAGTAGGAACTCTCGGTCGGACTCCCAGACGCTAGGCGACTGAAGCGACGGTGCGCTCGAGAAGCTCCACCCTATGGCCTTCTGGATCGACGATCACAGCCCTTCGGCCCCACTTCGTGGATTCCGGCTGACGCAGCACGCGAGTACCAGTCAGCGCCATTGCCTTCATCGAGGCCGAGAGAGAAGAGACCTGGAATCCGACGCGTGTGGCGCTCGTATCAGGCTGGGAATCGCTGCGAGGGTAGATCTCGAAGAGAAACCCACCGAGGTCACAGGCAAAGTGCACCGGACCAGCCCCGTGCTTCTCCTCTGCGAACTCCAGGCCGAGTAGTGAGTAGAACCGAGCCAGACCTCTCGCGTCCCTTGCTCGAATCACGACCAGGTTGAGGCCGAAGTTCTCAGGCCGACTCTTCATCGGTGTCCTTCTCCTCTGAAGGGACTGAGACAGCGGCATCGAAGGAATCGAAGTGGACACGCAGTTCCAATCGCCCTCCCATGGCTCGGAAATAGGAGTGGAGCGAACTCAGCTTCATATCCTCGCGATTCTCGAACCTCGAAACCGCTCCTTGATTGACCTCGAGCGCGGCCGCGAGAGCCGTCTGGCGAGTCTCGCGGAGCTGGCGGATATCCGCGAGAGACAGCGGCTGGAGCTTCGACGACTCCTTCCAATGCCCGAGGAGCTGTCGGATTCGCTTCGTCGCTAGCTCCGGTTGGCGGTACACCTCGTCTGGCTGATCTGTGTAGCCACGCTCAGAGGTGAAGACACCAAAGCCATGATCGGGGCGCCACGCAACGCTCGACTCGAAGCCGTTGGAAACGAGATCCAGCCACCACTCGCCCTTCGGGTCAGCGGGGCGATCGACCTCCACAGACACCTCGGGCATCGCTGCCCTGAGACTCTTGGTGAACTCAGCGATGGGTTCGGGAAACGCTACGGCAGATCGATTGTGCATCCGTCTGCTCCAGGTTTGTCGAGGACTACAGAGCTTCCGACTTCGGCGATTCGGATCGCTCCATTCGATGCGATCCAGGTGTTGTGGCCAACGCTCCGGTAGCGCGTCACATCAGGGCGGCCGGGGACTTCGCGCGCGCTGTCGACCTGGGGTGGGTACATCCGACTGTCATTCAGCCAGTTGTCGGGAGCGAAAGGAATCGCTGTCAGCTCGTCCTCCACGCGATCGAGTGTGTTCGCGAGAAGCTCCATGGCCTCCTCCGCAGAGCTAGCCGGCGGCGCGGCCTCGAGCCTTCTCAGGAACTCTGCGAAACGCGCCGCCCTGCTAGACATCGGAAGATTACCTCCAGATCATATGCCTTCAAGAGCATTTCCGACGGACGGCTCTTGATGCCGCACTCCTCTCCGTCAGCCACTCGTTTTATTTGAGTTTTCCCCTCGGGGATCGAACGTTCGCGGGCAAAGGCGGATGGGCGACGGCTTCGGGATGTCCGCACTCAATTCCAGAGCGGGGTTACTTCGACCGCGGGAACAGAGCCTCAACGACAAACGATCAGGTGAGTGCGCAGAGCTTCACAGGGCGATCTAGTTGCGACGTAGCGACGTGGTGAGTGACCAAGCTCACGCGCAAGGTCCAACACGCGATCGATGCCGGCACCGTGCGGTGCTCGTGCCGACCTCGCCAGCTTGTCGCCTGATGCCCCCATAGGTGGTCAGGTTCTCGGAGATGAAGCCGTGGGCGAGGCCGAGGAGGATTGAGCGCCCCGCGCTGATCCCGTCAACCAACGGAAGGCCCGTGAACCCTCTTCTCCCTCTCGGCGGCCACCACAACCATCTGATTCTTCAGCTGCTTTTTCGGCCGGTTTCGCAGTGGATCCACATCGCGTCCACTGCGCGGGTGAATCGCAGCCACCGATGCCTCGTCCGGGGAGGCGCGTGCAGAGTCGCGTCGAACTCTCGACTTGCCGCGCTCGTTGGTTGCACCGGCGCTCGCGTCGTCTGCCGAGCAGCAGGTAGACGAGCCGAGTTTCGAACTCAGGGAACCGCAACGAGCGGCGGCGGCTGCCACTTGCCGTCGGTCGCTTCGGGCTTCGGCCAATCGAGCCGCATGACGACATAGACCGGGCCGTTCGGGGCCGGAAGCCAGTTCGACTGTTTGTCCGCGCCCGGCGAATCCTTCTGGAGATGGAGCGCCAGCGAGCCGTCCGCGTCCTTCTTCAGGCCGGGCAGCATCGGCGAGTTGATCAGGTAGGGGTCGATCGGGGTCACGACGAGGAACTGCGCCACAAGGACTACAGAGCTTCCGACCTCGGCGATTCGGAGCGCTCCATTCGCTGCGATCCGGGTGTCGTGGCCAGCGCTCCGGTAGCGCGTCACATCAGCGCGGCCGGGGACTTCACGCGCGCTGTCGATCTGGGGTGGGTGTATCCGACCGTCATTCAGCGGACCCGCTAGCAAGGAGCTGTGCGCCGCTCAGCGCCGGCCGCGCCGGCCGAGGAGAGCGAGCGCGGCGAACGCCGCCAGCGCGATCATGCTCGCGCCGGGCTCGGGCACCGCACGGGCCTGCTCCCAGAGCGCGACGTAGGCCTCGGCCGACCCGAAGAGGGGATCGAGGTCACTGTCCGAGAGCCCGATCTCGCGCAGATCGGCGACCAGATCCGGCAGCAGACCCACGTGGGCGAGGCCGTCCACGTTGAAGTCGAAGGTCTTGTGGCCGGTGACCTGCCGTTCGAAGCGGCCGAAGCCCGGGAGCGTGAACGGGTACTCGATGCGATTGCCCGCGAGCAGCTGCGCGCGCCGTTCGGCGAACCGCGCCGGGGCCTCGGGGGCGTTGCCGAGCGGGCCGGGGTCGCCGCCGCACGCCTCGCTGCCGAAGCGCGGGCCCGTGTGCCCGGCGACACCGTTGAAGTCGCTGCCGAAGGCCACCGGGCCGCCCATCACGTCGACGGCGTACTGGTACATCTGTGCCCAGGTCTTCGAGGAGTGACGGCAGTCGTCCGCGACCGTGCCGTACGCGACGTGGAACTTCTTGCCGATCTCGTCCGTGTCCTGTTGATCGTCCTTCAGCATCGCGGCCACCATGCCGCCGACGTCCCGGATGCGCTCGAGCTGCGCGCGGGTGCGCATGCGCTCGTGGCGGATCGGCTCCACGTTCAGATCGAAGAACTGCACGTGGCTCGCCACCACCGGATAGGGCGGGTCCGTCGACTCGGCGATCGCGAGCGTCTCGTCGAAGGCGCGCCGCGACATGTGGTCGACGTCGATCACGATCCCGCGCCGGATCAGCTGGTCGATCAGCACCTCGCCGAGCTCGGTGAGGCCGAGCGCGTTGCAGCTCGCGTCGCCGGGATGCGGCCCCGGGACCTCCCCGATCCCGAAGCCGAACAGCGAGATCATCACGTTGAAGAGCGTGGTCCCGAAGCCGTCGTTGAGCTTGAAGCCGTAGTCGCCCGGGCAGTCCTCGGCGTCCCACCAGCGGCCCTCGACGCCGCGGTTGCCGATGTGGATCGCGTCCTGCCAGGTGGCCGGCGAGCCGAACGCATTGTCGAAGTTGTGGACCGGGAAGATGTGGCGGACGCCCTTGGCGTGGTACTCGTCGACGAAGGCGCGCACCGAGGCCTCCGTGCATTCGCCGCTCGTGGGATCGCGCTCGTCGAACTTGCAGTTGAACAGGTTGTCCATCTCGATGCCGAGCACGACGGCCAGCTTGCCGGCAGCGATCACGTTGCGCGCCTGCTGCGGCGTCGTGACGATGCGGAACCAGCCCTGCCCCGGGCCGCCCGCCCGGGCGTCGAGGAAGGCTTCGAAGCGGCGCGCCTCCTCGAGCTGGGCGTCGATCGCCGCCATGCCGTCGTCGCACACCGTGCCGCGCAGCCGCTTGGTGGTCCGGCACAGGGCTTCGTTGGTCACCGCCAGCATCACGGTGAGGCGCAGGCCGCCGCGCCAGGCGCGCTCGAGCCACACGTGGTACGCCTGCTGGTGCGTCGTGGTGTTCCACGTCGGCCAGCCGTTGAAGAGCGGCGCCCCGAGGTTCGACTCTGCTCCCAGCGCCGCGCGATCCCCGCCGTCCTTGGTGGCCGCGCCCACGGAGTCGGAACCCTCGAAGGCCGGGTCCAGCAGCAGGTGGTCGCCGTGGAAGAGCTTCTGCCCGCAGCCCGGCAGGAAGGAAGGGCAGCTCGGGGATCCCAGCTCGGTCCCATCCTTCTTGACGAGATCGAGATCCGTGCCGTAGTCGGGCCGCAGCGCGGCGTCGATGCCGCCGACCGGGTCGTAGGGCGCGCCGGCGAAGACGCCGCGGCCGTGCCCGAGGTGCCCGAACAGGTGCAGGTGCAGGTCCGCGTAGCCGCGCAGCGGCGGATCGGGGGATCCGCTCGGCACCCAGCCGGTGCCCGGCTCTGCGATCGACTCGATCACGGTGCACATGCCCGAGGCGGCGAAGCCGCCGCCGCACGCGCAGTCGCCGCTGCAGCCGAAGACCTCGATCAGTCCCGCCTGGCACGCCGGCGAACCCTCGCCGACGCAGCAGGCCCGCTGGCCCTTGCCACCACACGAGGAGATCGGCGCGCAGATGCCGCTCGACTGGATGCCGAAGGGCAGGTTCCCGCACTGGCCGGCGTTGGCCAGCGGGACCTCGGCGAGTCCTGCCTGGCAGGCGCCGAAGCCCGCCTCGCCGAGGCAGCAGGCGCGCTCGCCCTCGCCGCCGCAGGCGCTCACGCGCTGGCAGGTACCATTCGACTGGATGCCCCACGCGAGATTGCTGCACTGCCCCGAGCCGGGCTGTTCGATCTCGACGAGTCCCGGCTGGCACGCGCCGAAGCCCGCCTCGAGGAGGCAGCAGGCCCGCTGTCCCTCGCCGCCGCACGGGGTCGTCGCCCGGCAGATGCCGCTCGATTGCACGCCCCAGGCGAGGCTGCCGCACTGGCCGGAGTTCGGCTGCGGCTGCTCGACGAGACCGGGATCGCAGGCGGCCCCTTCGCCGATGCAGCAGGCGCGCTGGTCGACGCCGCCACAGGCCGACACGGCCCGGCAGATGCCGCTCGACTGGACGCCGAGCGTCGAGTTGGTGCAGAAGCCGGAGTCGGCCTGCGGCTGCTGCACGAGACCGGCGTTGCAGGCCGTCCCCTCGCCGACGCAGCAGGCGCGCTGGTCCACGCCTCCGCAAGGCGTCGCGGCGACGCAGCGGCTGCTCGCCTGCGTGCCGAACGGGTTGAAGCCGCCGCAGGTGCAGCTGCCGCTGCACCCCGGCACCTCGATGGTGGAGGCGACGCACGCGAAGCCGGTCTCGCCGAGACAGCAAGCGCGTTGGCCGGCGTTGCCGCACTGGGCGAGCGCCTCACCCGGCGCCAGCACGGCGCCGCCGACCGTCGTAGCGACGACGATCAACAGCCGATGCAGGTGGACCCGGGAGCGAAGACTCCCGGGCGAACCCCGCGCGGACCCGGTGTCCGGGCGGGGCTTCGGGAAAGGCGATCGACGCACCCGAAGACGTTAGATCGTTCGCGAGCGGGCGCTATCCGGCCGCCGGGTGGGTTGGTTGCCGGCTCCCGACCAGCTGGAGGACGCCGCTCGTATGCCCGCGGAAGGGCTCGCTGCGGTCGGCAGCGCCGAGGAGTTCGAAGCTCGCGGACGGCGGGTTGTCAGAGGGATCCCGCGAGAATCCGGCGCCGACGATGTCCACACCGGGCGCCGCGAGATCGACCGCCTCGGCTCGGAAGTTCGAGAACGCCGCCAAGCCCCCGCTGCGATCGAGTGCAGCGACCGACAGGATGTCGGGGACATCGTACGACGCGGGATACACCAGCTAGACGTCGCCGTACTCGACTTCCGGGTAGGCTGTGAGCCAGGCGAGCATCTCGTCGACGTCGAGCGTCAGGTTGGATGCGCGAAGCTCGCAAGGATTCGCGGGAGGGTCGCGAGGCGCCGCGCGCGAAACGCATCTCACGCAGTCCGCGGCGGCGTTGCAGTGGCGCAGGGATCAGATGCGCTCTCCGTTTTCGAGCAGCTTCCGCAGTAGATCCTGGGTGTCCCCTCCTCCGAAGGTCGTCGCACCGGAGCTGTAGGAGCTGCCGTAGGTGCGTGCGAGCGACACGGTCTGCGCGAGTCCCGAAAGGAACTGCCCGGCCGTGAGGGGGCCGAGCGGATGGATGTAGGTGGACCAGAGCAGACCGCGGGCGATGCCGTATCGCGCGTCGAGTGCGGAATCGAAGTTGGCCTGGAGCAGGCGATGCAGCGTCGCCTGCGGGATCCCATCGGCCTCGGTGACCGGAACGACCACACGCATGCGATCGTGTCGCGGATCCGCGATCACCTGGACCCCCGTTCCGTCGATCTGGAGCTGCCAGGCGTTGCCGTCGCGGTTCAATCCGGGAGCGCGGTGCCGGCACTCCGGCAGCGCAGCAGCAGGGACTTGCGCAGGCCGTGCTCGCGCAACGGCGCGATGGCGCGATAACCCTCGTCCTGCGGCATCCGAAGGAATGCTTCCCAGCTCGGCCACTCGACGATGAAGAACAGATCCGGATCCCACTCGCCGATCAGCGCGACGTCCGGTGCATAGCCGCCGCCGACGACGCGCCCGCCGAACTTCGCGACGAACGGCGCCGCGGCGGCGGCGTACTCCGCGTACCGAGCGGCGCCGTCCTTTCCTTCGAACCAGAGCGCGTTCAGCATGTAGATTCGATCGTCCGCCATCGCTGCGAGTCCTCCTCTGGGAAGCCAGATGGTACGCCCTGTGCGATGGACGCGCCGTTCGCTGTCCATGCGCTCGACCTCAGCGAGGAGCAGCGGCTCACGCGGGCAGAACGTCCGCTTTCGATCGCCGTCGAGTGACGCGGGCGGCGGTCGGCGACCGCAAGCCTCGCGGGGCCAGCGGGGGGCTGATCGAGAGTCGTCCGCGACGGTGGCCCGACCTCTGGCGATCCGCTCGTCTCGAGCCTGGGGGGCTGGGCTCGGCAGCGCCGTCAGAGCGCCAGCGAGAGGGTCAGCGAACCGAAGTGGTGCCACGCATCGGGTTGCTCGTCGAACGTCCGCGTCTGGGACACGAAGGTGAAGGCGAGACGAGTTCGCCCGTAGGCGAGCACGACACCGACCGGCACTTCGGCGAGGAGCGGCTCGCGGTCGATCTGCCAGTAGCCGTTGCGGTTGCCGTCGAGCGTCTCCTGGTAGGCGATGGCGCGGCCTTCGAACCCTGCGAAGAGGTACCACGCGAGTCCCTCGGGTGGCCGGAAGATCCCGAGTCCGGACAGAGCGGGCCGGATGCGCGGCGGCCCGAAGTCCATCTCGAGGCCGTGGCCGATTCGCAGCAGCGCCCCCCCGGCCGCCGACGTCTGCACGTTGCCGAGGTGGACGCCGGCAGCGGGCACCACGCCGAACTCGAGTCCGAGCGCTCCGGTGGCCAGCGTGCGATGCCAGCGTCGCTCGAGCACCAGCAGCCCCGCCGGCCGATCGCCGAGCTGTCGGTCCCAGCCGCGGACGCGCCGCCGGTCGAGGAGTTCGTGGGCGAGATTCTGCGCGTCCTCGGCGCCGGAACTCGGCCCGATCACGCCGAGCGAGAGCTCGATCATGCCGAGGCTCTTCGCCGACGCGGCCGAGAGGGTGAAGGCACCGGCGAGATGACCCGCGAAAGGATGATCGTCGCGCGGCGGGTTCGATACGAGCCGCTTGTCCGACGTGAACGTCGACTGGCTGATCGAAACGCCCCAGCCGATCTCGGCCTCGTCGGGAAGCAGCCACGGCGCGAGCGCCCGCCCGGCTCGCTTCAGCAGGGCCGATTCCGTCCGGGGCGTCTGCCAGGCGAGGCGGAGACCGTTGCTGTAGTAGCGGTCCTCGGACGCGAACGTGTCGTTCTCGAACGTGAGCGAGAGTACGCCGGAGGCCCAGCGCGGCTCCTCCGCCGCCGCTGCGGTCACCGCGAGACAAGCCAGCACGGTCCAACGCGCGACGCGGCCCCGCGAGCTTCGAATCGCCATGGGCAACTCGTCCTTTCGCAGGCTGGATTCTGCGCCGGCGAGTCGGTCCGAGTCAAACGAGGGCCTCGCGAAAGCGCGGAACCCCCGTCTATACGCGCGCCGTCGCGATGACTCCTGGTCGCGCGTCGGTGTAGCCTCCGGACGCGCTCCATGTGACTTCGCCGTTGACGATCACCGTGTCCACGCCACGGGCGCCGCGCACGTAGCGCATGCCGCCGCCAGGCATGTCGTGGACCGGGTGCTCTTCGCCGCGGGCGATCGTGTCCGGATCGAAGATCACCACGTCCGCGGCCATCCCCGGGCGCAGCTGGCCCCGATCCGGCAGGCCCCAGATCTGTGCGGTGTCGCCGGTGATCTTGCGCACGGCGTGCTCGAGCGTCAGGTGGTGACCGGCGCGCACGAACTCGCTGAACAGGTACCCGGTATCGCCGTAGGTCGCGAAGGACTGGATGTGGGCGCCGCCGTCGCTCGCGCCGATGTGCACGAGGTCGTTCGCGAGGATCGGCCCGATGCGGCTCGGATCCTCGTGCCCCATGTTCGCGGCGAGGAAGTGGATGCCGAGATCCTCTTCGAGCGAGAGATCGAGGAGTGCGCCGGCCGGCGTGGTGCCGCGCTCGGCGGCGATGTCGCCGAGCGTGCGCCCGATCAGGCTGGCGTCGCGGCTGTCTCGGACCCGCAGACCGGCGAAGCGCGCGGTGTCGCCGCCGGGCTCGGCGGCGTCGATCAGGCCCTTGCGCGCGCCGTCGTTGCGCAGCAGCCCGAGCTTCTGCTCCCGCGGCATGCGCAGGATCATGTACCACATCGGCAGCTGGATGAAGTAGAGGCTCGCCATGTCGAGGCTGAAGCTGATGTCGATCGGGCGGGTTTGCACCTGCGGCCAGACGCGCGCGCCGCTCGCGAAGTGCTCGGCGACGCGGTCGAGCACGCGCGGGACGTTCTCCGGAATCGCCGCCGAGTCGAACAACGGAGAGAACGTGGTGGGAATGCCATGCGCGAGCGAGAGCGCGGCGAGCTGGTCGACGCGCGCGATCGTGATGTCGGTGTTGTAGAACTCGGGGACGACCTGGAGCATGCGCCCGAACTCGCCGAGCACGGCGGCCAGCGCATCGAGCTCCTCGGCATGGGCGTAGCGGCTCGGAACCGGTGCGAGATTCTCGTCCATGTCGACGCAGCTCGTCGACAGGCCGACGGCGCCGGCTTCGAGGCACCCGCGCAGCAGGTCCTGCATCGCCCGGATCTCGTCCGGCTTCGCGGCGCGCTTGTTGGCGTCCGCGCCCATCGCCCACAGCCGGATCGGCGTGTGTCCGGCCAGCGGCGCGACGTTCAGCGCCACGCGGCCGCGGAGCGCCTCGACGTAGTCCCCGAAGCTCTCCCAGGTCCACGCGAACGCGCCGTCGAAGGCGGCGTCCGGCATCTCCTCGATCTGCTGGAACATCTTCACGAGCCGCTGGCGGTGCTCCACCTCGAGCGGCGCCAGCGACAGCGAGCAGTTGCCGTGGACGACGGTGGTGACGCCGTGCTCGAGGGCAGGGCGCGCCTGGCCGTCCCACAGCAGCTGCGCATCGAAGTGCGTATGGGGATCGATGAACCCCGGCGCGACCACGCGGCCGTCCGCGTCGATCTCGCGGTGCGCCCGGGCCGCGAGCTGCCCGCCGACGCAGGCCAGGCGACCGCCTTCGATCCCGACGTCGCCGCGGAACGCCGGCAGGCCGGTTCCGTCGATGATGCGGCCGTTGCGGATCACGAGGTCCAGCATGGGGGCTCCTTTTCGCGACTAGCGCTCCAACACCGTGAGGAGTCGCTGCCAGGGTTGTCCGCGGAGCTGCTCGGCGCTCTCCGCTGCGCAATCTTCCAGGAGCCTTCGCGCCTGCTCCGCCGTGAGCGTCACCGTGTCGAACGCGCCGTTCTCGTGTCGCAGGCGGACGACCAGCACGGCCTCGCCGTCGTGGCCGGGCGCCATGACGGCTTCGTCGATCGACGGCTCAGCCACCGCCGGTCCGGCCCTCCCGCGGCGGCTCGACGAAGATGACGTCGCTGCCGAGCATCTGTCCTGGCGGGACGCGGAGGAACAGGTGCAGGTTCCAGCTCTTGAGCCTGGCGACGGCGGCGTCCGGAGGATCGTCCGGGAGCGCGCGGCTCGCGAGCGCGTTCCAGTCCTCCCCGGGCTCGGGCGTGACGAAGCGGCGTTGCGGCGAGAGCTCCATGGCGTTCCCTCAGGGTTCGAGGCCGGCGAGGAAGTCGAGCAGAGCGGCGTTCGTCTCCTCGGGCGCCTCCTGTTGGTTCCAGTGTCCGGCGCCCTCGATCAACACCTTGCCGCGCAGATCGTCGCAGAACGAGCCGAGCGCCTTGACGAGGGGGCCCTCGCCGGCGAACTCGGGTCCCGTGACGACGGCGTCGCGCAGGCCGCCGACGAACAGCGCCGGCACCCGGACGCGTAGGTCCGCGAACGGCGCGAGCAGCTCCCAGTTGCGGTCGAAGTTCCGATACCAGTTGAGGCCGCCGCGGAAACCGGTGCGCTCGAATTCGGCCACATAGACCTCGAGGTCCTCTTCGCGGAGCCAGTCGGGCAGCTTCTCGGGCTGGACCATTGCGTCGAGGAAGCGCGCCGTCTTCGGCAGATCGACGAGGCGACGGATGTGGCTCGGGTCGACGGAGCCGGATGCGGTGTAGAGCATGCCGCGCATCATCTCCCGCGCGCGCGGATCGAGCTCCGCTTCGGCCTTGCCGGGCTCCTGGAAGTACAGGATGTACAGGAACCGGTCGCCGGCCATCGCCTTCATCATCGCCGTGGGCTTGACCGGCAGGCGCGGCAGGAACGGCACGCTCATGCCGACGACGGCGCGGAATCGGTCGGGGCGCAGCAGCGCGGCGTGCCACGCGACCATCGAGCCCCAGTCGTGTCCGACGATCACCGCCTGCTGCTGGCCGAGGGCGCCGAGCAGCCCGGTCATGTCGCCGACCAGGTGCAACAGGGTGTAGGCCTCGACCGGCTCGGGCGCGCTCGTGCGGCCGTAGCCGCGCATGTCGGGCGCCACCGCGTGGTAGCCGGCGTCGGCAAGCGCGACGAGCTGGTGCCGCCACGAGTACCAGCACTCCGGGAAGCCGTGGCAGAGCAGCACCAGCGGGCCCGCGCCGGCCTCCGCGATGTGCATCGAGAGTTCGCCGACCTGGACCTGGCGGTGTCGGATCGTCGTGTCGGTCACTCGGGTCCTCTCGCGGTCGCGGCAGGGCGACGCAGCAGCCTATTTCATCCCAATGATGGACACAAGTCCATTTTTGGAATAATGTTCTCGGCGATGACGAGCCCCTCCCGGCGGGACCGCAAAAGAGAACGGACGCGGCGCGAGATCTACGAGGCGGCGATGCGCCTCTTCGCCAAGGCCGGCTTCGGCGCTGTGACGATCGCGGACATCTGCGAGGAGGCCGATGTCGGGCGCGGCACCTTCTTCTTGCACTTTCCGAGCAAGGCGGCGCTGCTCTACGAGTTCAACCAGCGGGTGGCCGAGGAATTCCGCGCCGCCCTCGTCGAACCGCGCGCCCCCGCGCGCGACGAGCTGTGCGCGCTCGTCGAACGCATGTCCGTCGAGCTCGTCGCGCAGGCGGAGATCATGACGGCGATGCTCGCGGAGTTCTTCGCCAGCCCCGAGGCGCTCGCCGCCGTATCCGTGCAGGGCAACGCGCTCCCCGAGCTCGTCACCGAGATCGTTCGCCGCGGGCAGGAGCGCGGCGAGTTCGCGCGCCGTCTCGATCCGCGGCTCGCGGCGGCGTCCTTCTTCGCGACCGCCGGCGCGATCATCAGCGGACAGGTGTTTCGCGGTAGCGACGTCGCCCCCGCCGAGATCAACCGGCAGTTCCTGCAGATCACCTTCGCCGGCCTGGATCCGTCTGGCGATCGAAGAGGGCCGCAGGCTGGCGATCGGAGCGCGTCGCCGGCGTGAGCGCCAGCGCCCGACACGTCGTCGTGATCGGGGGCTCCGTCGCCGGACTCGGCGTGGCGCTCGCCCTCTCGGGGCGCGGCCACCGCGTGACGGTCCTCGAGGCCGACGCGACGCCGCTTCCGGCCAGCCACCTCGAGGCCTTCGAGCGTTGGGATCGGCGCGGGTCGCCCCAGACGCGACACTCTCATGCGTTGCTCGCCCGGCTGCGCAACCTGATCCGCGATCACGCGCCCGAGCTGCTCGAGAAGCTGCTCGCCTGCGGCGCCGAGGAGCTGCACTTCACCGAACGCGTGCAACAGCTGTTCCCGGGCGCGGCGATCGAGCCGGGCGACGAGGACATCGTGTTCCTCGCGTGTCGGCGCATCACCTTCGAGTGGGTGCTGCGCCGTCACGTCCAGGACACCGGGCGCGTGACGTTCCGCGATGGCGTCGCGGTGACGCGGCTCGCCGCCGAGCCGGATCCCGCGACGGGGTTGCCGCGTGTGACCGGTGTCTGGGTGAAGGAGCCCGGCGGGGGTGAGGCGCGCGTCGATGGAGACCTCGTCGTCGACGCCTCGGGCCGGCGTTCGAAGCTGCGCACATGGCTGCCGGCGATCGGAACGCCGCCGGTGCGCGAGGCCTCGAGCCCGTGCGGGATCTTCTACACGTCGCGCTTCTATCGGCTGCTCGAGGGCGCCGACGTCCCCGCGCTCGAGGGCGGCATCATGGGCGTGGACCTCGGCTATCTGAAGCTCGGGATCTTCGCTGGCGACTCGCGCGTGTTCTCGATCACGCTGGCCGCCTCGCCGGCCGACGACGAGATGCGCCGCGTGCTGCACCAGCCCGGGTTCGAGGCCGCCGTCTCCGCGCTTCCGATGGCGGCCGCCTGGACGGCGCCGGACGTCGCGGTGCCGGTCTCCGAAGTCCACGGCATGGCGAACCTCAGGAACACACGGCGCTGGCTCGTCGAAGCTGGTGAGCCGCTGGCGCTCGGCTTCGTCGCCGTCGGCGACGCGCTCGTCCACACCAACCCGATCGTCGGCCGCGGCTGTTCGCTCGCGTGGACCAGCGCGTTCGATCTCGCCGACTGCCTGGATGCCCACCGCGACGACCTGCGCGCGCTCGCGCTCGCGGTCCACGACCGCGTGGAGCGCAACATCGTGCCCTGGTACGAGATGCAGCTCGCGCAGGACGCCGACGCGATCGACGTGGCCGAGGCGCAGAAGCGGAACGAGGATCCGTTCCGGACGACGAACCCGGACGGCACGCAGAACCCCAAGGCGTTCGTGCGCTCGCTGATCCGGGAAGGCCTGCTGCCCGCGCTCCGCGAGGACCTCCCGCTGCTGCGAAAGTTCATGCGCGCGATGAATCTGCTCGACGTGCCCCGCGACCTCGTGAAGGATCCCGTCGTGATGCAGAGCCTGCTGGCGTCGTACGCGCGCCGGGAGCAGCGCGAGAAGGTCGTATCGGGGCCGTCGCGGGAAGAGATGATCGCGCGCTTCGAGACCCTCCGCGCGCGCGCTGCGGCCGCCGCGCGAGCCTGACGAACGTCGCCGAGGCCGGCGCCCTGGCGGGCGCCGTCTCACCATGGCGCCACCGTCGGCGGCTCGCGCACCGGGCGAATCGGGCGAGCCCGCTGCACCCGGCGCGCCGGGGTCCGTCCGACATCCGGCCGGAACGGCAATCGGTTGCGCGCGAGATTGCGTTCGGCGCGGAGCGCCCGCGAAGTTCATGGAAGTTTTTGTTCCTGAATCATGGTCGGCGGCGTCCTAAGAGGGTCAGGTCGAGAACATCGACCTTCCGACGCGCGGAGCGGATCTGTTCGTCGTCAGAAACGGATCGACGAGCCGACCCCGCGGCTCGGCGAGAGGTGCCCGAGCATGACGCGTCGTTCCCTCCGCATCAGGGCCGCCCTCGCGGTGCTTTCCTTCGCCGCGGGGTGCGCCTCGGGCCCGCCAGAAGATCCGTGGCAGGGCTTCAACAGGCCGGTGTTTCGCTTCAACGAGGCGGCGGATCGATACGTCGTGGGACCCGCGGCAATGGGATGGACCTTCGTCACCTTCGAGGGGCTCCGTCACTCCGTGAAGCGGTTCTTCTTCAACGCGAAGTTTCCGTCTCGCTTCGTCAGCAGTCTCGGACAGGGCGAAGGCGGCAAGGCGGCCGACGAGGTGGGCCGCTTCCTCGTAAACACCACGGTCGGCCTCGGCGGCCTCTTCGACCCCGCCACGCACTTCGGCTTTCCGCGCCACGACGAGGACATCGGCCAGATGTTCGGCCGCTGGGGCATTCCATCGGGCCCGTTCGTGGTGCTTCCGGTCCTCGGCCCGTCGAATCCGCGCGAGATCGCCGGCCTGATCGGGGACTCGGCGCTGAGTGTGTTCCGCTGGATCCCCGGTCCCGTCACCGGTACCGGCGTCTTGAACGCGGTCAACAGTCGCGCGCTCGCCGACGACGAGATCCGGCAGGCTCGCAAGACCGCCCTCGACCTCTACGTCTTCACTCGGGATGCCTTCTTGCAGAATCGAGCGGCGGCGATTGCCGACGACGAGCCGAAGGTCGGGGCCGAGGGCGCGGGACCTTCCGGCGACCTCTACGACCTGCCGGAGGATCCGTGAAGGCGAGGCGCCGCTCGTTTCTGGCGGGTCGCCGGTGGGAGCGCATGCCGGTTCGGGGTCGGACCCGAGTCGCTCGGCCTCTCCCGGGCCTCATCGAATCGCGCAACGGCTGTCCAGGAGAAACGCGGAACGGACTCTCATCGTATCTCCTTCGTATCTTCGGAGAGACTCTGGAATCGGAGGTAGGCCCTCCCCGAACGAAGCGTCGGTTCTCCTTGGGCCCTCGTTTCGCCCCTGGGCGCGGGCGTCATCGCGAGAGGCCGCTCGTTGCTCGTCGCACATCCCCCCCCCCGGTTGCCTACCCCAATTTGCAGTTGTGGCGAGGACTCGATGCGTGAAAACGGAGTAGTTGTCAGCCGCGGGGGCCCTGTGGTCCGCTCAGCGGCCAGAACGGGTGCCAGTACGACAGCCAGGCGCTCGGTCGCCGTCGGAATCGTCGCGATCGTCGGTTGCGACGGTTCCGGAAAGTCGACTCTCACGACCGACATTCTCGACCGTTTGGGCACGCGAGGCCGGATCGAGCGTCGCTATCTCGGTCTGGCGTCCGGTGAGGTCGCTCGGAGGATCAAGAGGCTCCCGATCGTCGGCCCTCCTCTCGAACGGTATGTCGTGGCCAAGGCTGCGCAGGCTCAGGACCGGAGCCGGGAGTTCCCGGGCGCCGCGACTGCCGTCGTGATCTATCTGCTCTCCCTGTACCGAGCGATGCAGTTTCGCCGGATGCTGGTTCGGAGCCGACGGGGTGTGCTGGTCATCACGGATCGCTTTCCCCAGCTGGAAGTTCCCGGGATCTACTGCGACGGACTCGGCCTCTCCCTGGTCTCCACTGGAAGCTGGTTGATCCCCAAACTGGCCGCGAGGGAGCGACGCCTGTACGAATGGATGGCCAACCATGTTCCCGAGTTGGTGATCCGGCTCAACATCGATGCGGAGAGTGCCCACAGCCGCAAGCCCGATCACCGGCTGGCGCTGCTGAGGCGGACGGCCGCGGTGACGCCGGGCCTGCACTTCAACGGGGCACGGATCCTCGACATCGATGCGCTCGAGCCGTACCCGCAAGTGCTGGATGCCGCGCTGCAGGCACTCCGTGCGACTGCAGCCTTCCGGTAGCGATCGGAACCCGATGTATCAAGAAGAACTCGCCCGCAGCGGCGAAGCGCTGTTCCGGAAGCGTGGAAAATTCCTGAAGTGGATCATCGTGATCGGCGCGGTCGTCGCGTACGTCACGAAGACGCTCGGTCCGTTCTCCTCCAGCACCGCGAACCGCGTGTGGTTTGCGCTGGCGCTGGCGATCGCCGTGGCCGGCGCCGTGCTCCGGATGGTCACGAGCGGCCATGCCGCGCCGGGCACGTCGGGGAGCAGCAAGCAGGGGGCCGTCGCGGCCGAACTGAATACGACCGGGCCGTACTCCGTGGTACGCAACCCTCTGTACCTGGGACGGATTCTCAATTTCACCGGCATCGCCATGCTCTCGGGAAGCTGGGTCTATGGCGCGCTGGTGTTCCTGGTCTCGGTGCTGGTGTACGAGCGGATTGCCGTTTACGAGGAACAGTTCCTGCGAGAGGAGTTCGGTGAGGCTCACGCCCGCTGGGCGCGGGAGGTCCCCTTCCTGATGCCGCGCCTGTACGGCTGGGTGAAGCCGAAGCATCCGTTCTGGCCGCGGCGCTGTCTGATGCGCGAGAACAAGAAGGTGATGCTGCTCGCGACAGCGGTGGTCGCATTCGATCTTGCTCGTCGAGGTTTCGATCCCGATTTCCTCGTCGGGTACGCCGCGTACGGCGGACTGCTCGTGGCCTGGTGGACGGTCCGGCTGATGCGAAGCCATGGAAGGATCTTCGAGAACGTTGCCTGACGGCGTGGGGTGCCGCCACGGCGCCGTCGAGACGATCCGCGCGGTCTGCTCGATCCTCGCCGATCTGGGTGGTTTCAGCTCTCGAGATCGAGAAGGTGCTGGGAGAAATGGACGAGCGTGAATCTCGGGAAGCGGCCCGCTCTGGGCCTGGCCGGGCTCCGGCGCCTCTGATCGCCATCATCGGCTGCGACGGCTCGGGCAAATCCACCGTCGGTGCGCAGATTCTGCTCTGGGCGCGCGGATACGGGCCGGCGGCCGCGGCGCATCTGGGCAAGCAGTCGGGCAACCTCGGTCGGGCACTCACCCGGCTCCCCGTCGTCGGAGCCGGGATCGGCCGCGTGATCCGGCGCAAGGTCGTCGGCGTACGCCAGAGCCGAGACAAGAACCGAACTCCCGGGCTCTTGCCTGCGCTGGTGATCAGCGCGTTCTCCTTGCGCCGGGTGTTGCGATTCCGGCGGATGCTGGCCCTGCGGCAGCAGGGCATGATCATCGTGACCGATCGCTATCCGCAGATCGAAATGCTCCACACGTACGACTGCCCCGGCATGTCTGCGGATGCCGAAGGGAATCGCCTGGTCCGCTGGATGGCACAGCGGGAACAGGAAGCCTTCGAGTGGATGACCGGCCATCGACCCGACCTGGTGATCCGGCTCCACGTCGATCTGGATACTGCCTGCAAGCGCAAGCCCGACCATCGCCGGGAGGCGCTGCGAGAGAAGATCGCGTCTACGCCGCTGCTGACCTTCCAGGGGGCACCGATCGCCGAGATCGACGCCGCGCAGTCATTGGAGAGGGTCCTGGCGGACGCCCGGGCAGTGGTTTCGCGCATGCTAGAGGCGCGTGGTTACACCCGACAATCCTGACTCGGCGTCTCCCGGGCACGGGCCGCCAGAGCCGAGAGCGGAGTTCCGCACACCTCGGGTCCGGGTGGGGGAGCCGCGGGACTCCGAGTGGCGCCAGAGCGGCCTTCGGCGCCGCGCACAGAGGACGTTCATGGCTTCGGGATCAGATTCGTTCGGCGACTTCGACGGTTCCGAGCGGCAGAAGCGTCCGAAGAGCGGAGCCGGATGACCCGGGACGCTGCCGGGCGGCACCGACGGGCCCGACCGTTCGGCATGCGCCTCTGGCGGATGCTGGCCCGCGAGCTGCTGGTTCCGATTGCACTGACCTTCACCGTGCTGGTCATCGTGGCGCTGGCTCGCAGCGTGTCGGAATCTGCCGACCTCGTGATCAATCGCGGATCGGGATCCGGGGTGGTCGGCGCCGTCGCGTTCTATCAGCTGGGGCCGGTCGCCGCGCAGACCCTGCCGTTCGCGTTCCTGATCGGAGCCCTCGTGGGTCTCGGCCGCCTGCACGCGGACGGCGAGCTCCTGGCGATCGAGGCGTCCGGTGTCCACCCACTTCGGCTCCTCCTTCCCGTCCTGTCCGTCGCCGTCGCGTTCGCGGTGATCGCCGGGTCCCTGTCGCTCTTCTGGGTGCCGGAGGCGCAACGCGGTCTCTCCCGGGCGCTCGCCCGGATTGCCGCCGAGCATTCGAGCGCAACGCTGCGCGCCGGTGTGGTCGAGCGTTTCGGGGAGCGGGAACTGCTCGCGCGCGAGGTCTCGGCGGACGGCCGTCATCTGCGCGGGGTTCTGCTCTGGAACCCCACGGCCGGCGAAGCGATGTTTGCCGAACGAGCTGAGCTGGCATCAGCCGGTTCGGGGAGGACGATCGCAGAGTTGGTCGACGTGGCCATCCTGTCTGCGCCGGCGCGCACCCATCAGCTGCTGCGCGTCGAGCGCTTCCGCACGGAACTGATCAGCGGGAACGAGACCGAGATCATACGCAAAATCGCGTCAGACCCGTTGGCGCTCGCCGATTTCAGCGCCCTGATCTCGATCGCGCGCGACTCGGACGATCCTGCCGAGGCACGCCTGGCGCGGGCGGAGGCACATCGGAGATGGACGCTCCCGGTCTCGCTGCTGGTCTTTGCGGCAATGGCACTCGGCCTCGTTCTCGGCAGCGAACGCAGCTCGCGCGCGAGCGCCGCGCTCTGGGGCGTCTCTCTCGCGATCGTCTACTACGGACTCGAGCAGGGCGCTCAAGGCCTGCTGCGTTTCCCTTCGATCCCGGCGCCCCTCGCGGTGTGGCTCCCCAACGCCGGCTTCTCCGCGCTGTCCGTTCTGGGCCTGTGGCGCCGTCGTGGGGGAGCGCGCCTGCCCGGAAGCGCGACGTCCCGTTGGCTGGCGAGGCGGCGAAGACGCGGCGACGGCGGCCCCCGGCGGTCGACGCCGCGCCGGTGGGCGCTCGATCGCTATGTCCTGTCGTCGTTCGCAGAGCTGACGCTCATCGCCCTCGTGGTCCTCACCATCTCCTATCTCGCGGTGGACGTGATGGAGCGGCTCGGTTGGTTTGCGCGCCACGGGGCCACGCCGGGCGAGGTGCTCCATTTCTACTCGGCTCGCATCTTCCTGCTGATCTCTCGCGTAGCGCCGATGGCCTTCCTGGCGGGTGCGGCGCTCTGTGTCGCCTGGCTCGAACGCAACCACGAGCTGGTGGCGATGCAGGCATCCGGGATCCGACTCGCGCGTGCCCTGGCGCCCATCGTCGTGGCCTCTGGCCTGGCGCTCCCGCTCTGTTTCGTGTTCACGGAGCTGTGGGTCCCTCGGATGACGGCTCGCTCCGATGAGATCAAGGAGCAGGACATCAAGGACGGGCGGGGGAAGGAGAGCGTCGTCGCGTGGTATCGCCACGGCGAGCAAATCGTTCATACCTCTCGGCTCTCACTGGCCGCTGGCTACGTCGAGGCGCTCACCGTGTTTCGCCTCGACGCGGACGGACTCCCGACACAGAGGATCGACGCTCGCGTCGCCCGACACACCGGCGGTGGACGCTGGGAACTCGACGGTGGGCGGAGGATCGAGATGTCGAGAGACGGAATCACGGGCGAATACGACGAGAAGGTGCTTCGGCTCGAAGGCGCGGAAATCGGATTGCAGGATCCGATGCACATGAACTTCTGGGAGCTGGCGGCGGAGATCGAGAACGCCCGGGCCGATGGCTACGACACGACCGCGTATCGCAGTGACTGGCACCGCAAGCTCGCGGCTCCGTGGGCCTGCCTGCTGCTCCCGGCCCTGACGATTCTGCAGTCCGCGGCGCGGCGCGAGCCGCGGTCCCGGTCTCTCGCGTTGTTGATGAGTGCAGCGCTCGGCATCTCCTATCTCGTGCTCGGCGATATCGCGACGGCACTCGCCTATGGCGGCCTGCTGCCGCCCGCCGTCGCGGGATGGGGCGTGCCGCTGCTGTTCCTGGCGATCGCAGCCGGGCTCTCCTGGCGGACGCGTCGTTGATGGAATCGACGAAGGGCCCGAGACGCGTGAGGCCGAGGACAGGGCGAGTTGCGCACGCGACGCGACACGACGCCGAATCGCTCGGCGGGATGCCGGCCGCTATGATGCTCGCCTCTTCTGGGACCCGCCGCGTCGGCTGGAAGCGGGACTGCCCGGGCGCCGCGAGCAAGCAGGTGGAACCCGGCCATGCGGCTGTTGTTCGAACTCGCGCGCGCCCATCCGCGGCGTAGCCTCACGACCCTCGGCTGTCTCCTGCTCGCAGGAGCCGCCGAAGGTCTCGGGGTCTCGACGGTCCTGCCTCTCGTCACCATCGCGCTTCCGGAAAGCGCGGGCGGCGTCTCCGGACCCGCTCCCAAGCTGACGGAGATCCTCACGAAGGGGCTTGCGGTCGCGGGCCTCGAGCCGACGATCGGCACGCTGCTGCTGTTGATCGTCGGCGGGATGTCGGTCAAGGCGGGCCTGTTGCTGCTCGCCAACCGGCAAGTCGGGTTCGCCGTCGCGCGGGTGGCGCGCGATCTGCGGTTGCAGATGATCCGGAGCCTCCTCGATGCGCGCTGGGACTACTTCACGCGGCAGCCGATCGGCGCCATCGCCAACTCGTTCGCGACGGAAGCCGAGCGGGCGTCGGAGACCTACCTGCGCGGGTCCCTGGTCGTCGCGGCAGCCATCCAGACGTTGGTCTATCTGGGCCTCGCGATGTCGATCTCGTGGCCCGCGACGATCTTCGCCTTGGTGACCGGCGTGCTCTCGAGCGCAGTGCTCGGCCGATTGGTCGGGACCGCTCGTCGTGCCGGGGCGGCGCAGACGCTGCTGCTGAAGCGATCCCTGACGCAGCTCGCCGACGTCCTGCAAGCCACCAAACCGCTCAAGGCGATGGGCCGCCAGAGGCTGCTCGGCCCGCTGCTCGAGCAGGAGACCGAACGCCTCGATCGATCGCTGCGCGGGGAGGTTCTCAGCAAAGAGGGGATGCGTGCGCTGCAGGAGCCCATCCTGGTGGGAGCTCTCGCGCTGGGCCTGTTCCTGGCACTGAGCCGCTTCGGGATGGCAGCACCGACCCTGCTGGTCCTCGCGCTGCTCTTCTACCGCACGCTCTCGATGGCCAACCGGATCCAGCGCGAGTACCAGGTCTTCGTCGCGCGGGCCAGCGCCTACCGCTCGATGATGAGCCTGATTCGCGAGGCCGAGGCACGCCGCGAGCCGGCGCTGACCGGCGGCGAACCGACGCTCGAGCGCAACATCGTGCTCGAGAGCGTATCGCTCCGCTACGGCGAAAGCGAAGTCCTGCACGACATCTCGATCGAGATCCCTGCCGGACGGATCACCACGCTCGTCGGCGCCTCGGGCGCCGGAAAGACGAGCATCGCCGATCTCGTCGTCGGGCTGGTCGATCCGACCCAGGGGTGTGTCCGCGTGGACGACGTGCCGCTTCCGGAACTCGATCGCGCGCGCTGGCGCCGGGGGATCGGCTACGTGCCGCAAGACACATTCCTGCTCAACGATTCGATCCTCGCCAACGTGACGCTCGGGGAACCCGACGTCGGGGAGGACGATGTGCGAGCGGCGCTGCGCGACGCCGGGGCGTCGACCCTGATCGAACGATCTCCGGCAGGGCTCCGCGAGCCGGTGGGGGAACGGGGCAACCTGTTGTCGGGCGGACAGCGCCAGCGCCTCGCGATCGCGCGCGCGCTGGTGCATCGGCCGCGTCTGCTGGTGCTGGACGAGGCGACGACGGCGCTCGATCCGGAGACGGAGGCGGCGATCTGCGAGACCGTTGCCGGACTGCGCGGGCGGATCACCGTACTCGCGATCTCCCATCAACCCGCGTTGATGGGGATCGCGGACATCGTCTACCGTATCGCGGGTGGCCGTGCCGAGCGCTTCGAGGTGGAGCCGGAGCGGCGACTCGAACCGACGCGAGAACAGGCCGGATCGCAAGACAGCGCTCGGTAGCAATTTCCGGAGGAGTCCGCTCGTGAAGCCCGTCCATCGCTGGAAGCTCGAAGAGATCGATCTGTCGTCCCCTGAGTTCTGGCTCGCGCCGGTGGAGGAGCGCGAGGGCGGCTTCGCCACGCTCCGTGCCGAGGATCCGATCCGGTTCTTCGAGGAGCGGGAGATGCCGCCGACCGTGCCGATCCCGCGCGGTCCCGGGTACTGGGCGGTGACGCGTCACGCCGACATCCTCGAAGCGAGCCGCAACCCGAAGATCTTCTGCTCGGGCAAAGGCGCGACCTCGATCCCCGACCTGCCACCGATGATGCTCGAGTTCTTCGGCGGGATGATCAATCTCGACGACCCCCGCCACGGACGCCAGCGCAGCATCGTCTCGCGAGGCTTCACGCCGCGGGCGCTGTCCCGTGTCGAGGATGGCATCGATGCGCTCGGCGCGAGGATCGTCGATCGTGTGATCGAACGAGGGGAGTGCGATTTCGTGAGCGAGATCGCGGCACCGCTTCCGCTCGAGATCATCTGCGACATGATGGGGATTCCCGAGAGCCAGCGCGGGATGGTGTTCGAGTGCTCGAACCGGATCCTCGGTCTCGGCGACCCCGACTACGTCACCGCCGACGACAATCCGATCCAGGCGGCGATGCAGGCGGGCGGCGAACTCGCCGCGCTCATGAAGGAGATGGCCGCGGCCCGGCGCAGGAACCCCACGGACGACATGACGACGGCCATCATCCTGGCCGCGGAAGACGAGGAGGTGATGACCGACGCAGAGCTCGCGTCGTTCTTCATCCTGCTCGTGGTTGCCGGCAACGAGACCACGCGCAACGCGATCAGCCACGGCATGAAGGCGCTCACCGACCATCCGGACCAGCGCGCCCTCTGGGCCGCCGATTTCGAGGGACGCGCGGCGACGGCCGTCGACGAGATCGTGCGCTGGGCCAGCCCGGTGATCCACATGCGCCGTACCTGCACCGTCGATACGGTGCTTGCCGGCGTGCCCATGAAGGAAGGCGACAAGGTGGTGCTGTGGTACGCCTCGGCCAATCGCGACGAAGCCGTATTCGCGAACCCGTATGAGTTCGACGTCCTGCGCACGCCCAACGAACACGTGGGCTTCGGGGGTCCCGGTCCGCACTTCTGCATGGGCGCGAATCTCGCGCGGCGCGAGATTCGCGTGATGTTCCGGCAGATCTTCCGGCGCATGCCCGATCTCGAGATCACCGGTCCTCCTGAACGCCTGGCCTCGAACTTCGTGCACGGCATCAAGCGCATGCCGTGCCGGTTCACGCCCGGGAAGCCGCTCGGCGTCTAGCGCAGGTCCTCGAGCGCCTGCATCACTTCCTCCTGCACCTCGGGCCGGTGCAGGTTGCCGAGGTGGCCGCCGCTCGGGAAGAAGCGCACGTGTTCGGGACCGATCAGCGCCGTCAGCCAGTCGACGTCGGCCTTGCTGGTCAGGAAGTCGTTCTGGTTCGCGAAGACGCGAAGGTCCGGATGCCCGCGGAGCGCGTTCGCGATCGCGCGGAGATCGTTCATTGCGACGAGTTCGTCGGCCGATGCCACCGTTCCGAGCCGATCGCGGTAGTACGGCAGCACGAACGCGAACAGATACATCTCGAACGAGTAGTCACCGATCTCGAGATAGGCGGGGAGGCGGCGCATCCGGCGGCGTTCGGTGAGCAGCACGCCCAGATCCTCGCGTTCCTGGCTCGCCCACAGCACGGACTGGAGCGTGCGCCGGAAGGCGAGACCGATCAGGAACTCGGCCTCTTCGTTCGAGAACGGCAGCTCCATCGTCGGCGTGATCGTGCCGCCTTCGAGGTCGGTGGCGCCGACGCGGTTGTAGCTACCGACGCCGATCCGGGCTGCCTGTGCGTGCCGCGCGACGCTCACGGCCTTCAGCAGGATGCGGCGGACCTCGGCCTCGGGATCCGGGTTCTCCAGCGGAACCTGGAAGAACCCGTCGAGACGCTCCATGCCATAGAGCAGTCGCACGGGGGGGTCGAGCAGGAGGTAGCGATCGAAGCGGACGCGCTGCTGCGCGGCCGCGCTCTCATCCGCCGCGATGAAGAAGCCGTGGAACGCGCCGAGCGAGTAGCCGAGGAACACGCGCTCGGCGATGCGGCCGGGGAAGCGCGCGTCGAGGTCGCGATCGATCGCATCGAGCGCGACGTGGACGTCGCGGGCGTCGACCGGAGCGTGGCCCGGCACCGGGACGCTGCCGCCCCGCTCGATGAACTCGTGGCTCATCACGCTGCTGATGATCGCGACGGAGAACCCGCGCTCCCACGCCATCTCGGCGAACGCGAGACTCGACGAGCCGAGGCGATGCGTGCCGAGGCCCGGCACCAGGAAGACCATCGGCGCACGCCCGGGTTGCATGCGAACGGAGAACGGCAGCACGCGACCGGTGGCAGGGATCGCCACCTCGCGCCAGTCGAGGCGCGCGCCGAAGCCGGGATCACGCGGCCCGAGGAAAGCCGCCTCGAGCGTCTGCGTCGCGCCAGTGTCGTCGCCGCGGCTGCGCAGCTGCGGATCGTCGATGCGCTCCTCGCGCACGAGCGTCCAGAGCAGCCGGGCGTCGTCGTAGAGGTCCGGGCTGCTGGCGGCGAAGCGACGGTAGTCCGGAATCGAATCGGCCAGGTCGTTGAAGTTGAGGCCGATCCGGACGCCGAGGGGCAGGAAGTACGTGGCTGGATCCAACAAGGCGTCCGGGACCAAACCGATGCCGTCCCTCACGGAGCTCGGGCCGAGGATAGGCAGCGTCAGGAACGTCGACGGCCGCCAGCCCCACGTCGCGAACACCTGTCCGAAATCCTCCGGCGCCGCCTCGATGCCGAGCCAATGCGTCGCCGGGTCCCAGAGTCCGCCGATGCCGACGGTGCTGTTGACGGCGAAGCGCGACGTCTCGTCGCCGGCTCCGCGCCAACGTCCCTGCAGCAGATTCGCGACGAGGTTGCGCGGGAAGATCAGGTTCGCGGAGAAATCCCGGATCCGGTCGCGCGCGAACCGCGGGATGACGACGCGGTAGACCCGGCTGAGCGGATCCACGACCGCGACGATCGCGGCATGGTTGAACGCCCACATGCTGCGATTCACCGGCTCGAGCGGATCGGGGAAGTTGGGCGGCGGGAGGGAATCGCGCTGGAACGCGTCGGCGCCGGGGCCCGTGTAGCCGGACCAGTCGCGCCGCTGCACCGGCTGCGCACAGGCGACCGTCACGGCGACCAGCAGGAGAATCGGAAGCGCGCGTTTCATCCGTCGGACCCCTCGCGAATCGGTAGCGGGAACGGGGCGCAGCCTACCGGGAAGCGGCCGTCCGAGCCAAGGAGCAGCCGGGAAGGGAACACCGTCGATCGGCCGTGGGAGCGGATCTCTGCCATGCTCTGGCACCCCGCAGCCGGTGCCAGCCAGAGCCTCTGCGCCCTCGGAGAATCGCGATGCGTTCGGACGCGGTTCGGCGGCGAAGGACAACACGGCCGAGTTCAACCTCTCGCGCGTCTCGGGCCCGATCATGACGTCCGGCGTCTCGTTCCCGATCGGCGGCGTGCAGTTCACGAACGGCGACATGTTCTCCGGAGTCACCGTCGACGATGCCTTCTTCAACCTCGACGGCGACCGCCAGAACCGCGTCCGCTACGACACGCCGATGTTCGGTCCGGTCCAGCTCGCCATCTCGGCCGGCGCCGGTCAGCGGCTCGATGCGTCGCTGACCTTCGGGCGCGACTTCGATGGCTGGACGGGGGCATGCGGGCCAGCGAGCGCGCTTCGTTGCGGAGCTGGCGCAGCTGCTGCTGGAGCCGGAAGAAGCTGTTTTGCGGACCTCGGCGTGGCGCTTCACCCGCGGCGGACGAGCCGAGCCGCCAGCACGCGGTACGCCAACAACAGCGCGAAGAACAACACCAGCAGCGCGACGGCTCGCCAGAACAGCCGGTCGACGCCGGCCGAGCCGGAGAGGCCTTCGAGTTCGGCGGCGAGCCCGCGGAGTTCCACGGCCGAGGCGCCGATCGACTGCGCCGCCGCTTCCCACTCCCGGACGTCGAAAGGGCGCTCGTCCGGTCCGCGCGGCCCCTGCTCGTGCGGCCCGAGGATCTCGCGCCACAGCGCGCTCGCCTCGCGCAGCTGCAAGGCGGTTTCCTGCAGCGGGGCGGCGATTTCGCGCGCCTCGGCGACCGCCTGGGCTGCCTGGCTGACCGTTCCTTCCGAGTCGACCAGGATCGAACGGACCTGGTCGTCGAGGATCGCGCGCAGGTCGGCCGGAAGCTGCTCCATCGCGAGCGACGCACGATCGGCGCTGGCTGCGGCCGACTCGATGGCGGCGAGACTCTGCTTCACGGCCTGGAGTTCCTCGGCGTCGAAGAGCAGGAGCTGCATCTCGCCGCGCAGTTCTTCGGGCAACGCGGAGACGATCGTCGCGAAGCGGCGCGCCGTCTGGTTGAAGTCGCGGACGGCCGCAGCGCCCGTATCGACACCCTGGAGCGCGCGGAACGGCGCGAGCGGGAGCGTGGCGACCTCTGTGAGGACGTTGCTGCTGCGAACCGCCTCCGTCGCCTGGCTGGCCTGTACGAGCGAGAACTGCGTGCCCTGGATCGGAAACCGGCTGGCGATGTCATCGACTTCGCGTCGCACGCGCTCGAGCTCCGAGGAAGTCAGGAACCGCGTTCCGATCGCGAGGGCATCCCGCTCGAGCAGCTCGGCCGTCGACACCGCAATCTCCTGGGCGGGTCCGAACAGCGCCCGTCCATCCCCCGATGTCAGGTAGCGGCGCATCATCACGGCGATCGTCAGCACTCGGACGTATCCGCGCTGGGGGTTCGGGAGGAACGCCGCCTCCTGCACGGGTGGATTCATGCGCAGGCTCCACAACAACGCGCGCCGCCGGACCCGCGGATCCTGCGATCCGGCGGAGATCTCCTCGGAGGCTGTAGACACCCGGCCGGAGAAGCTCGCCGCGTAGGCATTGAGCTCGTCGGTCAGCTCTTCTTGCGAAATCCCCCGCTCGAGGCCGTTGCGTCCGGTGAACGGCAGCCGGAACGGAAGCGAGGCGCATCCCGACAGGAGGACTGCGAGCACGGCGAGCGCCGGCAGCCGGCGGGACCGGGGCGACGGTTTCATGCGGCGCAGAGTAGCCCGGCTGTCTGGTGTCGGAAGATCGAGCGGCTGCGACCAGGCGCTATCGTCGGGCCGGCTCGACTCGGACCCCGGAGGCATCGTGAGCTGGACCCGCATCGCTCGGACAGCTGTCGCTCTTTCCGGCGTTGCCATGCTGCTCTCGTCCTGCTCGGACCGGGTCCTGATCCCGCCCGAGAAGTTCGTTCACCGCGAGCCCGACGCTCGCTACGAGGAGCTGTTCCCGCAGTACGTCGAGATCTGCGCGGTCACCCAGTACCGCTCCGAGGAACTGGGCATGGGCGGCAGTCCGGGACACGCAGTGATGTACTTGAAAGGAGCGTGTCGCGACACGGACGCGCCGTATCCGAAGCTCCGTCGCTGCGCGGGCACCGACGTCGATCCTCGAGACCCCGAGCACGGCGCCGGCATCAGCGTCAACCGCTGGTTCCGGAGCGCCAACTGGGTGGCGTTCGCCGGTCGCGGCCAGTTCTACGGCGATCTCGCGCCCGGCGACGTCGTGACGCTCGACCTCCTGCGCCAGGCCGCGCGCGAAGCCGTCGAGGCCGGCGTCTACCGCGGCGTCGAGCTGTGGCCGTGGCCGGGCGAGACGCCGGAGTCGGATCTCGTGGACTTCGCGACGCTGCGCAGCGCGGGAACCGATTTCGCGCTCCGCTACGCGCGCTCGGCGTTGTGCGGACGCGTGCCCGTCGAGCCCGAGATGCTCGACGAGATCATCGACTTCCTGAACGACCTGAACCGCGAGTTCGTCACTGGCGCCGCCGACTATCGCTGGAGCGGCCTGTCCGACAACTGCGTGCACACGCTTCGCAACGCGCTGGCGGCCGCCAGCATCTGGGATCCGATCTCCGTACGGGCGACCAAGCTGCTCCAGCTCTTCCACTTGGCCGTGCCCGCGAACGAAGCGCTCAACCTGGCCGCTCTCGGCACCATGGGTCCGCTGGACTCGTACCCGGAGATCTTCCGCGAGGACGCCGTTCGCAACGCGATGCTGGAGTTCGATTGGCTGCCGACGCGCCATGGCGCGCTCCTGGTCACGCTGCCCGTCCATTCGGCCAACGAGCTCTTCGATACGAGACCGCGGCTGCTCCCCCCCAGGGCCCGCTGATGCGCCACAAGACCCGGCGGCTCGTCGATCTGCTCGACGACGCCCGATTCACCGAGCTCGACGCGAATCTCCAGTACTTCGAGGGCCGCTACCGGGAGATCCTCTCGAAGCGCGAGGTGCAGGAGACGCTCGCGGCGGTCCGCGGCGACCGCTACCGACGGGTGCGGCGCCGGTACTTCTCGCTGATCGAGCGGGAGTTGGCCGAGGTGAGACGCATGCGAGGAGAGTCGGTTCCGGAACGCGAGTTCGAGGGCGGCACATGAGCGAGGGGATGCGCCGAGGAGGATGGAGCCGCCTCGCCGTCTGTGTTCCGCTCCTGCTGCTCGGCGCGGCGTGTGCGACGCCGGTCGGCGTCGACCGCGTGAGCCCGCGCGAGGTGCAGCGCGATCTCACGCGCAACGCCCTCAACAGCGATCGTGCGAGCGCGCCGACGCGCGAGCTGCTGACGCGACTGGATCTCTACGAGGCCTTCGCTGCCGATCCCGACGACACGATCGCGACGCTGCACGCCGGTCTCGCGCCGGAGCGGGATCGCGACCGCCTGTTCGCGCTCGCCGAGCTGTCGTTCCTGGCCGCAGAGGCCGGTGGTCGATGCGACCATGCTCTGGCCGCGGCCGTCTACGCCTACGCCTTCCTGTTCGGGAGCGGGCGCCTGCCGGTCCATCCCTTCGATCCGCGCATCCGGATCGCCCGCGGACTCTACAATCGCGGACTCACGCTGGGCCTCGCCGACGAGCGGCGGGAGCGGGTGGCCATCGAGAGCGCTCGCTACGAGCTTCCGTTCGGTGTGCTTCATGCTCGAAGGCTCGCAGATCTGGAGCTTCGGGTTCGCCGGCTTCCGCCTCGGCGACTTCCTGCCGGACACGTCGATGGAACGGCTCGTCATGTTGCGGCCCTACCAGCCGGGGCTGATCCCATTGGTGCTGGTCCACGGCACCTTCTCGAGCCCCGCGACGTGGGCCGAGCTGATCAACGAACTCGAGAACGATCCCGAGATCTCGAAGCGCTTCCAGCCGTGGCTGTTCATCTATCCCACCGGCAATCCGATCGCGTACTCCGGCGGCTGGCTCGTCGAGACCCTGCGCCACGCGGTCTCGGTCCTCGATCCCGAGGACGTCGATCCGGCGCTGCAGCGCATGGTCGTCGTCGATTCGGATCACTCGGTGCAGATGCAACAGCGCGCGATCCAGGAGCTGCGCCGGATCCTGCTGGAGCACGCGGGGGCGACTCCCTGAGAACCAGGGTCGCCTGGTGCCCGCCTTTCGGGAGGCGCGCCGGGCCCTTATCGTCCGGTGCCAACATCGCCCCCCACCTCGGAGTCAGCTCGTGGGACACATTCTCCAGGATCTTCCGGTCGGCCAGAAGGTCGGCATCGCCTTCTCGGGCGGGCTCGACACCAGCGCGGCGTTGCACTGGATGCGCGAGGGGGGGGCGATTCCGTATGCCTACACGGCCCATCTCGGACAGCCCGACGAGCCGGACTACGACGACGTTCCGCGCCGCGCGTTGACCTACGGCGCGGAGAAGGCGCGACTCGTCGATTGTCGTCCGCAGCTCGTCGCCGAGGGCTTCGCCGCGCTCCAGTGCGGCGCCTTCCACATCTCGACCGCCGGCGTCACGTACTTCAACACCACGCCGCTCGGCCGTGCCGTCACCGGGACGCTGCTGGTGATCGCGATGAAGGAGGACGACGTCCAGATCTGGGGCGACGGAAGCACGTTCAAGGGCAACGACATCGAGCGCTTCTATCGCTACGGCCTGCTGGCGAACCCGGAGCTCCAGATCTACAAGCCGTGGCTCGACGATCGTTTCATCCGCGAGCTCGGCGGGCGCAAGGAGATGTCCGAGTACATGCGCAGCGCCGGGCTCCCGTACCGGATGAGCGCCGAGAAGGCGTACTCGACGGACTCGAACATGCTGGGCGCTACGCACGAGGCGAAGGATCTCGAGCGCCTCGACCGCGGGATCTCGATCGTCGAGCCGATCATGGGCGTGCCGTTCTGGCGGCCGGACGTCGAGATCGTCCCGGAAGCCGTGACGGTGACGTTCGAGGAGGGCTGGCCGGTCGCGCTCTCCGGCCGGCGTTTCGACGATCCCGTCGAGCTGCTCGCGCACGCCAATGCGATCGGTGGCCGTCACGGGCTCGGCATGAGCGACCAGATCGAGAACCGCATCATCGAGGCGAAGAGCCGCGGGATCTACGAGGCGCCCGGCCTCGCGCTGCTGTTCATTGCCTACGAGCGGCTGCTGACCGGCATCCACAACGAGGACACGATCGAGCAGTACCGCGAGAACGGTCGCCGGCTCGGGCGCCTGCTGTACCAGGGCCGGTGGTTCGATCCGCAGGCGATCATGCTGCGCGAAGCGTCGCAGCGCTGGGTGGCCCGCGCGATCAGCGGCGAGGTGACGCTCGAGCTGCGGCGCGGCAACGACTACTCGATCCTGGCGACGACGAGTCCGAACCTGAGCTACCACCCCGAGCGGCTGACGATGGAGAAGGGCGAGTCCGCGTTCTCGCCGCAGGACCGCATCGGCCAACTCACGATGCGCAACCTCGACCTCGCGGATACGCGCGAGAGGCTCCTCGGCTATGCGCGCAGCGGCCTGCTGTCGTCGGACTCCGGCCTCGGCCTGCCGCTGCTGGCCGGGACGACGGATCCGCGTGACGAAGAGAGCGGAGAAGAGGACGCCGGCGAGTGAAGGGATCGGCCGCAGGTCACGCCCTGCGAGACGCGAGACTGCTACACGAGACCATGTAGTTTCGCGAAGGGGTCCCAGCGGGAGTCCCGGTGCCAGTCGTACTCGGTGCCGTCCGCCACGCGCGTCGCGATCTCCGGTCCCGCCAGCCGAGCGATCACCGCGAGCGCCATGTCGATGCCGGCGGCGACGCCACTCGCGGTGAAGACGTTGCCGTCCTCGACCCAGCGCGCCTCGGGCACCCACGTCGTGCGCGGCCCCTGCGCGACCGCCCACGCGAACGCCATCTTGTTCGACGTCGCACGCCGACCGTCGAGGAGGCCCGCTCGGGCGAGCAGCCCGGAGCCGGTGCAGACCGACGCGAGGATCTCGAGCCCCGGCGCCTGGCCGCGAAGGAACTCGAGCAGCCCCTCGTTCTCTACTCCCGCCCGCGTGCCGATGCCGCCCGGGACCAGCAGGACGTCGAGCGGTCCCGCGTCGTCGAACGAACGCTCGATGACGACGCGGGGCCCCTGGGTGCTGGCGATCGACGGCCCCGTCTCCCCGATCGTCACCAGCTCGAACAGCTCCGGCAGGACGCCGAACATCTCGAGCGGCCCGAAGACATCGAGCAGCTCGAACTTGTCGAAGAACAGCGCCCCGACCCTACGCTTCGCCATGTCCCCTCTGCTGGTGGTCCCAGGCCTCCGGGTTGTACGCGAGCGTCTCGGCATCGCGCGGGGAGCGTACCGCGTCCCGCGCCTCGGTCAGTCGAGCAGGCCGCCCAGCGCATCGACGACCAGCAGCGAACCGATCGCGAGCTTGACCACGTCGCCGTCGACGATCCCATAGCGATAGCCGCGCGGCGGCGGACCGAGACGGCGCGTGAGGTCCCCCGGAAGCGGCTGCAACACGATGCCACCCGGCAAGGGGGCGCCGATCGCATAGCGCTTCTTCGCGAGGCCAGGCGGCAGACAGCCGTTGTGTTTCTTCGCGAGTCCGGGCGGGCAGTGGCCGCGGCCGTAGGTCTCCCCATACCAGTCCCGGTAGGCGTCGCGAAGGCCGATCGAGAAGCGGATCTCGACGTCGTCGTTGCGGTCGTGATCCCCGCGCGACTCGCCGTGCGGCGGGCCGCCCTTCTTGCCCTTGTTGCCGGCGTGATCCGGCTTCTCGGCCTGCGCAGGCCACGCCGAGACGGACGCGAGCAGGGCGCATGTGAGAACGGAACGGAGGAACATTGTCATGGCGGTCTCCTCGGCACCGACGTGCGAGGCCGGAGGATAACACCCGCGGCCAGAGCCACGCGTCGCAGCGGCAGCGGATGCGCAGCCGTCCTCGGGCGGTTGTCGGCTCGGTCAGAGGAACCTTCGCACCTGCAACCAGAGCTCGTCGAGCGAGACTTTCCTCCCGCGGGCGACGTGCACCGGCACGTCATCCTGGAACGGCACGCAGTACGAGCAATGGACGGTGTCCACGCGCTCCACCCGCTCGAACCACTGCCGCAGCACGTCGGGCGACGATCCGAGCACGATCACCGCGTCTTCCCGGCGCAGGTCGCCGGGACCCCAGAGCCAGTAGTTGTTGTGGCCGCTGATCACACGCGGGATCTTCGGGCCGCCGAGCACCTCGAGCGCGGCCGCCTCGCCGTAGTTCCGCGTGAAGACCACGGCGCGGTCCCGCTCGCCGGCGGGCAGGTCGTCTGCGACCCGCTCGACCGTCTCGACCAGCTCCCGCCAGCCGAGGAAGTCGGCGAGATGCTGGGGGAGGGCGCCGCGCTGGCTTCGCTCCATCGCGGGTTCGCGCAGCCCGACGGCATCGAAGTAGGCGATCTGCCGCTCGACCGGGAACACGGGCACCGCCATCGGCACGGTGACCAGACCGGCAACGAACATCGCCGTCGCGGCGGCCGGAACCGGCCAGCGCCACGCGCGCCGCACGCACGCTGCGTCGATCGCCGTCGCGCCCGCGGCGAACAGCAGCGGAAGGATCGGCGCGAGGTAGTACGCCTTGCCTCCCTGCAGGACGAAGAGTGCGAAGAGAGCGAGATAGGCGATGCCCAGCGGCCGAAGCCGTCGCCACGCGGGACGCACGAGCAACGCCGCGACCCCGCCGATCCAGATGGGGGCCGCCAGCGGGTGCCCGAGCGTGATCTGCGCGAGGAAGAATGCGACCGGGCCGAGTCGCACGTTCTTCTCCGCAGTCGCTGCGGCCATGAACTCGAGCGACGGCCAGCCGGTCTGCGCTTGCCACCACAAGTGAGGCGCGAATAGCAGCAACGCCGCGAGAGCACCTCCCCAGAACCAGCGAGACACGAGATGGCGCCACTGCCCCGTCCCCACGAGCCCGACGCCGAGACCGAGCGCGAGAAACGCGACGCTGTACTTGTTCTCGAGCCCGAGCCCGGCGAGGATCCCGAACCACAGCCAACCGCGAAACCAGTCGTGCAGCAGGATGCGCACGGCCAACAGCGCCAGCACCGTCCAGAACAGCACGTCGATGCCGTTCATCGAGTACGAGTGGTTCATCACCAGGAACACCGGCGCGAAGAACGTGCACAGCGCCGCCAGCACCTGCGCGCTGCGCCCCGCCCCGAGGTCACGCGCGATCCATCCGGTCGCGAAGACGCTCGCCGCTCCGGCGACTGCCGGGAGCAGGCGGATCGCTCCCAACGAGTCGCCGAGCGTGCGGCGCACGGCGGCGAGCAACGCGATCGACAGCGGCGGCTGGTCGACGTAGCCCCACGCGAGCCGATCCGAGCAGACGACGTAGTACAGCTCGTCGCGAAAGTGTCCCCAGCCGTCGCTGGTGGCGAGATGGAAGACCAGCTTGGCGAACGCGAGAGCGCCGAGGACGACGAGATCCGATCGGTCTCGCGGGGGAGCGCCCGGAGACGCCGGGCGGATCGGCAGGCGCGCGGCGGTCCGGCGCAAGCGGGGAGGCGGCGACACGGTCCGATCAAGCTACCGGGGCGCGGCGGATCGCGTCAAAGGCCTTCGGATCGGCTAGCCTGCGCCTTCCCTCATTCGCCCCCCTCGCCGGCCAGCCGACAGATCCCCCTGCATGCCGCTGCTCAGCTTCGACGACATCTCGATCAGCTTCGGTCTAGAGACCCTGCTGGATCATGCCGGCTTCGAGATCGAGGCCGGCGAGCGGGTGTGTCTGATCGGCCGCAACGGCGCCGGCAAGTCGACGCTGCTGAAGCTCGTGAGCGGGGAGCTCGCCGCCGACGAGGGCCGGATCTGGCGACAGCCGGGCCTTCGGATCGCGCAGCTCGAGCAGGAGCTGCTGGCGCCGGCGGATGCGACCGTCTTCGACGTCGTGACCGGCGGCCTGCCCGAGATCGGCGCGCTGCTGGCGGACTACCACCACGTCTCGCACGCGGTCGGAGCCGACGTCTCGCTGCTCGCGCGGCTCGAGCAGCTCCAGCACGAGATCGAGACGCGCGACGGCTGGCGGCTCCATGAGCGGGTGGACGGGATCCTCGCGCGCCTCGAGCTGCCGCCGGATGCGCGGCTCGCCGAGCTGTCGGGTGGCTGGCGGCGGCGCGTCGGTCTGGCCCGGGCACTGGTCGGCGAACCCGATCTGCTGCTGCTCGACGAGCCGACCAATCATCTCGACATCGAAGTGATCCAGTGGCTCGAGGACGCGCTGCTCGACTTCCGCGGTGGCGTGCTGTTCGTGACCCACGATCGCGCGTTGCTGACGCGGCTCGCCACGCGCATCCTCGAACTCGATCGCGGGCAGCTGACCTCCTGGCCCGGAGACTATCCGCGCTTCCTGGAACGCAAGGCCGCCGCGCTCGCCGAGGAAGCACGTCACCAGGCGGTGTTCGACAAGAAGCTCGCGCAGGAAGAAGCGTGGATCCGTCAGGGCATCAAGGCGCGCCGCACGCGCAACGAGGGCCGCGTGCGCGCGCTCGAAGCGCTGCGCGCGGAACGCCGCCAGCGCCGCGAGGTCGTGGGCCGCGCCCGGATCGCCGTCGAGGACGCGCAGGCGTCGGGCAAGCTGGTGCTCGAGGCCGAGCGGATCTCGTTCGCCTGGAATGGCGAGCCGGTCGTGCGCGATCTGTCGCTGCGCATCCTGCGCGGCGACCGGATCGCGCTGATCGGCCCCAACGGCGCCGGCAAGACCACGCTGCTCCGGCTGCTGCTCGGGGACCTCGTCCCCGACGCCGGTCGCGTCCGCCACGGGACGAAGCTCGAGATCGCGTACTTCGACCAGCTTCGCGAGCAGCTCGACGGCGAGCGGACCGTCGCGGAGAACGTCGCGGAGGGCGAGCATCTGGAGGTCGGCGGCCAGCGCCGACACGTGATCGGGTATCTCCAGGACTTCCTGTTCTCGCCGGAGCGCGCGCGCACGCCGGTGAAGACGCTCTCTGGTGGCGAGCGGAACCGGCTGCTGCTGGCGCGACTGTTCTCGCGGCCTGCCAACCTTCTCGTGCTCGACGAGCCGACCAACGATCTCGACATCGAGACGCTCGAGCTGCTCGAGGAGCGGCTGATGGAGTTCGCCGGCACGATCCTGCTGGTCTCGCACGATCGCGCGTTCGTCGACAACGTCGTCACGTCGACGCTGGCGTTCGAGGGCGAGGGCCGCATCTACGAGTACGTCGGCGGCTACAGCGACTGGTTGCGGCAGCGCCGCCCGTCCGAGCCGACGACGAAGGCCACACCGCCGACGTCCACCGCGCCGCCCGTCGCGCCGCCGCCGAAGCCCGCGAAGCGCAGCTACAAGGAGGCGCGCGAGCTCGAACAGCTCCCCCTCCGGATCGAGGCGCTCGAGCGCGAGCAGGCCGAGCTGGGTGCCGAGATCAGCCGGCCGGGGTTCCATCGGCGCGCGCCGGGGGAGCAGCGGCGCGTGCACGCGCGCCTTGCCGAGCTCACGAGCGAGCTGACGACGGCCTATGCGCGCTGGGAGCAGCTCGAAGCGCAGAGCTGATCGTTGCCGCCGGGCTTTGCTTCGCGCGTCGAGTGCCGACTGCTAGGATCGCCGCCCGTTCTCCAGTCTCCAGTCGGTCGGGACGCCGAGGTGTCCTACACGAGGCGCGATCGTCATGCGTGCGCAGGCCTCGCTCGATTCCCCGTTCGCACGGCTCGGCGCCTTCACCGCGCGGCGCGCGCGCGCGGTGGTGGCTGCATTCGTCGTGTTGCTCGTGTTGGCGGCCAGCTATGGCGCCTCGGTCACCGAGTACCTGGCCGCGGTCGAACTGGAGGTCATCGGCAGCGACTCGGCGCGCGTACGCGAGGACGCGGCGCGCCGCTTCGGAATCGGGTCGGCGGACGTCCTGGTGCTGTACGGGAACCCCGACGGCGACGTTCGCGACCCCCTCTTCGGCATCCGCATCGTGGACGGACTCGATCGCGTGTTGTCCGACGACGGCGTCCTCGGCGCGGTCACGCTCTATGACACCAACGAGGCGAGTCTCGTCTCGAGAGACGGCCGCCAGACCTTGGCGACCTTGGCACTGGCCGGTGACAGCGTCGAGAAGATGCGGACGTTCCGCCGGATCGAGCCGCTGCTGCGCGCGATCGAGGATCCCGTCGAGGTCGAGATCGGCGGCGTGATCCCGCTCTCGATGACACTCCAAGCGGTCGCGCGTCGGGATGCCGCGGCAGCCGAGCGCGTCGCGTTGCCGATTGCTCTGGTCCTCACGCTGCTGTTCTTCCGCAGCGTCGTGGCCGCGCTGCTGCCGATCCTGATGGGGGGCTTCGCGCTGGCGCTGTCGGCCGGGATGACGAGGCTCGGCACGCACGTGACCGACATCGCGGTGTTCTCGATGAATGTCGGCGCCTTCCTCGGCCTCGGCCTGTCCATCGACTATGCGCTGCTGATGGTCCAGCGCTTCCGCGAGGAGCTGGCCCGTGGGCGCGCCCCCGCCGAGGCCGTGGCGGCCACGATGGACACGGCCGGCCGCGCCGTCGCGGTGTCGGGAGCCGCGGTTGCGATCAGCCTGGCGGCGTTGATTCCCGTGCCCGTCCTGGTGCTGCGCAGCGTCGCGATCGGCGGCGTGCTGGTCGTCGTGAGCGCGCTGCTCGGCGCGCTGCTGTTGCTGCCCGCGCTGCTGGCGTGGCTCGGGCCGCGGGTCAACTGGGGATCGCTCGGCCGACCTCCCGAGGCGATCCGGCCGAGTCCGTTCTGGTCTCGCGTCGGCGGGCTCTCGATGCGTCACCCGCTCGCGATCGCCCTCGCTTGTATCGTGGTGCTCGGCGCCCTCGCGAGCCCGGTGCTCCGGATGCGCAGCGCGATTCCCGACTCGCGGGCGCTGCCGGCCGGCAGCGAACCGCGCGGCGTCGATGAGGCCATCGCCGACCCGGCGCGCTTCGACCCGGGCGGCGCGTCGGCGATCCAGCTGATCGTCGAGACGCCGGGGTCGCCGGTCGCGCTCGAGAACCTCCGGACGCTTCACGACTACTTCGCGAGGCTCGAGGCCGTGCCGGGCGCCGGCGCGGTCCGGTCGGTCCTACGTGATCTCGATCTCGGTGCCGCCTCCCCTGCGGAGTGGAAGCGCCAGCTCGCGCGTGAGCCGACGGCCTCGCGCCTGCGCCGGACCGTGGATGCCGACGCCGCGCTGGTGATCGTGGAGAACCCGCATCCCTGGCGTTCTCGCGCATCGGTCGATCTCGTCGAAGCGATCCGAGCCGTGCCCCATCCGGGACTCGACGTGCGTGTCGGCGGTCCGTCGGCCCATTTGGTCGATCAGATCCGGACGCTACGAGACCATCGCGGGCTTGCGGTCCTGCTGGTGGCCACCGCGAACCTGGCGATCCTGTTCCTCGCCTTCCGGTCGGTCGTGGTCCCGATCAAGGCCGTCGCGATGAACGTGCTGTCGCTCGGGGCCAGCTACGGGGTCCTCGTGTGGATCTTCCAGGATGGCCACGGCGCCCGCTGGCTGGGCTTTCCGGCGCTCGACGGCATCGATCCGACGATTCCATTGGTGATGTTCGCGATCGTCTTCGGTCTGTCGATGGACTACCACGTGTTCCTGCTGAGCCGGATTCGCGAGGAGTGGCTCGCGAGCGGGGACAACCAGCAGAGCGTCCTCCTCGGCCTCGCTCGCACCGGGCGCATCATCACCAGCGCGGCGCTGATCCTGCTGGTGGTCGTCGGTGCCTTCGCTTCTGGCGATCTGGTGTACGTCCAGCAGATGGGCGTCGGCATGGTGGCGGCGATCGCGCTGGACGTGACGCTCGTGCGCGCGCTGCTGGTGCCCGCGACGATGCAGATGCTCGGGCACTGGAACTGGTGGGCGCCGAGCTGGCTGCGTTCGCGTCGCCAGCCGGGTCGGCACGGTGGTATCGTCCGCGCGACCGAGGTCGATCCAGGAGGGCGTCCGTGAGCGAAGCGAACCGGCAGTGGGTCCTGAAGCGCCGTCCGGTCGGGATGGTGACCCCCGACGATTTCGAGCTGCGCAGCGCTCCTGCGCCGGAACCGGCGGACGGCGAGCTGCTGGTGCGCAATCTGTGGCTCTCCTTCGATCCGACGCAGCGTGGCTGGCTCGAGGATCGACCCAGCTATCTGCCGCCGGTGCAGGTCGGCGAGGTGATGCGAGCCAGTACCGTCGGGCAGGTGCTGCGGTCGCGGCACCCGGCGTTCCAGGCCGGCGATCTGGTGTTCGGCCTCGGGGGTTGGCAGGAGCTGTTGACGGCTCCCGCCGTCGGCCTTCCGGGCCTGCGCAAGGTGCCGCCGGGCGTACCGCCGTCGTGGCTGCTCGGGGTCCTCGGCGTGACCGGCGTGACGGCGTACTTCGGTCTCCTGGAACTCGGCCAGCCGAAGGCCGGGGATACGGTGCTCGTGTCGGGCGCGGCTGGCGCCACCGGTTCGGTCGCGGGACAGATCGCGCGCCTCCGCGGTTGCCGCGTCATCGGGATCGCCGGGGGGCCGAAGAAGTGTCGCTGGGTCACCGAGCGCGCGCGCTTCGACGCGTGCATCGACTACAAGCACGAGGACGTCGGACGGCGGATCGGCGAGCTCTGCCCGAACGGGCTGAACGTCTACTTCGACAACGTCGGTGGGCCGATCCTCGAAGCCGCACTCGACCACATCGCGGAGCGCGCGCGGATCGTGCTCTGTGGCGGCATCGCGTCGTACAACGATGTCGAGCCGCGCCCGGGCCCGCGCAACCTGATGAATCTCGTGGTCCGGCGCGCGCGCATGGAAGGCTTCATCGTGCTCGACTTCATGGGGCGCATGGACGAGGCCGTGCGCGAACTGCTCGGCTGGGTGCAGGCCGGCGAGATCGTGCACGAGGAAGATGTCCAACACGGCTTCGAGAACATCCCGGCCACGCTGAACCGGCTGTTCACCGGGCAGAACCTCGGCAAGCAGCTGCTGCAGCTCGGGGAGCCGGCGTAGGCATGGCGAACGACCGTCCCGCCGTCGCGCTGGCCGCGGTTCCCGGCCGCCGGCGGCGCACGCTCGAGCTGGCTCGCGAGATCGAACGGCGCGGCTTCGCCGGCATCTACTGCGCGAGCTTCGGCGATGCGATGGGCCTGTGCGAGGCGCTGGCGTTCGCGACCGAGCACGTCCCGTTCGGGACGTCGATCGCCAATCTGTACACGAGACACGTCACGGACTATGCGCAGACCGCGTCGCTGATCCACGAGCTGTCGGGCGGGCGCTTCCGCTTCGGCGTCGGGGTCTCGCACGGGCCGATGAACCAGCGGCTCGGGATCCCGACGGGCAAACCGCTCGCCGACGCCCGCGGCTTCGTCGAGGGGTATCGGAAGGCGCGCGCCGGAGAGCTCCCGCCGCTGGTGTTGGCTGCGCTGCGCCCGAAGATGGTGGCGCTCGCCGGCGAGATCGCCGACGGCGTCGTGTTCGCCAACGCGGCCCGCTCGGCGGTGCCGGCCGTGCTGCGTGCGCTCCCGGACGCGCGCCGCGTGGATCCCGATTTCTTCATCGGCAACATGATCCCCACCTGCATCTCGGACGATCGCGCGGCGGCGGCGGCCGTGAACCGCCGCACTTTCGGCATGTATCTGTCGCTTCCGAACTATCGGAACGCCTGGCGCGACGCTGGTTACACCGAGGAGATCGCCGCGGTCGAACGGGCGATCGCGGACGGCGAGCCGAGCGCGGGGCTGCCGGAGCGCATGGGCGACCGGTGGCTCGCGGATGTCTCGCTGTTCGGGCCCGTCCGGGACGTGCGAGACGGCGTCGAGGCCTGGCGCGGAGCGGGCGTGCGCACGCCGATCCTGGTCCCGTCGTCGGCGGCGGGAAACCAGCTGGTCGCGTTCGAGGAGTTGTTCGCCGCGTTCGCGTGACATCCGCGCCGCGATTCGCTGCCTGCGGGACGAGAACGATCCTGCCACAGAGGACGGTATCGCCATGGAACCCGTGATCCCGAGGCGCCTCGTGCCGAGCCCCGTGCCGGCGCCGCTCGCGCCGCGCGAAGTGCGGCGCGAGTTCCGCGAGCGCAGCGACGGCGGGCGGAGACTGCGTCCCGCGGGCGAGGCCCGCTGCGACCCGACGCAGCTGTTGTCGAGGGCCTACACCCCGGCGTACAAGGTGGAGCTCTTCGACGTCGTCTTCTATCTGACGGACGTGCGCCAGAACGACACGGTCCGCTTCTTCGTCGCCTACGTCGTGATCGGCAGCCAGGGCCCCGGCCCAGCCGGCATCTATCCGCGCATCTTCTACAAAGACGGCTCACTGGTCTGGCGTTCGGCATCGCACTACATGTCGTACGGCGATGGGTCGTCTACCGCGTGGATCGGCAAGGGGGACGTCGAGACGATCGTCTCGCGAGACTATGAATCCGTCGTGACGCTCGAACATACGACGGATCTCCCGCTCGAGCTGCAGGCCGCGCTCGAGGAGCTGAGCCGGCGGCCGGCGCGGATTCCGCACGATGACGTCGCGCTCGGCCTCGTGCTGCGGCGCGGCCCGAAGGGTCGCATCGAGGCGTATCGGGATTTCACCGATCCGCGCCGCCGCGCCCGTTCGAACCCGCGCAACCGCGTGCATGGCGGCCGGCGCATCGCGCGCTTCACGCGTGCCAACGACCCGACGTCGCTGCGTTTCGTCGCGGGTTTCGAGCCGGACTTCCGCCGCGGCGTGGTCGAGGTCAGCGCGTCCGGGAGCCGGCTCTACGGCGGGCGGATCGAACGCTTTCGGATCCGCTCGCGGAACGAGCAGGTCCAGTACCTGTTCTTCGCCGGGCCCCATCACGTGTGGATCGCGAATCCCCAGGCGACGACGACGCAGCTCTCCAGCTTCGGAGTCCGGACGATCGATGTCGCCGTCGACGACGATCTGTGTGTCCCCGGCATGGAGTACCACTACCTCGAGAGCGGCGATCCGCCGGTGTTCGTGAGCCAGATCCCAGACGGCTTCGCCGGGGAGCCGAGCGCGGTCGACGTGTGGCGCGCCGATGCGTCGGCGTGGGTCGAACGCCTCCCGGTGATCCGGGGCTTCCGGCGCGCGGTGCTCGCGAACCGGCCGCAGCCGTAGGAACGGACTGGAACCCCAACGCCCAACAGGGAGAACGAGATGCCGCGCGCACGATCCAACGGAATCGAAGTCGAGTACGAAACGTTCGGCAGGGCGGAGGATCCCGCCCTGCTGCTCGTGATGGGGCTCGGAGCGCAGATGATCCTGTGGCACGAGGAGTTCTGCGAAGCGCTGGCCGCGCGAGGGCTGCACGTCGTCCGCTTCGACAACCGCGACGTCGGCCGCTCCACCTGGCTCGACGACGCCGGCATGCCGGATGTCATGGCGGCGATGGCGGCGGCGACGCAGCGCCAGCCGGTCCGCTCTGCCTATCGGTTGAGCGACATGGCCGCCGATGCCGCCGGCCTGCTCGACGCGCTCGAGATCGGTGCCGCGCACGTGGCCGGCGCCTCGATGGGCGGCATGATCGCCCAGACGCTGGCAATCGAGCATCCGGCGCGCGTCCGCACGCTCACGTCGATCATGTCGACGACCGGCCATCCGGACCTGCCGGCCGCGACGCCCGAGGCGATGGCGGTGCTGTTGACGCCCGCGCCGATCGAGCGCGCTGCGGTGATCGAGCGGAGCGTCGAGGTCTGGCGCACGATCGGCAGCCCGGGGTTCCCGGCGGACGAGGACGAGATCCGGGCGCAGGCCGCGCGGGCGTTCGACCGCGGCGTGAACCCCGCCGGTGTCGCCCGGCAGCTCGTCGCCATTCTCGCGAGCGGCCACCGCCGGGATGCGCTCGGCGCCGTGCGTGCGCCGACGCTCGTGATCCACGGCGCCGACGATCCGCTGATCCCGGAGGCCGGCGGACGCGACACCGCCGCCTCGGTGCCCGGCGCCGAGCTGCTGCGCATCGAAGGCATGGGGCACGATCTGCCACGCGCCTTGTGGCCCCGCTTCGTCGACGCGATCGCGAAGCACGCCGGTCGCGGCTGAGACTACGGCGCCGTCGTTGCGGACCGTTCGAGGACGTCCAGCAGTCGCCGTCGCTCGTCGTCGGCATTCGCGAGCGGCGCAGCCCGATACCGGGCCACCTCGGCGGCGTCATAGGGCCGGAACGCCGGAGCGGTCGCGGCGCCGGGGTCGAAGCGGAGCAGCAGCCAGTTGAGCAGCGCCGCCAGGGCGCCATCGTCGAGCGGTGCGTGGGCGGACCCGGGGACCCGGACCAGATACGCGCGGCCGCCCGGGACGCGCAGGAAGCGGCCGACCCCCTCGAGTGTCGGGACGCGCGCGGGCGCGCCGCTGCCGTCTTCGAGGTGGCAGCCCATGCAGTGGAGCACGTAGTCGAGCCGGGGACCCGAGATCGGCTCGCCGTGCGCCTGCGCCGCCGCCAGCAGGCTCGCCGCCGCGACGACGCCCAGCGCGGCGAGGGCGGGTCGCGCCGTCACCGGTCGGCGGCGACGCCGAGGACGATCGCCGTCGAGCAGTGGTAGACGGTGCTGGGCGCGGCGACGCACCAGTTGATGTCGTTGCTCTTCGGCGGCAGATACGCCGGGCGGTCGCCCTCGTTGCGGTTGCAGAAGCAGCGCGCGCACATGGACTTGCCGCAGCAGTCGTTGTAGCTGATCACGTACTGGCGGCCGTCGGCCGGGTTGCGACAGGTTCCGATCCAGGTGACGGGCGACATCGTCGTGCCGGGCGGGCACGCGGTGTGGCTGCCGCCGCAGCACGAACACAGGAAGCCGTCGATGGCGCAGTGCCGCCAGTACTGGCAGCTCGACGGATCCCCTTCCGGTCCCTCGATGCCGTCCGGCGCGGACGCTGCCGGCTCGCCCGGCGGCGCCGCCGACACACGCGAGACGGGCAGCAACGGCAGCGTCGCCGCGCCGGCCAGCGCCGCGCCGAGGCGACCCAGCAAGCTGCGACGAGACAGACCCCGCGCCAGCTGGCGCGCCGTGGTCTCCGCCCAGCGATCGACGAGCCGCTCGATCGCGTGGGGTTCGGGTCGGCTCATGGGTGTCCCCCTGCGGATTGCTCGGCGCCCGGCGATCTTGCCACGAACTCCTGGATGGAAGCCACCCCGCGCGCATGCGCCTCGAGCAGGCTCTCGAGATGCTCTCGCGAATTGACGAGACCCTTCGCGCGGACGATGCCGGCGGCATCGATCAGCACCGCATGGGGCAGTCGGCCGACGCCGTGCGCGAGGCCGAGCTCAGTCGAGACGACGTAGGGGAACGCGTCGAGCTGCTTCTGCTCGGCGAAGCGACGCTGCGCTTCGGGCTCGCCGTCGCTCGCGAAGACCACGCGCAGCCGCTCGGCCTCCTCGACGGCGAGGCGCTGCACGACCGGCAGCAGCGACTCGCAGACGGGACAGCCGGGCGCCACGAACAGCAGCAACGTGCCGCGTCCGTCGCCGCCCCCGCCGCCCAGCTGCACGGGCTGCCCGAAGAGATCGCCGCCGGACCAGACCGGGGCCGGATCGCCGACCTTCGGCCCCCCGCCCAGCAGCAGCGCACCGGTCGGGGCGATCCGTTCGTGCAGCACGCCGATCTGGCGCGCCAGCGCGAACACCAGGCCGGCCAGCGCGATCACCGCGACCCACAGCAGCAGGTTCGAGACGACCAGCGTCTCGATCACGGCTCGCCCCGCAGCGCGCGCAGCGCCGGCGCGTTTGCGAGCAGCCGGCTCGCCGCCGCGTACGCGGCGGACAGGAAGGCGATGGCCGCGACGATCGGGAGCCCGTCGAGCGCGGTGAGTGCGCGTGGTGTCGGCGGCAACAGCCCCGCGAGCGCACCCGCGATGAGCAGCGCATTGCGCGCGACGAGCCCGGGGCCGAGTTCGAGCCGCAGCGCAGGCCCGAAGCAGCCGCAGTCGATGGCGCGCCGGCCGCGCAGCAGGTTCACCGAGACGGCGGCCGTGTAGAGCACGAGCAGCAGCGCGGCGGCTGCGAAGCCCCACGGCCGCGCCCACGGCGTCACGAGCATGACGGCTATCCCGAGTTCCGCGGCGACGAGTCCGGTGGCGACGAGCCCGGCGAGGGGCCAGGGCACGAGCTCGTAGTCCCCGAGCGCCACGCGGAACGCATGCAGATCCCGGAGCTTGTGGAGCGCAGCGGTGACGAACAGCAGCGCCAGCGCGCCGCGCAGTACCACGAGGAGGACGGGATCGATCATCGCCACGGCGCCTGCAGGGCGCCCGGCGCGATGCCCACGTTGGCGAGGTAGCGCCGGAACGATCCGCTGCGCGCATCCCAGACGCCGACCGTGCCGGCGTTCCGCGACAGCGCGAACAGGCGAGGGTTCTCGTCCTGCGACACGGCGATGCTGTCGGCTCCGGGGCTCGGCACGACGCGCTCGAGCAGCCAGAGCAGCACGCCGCCGTCCATGCCGATCTGTTGCGCCAGGAAGGCTCCCAGAAAATTGCGCAGCGTGATCTTCTGGATCCTCGTTCGGGTCTCGAGGTCGTAGACCCAGATCTCCGTGCCGGGATCCTTGTGGCTGTCGGGGCCTCCGCGGTGCATCAGCGAGTAGAGCCGCCCCGACGCCTCGTGCAGCGCCAGGTGCTGGACGCCGCCGATCCGCCACGACGCGGCGCGGTCGGCGTCATCGAGCAGCGACCAGGGCTCCGAGAAGCGCGGGGCTTCCCCGGAGATGTCCACCGCGCGCACGAGTCCATCGAAGGACACGAAGAGCCACTCGTCGCCGCGGCGCACGGCCTTCTCGGTGACGGGATCGCCGAGGACTTCGAAGAACGGCTCGCTGCGCGTCCGGGACTGCTCGGCGCCCTGCGCATCGAGCGTCACCAGCAGCAGCGCGCCGTCGCCGCACAGCATGAAGAAGCGCCGCGGGCCGGCGGCGTACACGAGGTGGCAGCCGGGCGTAGCGACCTCGCCGACCAGTCGTCGTTCCTCGACGTCGACGATCGTCACCGACGTGGCCGGCGTGAAATTCGCGACCGCGAGGAAGCGGCCGTCGTCGAGCAGGGTCGCGAGGGCCATCGCGTGGACGATGTCGGCTCGCTTCGGTGGAAGGAGGATTTCGGACACCGGCGCGAGCGTGCCGGCGTCGTAGATCGTCACCACGTCCGTACGCTCGCCGCGACTGCCGCGGCTGTAGTAGGTCTCCGGCAGGTAGATCTCGTTGCGCGCCTGCGCGAACACCGGCGCGATCGCGCCGACGCCGGCGGGCAGCATGCCGAGCATCTGGCCGCTGTCGCCGTCGAATCCCGCTGTCCGTGCGAGCACGAAATCCGCCACCCAGACCTGATGCGGGGCCAGCGGCGGCGCGGCCAGGACGCCGCCGATGGTTTCGGCCGGCAGCGACGCGGGGGTGGCGGCGTCGGCTCCCGATCGGACGGGCGCCACGGCCGGGATCGCTGCGGCGCAGGCAGAGAGGACGACGAGCGCGATGCGCACGAACAGGGCCTCCTCCAGATCGGCCGCGAAGGTACCGCCCGGGCGGCCGAGCACCCCCATCGGGGCGAGAAGAGGCCGCCCTGGCCGCTCGCCCCAGGACTATGATTTACATCGTAAGTTTATCGTGTACGCTACCGGCGATGGCGCCTCGGCCCCTCAGCAACGCGGAAATCCAGGCGTTTCGCGACGCGCTCTGTCGCGTCGCGACGCTGCGCTTCGCCGAGGCCGGCTTCGCGGGGGTGACGCTGCGCGGACTCGCCGCGGAGCTCGGCGTCTCCCCGATGACGCCGTATCGCTACTTCCGGAACAAGGAAGAGATCTGGCAGGCCGTCCGCACCGACGCCTTCCGACGCTTCGGGGTGTCGATCGAAGACGCTGCGGGCGGCATCGCCTGCCCGCTGGAGCGCATCAAGGCGATCGGTCGCGCCTATCTGCGCTTCGCGCAGAGCGAACCGCACGCGTACCGCATCATGTTCCAGCTCGACCCGCCGGATCCCCACGACGACTGGGATCCCCTCCAGGAAGAGGAGCTGCGGCGCGGCTGGCTCGTGCTCCACGGGGCGATGGAGCAAGCCGTTCGCGCGGGGTTGCTGCGCGGCGATCCCGGCACGCTCGCGCATCTCGCCTGGATTCCGATGCACGGCCTCGCGACGCTGCATCTCGCCGACCGGCTCCGCCTCGGGAGCACGATCGAGGATCTCGTCGAGCCGATGCTCGACTCCTTCTTTCACGGCGCCGCCGTTCGCGCGCCCATTCGCGTCGGGGAGCTTCGATGAGGCGAATCGGAATCGGGATCGCGCTCGCGTCGATCGTGCTGGGCGTGTGGACCTGGCAGGGGCGCAGCGCCCCCTCGGGCGCGCCGCCGGCCGCCGTGTTGCCGGTCGTCGCGCACACGGTTCGCGTCACGCCGCGCTACGAGGTCGACGAGCTGCACACCGGCCGCGTCGTCGCGCGCCGGAGCAGCGAGCTCGGCTTCGAGCAGGGCGGCCGGCTCGAGCGCGTGCTCGTCGACGATGGCGATCGCGTCGAGGCCGGGGACGTCCTGGCCCAGCTCGACCAGCGCCAGCTCCGCGCCGAGCGAAAGCAACGCGCCGCGCAGCTCGCGGACGTCGCTGCGCAGCTGGCGCTCGCGCGGGCCACGACGAGGCGCACCCAGGCGCTGCGCGCATCGGACCACGTCTCTCCCGCGCAGCTCGACGAGGCGGTACACGGCGAGCAGGCGCTCGTCGCGCGTCGCCTCGCCGCGCAGGCGGCTCTCGAGGCGACCGACGTCGCGCTGGCGCTCTCGGAGATCCGGGCGCCCTACGCGGGGCAGGTGACAGCGCGGCTGGCCGACGAGGGCACCGTCGTCGCGCCGGGGCAGGCGATCCTGCTCCTGATCGAAGACGGAGTCCTCGAACTCCGTCTGGGCGTTCCCCCCGAGGCCGCCGCTGCGCTGAGGATCGGCGCGCGCATCGACGCGGACGTCGAGGGACGGCGACATCCTGCGATCTTGCATGCCGTCGTCGATAGCGTCGGACGCGACACGCGGACCGTGACGGCGATCCTGCACCTCGAACCGGTGCCGGCGGGCGAGCGGCTGCGCGACGGCGCCGTCGTCCGCGTGGCGCTGCCTCGCACGATCGAGGGGGAGGGCGCGTGGGTGCCGCTCGCCGCGTTGGCCGAGAGCCACCGCGGGCTGTGGTCCGCCTATGCGTTGGTGGCGGAGCGCGAGGGCGACGCGACGCTGCGCCACGTCGAGCGCCGGCCGCTCGAAGTGCTGTATGCCGACAGCGAGCGCGCGTACGTCCGCGGAACGCTGCGCGAGGGCGACCAGATCGCCGCGAGCGGCGTCCACCGGCTGGTGCCGGGCCAGACGATCCGCGTCGCGCCCGAGGCGGCGACGACGGCCGGCGGCGTTCCGCCGGCGCCGCGGTAGCAATCGCCATGGCAGGGCTGTTCTTCCGCAATCCGCGCCTCACCGTGTTGGCGATCGGTTTCATCGTCGTCGCTGGTCTCGGCGCGCTGGCGTCGCTGCCGCGTCAGGAAGACCCGACGCTCGCGCGGCGGTTCGGGACCGTCACGACGTTCTGGCCCGGCGCGTCCGCGCTGCGCGTCGAGTCGCTCGTCAGCGAACCGATCGAGCGCCGGCTCCAGGAGCTGCACGAGATTCGCGAGCTCGAGTCGCTGTCGCGGACCGGCGTGTCGGTGCTGCGGATCGAGCTCGACGATCGCTACGAGGAAGCCGACGTCGACGAGATCTGGTCGAAGGTGCGCGACAAGCTCGCCGATGTCGCGCGCGAGCTGCCCGCGGGCAGCCAACCGCCCGAGTTCGAGGACCAGACGTCGACGGCGCTGACGTTGCTGGTCGGATTCTCGTGGGAGCGCGACGGCGAGCCTCCGCTCGGTCTGTTGTCGCGGCTCGCCGAGGAGCTCGAGAACCGCCTGCGCAACGTTCCGAACACGAAGGAGACGGAACTCTTCGGCGAGGCCGAAGAAGAGATCCGCGTCACCGTGGACCCCGACTCCCTGGCGGCCGTCGGGCTGACGACGGCGGAGGTGTCCGGCGCGATCGCACGCGCGGACGCCAAGCTTCCGGCCGGTGCGTTGCGCGACGCCAGCGACGTGATGATCGAGGTGCGCGGAGAGCTCGACTCGCTCGCGCGCATTCGCGCGATTCCATTGCGCCAGCAAGGGGACCAGGCGCTGCGGCTCGGCGACCTCGCGCTCGTCGAGAAGACCGCGCGGGAGCCGGCCTCCACCGAGGCATGGCTCGGCGGCCGCCGCGGCGTGGCCGTCGGCGCGACGATGGAGCCCTACCATCGCGTCGATACCTGGGCAGCGCGCGCACACACCGTCGTCGCGGCGTTTCGTCCCGAGGTCCCGGAGGGGATCCGCTACGAGATCCTCTTCGATCAAAGTTCCTACACCGAAGAGAGACTGGAGAATCTCGTCTGGAGTCTGCTCGGCAGCGCCACGCTGGTCGTGGCCGTGCTCTTCTTCATGATGGGGATCCGCTCGGCGATCCTCGTCGCGGCGGCGCTGCCGCTCACCGTGTCGATGGCGCTCGGCGGGATGAACGTGCTCGGCGTGCCGCTGCACCAGACGTCGATCACCGGCCTGATCGTGGCGATCGGCATCCTGATCGACACGGCGATCATCTCCGTCGACTCCTTCAACGAGCGACGGCGGAGCGGCGATGCCCCCGGCACGGCGGCGGTCACCACCGCCCGCCGGCTCGTCGTGCCGCTCTCCGCGTCGACGCTGACGACGGTGCTGGCGTTCCTGCCGATCGCGTTGATGCCCGGCGGCGCCGGCGAGTTCGTCGGGCCGATTTCGATCGGCGTGATCCTGGCGATCAGCAGCTCCTTCGTGCTGGCGATCACGCTGGTGCCCGCGCTGGCTGCGTTCTTCGCGCCGGCAGTCCACGACGTCGAGCGGAACGACTGGCGCCATCACGGCTTCTCCCACGCCGGTCTCACCGCGGCGTTCCGGCGTAGCCTCGCTCTCGCGCTGCGGCGGCCGGCGATCGGCATCGCGATCGCGGTTACTCTGCCGGTGCTCGGTTTCGCGGTCGGCCGCACGCTCCCCGAGCAGTTCTTTCCGGCCAACGACCGCAATCAGTTCCAGATCCAGCTCGTGCTGCCGAGCCAGACGTCGATCGCCGAGACGCGGGCGAACGCGCTGGCCGTTCGCGAGCGGCTCGCGACGCACGAAGCCGTCGTCGAGAGCCACTGGTTCCTCGGCGAGTCGCCGCCGCGTGTCTTCTACAACATGCTGGGCAACAACGACGGCGTTCCGAGCTTTGCCGGCGCCTTCGTCACGACGACCTCCGCCGAGGCGACCGAACGCCTGCTGCCGGTGCTGCAGACGGAGCTGACGCGGGCGTTCCCGAACGCGCGCGTCGTCGCGCTGCCGTTCGAACAGGGCCCCCCGTTCGATGCGCCGATCGAGGTGCGTCTGGTCGGACCGGAGCTCCAGGTCCTGCGCGCACTCGGCGAGGAGATCCGGCAGCTCATGGCGGAGACACGCGCCGTCACGTTCACGACGGCCACGCTCGCCGGCGGCGAGCCCAAGCTGATGGTCGACGCCGACGAAGCCGCTACGCGTCTCGCGGGCCTGCGTCTCGCCGACGTCGCACAGCAGCTCGAGGCCAGACTCGAGGGCGTCCTCGGCGGGACCTTGCTCGAGGGCACCGAGGAGATCCCGGTCCGCGTGCGCGCGGCGGGGGCGGATCGCGCGAGCCCGGCGACGATCGGCGCCGGACGCGTGCTCGCGCCGGGCGCTGGCGCGAACCGGCCCGGCGATGCGCTCGCCGGCGTCCCGATCGCCGCGCTGTCGAGCTGGGAGCTCGTGCCGGAGCTCAGCGGCATCGCCCGGCGCAATGGCGAGCGGATCAACACCGTGCAGGCCTATCTGCAGCCGTACAGCCTCATCTCGGCGTCGCTGGAGGATTTCCGGCGACGACTCGACGCGGCGGACTTCGAGTTGCCCGCGGGCTACCGGATCGAACTGGGCGGCGAGAGCGAGCAGCGCAACCAGGCGCTCGGCAATCTCGTGGCGTTCGCGCTGCCGCTGTTCGTCGTGATGGCGGGCGCCATCGTGCTGTCGTTCAACTCCTTCCGCATGGCCGGGATCATCTTCGCGGTCGCGTTCCTGTCGGTGGGGCTCGGGCAGCTCGGCGTCTGGGTCTTCGGCTATCCGATGGGTTTCGTCGCGATCGTCGGAACGATGGGTCTGGTCGGCGTCGCGATCAACGATTCGATCATGGTGCTTTCGTCGCTGCGGGCCGATCCCGGTGCGCGGAGCGGCGACCGGGAGGCGACGATCGCCGTGGTGTTGCGCTCCGCGCGACACGTCGTGGCGACGACCCTCACGACCGTCGGCGGGTTCGTGCCGCTGCTCGTGTTCGGCGGGCGCTTCTGGCCGCCGCTCGCGGCCGCCATCTCGGTCGGCGTCGCCGGCGCCACGCTGATCGCGCTCTACGGTGTCCCCGTCGCACACTTCGGACTCGCGCGTCGCGAGCGACGCCGCGCGTCGGACGTCGGTCGCGTGCAGGCTCCGGCCGACACCGTGCCGATTCTCGGTTCCTAGCGCGAAGGCTCACCGCGCGAAGCCCGGCGGCGCCGTCACGACGGCCACGGCGCACGCGCTCTTCTCGAGCAGGTACTCGACGCCGTGGCCGAGGAAGGGCCGTCCCGAGAGCTGGCGCAGGTTGGCGGCGAGCACGATCAGGTCGACCTGTTCGTTGCGAGCCAGGTCGAGCAGGACATCCGGTGCGAACAGGCCCGTGCGGATCACCGCACGCGAGCGGACGCCGAGCTCGTCCGCGAGCGCGCGGGCTTCTCGAATGACGCGCTCGGCGATCTCGATGTGTCCGCCCGCAGCGTCGTAGCGGTCCGCAGCCGTCACTCGGGCGTCGGGTTCCCAGTCTGGCCGTGCGACGGCCTGGGTGGGCGTCGGCACCGTCACGACGTGTGCGATCACGACCTCGACGTCCAGCCGCGCTGCCAATCCGAACGCCAGCTCCTGCGCCGCGCGGCCCGGCTGCGTGCCGATCGCCGGCACCAGGATGCGGCGGATGGCGAGCGGGATCGCGGAGCCGTCGTCGGCTCCCGCGTCGCCGCCGCCTCGCTCGCGCGCTCCGCGGCGCACCATCACCACCGGCACGGGACTCGCTGCCAAAAGGTCGTCGACGAGCGGGGAGATCAGCCGACCGGCGACGCGGGCGTCCGTCGCGCCGACGGCGATCGCGCCGTAGCCGAGCGCGGCATGCTCGAGGATCGCCGCGAGCGGGTCGCGGGCGCGGACCGTTTCGCGCCGGACCGGCCGCCGCGCAAACGCTGCCGCCACGCGCTGGACGTCGGCTTCCGGGGCGTCCCCCGCCGACAGCACGACCGCCTCCACGTCTTCCGGCCACGCCAGGTCCAGGAAGCGCGCGGCGAGCACGGAGTTGGGGCCGCCGTGACTCGGCAGCAGCAGCGGCAGCGAGCGCACCAGCACGTTGCGTCCGAGCTGTCGTTCGCGTTCGAGCCGTTCCCGCTCCTCGATCGAACCGCGCCAGCCGGAGAGGAATCCCCGCAGCATCGGCGGAGCCATCATCGACGTCGCGATCGACACCAGGACGACGATCGCGTACGACGCCGGGCCGAGCACGCCGATCGAGAGCCCCACCGTCGCGACGACGATGCCGACGGCGCCGCGCGCGTTGAGGCCTGCGCCGAGCGCGAGCGCCTCGCGTGTCGGCAGTCCCGCGAGTCGGGCCCCGACCCACGCGCCGGCGAACTTCGTCGCCGTCGCGGTCGCCAGCACGGCGAGGCCCCAGCCGAGGATCGTCGGATCCGCGAGCAGCCCGAGATCGACGCGAAGACCCGCTTCCGCAAAAAAGATCGGCGCCAGGAACGACATCGTCAGCGTGTGCAGCGACGCGAAGGCCTCTTGTTCCTGGTGACGCGAGCGGCCGAGCACGATGCCGGCGATGAACGCGCCGAACACCGCCTCGAGTCCGATGGCGTGGGTCAGTGCGCCCGCGGCGAGGCCCGAGAGGACGATGACGCTGGCGGCACCCGCTCCCCCGGAGCGACGGGTCCGGACGCCGCGCAGCATCGCATCCACCAGTCGCTGACCGGGCCCGAACGCGAACAGCAGGAACGCGATGAGGCCGATCGTCGTGATCGCCAGCCCCTGCACATCGACGTGTCCCGATTGCGCGAGACCGGCGACGACGCCGAGCAGCACCCAGCCGGCGAGATCGTTGGCCATCGCCGCGGCGACGATGATCTGGGCCGCGTTCCGGCGCATCAGGTCGAGATCCGACAGCACCTTCGCGATGACCGGCAACGCCGAGATGCCGAGCGCCGTGCCGAGGAAGAGTGCGAACACGAGCCGCTCGGCCTCGGGCCCGAGGAATGCTGCCGGCATCGCGTAGCCGACGGCGATGCCGGCGAGCACCGGTACGATCAGGCTGCCGAGCCCCACGCGCAGCGTCGCCGTGCGCAGGCGCTGGATCAGCCGCAGGTCCGTCTCGTAGCCGGTGACGATCAGCAGCAGGAAGGCGCCGAGCCAGCCGACGGCTGCGAGCAGTCCCTCCTGCACCGCGTCACTCGGGAACAGCCAGGACTGGGCGCCCGGCGCGAGCTGCCCGAACACCGAGGGCCCGAGCAGGATGCCCGCGGCCAGCTCGCCGACCACGGCCGGCTGGCCGAGCCGGCGCAGTCCGCTGCCCAGCAGGCGCGCCGTCGCCAGCAGCGCGGCGAGCTGCAGCCAGAACAGGAGGAGCTGGTCGTGACTGAGCATGGGTGCGGGACGTTCCGACCTCGAGAGGGACCGGCAGCCTAACCCGGGCACGGCGCCGCGGCGACGAAAGCCGGTCTCTACGCGCCCGGGGAAACGGCGTGGCCGGAACGCTCCGGATTCCGGATCCCGCCGCGGGGTGCGGCCCGCCGGGACGACACGACGCTTCGCGTTGCGTCTCGCGTTGCGGCTCCGGAGCCGATCGAGATCGATCGCATCGCAGCAGCTCCGGCGCATCAACACAGGAAAGAGTATGATGTCGGTCGCTCGTGGAGCGATCCGTCGGAGCACGGGAAGACGGGCGTCGCGGTCATCCTCCGCCCACACTGGCGCGGACCCTCCCACTCGTCGCATCATGCGCCGGGAGTCGCAGTCGCAGCCCTGTCGGCTATCCGACACCGAGATGCATGTCGCCCGATCGACGGGATGCTGAGAAGGGGAGTGGAAAGATGGGTGAGGTCAGCGTCGGGGAGCTGTTGGTCCGGTGTCTGCGAGCGGAAGGCATCGAACTCATCACCGGCATCATCGACGGTGCGCACATCCCGATCGTCTCGCACACGGCGGCCTACGGGATTCGCTACGTCAATGCGCACCACGAGGAGGCCGCTGTCCACATCGCGGAGGGCTATGCCCGGATCGCACGGCGTCCCGGCGTGGTGATCGGCAATCCCGGCTGCGGCACCGGGAACATGCTCGCCGGCGTCGTCAGCGCGCACGCCGAGGGCCATCCGATCGTGGCGATCGGTACGCTGCGCCCGCGCAGCAAGAGCGATCCGAACCGCGGCGGTGCGTGGCAGGCGGCGGATACCGAGAGCATGGCGCGCCCGATCACCAAGTACGCGGCCACCGTACGCCAGTGGGAGCGCCTGCCGGAGATGATGCGCGCGGCGTTCCGCGCCGCGCTCACCGGGCGTCCGGGTCCTGCATACCTCGCGATCCCCGACGATCTGCTGGCCGAGCGGATCGACGAGAGTCGGTTGCCGCCGATCTACGAAGCGGCGCACTACCGGGTGACGAACCTGGGAGCCGGCGATCCCGCCCGGATCGAGCGCGCCGCCGAGCTGCTGGCCGGCGCGCAGAAACTCTTCGTCCATGCCGGCAAGGGCGTCCTGTGGGCCGATGCGGCTGCCGAGCTGGTGGCGCTCGGTGAGTACCTGGGCGCGAGTCTCGGCGCCAGCCTCGGGGCGCGCGGCGTCGTGCCGGAGAACCATCCGCACTACTTCCATCCGTTCGATCTCGCCGGCGCCGGACGCGCGCGTGCCGAGGCGGAGGTCGTGCTGGTGGTCGGCGGCCGACTCGGGGAGTACGACGGCTGGGGCGTGCCGCCGATGTGGGGCGCTCCCGAACGCCAGAAGACGATCCAGATCGACGTCGATCCGCTGTCGATCGGGCTGAACCGCCCCGTCGATGTGCCGATCGTGGCCGACGCCAAGGCGGCGCTCGGCGCGCTGCTCGCCGCCGTGCGCACGCGTACGGGAGCGCGCGGCGCACCGCCGGATCTCGCCGCATATCGCGGCGAAAGCGCCGAGACGATGAAGCAGGGCCTCGGCTACCTCGGCACGCAATGCAGCACCGGCGTCCACCCGGGCCACATGGTCATGGCGATCCGCCAGTGCTTCCCGCCGGATGCCATCACGGTCCTCGATGGCGGCAATACGACGCTCACGGGTGTCGCTTTCCACCCGATCCTGTCCTCGCCGAGCTTCTTGTACTCGGTGAAGATGGGCTACCTCGGTACGGGTCTGCCGTTTGCGCTCGGCGCGCGGCTCGCAGATGCGGGACGGCCCGTGTGTCTCCTCACCGGTGACGGCGCATTCGGCTTCCATCTGATGGAGCTCGAGACCGCCGTGCGGGAGCGTCTTCCGCTCGTCGTCGTGGTCGCCGTCGACGACGCCTGGGGGATGGAGAAGACCGCGTATCTCGCGCAGGGACTCGGTCCGGCGGACTGGGCGCAGCGTGGCATCGAGCTGGCTCCGGTGTCGTACGACGGTGTTGCACGGGAACTCGGCTGCCACGGCGAACGCGTGGATCGCATCGAGGATCTCACGCCGGCGCTCGAGCGGGCGCTGGCAGCCGGAAAGCCCGCCGTGCTGCACGTGCAGGTAGACCGCGAGCTCAACACCCGGCCTCCGGGCTGGGAACAGTTCCGCAAGGCGCGCAGCGTGCAGGGCTACTGACGGGCAGGGGAGGGCTGTGCCGATGGAGTCGCGTCCACCGCCGATCGGCGCGCAGGGACAGAGACCGGCGCTCCCGGCGCGCGTCTTCGTGACCGGTGCGCTCGGTTTCGTCGGGCGCGCGTTGCTCGCCCGCTATCGCGAGTTCGGCGTCGGGGTGCGCGGCACGGACCTGCACGCGGATCCGGCGTGGGACGTCGTTGCCGGGGACATCGGCGCGCCGGGTCCGTGGCAGGATCACGCGCAGGGCTGCGACCTCGTGATCCACACGGCCGCGGTGGTCTCGAACGTGGCGGCCGCCGAGGTCTATCGCCGGAGCACCGTGGGAGGTGTGCGGCACGCCCTCGATGCCGCAGTGGCCGCTGGCGCGCGCCGCTTCGTACACGTCTCATCGTGCGGCGCCTACGGCTGGCATCGCCCACCCGACGCCGACGAGAAGACGCCCATCACCGTCCTCAGCGGAAACGCGTACCAGGACGCCAAGGCGGCGAGCGAGCATCCGGCGCTCGCCGCGCACGCCGCCGGGGAGATCGCCTGTACGATCGTTCGACCCTCCGACGTGTACGGTCCGGGATCGCGACCGTGGGTGCTGATTCCGCTCGAGATGATCCAGAAGGGCCTGTTCTTCCTGCCCGCCCATGGCCGGGGTCTGATGGCGCCGATCTACATCGACGACCTGGTTGATGGCATCGTGCTGGCCGCCGGTCTCGAGGCCGGCGCCGGGCAGATCTTCAACCTGATCGGTGTCGGGCCCGTGACGACGGCCGAGTTCTTCTCGCATCATGTCCGCTGGGCCGGGCGCAGCGGCCCGCCGCGTTCGTTCTCGACGCCCACGGCGTTGCGTCTCGCGGGTTTGGCGAGCTTCGTGGGCAAGCTCGTGCGCCGCCGCAGCGAGGCCAGCCGCGAGTCCATGCTGATGCTCAGCAAGACCCACACCGTGTCGATGGAGAAGGCCCGTCGCGTTCTCGGCTACGAGCCGCGGGTCGGACTCGCCGAGGGAGTCGCGCGCACGGAGGCCTGGCTGCGAGAACGAGGCGAGCTGGCGGGGTAGCAGCCGGTCGGCGACGAAGGCCCGAGCGAGACGAGGCGGCGGGGGCGCTCTCCGCGCCGCCCGCCGCCTGCCTCTCGTCCGCCCCTCTGCCCGCGTCCCCTCAGCTGACGGCCGACTCTCCCCGCTCCCCGGTCCGGATCCGGATCACGTCGGCGATGTCGCTCACGAACACCTTGCCGTCCCCGATCCTGCCGGTCTTCGCCGTGTCCTTGATGGTCACGACGACCTTGTCGACCAGTTCGTCGGCCACGACCACCTCGACCTTCACCTTGGGCAGCAGGTCCACCACGTACTCCGCCCCTCGGTACAGCTCGGTGTGTCCTTTCTGCCGGCCGAAGCCGCGCACCTCGGAGACGGTCATGCCCTGCACGCCGATCCCGAGCAGCGCCGTCTTCACCTCGTCGAGCTTGAAGGGCTTGATCACCGCTTCGATCTTCTTCATGACGATGTTCCTTCTGCTCTACCGGCTCTCGGCAGCCAGAGCTGCCGACGACGGTCGCAGGACCGGGCGGCCCGGAAGGCCACCGCCTTCGATGCCACCCGAACCCACGTGGACGTCGTACGCATGCATGCCGTGCTCGCCGAAGTCGAGGCCGTCGATCTCCTCTTCCTCGCTGACGCGCAGGCCCATCGTACCCTTCACGAGCAGGAAGATCGCCGTCGCACACAGCACCGTGAAGATCCCGTACGCAGCGACGCCGATCAGCTGGATGCCGAACGAGTGCTCCGGGTTCGTCGAGAAGATCCCGACGGCGAGCGTGCCCCAGATGCCGCAGGTGAGGTGCACCGAGATGGCGCCGACGGGGTCGTCGATGCGGATCTTGTCGAAGAACAGCACCGAGCCGATGACGAGGAAGCCGGCGATGCCGCCGATCAGGATCGCAGCGAGCGGCGTCACGACGTCGGCGCCGGCCGTGATGCCGACGAGTCCGGCGAGGATGCCGTTCAGCGCCATCGAAAGGTCCGGCTTCGACGCGATCGTCCAGGAAGCGAAGATCGCGGCCATGCAGCCCGCCGCGGCGGCGAGCGACGTCGTCACCAGGACGCGGGACGTGGCTTCGGGATCCGCCGACAGCACCGAGCCGCCGTTGAAACCGAACCAGCCCAGCCACAGCAGGAACACGCCGACGGTCGCCATCGGCAGGTTGCTGCCGGGAATCGGGTGGACCTTGCCGTCTTTGCCGAACTTCCCGAGCCGGGCGCCCAGGATCACCGCGCCGACCAGCGCCCCCCAGCCGCCGACCGAGTGCACCAGCGTCGAACCGGCGAAGTCGTAGAAACCGAGACCGTCGAGCCAGCCGCCGCCCCACTTCCACGAGCCGGCGATGGTGTAGACGAACGCCACGAAGATCGTCGAGAACACCATGAACGACGACAGCTTGATGCGCTCGGCGACGGCGCCGGACACGATCGTTGCGGCGGTCGCCGCGAACATCGCCTGGAACAGGAAGTCGGTCCAGTAGGTGTAGCCGCCGCTGGCGTAGCCCACCGTGTTGCCTTCGGCGCCCGGATCGAGGCCGAAGCCGGCGAAGCCGAACCAGCCGTTGAAGTCGCCGGGGTACATCAGATTGAAGCCGACGATGAAGTACGTGAGGATTCCGGCGCACACGATGAACGTGTTCTTGAACAGGATGTTCGTCGTGTTCTTGGCCCGCGTGAGGCCGCTTTCCAGCGATGCGAAGCCGAGGTGCATGATGAACACCAGGCCGGCGCACAGCATCATCCAGACGTTGTTCGCGACGAACTCGCCGGCGGTCACCACCGGCGCGTCCTCGGCGAAGGCGAGCCTCGGGACCGCCAGCGCGGCGCCGAGGACCAGATACACGAACTTGCGATTCATCGAGGGTCTCCGATGCGATGGGGCCTGATGCCTTCTTGGCGGGGGCGCCGCGCTCCCTACGCGCGCCGAGCCGATCCCAAAGCAACCGTCGTGCCGGAAGAACAGTTGGGCCGGATCCGGCGCAGGAACGGCGTGAAGCGCGCTCTGGATCCGTCCGGGCCACGAGAGCTGCCCAGCGAACAGGCGCTCGCTGCCCGCGGATCGGGCGCTTCCCTGCAATTCGCCACGCGCTCCGCCCCGGCTGCGCCGCCAGGAATCAGTGTCGATGCGGGAAGCGCGGACCGACAGTTTCGCGGCGCGGATCGAGCCGGTCGGCGAGTCGCGAGAGGCGACCCGCGATCCGCGAGACGGTGCTCCGATCGAGCTGCGCCAGGACGAGTCCTGTGCGTCCCGGATCGCAGTCGTATTCGCGATAGAGCGGGTCCTCGAGGGCCTCGCGCACGGAACACCAGCGGACTCCGCTGTCGCGACAGCGATCCAGCAGCGGGCCCAGATGGCGTTCGCAGATGCCGCCGAAGTGGAAGTAGGCGATGTGCGGGACGTCTCGCCCGGTCCGCCGCCACGCCACGCGGCGGGCCTGGCGCAGGCTCGCGAGCGCCGTGTTCTCGAATCGCGCGCCGACCGCGGCAGTTCCGCGCGCGCTCCCGGATCCAAGCGCGCGCGCCCAGGGAGCCTCGTACGCGTGGTCGAAGAAGTCGATCGTCGCATGGGCCACGTCGTACCCGAGATCGCCGAGGGAGTGGGCGATCAGCGCGCGGGCCACGGGGTCGGCGCCCCGGTCGAGGTAGGGGTGGCGAAACCAGCGCGTCGCGCCCTGCGAGAAGGCGCCGATCGCTCGCAGCAGCGCGTCGCAGCGCCGCACCGATGCCAGATAGGCGACAGGATCCACTTGGCTCGCCGCCAGGTGTTCGTGCGTATGATTGCCGAGCTCGAATCCGGCATCGAGCCAGCGCTCGAGCGCTGCCTCGTGGCCCCTCGCCGTTGCGCCGATTACGAACGCCACGCAATGCTCGATGCCGCGATCGAGCAGGACTTCGCGCAGGTGATCGAGACGCGCGGGGTCGGCACGCACACCGCCAGGCGCCGCAGCGATGGTCGGCGCATCGTCGGCCGTCAGAGCGATCCGGACCTCGCCGTCCGCCATCGCTCAGAACATCTCGTAGACGAACGCCGAGACCTCGGCATCGAGCCGCGTGTCGCGGAAGCGAGGGCTCAGCGCGACGAAGCGGCGTCCGAGGCCTTCGAGCGGGCCTCCGCGCCAGAACCCGTCGAGCGTCTCGGCGATCGCATCGGAGTCGTCGAGGCGAAGCTCGAAGTCGGCTCGCCGGAGCGGTCCCCGATCGCGGACGACCCAGTAGCTGGGCGCGGGTTCCTGTGCTTCTTCTCGCCGCCAGATCTCCTCGCGAGCCGAGAGCGGCAGCAGCTCGCGGCGAAAGAAGCGTTCGAGCGCGCGGCGCTGGCGTCTAGTCAAGCTCGTACTCCTGTTGCCAGTCCCGGTCTTCCTCGAACTTCGGCTGCTCCTCCTTGCGGAGGATGCAGTTCTCGAGCACCAGGACGTCCATGTCGGTCCGCATGAAGCAGGTGTAGGCATCCTCCGGCGAACATACGATCGGTTCGCCGCGTACGTTGAAGGACGTGTTCACCACTAGCGGGACGCCGGTCTTCTCTTCGAACGCGCGCAGCACCGCGTGGAAGTCCGGCTTCACCGCTGCGTCGACGGTCTGGATCCGCGCGCTGTAGTCGACATGCGTGATCGCCGGGACCGAGCTGCGGGGTCGATTGACGATCGCCAGCATGTCGTCGCTCTCGCCGCGTTCGAAGGGAATCCGCCGGGATTCCCGAACCGGCGCGACGACGAGCATGTACGGACTGTCGGCATCGAGTTCGAACCAGTCGCTGCAGCGTTCTCGCAGGATCGACGGAGCGAAGGGTCGGAACGACTCGCGAAACTTGATCTTGAGGTTCATGACGGCCTGTGTCGCCGGGTCGCGGGGGTCACCCAGGATCGAGCGGGCGCCCAGGGAACGTGGCCCGAATTCACTCCGGCCCACCAGGTATCCCACGATCTTGCCTTCGGCGAGCGTGCTCGCGACCCGCTGCGCCCGCTCCTCGTCCGAGACCTCCTCGTAGGGGTAGTCGCGGACGTCGAGGAAGGCGCGCACCTCGGCGTTCGAGAACGCCGGACCGAGATAGCTTCCGTGCTGGCGATCGCGCCCGGGCGGCGCCGGAGTCCGAGGCAGCCCGAAATACTGGTGCGACACGGCGCACGCGGCGCCGAGCGCCCCCCCGGCATCCCCGGCGGCAGGTTGTACCCAGATCCCGTCGAAGATGCCCTCGCGCAACAGCCTGCCGGTGGCGACACAGTTGAGTGCGACACCGCCGGCCATGCACAGATGACGCATTCCAGTGCGCTGACGCAGGTGGCGGGCGATCCGGAGGACCGCGTCCTCGAGCACTGCCTGGATCGACGCGGCGAGATCCATTTCCCGGCGCGAGATCCGCGACTCGGGCGTGCGCGGCGGTCCGCCGAACAGCCGGTGGAAGCGCTCACTGGTCATCGAGAGCGAGTCGAGATAGCCGAAGTAGCTCATGTCGAGTCGGAACGAGCCGTCGGGCCGCAGATCGATCACGTGTTCGCGAATCCGATCGGCGTAGATCGGCTTTCCATACGGCGCGAGACCCATCAGCTTGTACTCGCCGGAGTTCACCTTGAAGCCGCAGTACTGCGTGAATGCGCTGTAGAGCAGGCCCAGGGAGTCCGGGAAGCGGATCTCGTCGAGGACGCGGATTCCTTCCGCATCTCCCGTCGCGAGCGTTGTCGTCGCCCATTCTCCCACGCCGTCGATCGTCAGGATCGCTGCCTCGTCGTAGGGAGAGGGGTAGAACGCGCTGGCTGCGTGGGAGACGTGATGCTCGCTGTACAGCACCGGCACGTCGGCGCCGAGCTCCTGGCGCACGCTCCGTTCGAAGAACAGCTTCACGCCGAGCCAGCCCGGCGCGCCGTCGAGCCACGGGCCGATTCCCTTCTCGCCCGCGCCGGCGACGGCGCGCAGGATCCGGTCGAGCATCAACACCGGGCTCTCGTAGAACACGACGGCGGCGAGCTCGTCGGCTTCGATCTGCGCTTCCTCGAGGCAGTAGTTCAGCGCGTTCGCGGGAAAGCGCGGATCGTGCTTCCGGCGCGAGAACCGCTCCTCCTGCGCCGCAGCGACGATCTCGCCGTCCCGCAGGATGGCGGCCGCGGCGTCGTGGTAGAACGCCGAGATGCCGACGACCCAGCACGGACGCGCGTTCATGCGGCCTCCGATCGGGCCAGCGCGCGCTCGAGCGCCGGAGCGATGGCATCGGCGATCATCGCGTGGCCGAGCGGGCTCGGATGCTCGTCGACGGCGAAGCGCGCGCGGCGCCGCTCGTCGGGAGGGTGGCGCAACAGCGCCGGCAGCAGGTCGACGAACTCCGTTCCGGAATCGCGCGCGAGTTCTGCGAAGCGCGCGCGATAGCCATCGGCGAGCACGTTGCCAGAGAGGTGTGCGAAGGTCGGCAGCGGGCACAGCAACACGCGAACGGGGCTCTCCTCGATCCAGCGCATCAGGATCGCGCGCAGCAGCTGCCACGCCGGATGGTGGGGGCTTTCGAACTCGAGCGGCCAACGGACGCGGCGTACGCGCTGCGTCCAGCCGCGGAAGCCGGGCAGGCGCCGATCGATGGCGACATTGAGGCGCCGCACGGAGCGGCGGAGCGCGGTCGCGGGCTCGGCATTGGAGGCCACGGGCCCCGCGCCGGGCGCGTACGGAGTCACCTGCTTGGGCACTGGCTGGTGGAACAGCGAGAGCCTGCCGTCGAGCAGGAGGAAGTACGGTTTCGCGCGCAGGACCAGGCTTCCATCGGCTGTGCTCTGCGTGAGGCGATGGGTGTCCAGGTTGCGCCGGATGTTCTCCACGAGCGGACAGAGCAGCAACAAGTCGTGCGGGAGCGTGCGGCCGAACTCCCGCCACGCCAGGTATTGCTGGTCCGTCCCCGAACCGGGGAGGCCGAAGTTCAGGATCTGCAGCGGTGCCATCCGCCGTTCGAGGAGATCCCCGAACCGAGATCGATTGCTGACGCCCTCGCCGGCAGTGTAGGAGTCGCCGAACAGCAGCACGCGGCGCGCGCCCGGCGGAGGACGTTCGGTCGTCTCGTGCTCGCAGCGGAAGCCGGTGCGGTTGCAGCGGATCAGGTAGCCGCCGCCCTCGTGGCGGACCCGCGCGCGGATCCCCGGGACGTAGCGGTAGCCGGTCACCGGGTGGTACTCGAACAAGTTGCGGGCCATTCCCGAGGCATCCTCCTGCTTCGCCAGCGTATCCCAGGCGACAGCGGTCCCCGAGACGCCTACCCACGTCTGGGTGTCCCTCCGCTTCGGCCAGGTGTCGATTCGACTCGAGCGCGCCCCTCGGGGCCGGCGACAGAGATCAGGGTATGGGACCCATCGATGGGGCTGTGCCGATTCCGGCCACGCCGTCGTCAGAGCAGCCCGAGGCTCCACAGGATCGCCAGGATCCAGCCGAGACCCGCGACGAGCAGCGCTCGCGAAGTCAACAGGACATCCACGGGAAACGTGCGCTCGGGATGGAGCTGCGAGATCCGCATGTAGTCGAGCACGCCGAACAGGACGAACGGCATCGACGCGAATTCGCGGCCCTCGACCAGCACTCCCGCTTCGATGCAGTACAGCGAGTAGGAGAGGATCGTCATGCCGGCGCTGATCGTGCTCGCCTGGTCGAGGAACGCGAGGTTGTAGCCCGCGAGGCTCGGCCGGTGCTCGTTGGCGATGCCGCGCGCGGCGTCGCCGCGACGCTTGGCGAGCGCTAGGAACAACGCGAGCGTCGTCGAGCAGAGCAGCAGCCAGCTGGACGGCGTGACGGCGACGAGCGCGCAGCCGAGCAGGACCCGCAGCACGAAGCCTGCCGAGATGATGAACACGTCGACGAGCGGCACGTCCTTGGCGCCGTGGGAGTAGAGGACGTTGAGCAGCAGATAGACCACGACCAGGCTGGCGGCGGCGGCTCCCGAAGCGAGCGCGGGGAGCGCCACGCCCACGGCGGCGAGGACGCCGGCGAGGACGCGCGCCTGGCCGACCGACACCCGTCCGGACGCCACCGGGCGGTCGCACTTGTCCGGGTGGAGCCGATCCTGCTCGGCGTCGGCGGAGTCGTTGAGCGCGTAGACGGCGGAGCTCGCGAGGCACATGCCGAGCACCCCGAGTGCGACGGCGGTCCAGTCCGCCGTGGCCCCCGTCGCCAACGCGAAGGGCAGGGGCATCAGGACGAACGCGTTCTTGACCCAGTGGCGGGGGCGCAGCAGCGCGAGAACGTCGCTCGGCCGCGGCATCGCTCAGAACTCCAGCCTGCGCATTGCGGCGCGCGGGAGCATCCGGATCGCGAGCAGTACGAGGCGCCAGATCGCCGGCGTGTAGACCACGGGGCGGCCCGCATCGATCGCGCGCAGCACGTCGCGCGCCACCGCGTCCGGCTCGCCCGCGAACGGCGGGGGCCGGAGCCCGGCGGTCATTGCCGTGCGGACGAAGCCGGGCTTCACGCAGACCGTTCGCAGCCCCTCCCGCCGATAGCGCGCATCGACGCCGGCGAGGTAGTACGAGAGGCCCGCCTTGGCCGCGCCGTAGAGGACCACCTGTCGCCGGGCGCGGTCGCCGGCGACCGAGGAGAACACGCACAGCGTTCCGCCGCGCTGCGCGAGCAGTCGCGGGCGCGCTGCCTCGCAGAACTCGATGGTGCCGGCGAAGTTCACCGCGAGCATCCGTTGCCGCAGATCGGTGTCGTGCTCCAGCTCGTCCTGCGTACCGAACAGGCCCGCGCTGACGACGACGGTTTCGAGCCTCCCGAGCAGCGCCTCTGCGCGGTCGAGCGCGGGCGCGAAGCTGCCCGGATCGAGCAGATCGCAGCGCGCCGTTCCGACCGGCCTGGCGGCTCCGTGCGCCTCGAGGTCGCGCGCGGAGCGTTCGAGGGAGCCTTCCTCGCGTCCGAGCAGGAAGAGCTGGTCGCCCCGCGCGGCCATCCGCCGCGCCAGTGCTCGTCCGATGCCGCCGGTCGCCCCGAGCAGCACCGCCTTCACGCGTCGTCCCCGAACAATCGGACCGAGAGCGCGCTGCGGATCCGCCGCTCCGGGTCGAGGCGCTGGCGGGCCGCCAGGAACGCGCCGAAGCGTGGCTCGAGCTCGCGGAAGTGCTCGGGACGCGTCAGCAGATCCTTGGCGAGATAGACGCGGCCGCCCGCCGCGATCACGATCCGGTTCAGCGCGTCGACTGCCTGCTGCGTTTCGTCGCCAGCGAGCGGCAGGTCCAGGGTCACGGTGATGCCGGGACGCGGGAAGGACAGCAGGCCCATGCCGTCCCGGCCGAAGTCCTTGAGGACGGCGAGATAGCAGGGCACCCGCCGTCGATGAAGCTCCTCGAACAGGCGCACGACCGGACCCGTGCCGGCCTCGCGCGGCACGACGCACTGGTACTGCGTGAATCCGCGCCGGCCGTAGGCGCGGTTCCAATCCCCGACGGCGTCGAGCGGGTGGAAGAACGCGGACGGGGACACGATGCGGCGTCGCGCCCCGACCGCGGCGGCCGTCAGGTAGAGGCGATTGAACGCGCGTCCGGTGAGCGGCTGGATCGCCCACGAAGGCAGATCGAACGGCAATGCCACATGGAGGCCTCGCGGCGGATCGCTCGCCGGCGCTTCGTCGGGACGCGCCCAACGTCCGCGCATGACGATGCCGCGTCCGAGGGAGCGCCCGCGCGCGAGCGCATCGGGCCACGAGACGGTGAACGGCCACGTCGCGCCATCCCGCACGAGCGCATCGAGGAGGCTGTCGAGGTCTCGGCAGATTTCGCGTTCTTCGACGATCCACGGGCTCGGGATGCGGTCGAGCCGGAGCTCCACCTCGAGGATGTGGCCCGTGAGGCCCATCCCGCCGAGCGTTGCGCGCAGCAGCGCCTCATCCGCCGGCGGTCGCACCTCGACGATCCTGCCATCGCCGAGCCGGAGGCGGAGTGCCAGGACGTGATCGCCGATCGAGCCGGCCACGTGATGGTTCTTGCCGTGCACGTCGGCGGCGACCATGCCGCCGAGCGTGACGAACCCGGTTCCCGGCACGACGGGGACGGCCAGGCGCCGGGTCCGCAGCAGCGCGGAGACCCGGGCGAGCGAAGCGCCCGCTTCGGCGCGCAGGATCCCGCGGTCTTCGTCGAGCGCGAGGATCCGGTCCGCGAAACGCGAGCCCGCGACGATCGCGCCGGCGCTCGGCGGCATGGCGGCGTCGCCGTAGGCGCGGCCGAGCCCCCGGGTCAAGACCGCCGTTCGCGTCAGGGCCTCGAGGTCTTCGCCGAGCACGAAGCGCGCGGGAACCGGTGCGGCCCGGCCCCAGCCCGTGAGCGGCGTCAGGCCGTTCGCCGCGCGCGGATCGACGCCGGCGTCGGGGGAGGCTTCGAGCGGCACGGGCTCCGCGGCCGTAGCCGCGGCCAGATCGCCTGTAGCGACTCGCCGTTGGAGTCGCTTCGCGCGCGGTCGCGTGGAGGGTCCAGCGCTCATCGTGGTTTCGCTTCGCTCTCTCGCTGCGTGCGGCGGAGGTTTGCGCGGGCTTCGCGGTGCGCGGGCCGCCTCGGTGGATCTCTTCTCGGACACCGGGAGAGTTCGCCTGCCCGATCGATCCGTCAACACGCGGTTGTTCAGCGATTCGTCCGGGGACGGCTCGGCCGGGCCGGGAGCCGTTCGCGGCCCCTCCGCCTCATCGGCCGCGCTCGCTTCCGCCTGAACTTCGCGCCCCGCTCGCGAGAGCGAGTTCCGTCGGGCCCGAGAGTCGATGCCCCCTGGCCGTTTCCGTAGGATCCCGCCAGAGCAGGCGCGAGACGGAGGCTCCGGAGTCATGCATGCGATCGGGATCCTGCTCGCCACCGGAGCGGACGGCCGCTGGCGGATCGGCATCGGCGATCCGAGCGTCTTCGGCTGGGTCGCGGTCGCCGGCTACTTCGCCGCAGCGTTGCTGTGTTGGCGGGCCTCGACCGCGGCGAGGCGGCTTCCCTGCGGTGTCCCGAGGACCCTCTCGCTGCAGCGCCGAGTGGTCTGGTTCTGGCGCGCCCTCGTCCTGGTGATGGCCGCGTTGGGCGTGAACAAGCAGCTCGACCTGCAGAGCTTGTTCACCGAGATCGGGCGCGCCGTCGCGCTGTCGCAAGGCTGGTACGGACGGCGACACGTCGTCCAGCTCGCGTTCGTCATCAGCCTCGGCGGAGTGGGGATCCTCGGCGCGGGCCTGCTCGCCTACTGGCTGCGCGGGGTGGTTCGCCAGGTGCTCGGCCCGGCGCTGGGCGTGACGGCGCTCTTCGTCTTCGTCGTGATCCGGGCCGCGTCGTTCCACAGGGTCGATTTCGCGCTGATGAGCGGGTCGGCGCGGCTCAACGGGGTGCTCGAACTCGGCGGGATCGCCCTCGTCGCGGCGTTTGCAGTGCACTCGCGACGCCGCGACGAGAGGATCGGTGTCGCGTCAGCGGCGACACGGCCCTGAAGAGATCCGGAAAAACCGTTTTCGTCCAATAGTTTGCTGGCATTTTCCTCAGATACCTTCGAGGTGGACGAAGCCCGGGTTGCCCGCGGCGAGCGCCGGAGAGGCCGGCGCGCCCGGCGCGGTCCGCCCGTCGATCTCGGCGATCGCGCGATCCAGGTGGCGCCCGAGCGCCTCCATGTACTCCGACAGCGCCTTGTGCACGATCGCGAACGACACGGCGTCCTTGAACGCGGATGGCCGGCGCAGCAGTGTCGCCCCGAGCAGGCGCAGCGTGAACCACGCCCTCCGCGGGCTCGCCTGGATCACCGTCTGGCGCAGGATCCGCCCGAGCAGCTGGAGATCGCCGCGCCGGATGTTGCGGCCGCGGGTGATCTGCCGGCCGCGCGCCAGCAGGAACGCGAGCGTTCGTTCGTGGTAGTTCCGGAAGTCGTAGAGCTCGGCGATCAGGCGACGGTAGCCGGCATACAGCTCGCGGCGGCTCATGCTCTTCGGCTCGATGTTGGAGAACACGAACTGGTCGCCGGTCGAGTCGGCCAGCAGGCGGCCCTCCCGGGCGACGCGTTCGTGGAGCGGGGTCTTCGGCATCGCCTGCAGCATCCCGGTCATCGAGACGGGGATCCGGGCGTCCTGGATGAAGCGGAGCTGCTCCGCGAAGATGGTGACGTCGTCGGCATCGAAGCCGACGATCATGCCCGCCTGCACCTGGATGCCGTAGGAGTGGATGCGCTGGACGCTCTCGACCAGATCGCCGCGGATGTTCTGGGTCTTCTTGGTTTCCTGCAGCGATTCCCGGCGCGGGCTCTCGATGCCGACGAAGACCGTCGTGAAGTTGGCGTCTCGCAGCAGCGCGAGGAGCTCGTCGTCCTGGGCGACGTTCAGCGAGACCTCGGTGTTGAAGTCGATCGGGAAGCCGTTCTCCCGGCCCCAGCGCGCGATCTCCCGCAGCAGGTCCTTCGCGAGCTTCTTGTTGCCGATGAAGTTGTCGTCGACGACGAAGACCTGCTTCGCGCCGAGCCGGTGGCACTCGCGGATCTCCGCGAGCACCTGCTCGGCGCGCTTGGCCCGCGGCTTGCGCCCGTAGACGACGATGATGTCGCAGAACTCGCACTGGAACGGACAACCACGGGCGAACTGGATCGTCATCGCGTGGTAGCGGTCCACGTGCAACAGGTCGAAGCGCGGCACCGGGGAGAGCGACAGGTCCGGCTTCTCGTCGGGCCGGTACTCCGTCTTCCAGCGGCCCTGCTCGAAGTCCCGCAGGAACACCGACCAGGTCTCTTCCGCCTCGTCGACGAAGAGCACGTCGCAACGATCGCGCCACTCCTCGGGGCACAGCGACGCGTGCGGACCGCCCACCACGACGAAGCGTCCGCGGCGCCGGAACTCCTCGATGATCTCGATCATGCGCTGCTGGTGGACGATGTAGCCGGTCACACCGACGATGTCGGCCTCCACGTCGAAGTCGATCTCCTCGACGTTCTCGTCGCACAGCGTCACCTGGTGCTCGGGCGGGGTCAGCCCGGCCAGCGTCGGCATCGACAGGTTCGGGAAGATGCACTGCTTGCCGAGCGTCGGGAGGATCCGGTCGTAGGTCCAGAAGCTCGGCGGGTTCTTCGGCGTGACGAGATGGATCTTCACGGGCGCCTCCTCCGGCATCGGGGAGCCCCCAAAGTACGCCGGCCGGCCGCGCCGCGGCGTAAAACTTGCGCAAAGCCGCCGCGAGCCGGGTACGCTGGGCGGCCCGCCAGAAGGGCGCGCCGGAGGAGACCGATGGATCTGCACGAACTCGAAGCCATCAAACGCTTGAAATACAAGTATCTTCGCTGCCTGGATCAGAAGCGCTGGGACGAGCTGGCCGAGTGCTTCACCGACGACGCGCGATCGTCCTATGGGGGAGGGCGCTACGCCTTCGAGGGCCGAGAGGCCATCATGGAGTTCCTGCGCCGGGCGATGGGGGCGCCGAGCTTCCTGTCGAGCCACCGCGCCCATCATCCCGAGATCGAGTTCTCGAGTCCGACGGCAGCGACCGGGACCTGGGCGCTCGAGGACACCGTGATCGAGACGCGCGCTGGGATCACGATCCGCGGCGCCGCCTTCTACACCGACGAGTACGTGAAGCAGGGCGATGCGTGGAAGATCCGCTTCACCGGTTACAAGCGAACCTACGAGGAGATCGAGTCGCGGGCCGAGCGTCCGGGGCTCCGGCTCACGGCGAGCTGGTTCGAGACCGACGGCAAGAGCGAGATGTGAAGCAGGAGGAAGGCCGTGGCTGACGAGCCCGCCGAGCGACCGGTGGTGGTGCCGCACTGGGGCGATGCGGCCAAGGCCTGGGGGCAGGAGGCCTGGGCGCAGAAGCGCCGGCTCGCGCGCGCGATGCGGCTCGTGATCGAGCGATTGGTGCCGAGCAATGCGCCCGAGGAGGAGCTGCGGCGTGCCGCAGACGGACTCGAACGCTACGCCGACGCATTGCAGGCGCATCCGCGGCTCAAGCACTTCCACGGCTTCGCCGAGTCGGCCAACGCGGGTGACGTCGGCGCGTTCTTCGACCAGAGTCCGATGATCGGCCTCGCGAATCCGCTGGCGCCGCCGATCACGATCGGGCGCGCCGGCGAGCGCAGGGCCGTCGCCAGCGTGACGTTCGGCTCGGCCTACGAGGGACCGCCGGGCTGCGTGCACGGCGGGTTCGTGGCCGCTGCCTTCGACGAGGTGCTCGGATACGTCCAGTCGCTGGGAGGCAATCCGGGCATGACGGCCCGGCTGACCGTCCAGTACCGCCGGCCCACGCCGCTGCATGCGGAACTCCTGTTCGAGGGGGAGCTGGTGCGGGTCGAAGGCCGCAAGCTCTTCACCGCCGGCCGCTGCCTCGCGCACGGCGAGGTGACCGCGGAGGCCGAGGGCCTGTTCGTCTCCGTCGACCGCGCCCGCTTCGAGGCGCTGCTGGCAAAGCGCGCGCGGCTCGAGGGCGAACGCGGCGGAGCGTAGTCGCGGCGACGCCGATTTCACTGCGCCGCGTGCGCGAGCTCGGACCGGATGCCGCGGGCGTACTTGCGCGCCCTCTCGGCGAGTTCGTGGAAACGAACAGCGAGAGCGGCGGCATGAGATTGCGGGCCACGGGATCGGTCATGCGGCCGGTCGAGCCTCGCGACCACCTGCGCCGCCCGCTCGTCTGCGCGCGGCTCGCACGCCACCCCGTTCATCTCGAGGAACAGCGCTCTCTCCCCGACCGCGCGGGCGACGTCCGCGTTCGAGACCGGGCGACGGCGACGGGCCATCGTCCCGACAGGATGCACCAGCTCTCCGACCCCGCCGTCCCCCTCGAGCCGTCAAGCAAGGGGCCGGGTTCGTTCGTCAACTTTTCCCCCAGCGGGGGAAAAGTTGACGAACGAACCCGGCCCCTTGCTTGACGTGCGGGACGGCGGTCAGCCGCCCGTGGCGGCTCCGGCGACCGCGGCGGCGCGCGCGCCGACCGCGATCCGGGGATCGTCGACGAGTGCGCGATACAGCGCGTCTGCAATCAGCTTGTGCGCCTCGACATTCGGATGCGCGTTCCACGCGGCGAGCTGCAGGTCCTCGCCGCGCCGGTCGCCATACACGTCGGACAGGTCCACCGCGACAAAGCCGGCCTCGCGCGCGGCCGTCTGGATCGCGGCGATCTGCTCGTCGGTTTTGACCTCGAGTGGGAGCGCGACGAATGCATACAGCGGGAGCGCGTCGATCTCCCGGGCGGCCCGGACCATCTCGCCGTACGTCCAGGCCAGCAGCTCCGGCTCGTACGGCTTCAGCCGACTGCGCGCCCAGAGCGGAATCGTCCGCGGGCTGAGCGAGAGAGCCTCGAAGAGTTCTCGGAGGCGCGGGTACGGAATCGTGTCGGTACGTCCCAGCGACCGCACCAGGTGGTCCGTCACCCAGCCGGGATCGACCGAGTGGCCGATGACGAGTACGGCGTCCGGCGCGAACTCCGGGATGAGCTCGTCGATCACCACGAGCTGCGCGAGCGGGCTGTAGCCGTTGACCGCGAAGTTCATCACCTCGTAGCGCGTCCCGGCGCCGCCCGGCTGCTCTCGGTTCAGGCGCTCCTCGAGGATGGCCTCGAAGACCTCGTGGTCCGAGACGCCGAAGCCCATCGCGTGGGACGAGCCCACCAGCGCGATCCGGAAGCTGCCGGGCGGCTTTGCCAGCGTGTACTCCCGATCGCGCTTGCCGAACTGGTTCGTCGAGATCACGACGTCGCCGACCCTTGCGCGAATCAACGGCACGGGCTCCGCGAGTCGGAAGTCGTCGGCGGGCTGCGTCAGCACCGGCATCTTTGTTACCTGCGCGCTGACCGGGGCGTGGAAGTACGCGCCGAACAGCTCGGGGTTGAAGCGATCGACGTCCATGAGCTGCTCGTAGTAGCCGCGGTCGGCGCCCGCCTGCGCGGCGCTCGGCACCGCGCCGACCAGCGCCGCCACGATCGGTTCGGCGCGGGGATCGAGGCGCGCCTGGACCGCCGGCATCGCCATCGCGTAGAGCAGCACCGCGACCGACCCGAATGCCCACGCGCCGCGCGGCACCCACGGCGGCGCGACTTCCGGCGCCTTCGGCTGCGGGTTCCGCCGCGGCGCGCCGGCCACCCGCCCCTCGACGAGGACCTTCGCGAGCATGATCGCGGCGACGGCCACGCCGCCGAACAGCACCGTGGAGCCGTCCGCGAAGCGCCAGAGGCCGAGCCACTCCTCGAGCGACGAGCACGCCCACAGCGACCACAGCACGCTGACGGTCGCGAAGGTCCCGCCGGTGCGCAGCGCACGGCCCGCCGTCTCCCCCCACGTCGCGGTCTTCCCGCCCAAGCTGCGCTGGCGCCCATGCCGGATCTCCCACAGCGAGTTGACCGTCACGAGGACCGCCAGCACGCCCCAAAAGACCATGTCCTGCCACTGCAACGGGAACGTCCCGCGCAGCCAGAACCACTGGTACGAGTGCAACACGAAGGTCGCAAAGAACGAGAACATCGTCGCCGCGACGAGCGCGCGCGTCTGACCCCAGTGCTTGATCCGGAAGAACGCCGGGTAGTAGAAGAGCTTCAGGATGAAGTCCTTCCAGTACACGTTCACGCGCCGCCAGTAGTCCGTGAAGCTCTCGGCGAGGAAGTACAGCCGGTTCGTCTCCGGCAGCGCGAATCCGAACATCCGGAGCAGCCCGACCGCGAGGTGGAAATGTCCCGAAACCCGCAGATACAGGAACGAGTTCACGAGCAGGAAGCGGACGAGCTCGGCGCCCGTCCCGACGCGATTCGGATCGATCGAGAGGTGGTCCGAGAGGAAGCGATACAACGCGAGATGGATGATCCCGCGCTGCATCCACAGGAGGCCCGTCTGGTACGTCGCGATGCGCTGGTGGTCGGCCGCCGGGCTGCGACAGAACGTCTTGTAGTCGACGATCGGGAACAGCGGGAAGCAGATGTTCGGAAGCATGAAGAAGTACGCGAAGGACCGGCTCGGCTGCGCTGGCTCGCGCGCGTGCGCGAGGTCGTACGCGTAGATCATCATCCGGAACATGAACATCGAGCCGAGCACGGGCCACAGCACGCCGAGCGGCGGCGCCACGGCCAGGTCGATCCGGAAGTACGAGAGCGCCGCGCCGGCCGCGACGAGCAGCGCCATCCGGAGGCGATAGGCGAGCGGCAGGTGGCAGATGCCGATCAGCGCCGAGCCGGTCCCGACCAGTAGCGCCGTGCGCGTTGCGCCGGTCGCGAGGTTCCACACGCCCCCATCGATCCCGAGCACGACGAGCGCCGCTCCGGCCGAGAGCAGCGCGAAGAACGGCATGCGCAGCCGCGCCGGCAGCAGGTGATGCACCAGGAAGCCGGCGAACGCGAGCATCAGCACGCGGTGGAACGACGGGCTCTCGATGCCGAGCTTCCGGACCACCAGCACCAGCAGTGCGAACTGCGCGGTGATCGCGCCGAGCCGGAACCACTCGCGCGCGACGCGCACGAACGGATCGACGGCGGGAGGAGCCGACGGCTCGCGTGCCGATGCCTGTGCCGAAACCATCTCGCGCGTCCTCGCCCGACGTTCCCACCCGGGGCGGTCCGGGCCAGGCTCGCCGCCTGCCTGCGGAGGCCGGGCAACTTACATCGGCAACAGCCACTCCAACTAGAGCGGACCGCACCCTTTGTAGGGAATTCGATCCCCTCAGGGAACGGCGGCTCTGGCCTTCCGGCGAATCGGACCGCCGGGAAGTCCCCGCGCGCCGCGGACCGCGACGAACCCGGCGCGTCGCGCTACGAACCTGTCGATGGCTGCCGATAGGGCCGATACACGAGCGCTCGGCGCGCTCCGACGGCACCCAGCGGACGACACGGAGGCGAAGCCAGATGCAATCGACCGAGGCGGCGATCCGCGAATTCATCCTGCGGGAGTTCCTCCCCGACGAGGATCCCGCGGAGCTGACGAACACCACCGAGCTGATCTCGACCGGCATCCTTGATTCGCTCGCCACGCTCAAGCTGGTGACGTTCCTCGAAGAGCACTTCGGGATCGCGGTGGCGGCGCACGAGGCCGACGAGGAACACCTCAACACGATCGCCGACATCGAAAAGCTCGTTCAGTCGAAACGCGGCGCATGAGCAGCGGCGGCCACGTGCTCTGCCGCCACCTCGTCGCGGCCGCGCAGCGGCGCCCGGATCACCCCGCGGTGCGCGAGCCCGGGCGCAGCCAGATCAGCTACCGCGCGCTCGACGCCCTGTCGGACCGGCTGCGCGATCGGCTCGTCGCGCTCGGCGTCGGACCGGGCGACCGCGTCGGCCTGTGGCTTCCGAAGACCATCGACTCGGTCGCGACGATCCTCGGGATCCTGAAGACCGGCGCCGCCTACGTCCCGGTGGACCCGACCGCACCGGCGACGCGCAACGGCTACATCCTCGGCGACTGCGCCGTGCGTGCCGTCGTGGTCGCCGACCCGTTCGCCGAGCCGCTGCGCAGCGCGCTCGGGCCCGCCGCCGACGCGATGCGCTTTGTCGTGCTGCGCCGCACCGGCGGCGGCGCCGGCCTCGCCGACGCCCTCGACCGCGCCGACCGCGCCGACGGACCCGCCCCGGCCGTCGCGAACGCCGAGCCCGCGCCCGAAGATCTCGCGTACCTGCTCTACACGTCGGGCTCCACCGGCCGGCCGAAGGGCGTGATGCTCTCGCAGCGGGCGGCCAGCGCCTTCGTCGACTGGTGCGTCGCGGAGTTCGCACCGCGGTCCGAGGACGTGTTCTCGTCCCACGCGCCGTTCCACTTCGATCTCTCGATCCTCGACCTCTACGTGCCGCAGGTGGCCGGCGCGACGCTGGTGCTCGTGCCCGAGGAGCGCGCGAAGGAGCCGCAGGGCCTCGCGCAGCTGATCGCCGGCGAGCGCATCAGCGTCTGGTACTCGGCGCCGTCGATTCTCGCGATGCTCGCGCAGCACGGAAAGCTCGCGACGCTCGACTTCACCGCGCTGCGCACGGTCCTGTTCGCCGGCGAGGTGTTCCCGGTCGTGCATCTGCGCACGCTCGCCGCCGCCTGGCCCCACCCGCGCTACTTCAACCTCTACGGCCCGACGGAGACCAACGTCTGCACCCACCACGAGGTCGTGCTGCCGATCCCCGACGCGCGCACGCAGCCCTACCCGATCGGCCGCGTGTGCGCGCACCTCGCCGGCCGGATCGTCGACGGCGACGGCCGCGACGTCCCCGCCGGCGGCGAGGGCGAGCTGGTGATCGCCGGCGACAACGTGATGAGCGGCTACTGGAACCTGCCCGAGCAGACGGCGAATGCGTTTCTCGCGCACGGCGGGCGCCGCTGGTACCGCACCGGTGACCTCGTCGTCGACGAGGGCGGCGGCGTGCTGCGCTACGTCGGCCGGCGCGACCGGATGGTCAAGAAGCGCGGCTACCGCGTGGAGCTCGGCGAGATCGAGGCGTGCCTCTATCGGCACCCGGACGTGCTCGAGGCCGCGGTCGTCGCGATCCCGGATCCGGAGGCCGGCGTGCGCGTGGTGGGGCATCTGGCGACGCGCAAGGGCGAGAAGCTGTCGCTGATCGCGCTGAAGAAGTTCTGTTCCGAGCACCTTCCGGTGTACATGGTGCCGGACGCTTTCCGCTTCCACGCCGGGCTACCCAAGACCTCCACCGACAAGTTCGACTACCAGCGGCTCCAGGAGGGGTGAGCATGGACTTCGCGTGGTCGAAGGAGCAGGTCGAGCTGCGTGACGCCGCGCGCGCGCTCGGCGCATCGCTCGATGCCGGCCTCGTCGCGCGCGACCGCGACGGCACCTTCGACCGCGACGGCTGGCGCAGGCTCGCGGAGTTCGGGATCCACGGCCTGCCGGTGCCGGCGGAGTTCGGCGGCATGGGCTGCGACGCGCTCACCACCGTCGGCGTGCTCGAGGCGCTCGGCGAGGGCTGCCGGGACAATGGGCTGCTGTTCTCGATCAACGCGCAGCTCTGGACCGCGACGATGCCGGTGCTCCTGTTCGGCAGTGACGAGCAGAAGGCGAAGTACCTGCCGGGGCTGTGCGACGGCTCGCGCATCGGGGGCAACGCGATGTCCGAGCCGGAGGCCGGCTCGGACGCGTACAGCCTGCGCACCACGGCGACGCGGCGCGGCGACGACTACGTCCTCAACGGGACCAAGACCTTCATCACGAACGGCCCGATCGCCGACGTCGTGGTCGTCTATGCCACCGTCGACCCGGAGCGCGGCCCGCGCGGGATCAGCGCGTTCCTGGTCGAGCGCGACACGCCCGGCTTCCGCGTTGGCGCGAAGCTCGAGAAGATGGGGATCCGGACCTCGCCGATGGCGGAGCTGTTCTTCGACGACTGCGCGATCCCGGAGTCGCAGCGGCTCGGCCGCGAGGGCGCCGGCCCGAATCTCTTCACCCAGTCGCTGACGTGGGAACGCGCCTGCATCCTGGCGCCGGCCGTCGGCGCGATGCAGCGGCTCTACGACCTCTGCCTCGGCTACGCCAAGACGCGCAAGCAGTACGGCCAGCCGATCGGGAAGTTCCAGCTCGTCGCGAGCAAGCTGATCGACATGCGCATCCGCCTCGATCACGCCCGCCAGGTCCTCTACAAGGCCGCATGGCTGCGCGACCAGGGCCGCAGCATCTTCCTCGAGGGCGCCATGGCCAAGCTGGTGATCTCCGAAGCGTGGGTCGCCACGGCGCACGACGCCGTCCAGATCCACGGCGGCTACGGCTACATGACAGAGCTCGGGATCGAGCGCGAGCTGCGCGACGCGATCGGCAGCAAGCTCTACTCCGGTACCTCCGAGGTCCAGCGCACGATCATCGCGCCGCTGCTCGGGCTGTAGGCGCGCGGCTCACCCGCGGCGCGCCCCGACGCCGCGATGTCGAGCTTCTTCATCTGCAGCATCGCCTGCGTCGCGCGCTGCGCCTTCGCGGGGTCCGAATCGCCGAGGAGGCCGTGGCGCGACCGTCGAAGCAGAGGCACGGCGCGATGCGCGAGCGGCCCGGTTCCATCGGCTCCGACGTTCGGCTCGGACTCTACCTCGACGCGCGAAAGCGACTGCTACCGGCGCCGCGCCGTGTTGGACCCCGGCCGCTCGGCGCTGCGCAGCGAACACGTGGCGATCGTCGCCAAGGCGACGAGGCTCGCGAGATCCCACCACTCGTCCCCGACCAGCATGCCGAGGTCGTGGTGTGAGATCGTACTCAGGCAGAACCAGCCCGCCGGCACCGCGAGCATCGCGAGCGCCACCGAGAGGGGCAGGCTGACCCGCGAGCGCAGCCAGAGCCGCCCCAGCTGGAAACCGGCGACTGCGACGAAGACCGCCAGCGCCGTGCCGGTGATGACGTGGCGCCACTCGTGGGCGCCCAGGACCCGAGCCGAGAGGCGGCCGAACTCGCGCAGGAACTCGTCGAGGTCGAGCTGGGCATTCGCCGCGAACGCGAACAGGCCGGCGGCGACGACTTGCCACAAGACGGCCTCGTCGCGCCCGCGGACCGGGCGCACCATGCGCGCGGTCCGGAGCGAGAGGAATCCGACCGTTCCGTAGAGCAACGTGAGGAGCCAGTGGCGGACACTGAAGTCGAACAGGCGCGGCGTCCACTCGCGAAAGCCGGGGACGACCAAGGACTCACGCGGCGCCGGGCCCAGCGTCACCGATTCGCTCGTGACGCCCTCGGGACCGATGCGAAAGCGCTCGAAGCCGATCGGCGAGCGATCGAAGCTCCGGGCGCTCCCCGGCACGACGACGATGCTCAGGCCGTCGGCGGTCTCCACGCGGTGCGTCCGGTGCAGGTGCCCGGCCAGGATCCAGCGCACGCCGTGCTCGCGAGCCAGCGACAGCAGCCGAGCCCGGGTTTCGGGCGGCCAGTTCGAGTGGTCCTCCGGCTCCGTCTCGTGCACGACGAACGGCGGGCGGTGCATCACGAGAAAGACGTGTCGGCGGCCGGCTGCGCGGTGCCGCGCGAGGCTCGATTCGAGGAAGCGCCACTGCTCGTCGAACTCGCGCGCGGAAATCCGGCGCTCCCGGGCCGTCTCGGAGTTCAGGACGATGAATGCGACGTTCTCGTGGACGAAGTCGTAGTAGTCGGGGCCGTGCGCAGTCCGGAACGCCTCGAGCGAGGCGAGGTCCACGACGTCGTGGTTGCCGGCGACGAGCCGCGCCGGGGCGGAGAGCCGACTCGCGACCCTTCTGAACAGCCAGCGTTGCCACGACGAACGGTCCTCGACCAGGTCGCCGGCGACGATGCTGAACGCCACCGGTGTCGCGTTCACTCCCTGCACGACCCGCTCGAAGCGCGCCGCGTCGCCGTACTCCCCGCCATGGCCGTAGCCGATCTGCGGGTCGCCGATCAGCGCGAACTCGAACGCAGGCGCCTCGTCCGCGGCCGGTGCGGCATCGGCGGGGAGCGCGAGGCCTGCCAGCACCGCGAGGACCAGGCCGAGGAACGGGCGCCGCATCCGGATCGGATCCTCCGAGCTCGGAAGACGGTAGGCCGCGGCAGCGATCCGAGCGAGCGTCCAGCGGCGGCGCGCGAGATCGCGCTCCGCCTCGCGGAAAGTGCTTCCGGCGAGTTCGCGATTCCTGGCAATTCTCCGAGCGCCCGCGCGGACCGCGAGCACGGTTTCGCGTCGCCGCGGCTCTCCCCGGCGGGCGGGCCGCCGCGCAGCTTCCCCGCAAGTTCCCGGCTCATCTTTCCGTGCTGTCATGCGGTATGGGCACTTGCGGCCGAGCGTGGCTAAATAGCCTGTGAGCGAAGTCACACGCGCGGCTGCCAACGGGACCGATCGACCTCCAGAACCCTGACTCGGATCCATGGACCTGGATCCGTCCGGCTCGGATCCCTCTGGATCGGTTCCCGACAGGCGCGAGGGGTTGCGCATGGGCAGGGGGCCATGGTGTCGCGAGCGTCAGCGTCGGGGAACTGGAGGCTCGGCATGTGTTGCAGAATCCTGCGCAGCGCCGCACTGGCGCTGTCGCTGCTCGCCGTCCCGATGCTCGGCTGCGAGCCGAAGCGAGTCCAGATCCAGCTCGACGCCTTCGGGAGTAGCGGCATCGAGGGCATCTTCCTCTATCGACAGAATCCGGCGGGCGGCGCCTTCCAGCGGGCTTGCGAGATCCGGTTCAGCGATTTCCAGACGATCGAGCGGCGGGGGCAGACCGTCGAGCGGATCAAGTATCTGCAGAACTGTGTGGATGGAGAGATCGGCACGCCGGCACTGTTGCTCGAGACGACCGTTCGGCGCCCGGGCAACGACCCCGACGCGATCCTGCTGGAACTCTGGTACCTGCGCTTCGAAGCTGCGGGGACCTACAAGGCGTCGGCGTTCAACGCCGCGGGCGAATCGGCGCTCTCCGCCGCGTCGCTGCCGCTCTGAGACGACGCTCGACGCGATCCGCGCGCCCGCGAGTTCCCCGCGCTCGCCCACCGGGCGACGCGATGGCGCCGCCACCGTCCTCCGGGACCGCCTGCCTGCTGTCGGCTATGCTCCAGCGCTAACCTCCGCGTGCCGAGATGCCGAGCAGGAACCTGCATGTATGAAGCGTTCTTCGGCCTCCGCGAGCTGCCCTTCTCGCTCACTCCGGACCCCCGGTTCCTCTGGATGTCCGAGACGCACGAGGAAGGGCTGGCGGCGCTCTACTACGGGATCACCCGTCGCAAGGGCTTCATCCTGCTCACTGGCGAGGTGGGTGCGGGGAAGACCACCCTGCTGCGGGCCGTCCTCGAGCGGATTCCCCCGGACACGGAAACCGCTCTGGTGTTCAATACCGCCGGCCTGGGATCGATCGATCTCCTGAAGCTGGTCCTCACGGAGTACGGGCTGAACGCCGGCCAGGGCGCCTCGAAGGCGGATCACCTGATCGCGCTCAACAAGTTCCTGCTCTCGCGGCTGGCCCGCGGGCACAACACGGTCCTGGTGATCGACGAGGCGCAGAACCTCGGCGCGGAGGCGCTCGAGGAGGTGCGGCTGCTCTCGAATCTGGAGACGGACACCGAAAAGCTGCTGCAGATCGTTCTCACCGGGCAGCCCGAGCTGCTGGAGAAGCTCTCGGACTCCTCGCTGCGACAGCTTCGCCAGCGGATCGCGATCGAGCACCACGTCGAGGCGCTCCAGCCCGACGAGGTCGGGATCTATCTGCGGCATCGGGTCGAGGTGGCGGGGGGCAAGTACGAAGACATCTTCGCCCCCGGGCTCGAGCCGATCTTCTACTCCGCATCGCTGGGGTGCCCGCGTTTGATCAGTCTGTTGGCGGATCGTGCGCTGCTTGCGTCCTATTCGAAGCAGTCTCGTTCGGTCTCCCGGGAGATCGTCGAGGCGAAGGCCCGCCAGATCGCGGGGACCCGGTCGGGTCGCTCGTTCGCGCGTTCGGAGGTCTAGGTGGGCGAGATCTCGGAGGCGCTGCGGCGCGCGCGCAGATCCGGGACCGGCGATCGCCCGCAGGGCGAGCCGGTGGAGCACGAGGAGCGCCCCCTGCGCCCCCCGATCGAGGCGCCTCGTGCGCCCGAGCCCGTCGCCCGGCACACCGAACCGCAGCCCGCGCCTCCGCCGTTGCCGGAGCGGAACCGCGAAGACGAACGCAGGCGCACCGTGACGCTTCCCGCGGACCGATCCGGCAAGTGGTTCGCGCGGGCGGTCGTGGCGGACACGCATGGCTCGGTGGCGGAATCCTTTCGCCATATCGTCCTGCGGCTTCGGCGGGAGCTCGAAGCTCGGAAGGCGCACCACGTCGCCGTGGTGAGCGCGCTTCGCGCCGAGGGCAAGACGACGATGGCCTGCAATCTGGCGCTCGCCTTCGCTTCGCTCGCGCAGGGCCGCTCGGTGGCCCTCGTCGATCTGGATCTTCGCAAGCCGTCGGTGGCGCGTTCGCTCGGGCTGATGCCGGAAGCCGGGATCGAGCAGGTCCTGCGCGGCGAGCGCAGCCTCCGCGAAGTGTGCGTGAGCGTCGAGAAGCCGGCGCTCGACGTCTATCCGGTTCATCGCTCCGATGCGGATGCGCACGAGCTGCTGGTCCGTCCCGAGTTCCGCGTCGTGCTCGAGGAACTGGCGCGGCGCTACGAAATCACGGTGCTCGATACCTCCCCCGTGCTGCTGGTCCCGGACGCCGCGGTGATCCTCGATCGCGTCCAGGCAGCGGTGGCGGTGGTGCGCTCGGGTCGCACGACGAAGCGGAGCTTCGAGTACATGGTGGAGACCCTGCCGCCGGGTCGTCTGGTCGGGAGCATCCTCAACGACGGCGAACTGCCCGCTACCGCGCGGGAGTACGGCTACTACTCCGACGACGATCCCGACGACGGGTCCGCCGAAGAGGACGAGCTCGCCGACCGCTAGGACATTCCAGTGGGCGGCGCAGGGCGGTCGCCCGGCCAGCGGCGACGGGGTGGATCGTCGCGGGCCTGGTCCGCCCGCGAAACCGAAGAGGAGCGGATGCGCGCGCTGGTGCTCTGGATCGGGCTCGCGAT
>JBDIVR010000017.1:0-87846 GCA_039794265.1 Myxococcota bacterium
CGATCACCGACACCGGGATCGACTACACACACCCGGATCTCGCGCCGAACATGTGGCGCAATCCCGGTGAGATCGCGGGCAACGGCGTCGACGACGACGGCAACGGCATCGTGGACGACGTCTTCGGCGCGAACTTCGTATTGAGCCAGGCCTCGACGGGAGATCCTTTCGACGATCACGGGCACGGGACGCACGTGGCCGGCATTGCCGGCGCGGTTGGCAACAACGGCTTCGGGATGTCGGGTGTCGCCCAGACCGTGCGGCTGATGGCGGTCAAGTGGCTCGCCCCTGGATTGTTCGCCGGCTCCACGTTCGGCACCTGCGCTGGAGCGACCGATGCGGTGATCTATGCAACGATGAAAGGCGCCGATGTCATCAACGCGAGTTGGAGGATATTCGCGTGCGCAATGCTGCGGGACGCGGTCGACATGGCGGGCTCGCAGGGCATCCTATTCGTTGCTGCAGCCGGCAATGATGGTACGGACAACGACGTGGTTCCCGTCGAGCCTGCGACATTCCGGATGAGGAACCTCATCGCGGTCGCTGCGACCGACGAGAACGATCAGCTGGCCGTGTTCAACGAGACTCGCTCCTCGAACTTCGGAGACGAGAGAGTCCAGGTGGCTGCGCCCGGCAAGGAGATCCTCAGCACCTTCCCAGGCGGAGGCTTCGGCCTGTTGAGCGGCACGTCGATGGCGGCTCCTCATGTGTCGGCTGTCGCAGCCTTGCTGCTCTCTCGGCATCCGAACATGACGCCCGGCGAACTGAAGACCGCGCTCGTTCTCGGCGGCGACCAGATCGCGAGCCTCCAGGGCAAAGTGCTCCAGGGCCGGCGCCTGAACGCCGCGGGCGCCCTCATCGCTTCGGACAGCGCCGCCGGCAGCGAACTCTGGGTGTGCGACGAAGGGATCGACAACGACGGCGACGGGCTCGTCGACTTCCCCGACGATCCGGAGTGCTCCGCCGTGTTCCCAGACGCGTCGGAGGCGACGCCCGGGAGCTGCGGGCTCGGCTTCGAACTCGCCGCCCTGTTCCCGCTGCTGATGGCGCTGCGCGGTGTCGCAAGCCGGCGCCGCGCTAGCGCCTTTTCCGCCATCAGCCGCCACATCCAAGGAGAGGACGAAGCGATGATCTCGCACGCAGGGGTTGGGCGCAAACGAAGACTTGGATGGGGGGTGATGCTCTTCCTTACGCTGCTCGCGCCACTCCCCGAGAGCGCATCCGCCCTTCCTGTCCTCTTCGTCGTCGCCGAGAGCCAGAGCAGCGGCTTCCCGTGTGTTCAGTGCGATTCCTTCATCCTTCCCCTTTCGGACCAGGACGACATCGAGCGGGCTCGTGCCATCATCGCGGGCGATGCGGTCCCCGCCGGCGTGCTTGCGAAGATCGTTGCAGGCGCGGACGGGATCAACCGAGACATCTTGGCGCCCGGGGAGCCTCTCTGGTCGTGGCATGTTGCCGAGTTCTTCCAGTTCTTCGAAGGATTCATCGGCGACCCGGGGGAGCCGATCTTCTTCGGAGGCTCCCCGAGCGTCGTAGAGAGCGACGTCGCGGGCTGGATCGCGGCGCATCCGGTCCCAGGCGAAGAGGGCACCGGGCTGATCGCGTTCCAGCGCTTCACCGTGGTCGCCGAGGTCCCCGAGCCAGGCTCCCTCGCGCTGCTCGCCACGGGCGCGGCGCTCCTCGCGCTCCGCAGGCGAGGACGCTCCGCAGCGGCGGGCTAGCTAGCGCCGCCCGCTGCAGCGCCGCGGCGTCGAGGTTGCGTTCGGGGTGCGTTTCCCGCACACCTACGCGCGTGTCTGCGACGACCCGAGAGCGTCCCGATCCGCCGCGCGAGGCCGCTGCCCCGTGTGCCGACCTTCGCGCCGTCGACTTCTCGCAGGTGCTCGCGGGGCCCTACACCGCGCGGCTGCTGGCGGAGATGGGCGCCGACGTCATCAAGGTGGAAGCGCCGGCCGGGGATCTCAGCCGGCGCATCGCGCCGAAGCGGGATCGCGGCCAGTCGGGGCTCTACACGTGGGCGAATCTCGGCAAGCGCAACGTCTGTATCGACCTGACGCGGCCCGAGGGACGTGCGGTGGCGCTCGACCTCGTGCGCACGAGCCAGGTCGTGCTGGAGAACTTCCGGCCCGGCGTTGCCGATCGCCTGGGCATCGGTTGGCGCGACGTGCACGCGGCGAATCCGCGCGCCGTCATGGTCTCGGTGTCGGGCTACGGCAGCGATTCGTCGCGCCGCGAGCAGGGCGCGTTTGCGCCGACGATGCACGCGGCGACGGGGCTCATCGAGTACCAGGCGCGCAAGAGCCATGCGCCCGCCGCGCCGGCCGGCGCGGCGCAGCGCGCACGCGGACGGCGCATCGTCAACCTGCCCGATGCGCGCGCGGACCTGACGACGGCGCTGCACGCAGCGATCGGGTTGCTGGCGGCGCTGCGGCTCGCCGAGCGCACGGGGGTTGGCCAGCATCTCGATCTGGCGATGTTCGACGCCGTGCTCGCGACATACCCGGAGACGCCGTTCGAGCTGCTCGACCCGCCGGAGGTCCGCGAAGAGCCCCCTCCGTACGACGCCGGGCTCAACGGATTCGTCGCGGTGGCGGGCCCGCCGCAGCACGTGTGGGCGGTGATCGCGAAGGCGTTCGAACTCGCGGATCCGGCGCCGGCGGAGGCCGACATCCCGACCAAGGCGCATCTGCGCCACGTCGCCATCGAACGCTGGATGGCGGCGCAGCCGAGCCGCGAGGCGCTGATCGAGCGGCTCACCGCGGCGAAGATCCCGTGCGCGGCCGTGGTATCGCTGCGCGAGGCGCTGACGGACTCGTTTGCCCGCGAGCGCGAGTTGCTGCTCGATGTCGACGACCGCCGCGGCGGAACGCGCCCGGTCGTGCGGCTGCCGTACCGGTTCAGCGCGTCGCCGATCGGCGCCGCGCGCGCCGCCCCGCGGCGCGGAGAACACAACACCGAGGTGCTGCGCGAGGTCCTCGGCTACGACGCCGGTCGGATCGAGACTCTCGTGGCGGCGAACGTTCTCCAGACGGAGTAGCGTTCGGTCTCGCCGGAGGATCCTCGTGTCCAGCTCCTATCGCATCTTCGGTCTCGAGCTCTCGCCGTATTCGGTGAAGGTTCGCTCCTACTTCCGTTACAAGCAGATCCCGCACGAGTGGGTGGTCCGCCACATGGGCAACCTCGCCGAGTTCCAGCGCCATGCGAAGCTGCCGCTGGTCCCGCTCGTGATCGGGCCCGACGGCGTGGCGATGCAGGACTCGACGCCGATCGTCGAAGCGCTCGAAGCGCGTTTCCCCGAGCCGTCGATCCATCCGCTCGATCCGGCGACGGCGTTCGTCTCGGCGCTGCTCGAGGAGTACGGCGACGAGTGGGGCAACAAGTGGATGTTCCACTATCGCTGGTGGTACGAAGCGGATCAGGCGTCCGCGGCCGAGCGCATCGCGCGCGCGAATCTACCCGGCGCAGAGGAGTCGGCGATCGCGAAGATGGCAGCCTCGGTGCGCGAGCGGATGGTGCCGCGGCTGTCGTTCGTCGGCTCGAACGAGGCGACGCGGCCGCGGATCGAGGCGTCGTTCGCGCACGCCGTGGAGCTGCTGGAAGCGCACCTGGCCGGCCGGCCGTTTCTATTCGGCGGCCGGCCGGCGTTCGCGGACTTCGGCCTGTGGGGCCAGCTGTACAACCTGTCGACCGATCCGACGCCGGGCGCGCTGCTGCGCGCGCGAGCGCCGCGCACGATGGCGTGGATCGAGCGCATGCTCGAGCCGGGGGCACAGGGCGACTTCGAGCCTTGGCCGGCGCTGGCGCCGACGCTCGAGCCGCTGCTGCGCGACGAGGTGGCCGAACGCTTCCTGCCGTGGTCCACGGCGAACGCGCTGGCGCTCGAGACGGGGGAAGTGGAGTTCACCGTCGACCTTTCTGGACAGCCATTTACACAGCAGACCCAGAAGTATCACGCGAAGTCTCTCGAGGCGCTCCGGAAGCGCTATCGGGCACTCCCGGAGCGCTCGGATCTCGACGCGATCCTCGCGCGCACGGGCTGTCTCGCGTGGCTCCGGGGGGACGCTGGGTAGTACCCTCGGCCAACCCGTGCGAGGAGTCGCGATGACTGCGCCGTTCGTCCACCTCGATCCGCTGTTCGGAGCCACCAGCGAGGGCGCCGACGCGATGCTCCGCGTGGCCGAGCGCTTCGCGCGGTTCCCGACCTACGGCGCCGAGGCGGCGCCCGAGGAGCAGGGCAAGCGCCGCTACGCGCCCGGTGTCCCGCAGCGCTACGACGCCGCGCTGCACTTCATCCGGACGGGCGGTCGCTTCGGTCGCCACGAGGATCCGCGCACGCTGGCGGGACGCACCAACTACCTGCGTGCGACGTATTTCTACGAGAAACCCGCGGTAGACGGCATCGGGCCGTTCCTGCTGCATCCCGGGCTCGTCGAGGCGGCGAAGACGGTGCACGGCCGGCCGCGCGTCGTGCCGTCGATCGTCTACGCGAATCTGTTGTTGCCGGGCCAGGAGCTCGCCGTCCATACCGATGTGCCGGAGTTCCGCGGGGCGGATCGCCGCGTGTGTCCGCAATGGCTGCTGGTCGTGATGCTGCACTCCGGGCTGTTCGATGCCTGGCGGCGACCGATCGCCACCGGCATCGCGTACTTCGGTGCGTGCGACGGCGGCGCGTTGGCGTTCTATCCGGACGGCCCGGACGGCGCGCCGCGCACGATCGAGGCGCGTCACGATACGGCGATCGTGCTCGACACCGACACCGTGTTCCACGGGGTCGACCGGGTCGCCGGTCCCGGCGACGTCGCGCCGCCGTTCCGGCCCGGGATGGAGCTCGCATACGAGGGCGGCGAGACGTGGCGGCTCCGTTCCGACGGCGAGGTGCTCGCGTCGTATCGCTGGGAACATCTCCGCTATTCGGTGTCGTGGAAGGCCTGGTGCTACGAGGACGAGGCCGATCAGCGCTGCGCCGAACGACACGAAGAGGATCTGTCGCTCGAGCAGATCCTCGACACCCTCGACGCCGATCTGCGTACGCGCGGCCGGCTCGACGCGGCCCGCCCGCCGGAGGACGACTTCGCGCGGCTGTTGATCGAGACCTACATCCGCTTCCCCGCGCCGTCCGTCAAGAAAGGGGCCGGGTTGGATTCGTCAACTTTTCCGGCCGAGGGCCGGAAAAGTTGACGAATCCAACCCGGCCCCTTTCTTGACGCTCACTCGAAACGACCGTGGCGGCCCGCGCCGCCGGCGAAGCGGGTGGCGCCGGCGCGCGTCTCGCCGGAGGCGATGACCTGCATGCCGAGCCGCGTTTCGTTGGCGAGCGCGCGCGGGAGGTCGAGGCTCCACTGCTCGTAGGCGGACAAGCGATCGTTGCGCAGACACCGCTGGGGGAAACGCGCGATCTGCGCGGCCAGCGCACACGCCTCCGCGAGTGCCTGACCCGGCTCGACGATCCGGTTCGCCAGTCCCATGCGGAGCGCCTCGTCGCCCGAGACGCCGCGGCCGGTGAGGAGCAGATCGAGCGCGTGACTCATGCCGATCAGGCGCGGCAGCCGCACGGTGCCCCCGTCGATCAGCGGAACGCCCCAGCGCCGGCAGTAGACCCCGAAGACGGCGTCGCGCGCGGCGATCCGCAGGTCGCACCACAGCGCGAGCTCGAGACCGCCGGCGACGGCAGGGCCTTCGACGGCGGCGAGGACGGGTTTCGAGAGCAGCATGCGCGTCGGCCCCATCGGCCCCTCGCCGTCCTCGCTGACACGGTTGCCGCGGCCCTCGGCCAGCGCCTTCAGGTCCGCGCCGGCGCAGAAGGCCCCGCCGGCGCCGGTGAGGACCGCCACGGCGAGGGACTCGTCGGTCTCGAACGCGCGGAACGCGTTGGCGAGCGCCTCGGCCGTGGGACGGTCGACCGCATTGCGCAGCTGCGGCCGGTCGATGGTGATGACGGCGATGGCGCCGTCGCGGATCGAACGCACCGTGCTCATCGGATCCTCCGCGATCGCGCGCCGGGACCGCGCGGCGATCGTTGCGACTGTGCCACACTGCCGGAGAGCTTGTCTCGGGAGGAGCCTCGTGGAACCGATCTGGCCTCCGGCCGATGCGCGCCCGGTCGCGCTCGAGCCGCCGCGTTCGCTGGGGCAGATCCTCGATACCGCGTTCGATCTGTTGCGCGGACATGCGTCGCTGCTGGTCGGCCTCGCGGCGTTCGTCTACGTGCCGCTCGCCTTCGTGACGGAGGCGCTGCAGCCGTCCGGCCAGCCGCCAGGCGCGCCTACGCCCGAGCTGGCGTCGTGGATGCGGGCAGCGCTGGCGCTCGCGCTGGTCGCGTTGCCGATCGCGATGGCCGGAATCATCGCGTCGTGCGGCGCGTCGCTGCGGGGCCACACGGTCGATGCCGGCACCGCCCTGCGGGCGGGACTCGTGCTTGCGTTGCCGCTGCTCGGGACGCTGTTGGTCCTCGTCCTCGCTGCGCTCGTCGCGCTGACGCCGCTCGGGCTGCTGATCGCGCTCGGGGACGACCTGCCGACCCCCGTCCTCGTGGCGGGGGGCATCGCGGCGTTGCTGCCCCCGGTGGTGTTGCTGATGCGCCTCTCGCTGCTGACACAGATCGTCGTCCTCGAACGGGTGTTCGGACCGGCCGCGCTCGTGCGCGCGCACCAGCTCATCGACGGTCAGGTGCTGCGGGTCTTCGGCATCCTGTTCCTGGTGGGACTGCTGATGGGCGTGCTCGGCGCCGTCGGGGAGTACGCCCTGGGTCCGCTCCCGGGCGTCGGTCCTGCGGCGATCGGTCTGATCCAGGCGTCGATCTTCTCGTACACGACGGCGGTCGGCGTCGTCGTCTACACCGATGTGCGTGCGCGCCGCGGCGAGCGCCAGGAAGGCGCGCCGTTCGCGGGGATGCCTCCGTTCTCCGGTCCGCCGCCCGGCGTCTGAGCGCGGCTATCCGGAGCCGGCGCTGCCGTCGAGCGCGCGGCGGAACCAGCGGTGGTATGCCGCTTCGGGCTGCGCGCCGACGAGCACGAAGTCCTGGCTGGCGAGCCGCACGGCCGGCACGCCGGTCGCGCCGTACGACTGCGCCTCGGCATGTTCCGCGAGGATGCGGCGCGTCAGCGCGGGATCGGGCGTCGCCGGGAGGTCGGCATCGGCGAGACCGATCTCGCGCCAGAGCGCGCGCAGGGTGTTCGCGTCGCTGATGTCGCGGCTCTCGACGAAGTACGCGCGGAACAGCCGTTCGCGCATCCGGCGACCGGCCTCGGCGCCGAACGACTCGGCCGCCTTGACGGCCTGGTGGGGCGGCAGGCTGTGCGTCGGCGGGCCGGCATCCCCTTGCCATGGGCGAAAGGGCGCGCGCGGCTCGTCTTCCGCGACCCGCTGCCACCCCTTCGTGTAGGAACGGAACCGGTCGAGCGCTTCCGGCGTGCGCGGTCGGGGATGCGGCCGCAGCAGATAGCTCCGCCACGACAGGGCGATCGCGTTGCCGAGCTGCGCCTCGACCGCGGCGAGCCGCGTGGCGGCGTTCCAACACCACGGGCACAGGAAGTCCGAATAGACGACCACCTCGAGCCGCGGCCCGGCGAGCGGGCGCGCATCGCCGTCCCCGTCCTCAGGCACGTCGTCGTCGAGTTCGCGCAAGCGCCGCCATGCCTCCCGCGACGAGTGTCAGCGTACCGGGTTCGGGGATCGGAACGATCGGTCCGTGACCGCCGACCGGATCGACGAGGAAGACGAAGTCGACCGGCACGCCGAGCCGGTGGCTCCCGGCGAAGCTTCCGAAGGCCTCCTCGGTGAACGGGATCCCGGCTGGTGTCGTGAACGAGAACACCGCCCCTCCGTTCGGACCGGCGCCGAAGCCGGGGCCGGGCAGATCGAAGCCGACGCCGAAGGGCGCGCCGGTGAGACAACAGTTCACCAGCCACCCGGGTGGCGCCAGCTCGGATTCGGCGCCGGAGAACAGACCGCCGAACAGCAGCTGCAGCGAGGAGATGCCATTGGTCAGCCCCGGCTCCGGGTCGAACGTGCCCGTCAGCTCGTACTCGAACAGCCAACGGCTGCGATCGCCGGCCACCTCGTCGAAGACGCGAGAGGCGAGCGTGAGGACGCCGGCCTCGGTCTCGACGGTCACCAGATTGCTGGCGACCGCGTCGATCGGCTGGGCCTTCGCCGGCGCATCGGCCAGCGCCACGCCCAGCGTGAGCAAAAGTGCGTGCGCGAGACGGATCCCCATTCGCACCGCGATCCTCCTCTCGGGTCGATCCATGGGATAAGGTGGCAGCCGGGCGCCTGCCGTGGCAAGAGGGGGGAGCGCGGACCCGACGCGGTGAGGATCGCATCGCCATAGGATCGGATCGCCGGGCCGCACGACAACGATCGGAGGTCGAACAGATGCCGCTGCCGCTTGCGGGAATCCGGGTCGTCGAGATCGCGCACTACGTGGCGGTGCCGGCGGCGGGCGCGCTGCTGGCGGACCTCGGTGCCGATGTCATCAAGGTGGAGCTTCCGCCGAAGGGCGAACTCTATCGGCGAGGCCGGCCCAAGTATTCCGGCTATGCGAGCGAGTTTCCCGAGGGCCCCGGGTTTCACCTCGACAATCGCGGCAAACGTTCGCTGCTGCTCGACCTCACCGATGTCCGCGCGCGCGACGCGCTGCTGCGGCTCATCGATACGGCCGACGTCGTGACCACCAACCTGCTACCCGGCCGGCGTGCCAAGTATGGCCTCGATCATGCGTCGCTGCTCGCGCGCAAGCCGAGTCTGATCGTCGCGGCCGTCAGTGGCTACGGCGGCGGCGGCGAGGAGGGCGACCGCCCGGCGTTCGACTATGCCGCGTACTGGGCCCGCGCGGGCATGATGGATCTGATGCGCGACGAGGGACTGCCGCCGTCGATGCTGCGCCCGGGCGTCGGGGATCACGCGGCGGCATCGAATCTGGTCGTCGGCATTCTCGCGGCGCTGCGCATGCGCGATGCGACCGGACAGGGACGCTACGTCGAAGTGTCACTGCTGCAGACGGGCCTCTTCATCCTCGGCTGCGACGCTGCGATGGCGCTCGTGACGCGCGAGCCCGTGAGACGCCACGACCGCAAGAACGCGATGAATCCGCTCTGGAACACCTACGAAGTGGCGGGCGGCCGTTGGATCCTGCTGGTGATGGTGGACCCGACGCTCTACTGGCCGCGCCTGTGCGCCGCGGTCGGGCGGCTGGATCTCGTCGAGGATCCCCGCTTCGACGAGCCCTTCGCACGCGCGCAACACGCCGCGGCGTTGATCGCCGAGCTCGAGCAGGAGTTCGCCCAGCGCACGCTCGAGGAGTGGCGCCCGCTGCTCGATGCCGCCGGCTTGATCTGGTCGCCAGTCCAGCGGCTCGAGGAGGTGCTCGAGGATCCGCAGGCGCGCGCGATGGGCTACTTCCGCACGCTCGAGCACGGCACGCACGGTCCGTTCGAGACGCTGGCGCCGCCACTTTCGATCGAAGGGGTTCCGCTCGGCGCCACGCGGGTCTGCTCCGATGTCGATGCCGACGCCGAAGCCATCCTCCGCGAAGCCGGCCTCGACCCCGCCGAGATCGCCGAGCTCAAGCCCCGCTGACCTCGAGAGAAGGGCCGTCGAGAAAGGGGCCGGGTTGGATTGTCAACTTTTCCCCCGACGGGGGAAAAGTTGACAATCCAACCCGGCCCCTTTCTTGACGGCTAGGAGAGGCGGCGGGCGACGAGCTGCTCGCTGTGCTCCCACAGGCGCTGGGCGGCGGCGTCGTCGCGGGCGAGCCGTGACGGGGAGATCTCGCGCTCGCGCGCGAAATAGCGCCCGCTGACGCCTGCGACCTCCGGCGCCGTTGCCAGGTACACGGACGTGCGTGCTCCCTGTTCCGGTGTGCGCAGGAACAACGGGAGCAGGCGGCCGACCACCCGGGTCCACGCTGCGTCGGTCTGGCCGAGCCGAGTCGCCACGGCGCCGGGATGGCAGCAGTTCGCGGTCACGTCGCTGCCGTCGAGGCGGCGCGCCAGCTCTCGCGTCCACAGCAGATTGCACAGCTTCGAGCGGCCGTACACGCCGAAGCCGCGGTAGCGCCGCTCGCTCTGTAGATCGTCGAAGTCGAGAGGGCCGCCCAGTTTGTGGGCCTCGGACGCAGTGCTGACGATCCGGGCGCCCGGCGTCGTCCGCAGCCGATCGAGCAGCAGGTTCGTCAGCGCGAAGTACGCGAGGTGGTTGATCGCGAACGTCGCCTCGTAGCCGTCGATCGTGGTCTGGCGCTGCAGCAGCACGACCCCCGCATTGTTCAGCAGGACGTCGATGCGCGGGCACAGCGCGAGGATGCGCGGCGCGGCCTCGGCGATGCTGCGCAGTGACGCGAGGTCCGCGGTGACGACCTCGACGACGGCGACCGGGGCGCGCCGCCGGATCGCCTCGATCGCGGCGTCGGCGCGCGCGGGCGAGCGCGCGACGAGCACGAGACGGTCGCCGCGCTCGGCGAGCGCCGCTGCGGCCGCGAGCCCGATGCCGGAGGTCGCGCCGGTCACGACGCAGGTCCGGGGGGAGGTCGGCGCGGCCGTGCTCATCGGGTCTCCTTCGGCGACCGGGGCGGGAGCTCGCGGTCGGCCCATGCTCGCAGCAGCTCGTCGAGCTGCTCGGGAGTGTTGCAGGTGGGATCCTCGAGGACCTGCTCGGCCAGGTACGCGAGCGCCTCGCCCACCGCCGGGCCGGGCGGGAGGTCGAGGCGCGCCATCACGGCGCGGCCGTCGAGCGCGAGATCGGTGCGGTGCAGCGCCAGCGCGCCGCTGCGACGCACGCGCGCGACGCGCTCGGCCAGCGCCTCGAGCGCCGCGAGCGCTTCGCGTTCGCGAGCTCCGGCCACCGCGAGCTCCGCTCGGCGCAGCGCCAGCAGACCCGAGACCGCGTCGTCACCCGCGCGCGCCAGCATCCGTCGCAGATCGGCGTCGCTGCGCAGGGGCTGGCGATCGATCGGGTGCCGCGCCAACAGCTGCGCGATCGCTCGGCTGCGCCGGTGGCCGAAGCGCAGCGCCGCGAGGACGGCCTCGACGCGTGTGTCACGCAGCCAACCGGCGATCCGCAGCTCGAGCTCACACGGTAGCGCCGCCACCACGTCCGCAGCGTCGTCGCGCACGCCAGGCGCCAGCTCCGCTTCGAGTCCGCTCGCTCGCAGCATGCGCAGTCCCGCGGCGGCGCCGGGAGCGAGGAGGAGCTGCCAGAGCTCGTGACGAACGCGTTCGCGCGCCACGGCGTGCAGCGCGCCGCGCACTTCGGCCATGGCGGGCAGCAGATCCGGCTCCGGCGCCAGCCCCAGGGTCGCGACGAGTCGGGCCGCGCGTAGCGCCCGCAGGGGATCCTCCGCGAAGCGAGCGCGCACGCTGCCGACGGCGCGCAGCCGTCCCGCCGTCAGGTCGGCGAGACCGCCGAACGGATCCCGCCAGCAATCGGCCGCCGGCTCCCACGCAATTGCATTCACCGTGAAGTCGCGATGGGCCAGATCGTCCTCGAGGCGCGAGCCCGCACGGAACGTCGTGACGTCGATCGGACGCGTGCCACTCGGGATCATCACCGTCCCGTGTCGGAGGCCCGTCGGAATGGCGCGCGGGAACAGCGCCAGCACGCGCTCGGGCGGCGCCTGCGTCGCGATGTCGAAGTCCGATACCGGGAGGCCGCGCAGCAGATCTCGCACACAGCCGCCGACCAGTACCGCCTCGAATCCGGCGTCTTGCAGGGTCCCGAGAACGCTGCGGACGGCAGCGGGGAGGCTCTCGGCATCAGGGCGTGCGGGCACGGCCGGCATCGTCGCAGCGTACCGCTCGGCCTCGGGTTATTCTCCTTCGCTCCGATCCCGCCGCCCGGAGGAGTCGATGGCGAAACGAGGTGGTCGCGAGATCCAGTTCGACAGCGCGGGCGAGGCCGTCTGCGGCTATCTCGCCACGCCGGGATCCGGGCGCGGACCGGGCGTGCTCGTGATCCAGGAATGGTGGGGACTCGTGCCCCACGTGCGCGACGTCTGCGATCGCTTCGCCCGCGAGGGCTTCGTGGCGCTGGCGCCGGATCTGTATCGCGGCGAGACGGCGCAGGATCCCGACACCGCCGGTCGCCTGATGATGAATCTCGAGATTCCGCGCGCGGCCCGCGATCTCGATGCCGCCGCGAAGGCACTGCTCGACGAGCCGGCCACCGACGGGCCCAAGATCGGCGCCGTCGGCTTCTGCATGGGCGGACAGCTGGCGCTGTTCGCCGCGTGTCGCAATCCGTCGCTGGGCGCCGTCGTCGACTTCTACGGCATCCACCCGAACGTGACGTTGGAACTCGACAAGCTCCAGGCGGCCGTGCTCGGGATCTTCGCTGAGCACGACGGCTTCATTCCGGTCGAGACCGTCCACAAGCTCGAGGCCGATCTTCGCGCGGCCGGCAGGCGAGCGGTGTGCGAGATCTTCCCGGGCGCCGAGCACGCGTTCTTCAACGACACCCGGCCCGACGTCTACGACGCCGCGGCGGCGGCTCGCGCGTGGTCCGAGACGCTGGCCTTCCTGCGCGCCGAACTGCGCTGAAGCCGGAGATGGCGAACCGGAGCCGGGTGACGGGGAAGGGCAGGGCGCCGCCGGTCGCGCAACGCGCACTCGTTCCGGTGGGCCGCGCCCGGACGCTCGGCACCGGGCTCGCATTGCCGCTGCCGCGTCCGCTTGCGCTGCTGCGCGACGAGCTGGAGGGGCGGCTCGCGGCCGTCCCGACGACGCTCAACGAGTACGGCCTCGATCCGTTCGGCTTCGATCCCCGCTACGCCGCGCCGTTCCTGCTGCCGGCCGCGTTCTTCTACCGCTACTGGTTCCGCGTCGAGGCCGACGGCGCCGATCAGGTACCGGCCGGCCGCGTGCTGTTGATCGCCAATCACGCCGGCAACACCTTCGCGTACGACGGCGCCATGCTCGGCATGGCGATGCTGCTCGAGGGCCGCCCGCCGCGCATCGTCCGCGGCATGGCGGAGTACTACCTGCCGACGATTCCGTTCTTCTCGACCTTCATGCATCGGATGGGATCCGTGGTCGGGACGCCGGAGAACTGCGTGCAGCTGCTGGAGCGCGGCGAGTGCATCATGGTGTTCCCGGAAGGCGAACGCGGCTTCGTCAAGACCTACGCCCAGCGCTACCGCCTGCAGCGTTTCGGCCTCGGTTTCCTGCGGCTCGCGCTCGAGACGGATACGCCCATCGTGCCGGTCGGCATCGTCGGCTCGGAGGAACAGTCGCCGGGGCTCTTGCGATCGCGCTGGCTCGGGCGGCTCATCGGGGCGCCGGTCGCCCCGGTGACATGGACGTTTCCGTGGCTGGGGCCCGCCGGCATGCTGCCGCTCCCGGTCAAGTTCCGGCTGCGCTTCGGCGCCCCGATCCGCTTCGAGGGCGATCCGAGCGAGGAGGATGCCGAGATCGAGCGCAAGGTCGACGTCGTGAAGGACGCGATCCGCGGGCTGATCGCCGAGGGACTCGAGGCGCGTCGCGGCTGGTTCCGATGAGCACGCACGCGCACGCCCACGCGGGCCATGGGCACGAACTGCAAGACGACCTGCGCGCCGGGGACCGCCGCGCGCTGCGCATCGCGCTCGCGATCACCGTCACGTTCCTGGCGGTCGAGGTGGTCGGCGGATTGCTCAGCGGCAGCCTGGCGTTGCTCGCCGACGCCGGGCACATGGCGACCGATGCGCTGGGCCTGGGTCTCGCACTCGTCGCGGTGCGGCTCGCGGCCCGCGGGCCGACGCCGGGCAAGAGCTTCGGACACCGACGTGCGGAAGTGTTGGCGGCGCTCGCCAACGGCGTGCTGCTCGGCGCGGTGGCGCTGCAGGTAGCGATCGAGGCGCTGGGGCGCTTCGGCGCACCGCGGCCGGTCGCGGGCCCGCTGATGCTCGGCGTCGCCTCGGCGGGCCTGCTGGCGAACCTCGCGGCCGCTGCCGTGCTGACGCGCGTCGGCAGCCGCGGTCTCAACGTCCGCGCGGCGCTGCTGCACGTGCTCGGCGATGCGCTCGGCTCCGTCGGCGCGATTCTCGCGGCCGTCGCGATCCTCGGCTTCGGCTGGCTGTGGGCCGACCCCGCCGTCGCGGTCATCATCGCGGCGCTGATCCTGTTCTCGGCGGTCCGGCTGGTCCGCGAATCGCTCGACGTGCTGATGGAGGGGACGCCGCCGCACGTCGATGTCGATGCGCTGCTCGCGGCGATCCGCGCGGTGCCCGGCGTGCTCGACGTACACGATCTCCACGTGTGGACGCTCACGTCCGGGTATCACGCGCTGTCGGCGCACATCGACGTGTCGCCCGACGCCGATCCGCACGCCGTGCTGCACATCCTTTCGGACCTCGCGCAACAGCGCTTCGCGATCGCGCACACCACCTATCAGCTGGAGCACGCCGCGCCGCTCCTCCAGATCGACGGCGTCTCGCGCTGAACCACCTCAGCGCTCGGCCGGCAGGCCGCGCGCGAAGAGCGGCTGGAGGTCCGGGCCCTGGCGGAGCGTGTGACCGCCGTCGACGCCGATCACCTGGCCGCTGATCCACGACGCGTCATCCGAGAGCAGGAAGCTCGTCAGCGCGGCGACGTCTTCCGGTGTCCCGAGGCGGCCGACCGGGATCCGCCGCAGGTATTCCTCGGTGACCTCCGGGTTGCCGACCATCGCCTGGGTCAGCTCCGTCGGAACGAGGCTCGGCATCACGGCGTTCACGCGGATGCCGTGCTCGCCGAGATCGTCGGCCGCGCAGCGGGTCAGCATGTTGACGCCGGCCTTCGACGCGCAGTACGCGCTCATCCAGCGATGTGTCAGCGCGCCGGCGATCGACGAGATGTTGACGATCGCGCCGCCGCCGGCCGCCTTCATCGCCCGCGCCTCGGCGCGCAGGCAGCGGTAGACGCCAGTCAAGTTGGTGTCTAGCAGGGCCTGGAAGTCCGCGACCGGTCCGTTCAGCACGCTGCCGATGTTGCCGGTGCCGGCCGCGTTCACCGCGAGCCGCAGCGGGCCGATGCGTTCGCCGGCAGTGGCCACGGCAGCCTCTACGGAATCCTCGTTCCGCACGTCGCAGTGCGTGTAGCTGGCGGCGGGGCCGAGCGACTCGACGGCGCGCGCGAGCACTTCGTCGCGACGTCCGGCGATCAGTACGCGTGCGCCGCCGTCGATCAGCGCCCGCGCACAGGCAAGGCCGATTCCCGTGCCGCCGCCGCTCACGAACGCCGCCTGGCCCGCAAAGCGCTTGGTCATCGCACCCCTCCGGATCGAGAGTGACAGCTTGACCCGCTCTCGCAGCGGTGTCGAGGGAGACTCCCCTCACGTCGTCTCGCGCGGAGCGCGCGCTCGTGGCGACCGAGTTGAGGCGCCGGTATACCTGACGTCCCGTGGAACGCATCGCCCGCCTCGTCACCACGTATCCGCGCTGGGTCGTAACGATCGTATTGCTGCTGACGGCACTGCTCGGCAGCGAGCTGCGCCATCTCCGGCTCGAAGTGCGGATCGCGGACGAGGTCCCGCACGATCATCCGTACACCGCCATCGACTGGCGGCTCGAGGAGGCGCTCGGGCTCGCGCAGACCTCGATGATCGGAATGGCGCTCGAGCGCGGGGACGTCTTCACGCCCGCTGCGCTCGCGCGCATCCGGCGCATCACCGAGGCGGTCGAGGCGCTGCCGGGCGTCGTGCCGGGCAGCGTGCTGTCGCTGACCGCGACGCGCGCGAAGGCCATCACGGCGGACGGCGACTGGCTGCGCGTAGAGCCGCTGGTCCCCGACGAGATCCCGGCCGATCCCGCGGCGCTCGCTGCCTTGCGCGAGCGCGTCTTCTCGCACCCGATGTACGTCGGCACCATCGTCGCGGCCGACGCGCGCGGCGCGCTGGTGCTCGCGGACTTCGGCGACGACGTGTCCGTCGCGCAGGTCACCGAGGGCCTCGAGGCGATCGCCGCGCGCGAGCGGGCGGCCGGCGTCGAGCTGTGGGTGGGCGGCCAGTCGCCGGCGCTCGCGGCGCTGAATGCCGCCACCTACGGGATCGTGCCGCTCGTCGCTCTCGCGCTGCTGGTGGTCGCGCTCGTACACTACGAGGCGTTCCGGACGCTCCAGGCGGTGTTCCTGCCGCTGCTGACCGCCGGCCTCGCGGTGATCTGGGCGATGGGGATCACGTCGGCCGCCGGCTTCCATCTGACGCCGTGGACGGCTGTGACCGCCGTCCTGATCCTGTCCGTCGCCGCCGGCCACGCGGTCCAGATCCTCAAGCGCTACTACGAGTGCTTCCACGATCTCGGCGACAATCGCGCCGCGGTGCACCTGTCGCTGGTCCGGATCGGGCCGGTGATGGCGATCGCCGTCGGGATCGCCGCTGCAGGTTTCGCGTCGCTCGCGACGTTCGGGATTCCTTCCGTGCGCGACTTCGGTCTGATGGCGGCGTTCGGGATCCTCGCGACGCTGGTGCTCGAGCTGACCTTCATCCCGGCCGTTCGCACATTGCTGCGCGCGCCGCGTTCCGCCGAGGCGGTCCGCGAGCGCAGCCATCGCCGCCTCGACGTCGTACTGGATCTGCTGGTACGCGCGGTGCTCGCGCGTCCGGGTACCGTGTTGGCGGTCGTCCTCGCTGCGACCGTGGTATGCGGAATCGGTGTCACGCGGGTCGAGGTGAACACGGCGTTCCGCTCGTGGTTCGACGCGCACGAGCCCGTCATCGCCGCCGACGTCGCGATCCGCGAGCGTCTGACGGGAACCTCGACGATCCGGATCCTCATCGAGGCGGACGAGCCGGACGCGCTGCTCGATCCGCAGGTCGTGTCCGGGATCGCCGAGCTCGAGGCGCTGATGCGCGAGGATCCTGCGATCACGGCCGCCGTCTCGATCGCCGACTACGTGCGCGTGATGAACCGGGCGATGCACGGGGGCGACGAGGCCGAGCTGCGCGTACCGGACGAGCGCGCGCTGATCGAGCAGTACCTGCTGTTCTTCGAGCCCGGAGATCTCCAGCGCGTGCTGTCGTCGGACCGTCGCGTGGCGGCGATCCACACGCTGGCGAGAGCGGATCGCGTCGCGTGGACCGAGGCGCTGTTCGCCCGGGTTCGCGAAGCGGCGGACGGCCGCTTCCCGCCCGGCGTCCGCGTGCACGCCGGCGGCGGAGAGCTCGGCCAGGCGGCGGCGCTCAACGACAGCGTCGTCCGCTACAAGTTCCTGAACATGGCGCAGATCGGCGCGGTCATCTTCACGCTGGCGTCGCTGGTGTTCCGGTCCGCGCTCGTCGGGCTGATGGTGCTGGTGCCGCTGTCGCTCGCGGTCGTCGTCAACCTCGGCGTGATGGGCTGGATCGGCAGCTGGCTCTCGTTCGCGACGGCCAGCTACACCGCGATGGGGGTCAGTCTCGGCGCCGACTTCGCGATCTACCTGCTGTTCCGGCTCCGCGAGGAGTCGCGGGTCCGGCCGTTCGCCGAGGCGGTCGCGGAAGCGATGCGGACCTCCGGCCGGGCCGTCTTCTTCGTCGCGTCGGCGATCGCCGCCGGCAATGCAACGCTGCTCGTCTCGGATTTCGCGCTGTGGCGCCAGCTCGGCGGCTACGTCGCGCTGATGATGGCGACGAGTTGTGTCACCACGCTGACGATCATCCCGGCGCTCGCGTTGCTGGTCCGTCCGAAGGTCCTGGTGGGCGCGCGGGAGCCGGAAATCCGCGCCGCCACACCCGCGTTCGCGGGCCCGATTCCGCGAGCGTCGAGAAAGGGGCCGGGTTCGTTCGTCAACTTTTCCGGAGGAAAAGTTGACGAACGAACCCGGCCCCTTTCTTGACGGCCTGTTATCCTCGGCCGGCATGGAAAAGGCCGTCGACCGCGAAGCCTCCCGACCGAGATCGACGCTCCGGCGCCTGGTCGGGGCGATCGGCCGGGAGCTGCGCGACCATGCCTTCGCCTACGGCGTGGTCGCGGCGTTCCTCGTCGCCGGCCCGATCGCCGTCGCGATGATCTTCCCGGAGGCGTCGCCATGGCTCGGCCTCGTCGGCGGGCTCGTGTTCGGCGTCTACGCGGCGCTGTGCGCCGTGCCGGACAAGTTCTTCCGCTCCTGACCCGCGTTTCCGCTCGCCCTCGCGGGCCGGATCGCCGTCAGCCGCGCAGCAACGCGAGCCCGTTGCGCACGAAGATCCCGAACAGCACCACGCTTCCGAGCGTGAACACCCCGAAGCGCAACGGGATGAAGTTCGTCGTCGCCTGGACCGCGCTGTGGACGACGCGCAGCGCTACGTAGCCCCAGGCGAGCGCAACGTTGGTCCCGTCGCCGGCGCCCGCGAGGACGCACCACGTGCAGAGGGCGTAGAACAGCACCGGCTGCTCGTGCAGATGGTTGTAGTTCTGGGCGATGTTCTGGACGCGCAGCGGCAGCGCCTCGAGGTCAGCCTTGCCGGTGACCCTCGCCGGATCGATCCCGGCCGCGCGCATCGCCGGAATGCGCGTCGCATACATCCAGATCCACATCACGAAGGTCCAGCCGACGAGCGCCAGCATCGGCGCGAGAATGGGCTCGGTCATCGCGGTCTCCCCGGTTGGCTCGGCGCGGGAGGCTACCCGCGGCCGGGGCCCGTGGCGAGACCGACGCGCTGGCGGTGACGGCCGCCGGGTGCGAACGGTATCGGACCCACCGCCCGGAGGTCGCCCGTGTCGAGTTCCAGCAGCGACGCGGATCTGCCGCCCTACGACCCGCAGCGCCTGCTCTCCGCGCCGTTTCCGGAACGCGTGCGGCTCGTGTGCCGGTCCTGGGCCGCGCAGGTCGCCCCGACGCCCGCGGTCGTGATGGCGATGTACTGGGCGAAGTACCTGGTGCTGTTCATCGGCGGCTGGGCGTTCTTCGTCTCGTTCTCCGCAGGTTACGCGGGCTTCGCCTCACCCGGCGCGTGGGCTTTTTCGGCGATCGCGTTCCAGAAGGCAGTGCTGTGGGCGATCTTCTACGAGCTCAGCGGCTTCGGCTGCGGCTCCGGCCCGATGAACGGGCGCTTCCGCCCGCCGCTCGGCGGCTTCCTCCACTTCCTGCGGCCGGGCACGACCAAGCTCGCGCTGTTTCCGCGCGCCCCGGGCATCGGCGGCATCCGCCGCACGTGGCTCGACGTGGCGCTCTACGCCGCGAACCAGCTCTTCCTGCTGCGCGCGCTGCTCGCGCCCGAGATCACGCCCGACCTTCTGCTGCCGTCGTTCGTGCTGATCCCGCTGCTGGGCATCGTCGACAAGACGCTGTTCCTCGCCGCGCGCGCCGAGCACTACTACGTCGCGCTCGTGTGTCTCACCGTCGCGAGCGGCGACGCGCTGTGGATCTCCGCGTGCAAGGTGCTCTGGGGCGCGATCTGGTTCTGGGCCGCGACGTCGAAGCTCAATCATCACTTCCCGTCCGTGATCATGGTGATGATGAACAACGGTCCGTTCTTCCCGAAGTGGTGGAAGCGACGGCTCTTCGCCGCCTATCCGGACGATCTGCGCCCGTCGGCGCTCGCCACGTGGATGGCGCGCATGGGGACGCTCACCGAGTACGCGCTCCCCGCCGTGCTGCTGACGAGTCAGAGCGAGCTGCTCACCGCGGTCATGCTCGTGGTGATGGTCTGCTTCCACGGCTTCATCGCGATCAACAACCCGAGCGGCATGCCGATCGAGTGGAATCTCCTGATGATCTACGGCGGGATCTTCCTGTTCGGCTTCCATCCCGAGGCGCAGCCGCTCGCCGTGCTCGAGATGCCGGGCCTGGCCGCCTTGCTGTTCGTCTGCCTGTTCGTCGTGCCGGGCTACGGAAACCTCTTTCCCTCGCGCGTCTCGTTCCTGCTCGCGATGCGCTACTACGCCGGCAACTGGGCCTACAACATCTGGCTGATCCGCAAGGACCGCGTCGAGAAGCTCGCGAAGCTCCGCAAGGCCTCCGGCACGATGCGCGAGCAGCTCGAGACGCTGCTGCCCGACGCGGACGCCGTCGAGATGGCGCTCGCGTTCTCGCTGTCGCACCGCTTCATGCACCTCGAGGGACGGCCGCTGCTCGAGGCGCTGCCGCGCGCCGTCGACGACCTCGACGACTACGAGTGGATCGACGGCGAGCTCATGGGCGGTCTGGTGCTCGGCTGGAACTTCGGCGACGGCCACCTGAACGATCTGCAGCTCCTGCGCGCCGTGCAGGCCCAGTGCGGCTTCGAGCCGGGCGAGCTGCGCGTCGTGATGGTCGAGTCGCAGCCGCTCTTCGGCCGGACGATGCAGTGGCAGATCGTCGACGCCGCGGACGGGGTGCTCGAATCCGGCGAGACCGACATCGCGTCGGTGCGAGAGCTTCCGCCGTGGCCGACCGGCGTGTCCCTCGACGCGTACCGGCGCCCGCCACGCGCCAGCACGTAGGGGGAGGCTCGCCGGACGATGGCGGACGGGCCCGGCGCCAGGCGGGCGGCTTGCACGAATCCATGCAATTTTGCGCAATTGCACGGATGCCTGCCGATGTCCTCAGGCCTGGCTTCGCCCTGCTCGTGGACGTACCGGGTTCGCGGGACGAGAGTGACTTCGTCGCGGGGCGGGACAAGCGACTCAAGGCGCTGTCGGCGCGGCACGTCGAGCAGGGCTGGGTGCGATCTCCCTACACGGTGACGGCCTGGGACGAATTCCAGACCTTCCTCTGGGACGGGCGCGCAGTGCCGCGCGTGATCTTGGAACTCCGGCAGCGCTTCGTTCCCTGGGAGCTTCGCATCGGGGTCGGGCAGGGGGGAATCCGGGGCTGGCGCACCCGGCGGCCCATCAACGAGGCGGTGGGGGGGCCGCCTTCGAGCGGGCTCGGGAAGCGTTGGAAGCGCTCTCGGAAGCAGGGGAGAAGTACCGCCGGCTGACGCGCTTCCGGACCGGCGATGCCGAGCGCGATGCCCTGCTCGATCTCCTCTACGGGCTCCACGACACGCTCGTGCAGGATGTCACCGAGCGGCAGTGGGAGGCCATCGGGCTTGCGCTCGGCGACACGAGCCAGGAGGAGATCGCCGAACGCCTCGGCGTCCTGCCGTCGACCATCTCGCGAAACCTGCAGCGCGGGCACTACTGGCAGATGCAGGAGACGGTGGAGCGGGTATCCGCGTTGCTCGCTTCGGCAGATGCACACGATCGTACATAGATCATGAGTTGCACTGAATGATGCAACCCGGCACCGACATCCTGCTCGCCTTCCTTCTCGCCCACGTGCTGGGCGACTTTCCGTTGCAGACGCGCTGGATGGTCGTGGGCAAGCAGCGGCGACAGCCGGCAGCGTTCGCCGCGTATCTCGCCGTCCACGCCGCGGTCGCGGTCGCTGCGCTCGTCCTGTTCACGGACGTGCCCCTGGCGCAGTCCGCGACGGTGCTTTCCGTGGCGCTCCTCATCACGGGGCACGCGCTTCTGGATCTCGGCAAGTCCGCGCTCATCCGGTGGCGCCCCCGCCTCGACGGCTGGCCGCTCTTCGTGGCCGATCAGGGAGCCCATGTCGCGATCGTGCTGGGAGCGGCCTCCCTGATCTCCGGCGTCGCCTTCGCGCCGGAGGCGATCTGGCGAGCATGGGAGGCGGTGCGTCTGCGGTTCCTCGTGGAGGGGCTGGTGCTGGCGGCGTTCGTCTTCCCGACGGGCTACCTGATCCGGTATCTGCTCCAGGGCCTGAGCGCAGAGCTCGAAAAGGCGCCCGAGGACCAGGCCGGACTCACCGATGCGGGTCTCTCCCTCGGGTGGATCGAGCGAGCGCTCCTCATCTTCGCGTTCGCCGACGCGTCCCTTACAGCGATCGGCCTGATCGTCGGCGCGAAGTCGATCGCGCGCTTTCCGGAGTTCAGGACCCGCGCCTTCGCCGAGTACTTCCTGATCGGCACTCTTCTCTCCGTGGGCTTTGCCGGCATCGGTGCCGTCGTGCTCCAAGCCGCCCGGGCTTCGCTGTAGCCGACGGCGCGAGGCACCGCCTGCCTCTGTGTTCCTGGGCAACGAGCGGCAGCTCCCAGGACCGCGCGATCACCGATCCCGCCGGCCCCACGACGACACGCCTCCGCGACGCGAAGTTCGAGACCGCCACGACCGCCCCGATAGGGATGGCGACCGTCTCGCGCTCCACCGCCGACCCGCGAATCCCATTCCCTGAATTCAGGCCGTCCGCTGTCGGAGCGCCGAGATGCGAGAGAGTGCGGGAAAGTCCCGGTCTCGATGCAGGACCTCGAGGTCGTGGCGGATCGCGCAGGCAGCGATCAGGCAATCGACGGACGAGCGGACCGTGAGTCCTCCGCGGCGGGCGCCGCGATAGAGATCGACTGCTTGCGAGAACACGTCCTCTCGAAGTGGCGATTCCACGACGGGAAGGGACAGCATCGCTTCGCGTGCGCGTCGATAGGCCATCTCGTCGCGAAAGCCCTGGAGCACCTCCTGGATCACCGGCAGGCAGGTCGCCACGTCATCGAACGCGAGCATCGCCTCGAGGTCGAGAGGTCGCCGCGCGCGAAAGACCTCGATCCAGACGGATGTGTCCACGAGGATCACGTCGTGCGCACCTTGCGCTTGCGGTCCCGTCGCATCTCGGCGAGGTCGCCTTCCCAGAGACCGGACCCGCGAAGCTCGAGGATCTGGCGGGCCTTGGCGCGGCGAACGAAGTCTTCGAGGGCGCGCGTGACCGCCGCGGAGTACGTCTTCTCCCCCGACACCCGGGTGGCTTCTTCCAGAAGCTGCTCATCAAGCACAAGATTCGTACGTTTCATGCGCAAACGATGCACGAACTCCCCGTTGCGCGCAAGCGCCGTCGGTCCCGCGTTCAGGCGATCCCGTAGCGCTTCATCTTCTTGTACAACCCCTCCCGCGTGATCCCGAGCGTGCGCGCCGTCGCCGCCCGCCGGTCGCCATGCGCCTCGAGCGCGCGCCGGATGAGCCAGGCTTCGAGCCGCGCGACCTGACGCTGGAGCGTGTCGGCGCGCGGGTCGATGCCGCTCTCGGTGACCGGCCGCAGCGCCTGCTGCAGCCGCTCCGACAGATGCCGCGCCGCAATCGTCTCGCCCGGCTCGACGAGCGCGAGCGCGCGCTGCATCTCGTTCTCGAGCTCGCGGACGTTGCCGGGCCATGCGTGCACGTGCAGCAGGTCGATCGCGTCCGGCGCGAGCCGGCAGCCGGGTTTGCCGTCGCGGGCGCCGTGCCGGCGCAGGAAGTGCTCGGCGAGCGGCAACACGTCCTCACGTCGCTCGCGCAGCGGCGGGACCACCAGGTGGAACACCGCGAGCCGCCAGTAGAGGTCCTCGCGGAACGCACCGCGCTGGACTTCGTCCTGTAGCATGCGGTTGGTGGCCGCGACGACGCGCACGTCGATGCGCCGCGTCTGGCTGCCGCCGAGCGGTCGCACCTCGCGCTCCTGCAGTGCGCGCAGCAGCTTCGCCTGTAGCGGAGGCGACGTCTCGCCGAGCTCGTCGAGGAACAGCGTGCCGCCCTCGGCGAGCTCGAAGAGGCCCTTCTTCTCGCGATCGGCGCCGGTGAACGCGCCGCGCAGATGCCCGAACAGCTCGCTCTCGAGCAGCGTATCGGGGAACGCCGCGCAGTTGATCGCGACGAAGGGCCCCGTGCGGCGCGTGCTGCCGTCGTGGATGGCGCGCGCGAGCAGCTCCTTGCCGGTGCCGGTCTCTCCGGTCACGAGCGCCGTCGCGTGGGTCTGCATCGCGCGCGCGGCGAGTTCGAGGACGCCGGTCATCGCCGGGCTGCGCGCGACGAGGGCCGGGCGGATCTCGATCGGCTTCTCGTCCTCGTCGTCGTCGCGGCGCGCACTGCGGCGCGCCGCGGCGGGGCGCGGCGACACGCGAGCGAGTAGGGCGCTCAGCGGCTCGCGCGGCAACGCACCGCCGCGCGCCGCGACGAGGTCCGCGCCCGCGCGGCGCAGATCCGATGCGACGTCGTCGGCTGGTTCGGGCAGCCGCACGACGATCGGTGGGCACTTCCCCGGCCCCGCGCGCCGCAGCCGCCGCACCGCCTCGCCGGCGAGCACGGCATCGTCGCAGTCCACCACCAACGCATCGAACGCCGCGAGCGGCAGCGCCGCCGCATCCTCGGCATCGCGCGCCCACGCGACATCGAGCAGCGGCGACTCCGCCACCGCTTCGTCGCGCAGCTGCGCCGCGCCGCCCACCCACAGGATCGACCGCATCCGCTCCATCGCACCCTCCGTCGGCCCCCCGGACGCGGGCGAAAGAGCAAGGAGCGTGCCGGGGCGCGACAGCGCGTGCGTGTCGGAGGGAGCGCGGACGCGGCCGATCGCGGCGACGGGTGGCCGGGAGTGGCGGCCGATGTCGGCGGAAGCGGGTGGCAGGTTGCCGGAACTCGTTTCGCGGGGCTGCCAGGACGCCCTCGGGCGTGATCAGCCAGTAGACGCGCGAAAGCCGCTTCGCGACCAGCAGTCGGCCGATGTTGTGGGCGAGCACCTTCAGGAGCACTTCGGCAACGACGGTGCCCTCTCGCCGTGAACTCGCCCGGCGATAGGCCATCACGGAGTCGATATTCGAGAAGACGGGCTCGACCGTCGCGATCCGCACCACTCCACGGGCGAGGTGCTCGGCCGGGATCTGCAGAGACGGACAGCTCACGATCGCGTCGAGCGGGTCCGTCGTGTCCGGCTCGAAGCGTGGCTTCGGGTCGCGCCGCGTGCGCCGGCGAATCGGTCGTTCGGCAGTCCCAGGATCCCCGCCTTCGTCGGAGGAACCCGCATGTGACCGGAGGCCACACGGTGACCTACCAGTACGACCCCGACTCGCTCGTCACCAACGTCGACCAAACGAGCGGCCCGGGCCTCGCTCTCCTGCGCAACGCCGGCGCCGGCCTCGGCGCGGGGCTCCTGATGGGCACCACGCAGGGCGCCATCGCTACCACCGAGACCCCGAGCCCCTTCGGCGAGCTCGCGAGCCTCGTCGCCACCGAGAACAGCAATCCCCTCTACATCCTCGACGTCAGCGCCCGCGACGCGCTCTCCGCCCGGCTACGGGGCTCCCAGACACTGCGGTAATGTCCTCGGGAATGCGCGATCTCGTCGACCGGGCGAAGCTGGAGCGGTTCCTGGCGGAGCTGGGACGACGTGCGCGCGGACCGGGGCGGGTCTACCTGACGGGCGGAGCGACCGCGCTGCTGTTCGGATGGCGCAGCTCGACGATCGACATCGATCTGAAGCTGGACCCCGAGCCGGCAGGCGCCTTCGAGGCCATCGCAGAGCTGAAGGATGCACTCGATGTCAACGTGGAGTTGGCTTCGCCCGATCAGTTCGTTCCCCCGGTTCCCGGTTGGCGCGAGCGCTCGCTGTTCATTGCGCGTCACGGCGAGGTCGACTTCTTCCACTTCGATGCCGTCAGCCAGGCACTCGCAAAGCTGGCTCGCGGGCACGACCGGGACTTGTCGGATGTCCGCGCGATGTTGGAGCATCGGCTTCTGACAGCCACGGATCTGACGGCAGGGCTCGACACCATCGCCGCCGCGCTGGTGCGCTACCCCGCACTCGATGCGACGGCGTTCGCGCGGCGGGTCCGGGAGTTCGTGGGGCGTCTGGATGGCTGATCTCGAGGGCCTGCCCGGAGCGGAGCTGGTGCGCCGCGGTCTCGAAGACCTCTCGCGGACGCCGCTCTCCGCCGAGGCGCTGACCCTCTCGATCGCCTCGACTCGGCTGCGCCGACTCGGGATCGAGCTTCCCGAGGAGGCGATGTTCCCGACGGATCGCGAACTCGCGCTCTACGCGCTGCTCTGCGAAGACGGAAAGAACGATCCGTACTTTCGCTTCAACAGCATGAAGCGCGCGCTCGACAGCTTCGTCGAGGCGCTCGAAGCCCGTCGTCGCCGGACCGTGGAAGGATCGCGCCCTCGCTGAGGGACGCGGGAGGACTTCATGGGGGATCCCGACGTCCTGGCTGTCCATGCCGGAGCCCGGCCCGACGACCTGGCCGTGGTCGACGGCGACCGCCGCCTGTCGCTGACCGAGCTCAACGCGCTGGTCAACCAGTACGGCCACGTGCTGCGCTCGGCCGGCGTGCGGGCCGGCGAGAACAGCGCCGAGGTCGTGGTCGTCAACCACGCCGCCCGCAAGGTGGGCGCGGTGTGCGTGCCGATGAACGATCGGCTGGCGCCCGACGAGGCGCAGTACGTGATCGACAACTGCGACGCCGTCGTCGTGTTCTTCGACATCGAGCAGACAGCCCAGCTCGAGCCCATCCGTGAGAAGTGCGACCGGGTGCGGGAGTGGCTGGCGTTCCGACTCGCCGGCGCCGCGACGCCGGGGTGGGCGCGCGACCTCGACGCCGCGGCGGTCGCCGCGCCCGTCGACGAACCCGGCCGCGCCGGCGACGACCCGGCCGCCGGCACGACGATGATCTACACCTCCGGCACCACCGGGAAGCCCAAGGGCGTGTCGGACGGACTACGGGCGCGGCCGATCGCGGCGGCGGGTGGCCGGGAGCGGCGGCCGATGTCGGCGGGAGCACGCAGTGGCCCCTTCTTCGGGGTTTGGTGGACACGCGAGCCCCCACAAACGAGATGCGGCTACGACGCCGAGGGACAGCGGATCCGCAAGTAGGTCGGCGGCCGGGAGACGCGGACTTCGGGAACCTCGTGGAGGTCACGCGGCAGGACGGACAGGAGAGCGTCACGAAGTACGACTGCGCGGACGCGCTTCTGGCGACGAAGCGGACGGACGGAGACGTCCGGTTCGTCCACCAGGACGACCTGGACTCGTTGCGGGTGGCGCGCGACTCACGATCCGGGCCACGTCAATCCATTCCGACGATCCTGCCAGCCTCTCGCGTACCACAGACGCGCGATCGGGGGGGCAGATCGACACTCCCGAGGACGCCCAGCAGTGTCCCTTTTCGATTGGAACTGCTCACCGCCGACGCGAGACGATGACCCTCGACACAGATTCTCCTCTCGGCGGGGAGGCGAGAAACGCGTTCCACTGCCCATCCTCACGCGGACGGTGTTCCGCTGCGGCGGGTAGCAAAGGCCGATATCGGCACAGCCCTGCGCATGTAGCTCGAACACGGCCTCGAGCGATCCCGGGACAGGGTCGATCTCGAGACTCATGATCGTTTCGCCGCGATAGACCTCGATCTTGCCGAAAAACTCGTCGCTGTGCGCGGTGGCCGGCGGAAGGTCGAGCCGACGTAGGGTGAATCCGCGAGGATCTTCGATTCGCAGGGCGTTCCGGTAGAGATAGTATCCGTCTGCGACCTGCCAATGAATCGAAATGCGGCCGGGTGCTGACGCCGTTGCTTCGAACCGGAAGACTTCTTCGAACGGAGGGACGTCGCGCGGGTCGATCTTCGCGCCAGTCGTATCGAGCCCGGCGAGGGTCAGAAATCCAATGACGGCCAGTGATACGTAACCATGTGGCCGCTTCACAGGATACGGAGGTGTGCGCCGTGGGAGCACATCCAACCGAGGCAATCGCCGGTTGTCGACTCCAAGGATCGATGCTCGCCCGCATCGATCTGGTTGCTCCGCAGGGAAACCCAACCGCGTCCACCGGGAGCGACGGGAGAAGTCTAGACGTAAACGCGATGTCGCCACGTGTGTCCCGACCCGCCTCGATCAGAAGCCATCGTGCACCGTTTCTTTGCAGAGAACAGCGATCAGATGTGGGCATCCAACAGACTGCGAAACTCCGGCGAAATCCAGTCATGCTTTCCGTAGAACGTACGCAGCTGATTGCCATTTTTGTCGAAGAGGGCTGCAGCAGGATGTACCTCAGCGTAGTCGTGCCCCAGAATCTCGCGATACGCTCGGTAAGAAGGATCATACGCGACCGAGTTCTCGATCTCGCCGAAACGGACATCCGGATGGTTCAGGAACCGCACAGCAAACTCGTGATCACCGTCGTTGTTCACCGCGTGAATGCGAAGTCGAGTGCTCGGATAATCCTGAAGCAGGCGGTTGAGACCGGGGAGCTCGCTGGTCCTGCACGGTGCACACCAGGTCGCCCAGAAAGCGACGATCGTGACGGTTCCCCGTCCGACCGTGAGCTTTTGCTTCGATCCGTTTGCATCCAGAGCGGTGAACTCGAACCCGTCTTCGTGCGCTTCTGCAACTAGCAACGGTGAGAGTAGGACCAAAAGCATCGATCTCAGGAGCAACCGTCGTCTGGATCGGGCGAAGTGCATCGGATTCTCCTCGAAAGTCGACTCGCCGGGAAGCAATCGAAGTAAGCGATGCCGGAAAAAGGAGGCGTGCATTGGCACGGGCGCCGAGGTTCTCGGGACGCGGGCGGACGGTGGGTGTCGTGGATCCCGCCTGTCGCGAGCCGACTATCGTCGCGTGGCGGATACGTCGCTCATGGTGACATCTTCGTGCTCATGGTCGGACGGCTTGAACGCCACGACGACGACGCTCTGGTTCATGCGGTAGAAGCCATCTTCGTCTTTGCCCGGGAAGCTGCGAAGCTTCCAACTCGCGCTAGGAAAATTGTACTGCGAAGCATAGGCGGGGAGGATCTGTGGGTCGGAGAGGCCGAAGTTGCGACGGGGAATGCGGTTCTCGACTTCGAGCGGGTTCGGATTGGATCCGAGAATCTCGTGCGCGATCAACTCCTGGACGCTTCGGATCCGCCTCTCTGCCAACTGGTTATTGTATGTCCGGTGGCGCACGATGTACTCGAACGTGTTTCCCGCTTTGACGGTTCGGCTTGCCCTCCCGACCAAAAGAAATCGCTTGTCGTCGGCCTTGTTCCAATGAATGAAGTCACGCAATTCCGTGTGATGTTGCCGAGAGACAGAGGAGCCGTCGAAGTCGAAGAAGATCACCATGTGCGGCAGCTGGGATACGTTATGGACGTGCGTTGCGAACATACTGCGTAGGGTCGGGCCGCAGCAGTTGCAATGTGCGACGTGATGGGCCCAACTGTCCGGTGCGTAGGTGGCCTTCTGGAACTTTTCAGTTTCGTCTCGAAGATGAGCTGCGCACTCCGGCGGAACCTCGTTCAGGATTGCGATGAGATCGGCAGAGCCGACCACCGGGGAGCGCAGGGCATCGTTGCCTGTAAGCGACGCGACAGACGGCCCGTAGGATCTCTCCATTTGGAGAGCGATCTGCTTGATCTGAGCACTCTCTTGTGCGCTTCTCGCAGACACATCGGCGGAGAGAAAGAACAACAGCAGCGTCAGTGAGAGGGATACGTGAGCGACCGATCGGAAGGGTCGGCGAGGAGTCGATCGGAGTACGTTCGAAGCATTCATCTTGACTTTCCTCGATCGAGCTGGGCTCGAAAGCAAGCAGGGGAAATGGGGACGGGATGGAGATTCAGTGCGTGAGGGAGAGGCTGCGAGAGAACGACATCTGTAGCTGGCCGTCGAGCCGACGCGGGAGCCGGCCGGGGGGCCGCCGGCGGCGATGCCGTCTTCGGATTGGCAGATAGACACGACAGACACCATGCGACGATTCGCAGCGAGGTCGAACCTCCCATTTGGGAGTGGTCGCACTCGGCAGGAGTTCGGAGGCGAGAGGTGAAGAAGAATCGCTCGGGCTAGGAATGCTCGGTCCTCTCGGGGGAGGGCGACGTGTCCAGCGCGGCAGACGAGGAAAGTACGAAACCGTCCAGTGCAGTGGACGCGACTCGTTCGCTGTTTGCCATGAGAGCGCCTCTAGTGGCACGCGCTTTGCTACGCCAGCCGGTGTGACGCCTTCGATTCACGTGGTGAAGCGTGCCTCTAGACGTGCCAGCCTGGTTGCACGGTCGCATGGCAGCCCTCGACGAAGCGTCCGGATTCATCGGGCCGATGGACTTCAGAGCGCTTGCGGATCGGCTCGGAGTTCGGGTGCGAACAGAGGGGTCGATCGCTCGTGCAGCGTTCTCTGGGCGTATCGTGAGCGGACCTGCCGCGATGCGCGGGCGTACTGCGGCGACGACGGGCTGCTGGTCTTGCACAGGGCTCGTCCTTTCATCGGAACTCGGATGGAAGCCGGCGCCTATGGACAGTGATCCCGTGAGCGCCGATGACTCGGTTTCCGATCTGATCGGTCTCGTCTATGAAGCCATCATCGATCCGAAAGGCTGGCTCGAAGTGCTTCGTCGTGTCGCCGACCGGATCGGATCCGACTCCGTCGTTCTCGGAGGAGGAAGCCGCCGACGGCCGTCGAAGGGGATCGTGATCCCGCTCACCCCGAACCTCGACCCGGACCGGCAACGGCGCTGGATCCGGGCGTTTCCGGACCCCTTGTGGCGGACGCTCAGCGAACGCTTCGATGAGGGGGTTCTCACTGCGGCTCAGTGCGTAGAGCCGCAGCGCGTAGGCGAAGCTGAACTCCACGACGGCGCGCTGGTACCGGCCAGTGTCGAGGATGGTCTCTTCGCCGGAATCGCCCGGTCGGGGGATTCGATCACGATGGTGGCATTCCACCGGGCCCGAACTCGCGAGCGATTCAGCGCCGACGACGTGGATCTCGTGGCGACGCTGTTGCCCCACTTCCGGCGCGCGGCGCGGATCTGCGACCAGTTCGGCCTGCTCGAGTCCGAGAGCGATGCCGCCCGTATGGTGGCGGGTCTCGTCCCGATCGGAATCGTGTACCTCGACGCGCATGGACACGTCGTCGGCGCCAACGCCCATGCGGAGCGGCTGCTGACCGAAGAGGACTGCCTCTCGCTTCGCCAGCGACGGCTCCGCACGACGTCGCGTGGCGACGACGCCGCCCTCGACGCTGCCATCGCGATGGCGCAGGAGCCGGGGACGTGCCGGACGGCTCAGCTCGTGCCCCTGAGAGAGTCACCGCCGGGGGGTCGCATCGTGATGTGCATCTTGCCAGTTCCGCGGAGGGAGGCGCAGGTGCCCCTCTCCGTCCGCAGCCGCGCGGAGACCATCGTTCTGATCACTGGCGCGGAGGCGCTGGCGAGCTGGCCGATCCCTGTCGCGGCGAAAGCCTTGGGGCTCACGCCTGCGGAAGCCGATCTCGCCCTGGCTCTCGCCCGGGGTGAGGACCTGCAAGCGCATGCGACGGCCCGCGGCCTCAGCCTGGAAACCGCTCGCTGGCGGATGAAACAGATCCTGCAGAAGACGTCGAGCAGGCGGCAGAGCGACGTGGTCCGGCTCGTCCTGACGACGCTCGGACGCTTGGTCGCGGCCGAGATCAGTCTGATCGGGAGCCCGTGGCTGGACCTTGGGGAGACTGCGTAGTCGTAGCCGAGGCGTTTCGTCTTGGGTCGATGGCACCGTCCAGCCGGCGCGCATCTGGACCGCTCCGCGCTTGTGATGCACCCACCCATCTGGGGGGAGAGACTCCGGAGCCCTTCGTGGTACTCCACCGTGTGTGGAAACGCCGGTGTCCGTGGAACTCCAGCAATCGGGTTGCTGCGGAGGGTCTCCTGGACATCGTTCGTCTTCGGTTGCCAGCCCCATGGTCAGCGCCGGCCCACTCGGGAAAGGTTTCGAATGCACACGAATACGCTGAAGCTCGGAATGATGATGCTCACCATGAGCGTTTTCGCAGGATCGGCCCATGCGCTCCCGATAATGCAACTCCGCTTCTGTAAAAGCAGCTGAGCTGGCGTCCTTACTCGCTCTCCGGGTTCAAGTAGATCCGTCCGGTCTCCCACTCCTCGCTGATCTCGGCGGCCATCGCCGAGACGAGCCGAAGGAGCGAAGCCTCGTTGGGAAACAGCGTGGCGACGCGCGTTCGCCGGTGCAGCGTAAGCGGATGATCCTCGGCGTTCTTGCCCGCGCGGCGGACGGCGAGCACGCTGTCGCGGGGCGGAGTCTCTACGGCGGGGCGCGATGGAGCAGGGATCGCAGCGGCGCGTCCGCGAAGTGCTGCTTCCACAGCCGCGGCGTGAGCTGCTGGACCTGCGACTGGGGATGTCGGTCGATGCGCTGGAGCACGTCGACGAGGTACGTGTAGGGATCGACGTCGTGGAGCACGCAGGTGGCGAGCAGGCTCTGAACTTGCCCGACCTGCTGAGCACCGAGTTCGGTCCAGCAGAAAAGCCAATTTTTGCGGCCCATCGGAATCACGCGCAGCGCCCGCTCGAGATGATTCGTGTCGAGCGGGACGTCGGGGTCCGAAAGGAAGACCTCGAGTTTCTTGCGTCTCTGTCGTGCGTAGACGGCCGCCTTCGTGAAGGGGTTCGTCGGGAGGAGTGCAGACCGGATGAGTTCCTCGTCGAGCCAGGCGAAGAAGGCGTCGACGACGGGCTTGCTCTGTTCGGCTCGGGCCCGCAGCTTCGCCTCGCCCTCGAGACCGCGCCGGCGGATCTCGTCTTCGCGTGCGTAGAGTTCCGCGAGGAAGTCGAGGGCCGTCTTCGCACGCACCGGCTCGACCTCCTGCGCCTTCACGAACCCGCGCCGCGCGTGCACCCAGCAGAGGGCATGGACGAGATTCGTCCGCCGCTCCGCATAGCGGTCGTAGGCGTCGTAGCCGTCCGAGAGCAGCGTGCCGCAGTACTCGCCGAGGATTGCCTCGACGTGCTGCTTGGCCCGGGACGACGCGTAGGGGAAGGCCACTTCGTGCTGGTCCCCGTAGACGGGCCAGAAATACCCGGTGCGCATCTTGCCCTTCGCCTTGCGGCCGGCGCGGATCGGCGTCTCGTCCATTGCAAGCACTCGGCTCGTGAGAATCGATGCGAACTGGGCGTGGTAGATCGGCTCCAGCAGCTCGATGGCACGGGCCGCCCAGCTCGTGAGCGAGGCCCGGCTGACGGTGATGCCGGCGGCCGCGAGCCGCTGGTGCTGGCGGTAGAGCGGAAGGTGGTAGCGGAACTTGTCGACCAGCATCCCCGCGAGCAGACTCACGTCGGCGTAGCTCTTCTCGAGCACCGCGGGCGGCGCCGGCGGACAGGAGAGCGCGCCGGTGTCGGCGCGCTTCACGACCTTGCGCACGAGCTTCAACACGACGTAGGCGCCGGGCTCCTGGGCGATCCGGTAGGTCACCTTCTCGGTGGCGTCGGTGCGCGCGTCCTCGGGCAGCCCGTCGAGCTCGGGGTTCGGGATCTCGATCGTGCGCACTGGCACCGAGTCGTCGAAGCGCAGGCCGCTCTCGTCGGCGGCCTCGGCCTCAGGGCGCTTGCGACGCGCGTGGCTGCGCACCGTCGTGGTCGCCTCGGGCGTTTCCGGCTTCGACACCAGCGACTCGCCGAGCGAAAGCTGCGCAGGATCGGGCTCGGGGATCTGCCGCTCGGACTTGCGGCCGAAGAGCTGCTGCTTGAACCAACGCAGCTGCTGCTCGAGTGCCTCCGTCCGTTCGTTCGAAGACAGCACGAGATCGATCAGATCCTCGCGGCTGGCGTGCACGAGCGAATCGCGTGTCACGAGCGCATCCTACCGGATTGCGTGTCTCCCACCAAGAGGAATTCCATCGAGCAGGAAGCGAAGCGATTGCTCCGAGAGCTCCTGCCGCTCGGACGCCGACGGGAAGACGAAGCGGCCCCGCTCGAGGCGCTTCGCGTACAGCGCAAACCCCGTCCGGTCCCACACCAGAATCTTCACGTAGTTCCCGCGCGCGTTCACGAACACGAAAAGACTTCCCGAGTACGGATCCTCTTCGAAGACCCGCTGCACCAGCGCGAGCAACCCGAAGAACGACTTGCGCATATCGGTCGGCCGGTTGTACGCGAAGATCCGGCGCGACGCAGCGCTGCCGCCCCACACGTCCTACCGCCTCCAGCGCAGCACGACACCGCCAGGCAGCGAGAGCTCGAGCGCGGCGGACGAGAGCGACGCGTCCTCGTTCGCGACGAGCGGAAGCTCGACGAAACGGGCGGCATCCGGCGGCGGCGCTGCGACCCGCAGACGCTGCTGCCAGCGCGTGAAGGTCGAGCGCGGAATCTTTTCCCGCCGGCAGTACGCCAGCGCCGAGAGACCGCTCGCCTCACACTTCTCGAACACCCTCCGCCACTCGGCGGCACTCCGCTTCACACGGCCATCGGCCAGAACCCGCATCGACGCCTCCTTGCTGGATGGCGTCGGGTCTACAACCTGGGCGGCGGCGGGGAAGAACGTCGAGGATTGGCCGGTTACGGTGCAGCTCGCGGTTGAGTCGCTCGAGCGCGTTCGTCGTGCGCAGGCGCCGGCGATGGGGCTCCGGCAAGGCGAAGACGGCCAGACCCTGGGGCACGTTCGTCTCCATCCACTCGGCGAGCTTCGGCGCGGGCCGCCGATACTTCTCGACAAGCTTCGCCAGGCGCTCGTCCGCTTCGCCGCGATCCGCGCAGTTGAAGACCGAGCGCAGATCCCTCGCCACCTGCGGCCGCAGCGCGACGTTCGGCACGTAGGCCTGCGCGTTCTGCTGCAGATGGAACTGGCAGCGCTGCCAGGGCAGGTTCGGGAAGACGGCGCGGCGAGCAGCGCGCAGGCCAGCGTGGTCGTCGCTCGTGATCATCTTCGTGACTTCGAGGCCGCGTTGGCGAAGCCCTTCGAGGAACTTCCGCCAGTGCACCTCGGCCTCCGACAGCGACACCGAGACGCCGAGCAGCATGCGCTTGCCGTCGTCTTCGCGAACGCCCATCGCGACGAGGACGGCGCAGTCGATGACCGAGCCGCCGTGGCGGACCTTCTCGTAGCGCGCGTCGAGAATCAGGTAGGAGCAGCGGCCAAGCGGCCGCTCGCGCCAGGCCGAGAGCTGGGCATCGAGCTCGGCGGCGGCCCGCGAGACGTCGGTGCTGGTCACGTCGAGCCCGCACAGCTCGCGCGTGATCTCCGTCACGCGACGCGTCGAGACGCCCTGGACGTACATCTCGGCGATCGCAAGCTTCAGCGCTCTTTCGCTCCGCAGCCCGCGCTCCAAGGCCTTCGGATAGAAGCCGAGCGGCTCGCCGCCCGGCAGCGGTCGGGCCTGCGGAACCCGCAGCGCGAGCTCGCCGACGCGGGTGCGGACGGTCTTGTCCTTGAAGCCGTTCGCGTAGCCCGCGCGCTCCTCGCTCCGTTCGCCGGGCCCGGCACGGAGGAACTCGCTTCGCTCGAGCTTCATCGCCTCGTTCAGCAGCGTCTGCATCGCCTCGGCCATCGCCCCGAGTCCGTGTTCACTCAGCAGTTCCAGAACGCTCTCGATCGCGGTAGGCTGGTCTTCGTGGTGGGCCATGTCTGAAAACTCCTTGCGGTGTGTGGTAACTCCACGAGGAGAGCGGGCCTGGCCCGCCACCTCAACCCGGTGCGATCGGGTGTCGGCTTTTACAGAAGAGATGTTGCACTAGCGCGCTCCCGGTCAACTTCGTCATCGACGAGGAAAGGAGTTCGGTAGAGGTCTCTCTCTCCTTGTTTTCCAGCAACAGCGTTGCGATCGGCGGAAACATCAGCGGAGACATCACCGATACGTCCATTCGATCGCTCGGAGGAAGCATCGTCTGGCTCGAAGACATCAGCCTGGTCACCTCCGGAGGGCTGTTGACCGGGACCGATTTGACGGCAAGCCTCACCGGCGGCCCGAGTGCAGTCACGCCGACCGTCTCCGGGGGGGGGGGGGCCGACCTCGCTACGTGGGTCCTGACGCTCGATGGCGGTGTGATCGACAACCCGGCGTTCGGGCTGAGAGTCGACTTCTCGACCCAACCCCTTTCCTTGGTGGTGTCCATGACGAACTCGTCGCTGCGCAACGCGAACAACGCTGGATCCGGCATCGCTCCGGTGTCGGTGGGCGACGTGATCGAGTGGGAGATTCCGCTCGACGCGAACGTGTTGTTAGCGGGTACCCCGTTCCGAGTGCGCGGCCAGATCTTTGCCCAGGGTACGGTGGTCCCTGAGCCCGGTACGGCCTTGCTGCTCGCCGCAGGTCTCGCAGGCCTTGCGGCAGCAGGACGCCGCCGCTTTCCCTGACGGACGGTGCGTGTGCGGTTCCAGTCGGGCCTCGCGGTCGCGCAGCGGCCGCGGGGCTCGACTCGGTCCGAGCTCGTTCCCAGGAAGTGAACGCGCGGCGCGAGAGGCTGGCGCTACGTCGACCGCAGCGACTCCGCCGGATCCACGCGTGCGGCGCGGAGCGCCGGGAGCAAGCCGGCCAGGACGCCGACGGCGACCAGCACGGCGGCGACGCCGAGCGTCGTCGCGAGCGAGAGCTCGGGCGGCGACGTGAAATCGGCTCCGCTCCGGCGGATCCAGATCGCCATCGCCCACACGGCGCCGGCGCCGAGGCCGGCGCCGAGCGCGCCGGAGAACAGGCATACGGCCAGTGTCTCGGCGAGGAACTGGCCGAAGACGTCGCGGTCGCGCGCGCCGAGCGCCTTGCGCAGCCCGATCTCACGCCGTCGCTCGGCGACGACGACGAGCATGATGTTCATGATCCCGACCGCGCCGACCAGGATCGTGACCAGCCCGGCCGCGATCAGGAAGATCCGCAGGCCGCGGCCGATGCCTTTCACGATCGCGAGCACGTCCTGGATGTTCACGAACGAGAGCGCGGTCTCGACGTCGGGCGTGAAGCCATGGTGCAGTCCCGTCAGCATCCGCACCTGCTCGATCGTCTCACGGCTGCTCTCGGCGTCGAACGGGGCGAAGACCAGCGCCGGCAGCGGTTGTTCGTGGCGGAACCAGCGCTGCACCGTGGTGTGCGGCACGTAGAGAGCCTTGTCGTCCTGACCGCCCATGTTGACGAGCTGGTCTCCCTTCGCACGCGCGACGCCGATGACGCGGAAGCGGATCGACTCGATCTGCAGCGTCTGGCCGATCGGATCGGCGCGCCCGAAGAGCCGCTGCGCAGCTGCGGGGCCGAGGAACGCTGCGCGCGCGCCCCGCTCGACCTCGACCGGGGACAGGAAGCGGCCGCGCTCGGGCTCGAGGTTGCGCACCGCCGCGGACTCTGCCGCGACGCCGTACACCGTGAACAGGCGCGTGCGGCCGCCGCCGCGCACCACCGACGACCAGAGCGCGACGTTCGGCGTCGCGTGCTCGACGCCGCGCAGCGTCGCGATCCGCTCGGCGTCCTCGCGTTCCAGCTCGATCGCGCGCGCGCCGCGCTCGCCGACGCGGTCCTTGATCACGACGCCCGGGAACATCCAGACGATGCGGGGCCCCACCTCGGCGATCTCACGCGTGAAGTGCCGGTCCATGCCGGTGACCGACGCCGTGAGGTAGATCAGCATCATCGTGCCCCACGTGACGCCGAGGGACGTCAGCGCGAAGCGGAAGGCGTGAGCGCGCAGCGTGTGGAGCGTCGCGAGGACGAGATCCAGCACGGGTCACTCCATCCGCAGTGTGATGGCCGGGTCGACGCGGGAGGCACGCCACGCCGGCCACAGCCCCGCGAGAATGCCGACGCCGCCCATGACGCCGATGGCGACGAACACGATCGGAATCTGGAGCACCGGGACGGGCACGAGATCGGGCGCATCGAGCCGCCCGAGGGCCCAGGTGCTGGCGACGCCGAGCAGCGCGCCGGCGAAGCCGCCAGCGCCGGTGATCGCGAGCGTCTCGAAGAAGAAGAGGCCGAGGATGTCGCGACGCGTGGCGCCGACGGCGAGCCGGATGCCGATCTCCTGGCGGCGCTGGTGCACGGCATCGAGCATCATCGAAAGGACGCCGATCCCGCCGACTCCGAGCGTCGTGGCCGCCAGCACGAACAGCAGCCCGCGGGTCTCGTCGAGCGGGAAGCGATTCAGCATCTCGATGGGGCTGAAGATGCCGACGGCCTCGTCGTCGTCGGGCGCCACGCGGAGCCGCTCGGCGAGGATCGCCCGCACCTCCTGCTTCGCGATCGCCACGTCGTTCCGGTCGCGGATGCGGAACAGGATCTTCGTGACGACGGGATCCTCCGTCCAGTCGCGCGGCCACAGCGCCTGCACCGTCGAGAGGGGCGCCCACGTCTGCTCGTCGATCAGCATCCGGTCCTGCGAGAGCTGGACACCGACCGGCGCCAGGAGGCCGACGACCTCGAACGGCCGCCCGTCGAGCCGGATCCAGCTGCCGACGCCGCCATGCGGGCCGAGCAGCGTCCGGCGCACCTGGTCCCCGAGCACGACGACGCGGCGGCGGTGGTCGAGGTCCGTCCGGGTGATCGGCCGCCCCGCCGCGACATCGATGCCGCGGATCGCGATCGCCTCCGGATCGACGCCGCGCAGATCGACGTTGCGGGTGCGGCCGCGATGGGTCGCGGCGGCCCACTCCCAGGCCTCGCCCCCGACGAGCTCGGAGAGTTTCACGCGCCCGCGCAGCGCCGCGAGGTCCGCCGACGTGAACCACAGCCAGCGCCGGTCGACGGCCGGAGAGAACTCCTCGCTGACGCGGCCGGCCCAGGCTTCGCCGAGATTGCGGCCGGTCTTGAAGAAGCCGCGCTCCATCATGATCCGGACGCCGTCGCCCCAGCCGGTCAGCAGGATCACCGAGGCGGTGCCCCAGACGATCCCGAACAGTGTCAGCAATGCGCGGCCCTTGTGGGCCCGAAGCGTCGCGGCGGCTTCGCGCACGGCGCCGAGCCCGCTCACGTCTCCGTTCCCTGGTTGCGGTCGCTCTCGATGCGACCGTCGCGGATCGTCACGAGCCGGCCGGCGCGCCGGCCGATCGCGACGTCGTGGGTGACCAGCACGACCGCGTTGCCCTCGGCGTGGAGCGTGCGGAGCAGGCCGAGGATCTCCTCGCTGGTCGCGCTGTCGAGGTTCCCGGTCGGCTCGTCGGCGAGCAGCAGCGCCGGGCGGTTCACGAGCGCGCGTGCGATCGCCACGCGCTGCCGCTCGCCGCCCGAGAGCTCCGACGGGCGGTGTCCGGCGCGCGCCTCGAGTCCCACGCGGGCGAGCGCCTCGCGCGCGCGTTCCGCGCGCTCGCGACGCGGGCGCCGGCGGTACACGAGCGGGAGTGCGACGTTCTCCGCCGCCGTGAGGCGGGGCAGCAGGTTGAAGCTCTGGAACACGAAGCCGATCGCTTCGCCGCGCACCTGCGCGAGGTCGTCGGCGCCGAGCGCATCGACGGCGCGCCCGCGCAGTCGGTAGCGCCCCGCGCTCGGGCGCGAGAGGCAGCCGAGGATCTCGAGCAGCGTCGTCTTGCCGGCGCCCGAGGGACCCATGATCGCGATCCATTCGCCGGCGGCGATGCGCAGGTCGACGCCGCGCAGCGCATGGACCGCGCCACGGCCGAAGTCGTAGCTCTTGTGGACGCCGTCGAGCTCGATGATCGGCGCGGCTCCGGCGGCCGCGGCCGTCACGGCAGCAGCACCCGCTCGCCGGGCTCGACGCCCGAGAGCACCTGCACGCGCGCCCCGTCGAGGATGCCGAGCTCGACGGTGCGCGGCGTCGTGCTCGTCCGCGATCCGTCGCTCGCGACGACGTCGACCTGGACCTCGGCGCCGCGGTAGCGCAGCGCGGTCTCCGGAAGGAGGATCGCATCCTCGATGACTTCGGTGACGATGTCGGCGTCCCCGGACATGCGGGGTCGCAGCAGCGAAGCGTCGGAATCGGTGATCTCGACCTCGACCTCGAAGTACGTGACGTTCTGCACGCGCTGTCCGAGCGGGGCGACCTTGCGCACGCGCCCGGCGAAGACGCGATCGCCGAAGGCCTCCGTGCGCAGGCGTGCGGGCTGACCGACACGGACGCGGGCGACTTCGTTCTCGTCGACGAGGCCCTCGAGGTGGATGGCTTCGCCCCCGGCGATCGAGAGCAGCAGCGTCCCGCCCGTCACCGCGGTCACGGGAGACACGGCGTTGCCCTCTTCGACGAACACGTCGAGGACGGTGCCGGCGAGCGGCGCGCGGATCGTCGTGTAGCCGAGCTGGACGTCGAGGAACACGAGCCGCGCCTCGGCCTGGGCCAGCGCGGCGGCGGCCATTTCGTGGCGCGAGCGCGCCTCGTCGAGCTTCTGCTCGGACGCGGCGCCGCGCGCGCCGAGCGTCGTCACGCGCTGCGCATCGATGCGTGCGTACTGGCGCTCGACGCGCGCGGCCTCGACCGCGGCGCGCGCCTCCTGCACCTGCGCCTCGAGGAGTTCGCGCTCGAGCTCGATCAGCACCTGGTCGCGCTCGACCGCGTCACCCGCCTCGACGAGGATCTGCTCGACGATCCCGGCGGTGCGCGGGCGGACCTCGACCTCGCGTTCCGGTTCGAGGGTCCCGGTCGCGACGACGAGCCGCTCGATCGCGCCCCGCTCGACGAGGACCGTCGGCAGCGGCGCGGTGTCGCCGCCGCCGGAGCACGCCCAGCAGACGCCGGCGCAGGCGAGCAGGGCGGCGAGCGGCGCGGCGGGGTGGCGTTCCGGCACGGCGATCCGATGCTACGCGACGCGACGGCCGGCGAGCAAACGGCGCGGACCGGCGAGCATCCGGGTGCGGATTCCGGCGTTGTCGCTATCCCGCGCCAGCCGGCGCGGCCGGGACGCAGAAGAGCTGCGCGCCGCCGCTCGCGAGCAGCGATCCGCTCGCCGCCCAGATGCGGGCCGTCGTGCCCATCAGGCCCGCTTCCGCGATCGGCGACGAGTGGTCCGCGAGCAGCCAGGGTTCGGCTGGCGCGCTGCGGTGGAACCAGGCCGTGACGTCGAGGTTCGGGGCGGTGTAGCCCGGCTCGGCGCCGTGGGGCTGCACGGCGGCGGGCCACGTCAGCGTGTCGATCAGCAGCAGCGAGCGCGCGGCATCGAGCCACGGATCATCGAACGTGGCGCGCGGGCGGAAGCGATACCACTCGCGCCACACCGGTGCGCGCGGCTGCCGGGCTTCGGCGAAGCGCTCGGGTGCGACCGGACGGCCTTCGAGGTTATCCCAGAAGCGATGCCGCGGCAGATCCTCGAGAGCGAAGTCGCGTCGCAGCTCCTCGACGTTGCGCAGGTCGGCCGGCGGCGGCACGTCGGGCATCGTCGCAACATCGTGTTCGAGCCCTGGCACCTCCGCGGCCGTGCGCACGAGGCCCTCGAGCAGTGGTTTGCCGTCCTGGAGCATGCGCACCCGGAACGATTCGGAGCGCCGGCCCTGGCGGATCGCTTCGACCTCGAGTTCGACGGCCTCGAAGCGGCCGACCGCGAGGAAGTGACCGTGAAAGCTCGCCGGACGTGGGATCGCCGCCTCGCGGCCGACGGCGCGGAGGGCGATCGCGGCGAGATAGCCGCCGTTCGGGCCCCAGATGCGCCAGTCCTCGGAGAGCGTCGCGTGGTATCTGCCGGCGCCGCCATCGACGCGCGTGTCGAGCGCGAAGTCTCCCATGGACCGCCTCTTTTGCTGGAGCGCGCATCGTATGGGGTCGGGGCGCCGGTCGCCAGCGCCCGGCGCCGGCCGGGGAGGCGCCGTGGTGGCGCCCGCCGGGACGGGGTACGGTTCTGTTATCCGAACGTCTGTTCCATCATCCGGAACATCGTGTCGCGACCTCGCCGGAGGCTTCGTTGGCCCTCACGCCCCGGGCTGCCAGTGATTCGACCAGCGTCGAGAAGGCGCTCGACGTCCTGCTGCACCTGCACGGCGCGGGAGCGCTCGGCGTGACCGGGATCGCGCAGGGGCTCGATCTGCCCAAGTCGACGACGCACCGGCTGCTCGCATCGCTGGCGCGGCGAGGACTCGTCGAGCGAGACGAGCTCGGGCGCTACCGGACGGGCCTGCGGCTCGTCGCGCTCGGGCTCGGGGTCCTCGAGCGCGAGCCGGTCGTCGCGGCGGCGCGACCGCAGCTCGAGGCCGAAGCGCGCGCGAGCGGGGAGACGCTGTTCCTCGCGGCGGCCCGGGGCGGCCGCATCGTCGTGCTCGACAAGGTCGAGGGCACGGGCTTCCTGCGCGCGGCGCCGCGCGTCGGCGAGGAGGTTCCGGTGTCGGGCACCGCGACCGGCCGCTTGCATCTCGCGTTGGCGCCGGATTCCGTCGAGGCCGGTCCCGCACCGCGCGGTGCCGCGGCGCGCCGCGCGCGCGAACAGGTGCTCGCACGGATCCGCCGCAGCGGTTGGGCGTGCAGTCGCAACGAATGGATTCCCGGCCTCGCCGTGGTGGCGGCGCCGGTGTGGACGGGCGGACAGCTCCTCGCGGCAGTCACGCTGGCCGCGCCGGCCGTGCGGCTGCCCGTTGCGCACGAGGCGCGCATCGCACGGCGTCTGCAGAACGCGGCCGACCGGATCCGCGCGGCGCTCGAAGGGAGGACGGCATGAAGGTGTGGATCGACGGCGGCGTCGTCGACGGGGACGCCGCGCGCATTCCGGTGACGGACCACGGGCTGCTGTATGGCGACGGCGTCTTCGAAGGGATCCGCGCCTTCGGCCGGCGCGTGTTCCGGCTCGACGATCACCTCGCGCGGCTCCGCGTGTCCGCCCGCGCCATCTCGCTGACGCCTCCGCTCGAAGAGGCCGTCCTGCGCGAAGTCGTGCTCGCGACGCTGCGCGCCCTCGGCCGCGACGACGCCTATGTCCGTCTCGTGCTCACGCGCGGCGAAGGCGCGCTCGGCGTCGATCCGACGACGTGCTCGCAGCCGCGCGTGTTCTGCATCGCCGCCGAGGCCGCGATCTTTCCGCCGGAGACGCTCGCTTCCGGTCTCGATCTCGCGACCGTGAGCTGGCGTCGGCCCGGCTTCGACGTCATCGATCCGCGCGTGAAGAGCCTCAACTATCTGAACAACGCGCTCGCGAAGCTCGAAGCGCGCCGCCAGGGCGCGCACGAGGCGCTGCTGCTGAACGCCGCCGGCACGATCGCCGAGGCGAGCGTCGCCAACGTGTTCGCGCTGCGCGGTTCCGAGCTGTGGACGCCGCCGCCGACCGATGGCTGCCTCGAAGGCATCACGCGGCGCACGGTGCTGGAGCTGGCGCCGGAGCTGGGGCTCACGGCCCGCGAGCGCTCACTGTCCCGGACCGATCTGCTCGCGGCCGACGAGGTATTCCTGACCGGAACTGGCGCGGGCATCGTGCCGGTGCGATCGCTCGACGGGCAGGTCGTCGGTGCGGGGCCGCCGTTCGCCGCGGTCACGCGTCTGCGCGCCGGCTACCGCGAACGCACGAAGGTTCGCGGCGTCTCGTTCTGAGGCTGCGTGGCCGATTTCCCACGCAGTGGCCAGGACGGCGCGAGGCGCCGATACTCCCCCATCTCTGCGGAATCGATCGTCCGTTCGCCGATCGCGGGGGAACCATGAGAAGCTGCATGCCGGCGCTCGTCCTTCTGCTCGGGGTGACTGTCGCGTCTCACGCCGGCGCGGCGACGTTCGTGGTCGACTCGACGGCCGACGAGGTGGACACGACCCCGGGCAACGGGATCTGCGCCACGCTCGCGGGCACGTGTACGCTGCGGGCCGCGGTCCAGGAGGCGAACGCGCTCGCCGGGCCCGACACGATCGTGCTGCCCGGCGGCCTCTTCCTGCTGACGCGCGCAGGGAACGCGGAGGAGTTCGCAGCAACCGGAGATCTCGACGTGACGGACGACCTCACGATCGAAGGCGCCGGTACCGCGTCGACGACGATCGACGGCGGCGGAATCGATCGCGTGCTGCACGTCCGGTTCTCCGACGGCAAGAACCCGGGCCTGACGCTGCGGGATGTCACGATCGCCGGAGGCCAGGTCACCGACGCTCCGGGCGGCGGACTCTACTTCGCCTCGGCCGGGATCGCGCTGGTCGAGCGGACGGAGTTCACGGGCAACCACGTCCTCGGCGAGGAGAGTTCCGCCGTCGGCGGCGCCATCTCGAGCAACGCAGGCGGCAATCTCACCGTGCGGGAGAGCCGACTCGCCGGCAACAGCGCGGACCGCGGCGGGGCGTTGTTCAGCAACTCCTTCCTCCTCGTCGAGGACAGCACGATCGCCGACAACGATGCACGGGCCAGCAGCGCGCTCGACAGCTTCGGTTCCGCGATCCTCCGCCGCTCCGTCGTCAGTGGAAACGAGGCGACCGGGAACTACACGATTTCCGCGAGCACTGCGAATCTCACCATCGAGGACGCGACGCTCAGCTCCAACATCGATCCCTTCACGATCGTCAGCGTCTCCGAGGCGACGGGGACGCTCCGCAACGTCACCATCGCGAACAACGACTCGTTCTCTGCCGTCGATGGCTTCGTCGACGGCACGGTGCAGATCCTCAATTCGATCGTGTACAACCCGCTGGCGGTCCAGGAGTGTACGGCGAGCACAGGCGGCCAGGTCGTCTCTCTCGGCTACACGCTCGACCGCGATGGCACGTGTGCGACTGGTGCGCTCGGCGACCTGCCGAGCACCGATCCGCTACTCGGCCCGCTCGCCGACAACGGCGGCCCGACGCACACGCACCTGCTGCTGGCGGGGAGTCCCGCCATCGACGCCGGCGATGATCTCTCCTGCACGCTGCAGGATCAGCGGGGGGTCGCGCGCCCCCAGGACGGCGACGGCGACGGCATGGCGCACTGCGACCTCGGCGCCGTCGAGGTTCCGGAGCCCCGTGGCGCCGCGCTCGGTCTCGCTGCGATGGCGGCGGTCGCCGCGTGTGCGCGCCGCCGTCGCCGCGTTCCCGGCGCGTGAGCGGCCTCCCGTGGATCAGGGCATCAGGCGCCGAGCGCTCCAAGGCCCGGCGCGGAACTCGTCTCCGGCGGGCGTGAGCGGGCGCTGCCACTCCACGCGCTCGTGCAGCCGGTTCGACCGCGCGGCCCACAGCTCGACGCGCTCGATCCACACGCGGTAGCCGCCCCAGTGCGGGGGGCGGGGCACCGGCGGCGATCCGGGATCGTCGCGGGCGCCGAAGCGCGCGGCGGCGTCGGCGTAGCGGGCGTCCAGCTCCTCGCGCGACGCGGCGGACTCGCTCTGCGCGCTCGCCCACGCCGCGAGCTGGCTGCCGCGCGGTCGCGTCGCGAAGTACGCGTCGGAATCGCTGTCGGGCGCCAGCCGCACGGGCCCCTCGATGCGCGCCTGGCGACCGAGCGGATCCCAGTGGAAGGTGACGGCCGCGATCGGTCGCTCGGCCAGCGCGCGGCCCTTGGCGCTGTGGCGGTTGGTGTAGAAGCCGAGCCAACCGTGCTGCCAGTCCGCGGCGCGACACAGGACGACGCGTGCGGACGGACGGCCATCGGCGTCCGTGGTGGCGAGCACCATCGCGTCCGGGTTCGCGAGGCCGCTGTCGGCGCGCGCGTCGGCGAGCCACGCGCGCAGCGGCGGGAGCGGATCGGCAGGGGGCACGCCGGAGAGCCATTCGTCGCGCGGGCGCGTGTCCGGAGGCCGGGCCTCGCTCACCCGCCGGAGCTCTCGTCTTCGGCGCGCGCGTCCGGCGGAGTCGGGTCGTCGCGATCGTCGAGCCAGCCCTCCGGCAACGCGACGCGCTGCGTGCCGCCGGTCTTGCCGCGCGGCACGCGCAGCGCCGTCGGCGGGAACGGCTCGTCGCTGACGTGTGCCGTGAGCAGCGCGTCGAGTTCGGCGAAGGTCGCGATCTTCATCAGCAGCGGCCGCAGCCGCGAGCTGCCATGAAACCCCTTGGTGTACCAGGCGCCGTGCTTGCGGAAACCGCGGATCCCGTGCGCCTCGCCGAACCACGCGCACAGCAGCCGCGCGTGCTCGCGCATGATCTCGAAGATCTCGCGCAGCGTCGGCGGCTCCTGCGGCGGGCGGCCCTCGAAGGCGTCGGCGAGGTCGCGGAACAGCCACGGCCGGCCGAGGCAGCCGCGGCCGATGACGACGCCGTCGCAGCCGGTGTCGCGCATCATGCGCAGCGCGTCGTGCGCCTCCCAGAGGTCGCCGTTGCCGAGCACCGGGATCGTGCGCACGGCGTCCTTCAGGCGCGCAATCGCCTGCCACGAGGCCTCGCCGTCGTAGAGCTGGGCAGCGGTGCGCGCGTGCAGCGCGACGGCGGCACAGCCCTCGTCCTCGGCGATGCGACCGGCATCGAGGAAGGTTTCGTGGCGGGCGTCGATGCCGATCCGGAACTTGATCGTGACGGGGATGTCGCCGGCATTCCGGACCGCGGCGCGCACGAGCCGGCGCAACAGCTCGCGCTTCCACGGGAGCGCGGCGCCGCCGCCCCGGCGCGTCACCTTGCGCACCGGACAGCCGAAGTTCATGTCGATGTGGTCCACGCGTCCCTCGCCGGCGAGCCACGCGACGGCCTCGCCGAGCGAGACGGGATCGACGCCGTAGAGCTGCAAGCTGCGCGGCTTCTCGTCCGGCGCGAAGCCCGCGAGGTGCAGCGTCTTCGCATTGCCCTCGATGAGTCCGCGCGCCGTGATCATCTCGCTGACGTAGAAACCGGCGCCGAAGCTGCGACACAGCGAGCGGAACGCCGCGTTCGTGATGCCGGCCATCGGCGCCAGCACGACGGGCGGCCACGCGCGCAGCGGTCCGATCGCGAGCGGGAGGAACTCGCCGGGTCGGGCCAGCGACACATCGGGATCCTGCGCACTGCTTCGGTTGGGGTCCACGGGTCTCGTCGTGCGCGCTGCTGCGCGCGGTCCGGTCAAAGCCTCGAAGCGGGCTCGAGCGCGTTCTTGGCCTGCATGTCGAGCGCCCCGCGCAGCCCGTCGGCGTCGCCGGCGACGGCCAGCACGATCAGCTGGTCGACGCCGGCTTCGGCGTAGCGGCGCACGGCATCGCCGTCGATCGGGCGCATGTAGGGGCAGATGCTGATCTGGATCTCGTCGCGCTTGCGGCCCCGCGCGGCGAGGAAGCGATCGAGCCGGGCCAGATGCTCCGGAAGGTCCTCGGGCAACAGGTCGAAGCCGTACCAACCCTGACCCAGATCGGCGACGCGACGCAGCGCCGCGTCGCTCTCGCCCCCGAAGTGGATGGGCGGGTGGGGCGTCTGGATCGGCTTCGGGTACTGGCGCAACGGCGGGTACGAGTAGAACTCGCCGCGGTACTCGGAGACCGGATCGACCCACAGGCGTTGCATCGCGGCGAGGTAGTCGCGGCAGCGCGCGCCGCGGCGCGCGAACGGCGTCGCGCACGCGGTGAACTCCTCTTCGAGCCAGCCGACGCCGACGCCGAAGTCGAAGCGCCCGCCGGACAGCCAGTCGACGGCGGCGACTTCCTTGGCGGTGTAGACCGGATTGCGCTGCGGCACCAGGCAGATGCCGGTGCCGAGCCGGATCCGCCGCGTCGTCGCCGCGAGGAAGGAAAGGGCGGTGAACGGCTCGAGGATCCCGTTCTCACCGCCGGCCGGGATCCGGCCATCGGCGGCGTACGGGTACTTCGAACCATACTGGTCGAACAGCACCACGTGCTCGGCCATCCACAGGGAGTGGAAGCCGCGCTCCTCGGCGGCCTGCCCGAGCGCGGCGATGTACTCGGGCGTCGCGAACGGGTTGCCGAGCGGAGCGAACAGACCGACGCGCATCGCTGCACCTCCTCGAAGGGAAGCGCGAGCCTAGCGGGAGCTCCAGAAAGGGTCGATGGCGCCACAGTCGAGCGGGCCGAAGGCCGGCGGGACGGCGCCGCCCGCGGCGCCCGGAACCAGCTCGCTGCCGCGGAAGACCTGATCGATCTTGCCGTCGTAGTTCGTGTCCTCTTCCTGCTGCGTGACGGAATCGCCCGCGAGGTGCTGGATGACATCGGGCTTGCGATCGCGATTGGTGTCGGCGTCGATGCGGACGCGCGCGCCGCCCTCGTAGACCTCGCGCTGATCGGCGATGCCGCTGCGGTTGGTGTCGAGCAGCGCCTCGACGACCTGTCCGCCCTCGACGCGCGTGCGGGCGTCGAAGCGCCCGTCACCCGAAGTGTCGAGGCACTGCGCGCTCACCGAGCCATCGGCGGCGAGGAACAGCTTCTTGTTCGGCAGCTTCGCATTGCCCTCGACGAGCTCCTGCGTCGTCGCGCGCCCGTCGGCGTCGAAGCGGGTCAGCACGTCCGGGGCCCCGTTCCCGGTGGTGTCGCGCGCCTCGCGGACCGGGCGTCCGGCTTCGAAGGCGAGCCAGGTGTCGATGCGGCCGTCGCCGGTGGTGTCGCGCTGCTCCGCGGCGACGTTGCCGTCGGCGTCGTAGGTCTGCTCGACGCTGCCGTCGCCGCCGGCCTGCACCAGCGCGAGCGGTTTGCCGTCCCGGTAGGTGATCGTGACGTCCGGCTCGCCGTCTCCGCTCCGGTCCTCGCGTCGCTCGAGCACGTTGCCGTCGGCGTCCGCGACGATCCAGGTGTCGGTCCGGCCGTCGCCGTTCTCGTCGGCCTCCTGCACCTGGTTCCCGCTCGCGTCGAGACGCACGACCCGATCGAAGCGGCCGTCGAAGTTCGTGTCCTGCTGCGTCAGCACCGGCCGGTCGTCCTGGAACTGCACGAGCAGATCGGGCTTGCCGTCGCCGTTCTCGTCGCGTTCGGTCCGGACCTTCGCGCCGTTCTCGAAGAAGGTGACCTGCTCGAAGCGCTTGCCATCGCCGTCGAGATCCTCCTCGATGCGCGCCGGGCGACCGTCGGCGTCGAAGACGGTGACCACGTCGAAGCGGCCGTCGAAGTTCCGGTCCTCACTCTGCCGGACCTTGCGCTCGCCTTCGTACTCGACGACGACGTCGATCTTGCCATCGCCGTTGGTGTCGCTCTCGGCGCGGTTCCCCTCGAGCGTCGTGACGATCTCGAAGCGCCCGTCGCCGTCGCGATCCTCCTCCTCGCGCACGAGCTTGCCGTTCTTCCAGATGCGCACGAGCTCCGGGCGCCCATCGCCGTCGGCATCCGTCTCCTCGCGCTCGCGGCGGCCCTGTTCGTCGAACGTGACCGTCGTGTCGGGTCGCCCATCCCCGGTGCTGTCGCGCATCTGGCTGGCCTGCTGGCCGTCGCGGAACGTCAGGATCGTGTCGCGCTTGCCGTCGCCGGTGCTGTCCTTCTCCTGCCGGACCGGCACGCCGCCCTCGAAGACGGTGACGACGTCCGGCTCGCCGTCGCCGGTCTCGTCGCGCTCCTCGCGGGCCACGTTCCCGGCGGCATCGAGCTGGCCGCGCAGATCCATCTTGCCATCCCCGGTCGTGTCCTGCTCGAAGCGCGTCGGTACGCCGCCCTCGAAGAACACGAAGCGATCCGGCTTGCCATCGCCGGTCTCGTCCTCTTCGACGGACGTCGTGCGGCCCTGCGCATCGTGCGTGCGCCAGGAATCGACGCGGCCATCGCCGTTGCGATCGGACAGCACGCGGGTCTCGCGACCGGTTGCCGGGTCGAGCGTGACCCAGTGGTCGACCTTGCCGTCTCCGCTGCGGTCCTGTTCCTGCTTCTCGAGCCGTCCCTCGGGATCGTAGAAGTTCCACAGGTCGACGCGGCCGTCGCGATTCTCGTCGAGCTCGACGCGCACGAGCCGGCCGTCGGCGTGGAGTTCGACGCGCTCCGGACTTCCGCGTCCGGCGGAGTCGGTCACGCGCCGCACCACCTCGCCATTCTGGTACGTCGCGGTGGTCTCGAAGCGGCCGTCGAAGTCGGCGTCGATCTGTTCGCTCGCGAGCTTCTCGCTGGCGTCGAACTCGTAGATCGCGTCGATCTTGCCGTCGCCATCGCGGTCTTCTTCCTGGCGCGCCTTCCTGCCGTCGCGGAAGGTGATGAAGGTGTCGAGGCGGCCGTCGGCATTGGTGTCGGCCTCGCTGCGGATCGGGAGTTCGCCGGTGAAGTGGGTCACGAGCTCCGGCCGGCCGTCCCCGTCGGCGTCGCGCTCCTCGCGGATGCGGATGCCGTTCTCGAACACCACGAGCACTTCCGCGCGGCCGTCGCCGTCGAGATCGCGTTCCTGGCGCACTTCCTGGTCGTTCTCGAAGCGCGAGATCGTGTCGAAGCGGCCGTCGCCGGTGGTGTCGGCCTCTCGCCGGATGCGCTGGCCGCCTTCGAAGGTGGTGACGGCGGTCGCACGGCCGGTGGCTTCGGGATCCTCCTCGACGCGCACCTTCTCGCCGTTCGCGTAGAGGATGGTCACGTCGAAGCGGCCGTCGCCGGTGGTGTCCTGCTGCTCGCGCTGCTTCTCTCCGTCCGCATCGAACTCGACGACGAGATTCGGCTTGCCGTCGCCGTCTGGATCGTCTTCGATGCGAGCCGGCCGGCCGCTTTCGTAGCTGACGCGCCGGTTGATTCTTCCGTCGCCGGTGGTGTCGCTCTCCTCGCGGAGGGGTTGCCCGCCGGCGTAGGTGATGGTCGTGTCGGGCTTTCCGTCTCGGTTGGTGTCAGCCCGCTGCACCGCCGGCTGCCCGTCGACGAACTCGACCCATTCGTCGATCTGCCCATCGCCGTCGGTGTCGCGTTCCTGCTGGGCCGGCCGTCCGGCATCGTCGAAGCGGACGAAGGTGTCAGGCCTCCCGTCGCCGGTGGTATCCGTCTCGGAGCTGCGGGGCTTGCCACCCTTGTACTTCACGACTTCTTCGTAGCGGCAGTCGCCGTCGGCGTCGGTGCGCTTCTCGGACAGCTCCTCGTTGTCGTCGTAGAGGAGCTCGACCGGCGGGCACTTCTTCTGCGCTGCCGCGGGGAGCGAAAGCGCCAGCAAGGAAGCGGCGGCCAGGAGCCCGAGCGTCTCAGTTCGCAACGGCGCTGCTCGTCGTGTCGAGCGTGAAGGTCGCGGTGAGCTGCGAATCCGCGAGGCAGCGCACGCGGTCCGTCATCGGCGGGAACGGCGACGCGGCGCGCAGCGCGTCGACCACCGACGCGCCGACCCGAGTGTCGTCCGCAGACACCATCTCGACGCGGCTCGCCGACCCGCCGACGTCGATCTGGAAGCGCAACTTCGCGCGCACGCGGCCGGCCGGCGTGCTCCCGGACGTGGCCCAGCGGGCGAGCGTGCGGTTCTTGATCTGGTCCATGTAGGCGAGCACCTCGGGCCGGGTGTCGCAGTTGGTGTCGCCGCCGCCGAGCACCGTGCCGGTGCCTCCGGGTCCTTTCAGGTTGCTATTGCCCACCCGCGTGTTGACGTTCGCGAGGCGCGGGCCGTCGGGGGTGCCGAGGACGTCTCGGCTCGAGAGCATGCCCTCGCGGACCGACGAACCATCGCCGGTGGTCGCGGTGCCGGTGCCGACCGTCGTCCCGGACGCGACGACCTGGCGCGGTCCCACCGAGACTCCGACAGGCGCATTGCGTTCGATCGGACCCCGCAGCGCCGGCGCGCCGGCACTGCCGAGATCCACTCTGCTGGCCGTAGCGGCCACCGGCGACGGGGCGGCCTGGACGGATTCGACGGCCAGCGGCGAGCGGGAGATCTCTCGCGGCGCGGCCACCGAGCTCACCGTGTTCACGTCGAGCTTGCGCGCTTCGATCGCGGCCGACGGCTTGGCGATGACCGTCGGGTTCACGACCTGCGGCTGGATCGCCTGGGCCTGCGGCGCAAAGTTCACGCTGCGCCGTTCGGCCAGCGCCTTGGGCGCCGGGGCTGGAGCCGGAGCCGGCTCGGGCTTGGCCTGCGGGACCGGAGGCGGCCGCGGCGCCGGCACGGGCGCGGGCTCGGGCGCGCGCTGCATGGGCGGCTCCGGGCGGGGCGGCGGCGGAGGGGGCGGAAGCAGCGCGATCGGGATCGGCTCGTCCTTTTCCTCCGGGGGGTTGAGCATCGAGGAGAGGACCAACCCACCCAGCAACGCCGCATGCGCCGCGACGGCCAGCAAGCCAGCCGTCCACCGGCGCGCACTCCGTTCCGGCTCCGAGCTGCCCATGCCCGGGAACGCGAGGCGCGGGATGGCGCCGCTGCGCGCTGCGGCGCCCACGCGCAGGTCGCGCATCGGCGAGGGCCGGGGATCGCGGCGGCGGATCGTGATGGATGCGGCCATGGTGGACTCGCCCTGCGCTCAGCCGCCCTGGAAGAGGTCGGGGCGGCGGTGCCTGCGGTTGCTGGCGTCTCCTGCTGCGTGGCTACCCTGGCTCCCCGGAACCGCCTGGACGGCCCGAAAGCGCCCGGTTTCTTGCCCTCGACCGGAGCTCCGGCCGGGTCGATTCGACTTCCCCGCGAGGCCGGTGTCCGATCGAGCGAAAGGGACCTCGCTAGGACGGGATCGCACCGGGAATGTTCGCGTTCTCGACCGGGCGGCGTGCGCCCCCCGGACTCCACCACCCGTCATACGACTCCGTCGCCCGCTGGAACGTAGACTTCACGTCCGGTGAGTGTCAACGAAGCGGCGCCGGGTGACGAGTTGCACACTCGTGACGTGGGCCGACTCGTTCGCATCGGATACGGTACTCACTCGTCATAGCTCGGACGCACACGGAGGCCCGGCCTTGGAATCCGAATCCTTGGGATCCGACACGATGGAATCCGGAACGCTCGATCCCGCCCAGCTGACGCAGGGCGCGATCGAAGCGGGCACCGCCACGACCGCCACGACGGCAATCCAGGACTACACGCTGATCCAGATGATCCACGACGGCTGGTACGCGAGCTACCCGCTGCTGCTGGGATCGGTGCTCGTGCTGGCCGTCGCGATCGAGCGCTTCTGGCGCTACGCCGGCCTCGAGAAGAGCTCGCGAGAGCTGACGCGCAACGTCGTCGAGGCGATCGCGAAGCGCGATCTCGCGACCGCCAACGCGCTGTGCACGACGGCGAAGACGCCGCTCGCCAGCATCTTCAAGGAAGGCCTCGCGTGGAAGAACATCGCGCTCGAGGACCTCGAGCGGGTTCTCTCGACGGCGCGCCAGGAAGCCGTCGCCGAGATGCGTCGCGGCCTCTGGATCCTGGGAACGATCGGGTCGCTGGCTCCGTTCGTGGGCCTGTTCGGCACCGTCGTCGGGATCATGAAGGCGTTCCACCAGATCGCGATCCAGGGGTCGGGTGGCTTTGCCGTCGTGGCAGCCGGCATCTCGGAGGCCCTGGTCGCCACTGCCGTCGGCCTCGGCGTCGCGATCGTGGCGCTCTCGTTCTACAACTACCTGCAGGTGCGCATCGGCAACATCGGCAGCGGCTGGGCGCGTGCGACGGAGCGGCTGGTGCAGTCCTTGCTCTACGTCGAGTCGGCGCTGCAGCCGCCTTCCCAGACGCTGCCGCCTGCGCCGGCGCCGGAGGTGGGCCGTGGCCATCCGCTCCCTGCCTAGCGCCGACAATCCGAGCAACGACGACATCGTTGCCGAGATCAACATCACGCCGCTCACCGACATCTTCCTGGTGCTGCTGATCATCTTCATGGTCACCTCCTCGGTGATCACGAGTCAGGGCAAGGAGGTGGCGCTGCCGGAGGCCGCGATTTCGGCGCAGTCGCCCCAGGGCGTCACGGTGACGGTGACGGCGGAGGATGAGGTCGCCGTCGACGGCGAGGTCGTAGCGCTCGATCAGCTCGAGCCGGTGCTTCGAGCCGCCCTCGAAGGTGCGCGCGAGAAGGTCGTGGTGCTGCGCGGGGATCAGGGCGTCGTGCTCGGCCGCGCTGTCGGCATCCTCGACACGGCCCAGAGAGCCGGCGCCACCGGCATCGCCCTCGCGACGAAGCCCCCTGGTGCGCCGGCGCGCTAGTGTCCTGGGACAGGAGCGCGTCAGGAGCTGCGCCGCCGCACCCACGTCAGCGCTGCCGCCGCGATACACAGCTCCGGCACCAGCAGGCCGACGCCGTAGAGCATCCGCAGCGACTGCTGCGGCGTCAGCGGGAACTGGTCCGGTGTGAGCGTCTTCGGCCGCATCGTGATCGCCGGCTCTCGCGCCGCCGCCCAGTGCACGGCATTGAGGATCACGTCGCTGTTGTAGAGCGCGCGCAGGTAGCGATTGTTGGCGAAGTCGGAGTCTCCGAAGACGACGATACGAGCTTCGGAGGCGTCCCGGGGATAGCGACCGGCTGCAATGAGCGGGAAGTAGTCCTCGACGGTGTCCGCCGGCCGCTCCGGGGCGAGGCCCCGCTGCACCTCGGCGACGTTGCGCGCGAGCCAGGAGCGACGCGAGGAGAACGCCAGCCCGCGCATCTCGTCGTCGGGCTCCGGCTTGCGAACCGGCAGCACCGGGCGGGCGCGGCGGAAGAACAGCATCTGGCTCGGGCCGAACCCGCGCATCACCGGGTGGGAGCCGAACTGGAACACGATCGGGTTGACGCCCGGCGGATCGCCTTCGACCGGTCCCGACGCCGGATCGACGACGACGGCGTCCGGCAGGTCGAAGCCCCAGCGCGCGAGCACGGGCTCGAGTCCCGTCTCGTCACCGGGCTCGAGCAATGCGACCAGACGCCCGCCCCGCTTCAGGTACGCCTCGATGGCGTCCAACGTGGCGTCGCGAAACTGCCGCTTCGGCGCGACCAGCAGCAGCGCACTGGCGTCGTCCGGGATCGTCGCGATGGCCGGCATGACGAGATCGCGTAGCTGGTAGCCCTCGGCGTCGAGCGCTGCGGCGAGGCCCGAGTAGCCGGCGTCATCGGTCTGGTCGAGGCGGCCCTCGCCCTCGCCTCGGCCGATGTAGAGCACGGCGTCGTGTGCCGACCCGAGCCGGAGCAGGGCTTCGTAGATGGCGCCCTCGGTCGGGCGATCGACCACTTCGAAGCGGTCTCCGAGCTCGAACACGATGGTGTTGGACGAACCGACGCCATAGCGGTCCGCCTCCTCGGACGCCTCGTCGAAGGTCCGCTCGCGGACGCTCAGCGGAGCAGCCTCGGCCAGCGTTTCGAGCAGCAGCCGGGTGCTGCGCGCGCGGTTGTCCTGCGCATCGTGGAACAGCGTCGCCGAGACGGAGTCCGGCAGTGCCGCGAGGGCGCCCCGGGTTGCCGGTGAAAGCGAGAAGCGCTCGTCGGCCGTGGTGTCCCAGACGAGCCCGCTGCGGGCCGCGGCGCGCTCGCCGGCGACGGCGACGAGCACGGCGAGTGCGAGCCAGGCGAAGCGTCGAAGCGTGATCCGCCGTGCCGCGGGGGAGGCGCCCCCGCTGCGCGTACGGCGCATGGCGAGGACGGCGGCGCCGAGCAGACACACCGCTGCGACGCCGAGATTCGCGAGCGCGAAGGCCGGCACGTCGCGGTCGGCATAGAACGCACCGAGTCCGAACAGCAGCGCGACGATCCCGAGGCTCGCGAGTTCCCGCATCGTCAGCGCACCCTCTGCTGGTCCCACGCCAGCCGCGCCAAGGCCAGCGCGACGAGGACGTAGCCGGCGAAGTAGGCGAGGTCCTGCGCGCGCACGAGCCCCTCGGCGAACGCGCCGAAGCGCGGGAGCATGGAGAGCGGATCGATCCCGGCCGCGATCGTCTCCGGCAGGAACTGCGTGGTCCAGCGAAAGTCGTACAGCACGAAGGCGACCGCGTACGCCGAGATCGCCGCCAGCAGCTGGCTGCCGGTGAACGCCGAGCACACGAGCCCGATCGAGGCGAGTGCGATGCCGAGGCAGAACAGCCCCGCATAGACGGCCAGCAGGTGCGGCAGACCCAGGCCGGCGCGCAGGATGGACGCGGCGGGGTAGACGAAGGACAGCGCCATCAGCAGCGCCACGAACAGATAGGTGGCGAGGAACTTCCCGGCGACGATCTCGCCGGGCGTGAGCCGCGTCGTCGCGAGTAGCTCGTCGGTGCCGCGGGCCCGTTCCTCCGCGAACACGCGCATCGTGACCAGCGGGATCAGCCCGATCAGCGTGAGCGCGACCGTCTCCATGACCGGCAAGAAGACCTGGTCCCGGAGATTGACGTAGGTCGGGATGGTTCCGGAGCTGAATCCCCCCATCGTCGTGCTCGAATACAGGAACAGGATCTGGTTGTAGATCCGCAGGTGATCGAAGAAGAGCAGGGCCGTGACGAGCGCGATGCCGGCCATCGTCAGCCACGCCAGCGGCGAGCCGAACAGCACCGCGAGCTCCTTGCGGAGCAATGCTCGCAGGCGCGTCACGCGCGCACGTCCTCGGCGAAGAGCGCCAGCGGATCGGGTCCCCCGAGTACCTCGTCCGGCGACCCGAGCGCGACGATGCGCCCGGCCGAGAGGACGGCCACGCGGTCGCAGAGTGCGCGCGCCTCGCTGAGATCATGCGTGCAGACGAGCAGTGTGCGGGTGCTCGACGCGCGGCGCAGCAGGCGGCGCACGTCCGCCTGCTGCAGCGGATCGAGGCCACTCGTCGGCTCGTCGACGATCAGCAGCGGCGGATCGAGCAGGAACGCCTGCGCCAGCGACACGCGTTGCTGGAAGCCCTTCGAGAGGTTGCCGACGAGCCGGCGACTGACGTCGTGGAGCTGGAACTCCGAGAGCACGCGGTCGACGGCGGTGTGGAGCGCCTGTCCGGAGAGGCCGCGCGCGCCGCCGATGAAGCGCAAGAAGCCGCGCACGCGCAGGTCCGGGTAGAGCCGCGACGTCTCCGGCACGAAGCCGAGCCGTTCGTGCACCGCGTCGGGCTGGTCGGCGGGCGAGAGCCCGTCGACGCGGATCCGCCCGCTCGTCGGCAGGAGCCAGCCGGTGACGCAGCGGATGAAGGTCGTCTTGCCGGCACCGTTGGCACCGAGCAGGCCGAAGGTCTCGCCGGGCTCGATGCGCAGGTCGATGCCGGCGAGCGCCTCGAAGGCGCCGAAGCGCCGGACCAGCTGCTCGGCCTCGATCGTCAGCCCGCGGCGCGGAACGTCGCGCGCGCCGTCCTCGGGGTCCGTCGGCGAGCCGGTCCGGGCCGCGCGGTCAGTGTCTGCTCGAAGCTCGGATGCCATAGGGTCGGGACTATAGACGCGCGAGGGCGTCGAAATAACTCGGCCAGGTCTTCGCGACGCAGCCGGGGTCCCGGATCACGACGCCCGGCACGCGCAGGCCGGCGAGCGCGAAGGCCATCGCCATGCGGTGGTCTTCGTACGTGTCGATGGCGGCCCCGCGCAGCGGACCGGGCTCGATCTCGAGCCAGTCGGCCCCCGTGCATGCGCGCGCGCCGAGCTTGCGCAGCTCGGTCTCGAGCGCCGCCAGGCGATCGGTCTCCTTGATCCGCAAGTTGGCGACGTTGCGGATCCGCGTGGTGCCTTCCGCGAACAGCGCGACCACGGCCAGCGCGAGCACGGCATCCGGGAGGTCGTTCATGTCGACGTCGATGCCGCGCAGCGGTCCGGTCGGCCCGCGGACCGAGACGGTGTCGCCGCTCCGCTCGACGCGGCAGCCCATCCGCTCGAGGATGCCGAGCAGCCGGAAGTCCGATTGCAGGGACGCCGCCGGGATCTGCGGGACTCGCACCACGCCTCCAGCGATCGCGGCGGCCGCGAACGGGTACGCTGCTGCCGACGCGTCGGGCTCGATCGAAAACGTGCGTGCGGCATAGCGGTGTCCGGCCGCGACGCGCAGGCTTCGCCCGCCCTCGGCCCAGGCGGCCTCGGCGCCGAAGGCCGTCATCACCTGCAACGTGAGATCCACGTACGGCCGCGACACCACCGCGCCGTCCTTCGGTTCGAGCACGACGTCCTCTCGCGCATACGGCGCCGCCAGCAGCACGGCGGTCACGAACTGACTCGATCGGCTCGCGTCGATCTGCGTGCGCCCCCCGCGCAGTCCGCCACCGGCGACCCGAACCGGCGGACAGCCGCCGCGTCCGAGGAGTTCGATGGCAGCGCCGAGCCCGCGGAGCGCCGCCACGAGGTCGTCGATCGGCCGTTCGCGCATGCGCGGCGCGCCGTCGATGACGACGGGGCCGTCCGCGAGCGTCGCCGCGGCCGTCAGGAAGCGCGCAGTCGTGCCGGAAGCGCGCGCGTCGAGCGGCGCGGCCGGCGCTGCGAGTGCCCCATCACGCCCCTCGACGCGCCACGATTCGTTCTCCCTCGCGATCGCGACGCCGAGCGCGCCGAGCGCGATCCGCATCGCCTCGGTGTCGTCGCTGTCGAGCGCACCCACGAGGGTGCTGGCGCCGGACGCGAGCGCAGCGCAGACGGCGGCGCGGTTGGTGATGCTCTTCGAGCCGGGCACGGCGACCGTTGCGTCGAGCGGACCGCGCGGCTCGATCGCCAGCTCCGGCGGCGTGCGCGGGGCCTGCGTGCTCACGCCGCGCTCACCGGCCCTTCCAGACCGGATCGCGCTTCTCCAGGAACGCCCGGACGCCTTCGATCGCGTCCTCGCTGTCGAGATTGACGGTGAGCATCGCCTGGAGGTAGTCGAGCGCCCGCTCGAACTCCATGTCCTGCATGGCGTAGAACGCGTCGCGGCCCAGGCGCAGCACGGCCGGCGACATCGCGAGCACCTTCGCGAGCAGCTCGTCCACCTTCGCGTCGAGCTGCTCCGCCGGGACCGCGTAGTTGATCAGGCCGAAGCGCTCGGCGTCCGCAGCCGAGAGTCGATCGCCGGTGAGCAGCAGCTCCATGCCCTTCTTGCGGCCGACGTTCCGGAAGATCGTCGCCATGATCATCATCGGCATGAGCCCGCGCTTCACCTCAGGGGTCCCGAACGTCGAGTCCTCGCTGGCGACGATCAGGTCGCAGCCGAGCGCGAGACCGAAGCCGCCCGCCAGACAGTGACCGCGGACGCGCGCGAGCAGCGGCTTGCCGAGCCGGTTCATCGTCCGGAACAGATCGGCGAAGTGGCGCCGGTCGTGATGGCGCTCGATCGGGCCCTTGCGCGCGAACCCCGGGCCGCCGAGGTCGCCGCCCGCGCAGAACGCCTTGTCGCCGGCGCCGGTGAGCACGATCGCGCGCACGTCGGCGTCGTTCGCGGCACGTGCAAACGCAGCCTGGAGCCCGTCCATGACCTCGGGTGACAGCGCATTGCGCGCATCGGGCCGGTTGATCGTGATCCGGGCGACCCCCCCATCGACGTCGTACAACACGAGCTGCGCGCGACTGGTCATGGTGTCTCCGTCCTCGTCCGCGCGGCAAGCTAGCGAACCCGATCGGCGCCGTGCGCCGGCGTTGACACCCCGGTGCGGGTCCGGGATACTCCCCGAGCGCCGGGTTTTTTCTCAATGATCTCGTGAGTTTACAGCCCGGATGCCACCCTCGATCGGGCCTCTTCTTGCGAGCACCCACTCGCCTGGCATGGGTCCGCGAAGGGACTTCGTGCGTTCGGGCTGCCGGCGTCCCGAGCCGGATGACGACGATGTGTGTCGGGCTGACGGGATCGGCTGCGAGGGAAAGACATGGCCAAGGTCCTGGTAAGCGACTCGTTGGCGCCGCAGGGGCTCGAACTCCTGGAGCAGGCGCGTGGCCTCGAGGTCGACTACGCGCCGGGCCTCGCGCCGGCAGACCTGATGGATCGGATCGCGGACGTCGAGGGTCTGGTGATCCGCAGCGGCACCAAGGTGACGCGCGAGGTGCTCGAGCGCGCCGGCAAGTTGCGCGTGATCGGCCGCGCCGGCATCGGCGTCGACAACGTCGACGTTCCGGCCGCGACCGAGCGCGGCATCGTCGTCGTCAACACGCCCGCGGGCAACAACGTGACGACCGCGGAGCATGCCATCGCTCTGCTCGTCTCGCTGGCGCGGCACATTCCGCAGGCCACCGCGTCGATGAAGGCCGGCAAATGGGAGAAGACTGCATTCACCGGCATGGAGCTGTCGAATCGGACGCTGGGCGTGCTCGGCCTCGGGAACATCGGACGCGTGGTGGCGCAGCTCGCCCAGGGTCTCGGCATGCGCGTGATCGCCTACGACCCCCACCTGCCCGACGAGATCGGCTCCAAGCTGGATATCGAACTGCTGGGACTCGACGAGCTGCTCTCCCGTGCGGATGCGATCAGCGTGCACGTGCCGAAGACCAAGGAGACGACCGGCCTGCTGGGCGCGGCTGCGTTCTCCAAGTGCAAGCGCGGCGTGTTGATCGTGAACGCGGCGCGCGGCGGCATCGTCGATGAAGCGGCGCTGCTGGTGGCGCTGGACAACGGACAGGTGGCCGGCGCGGCGCTCGATGTGTTCGAGAAGGAGCCGCCGGCGAGCGATCATCCGCTAGTGCAGCACCCGAAAGTGATCTGCACGCCTCACCTGGGTGCGTCGACCGAGCAGGCGCAGCTCAACGTCGCGATCCAGGTGGCAGAGCAGGTGCGGGACTACCTGCTGGCAGGTGAGATCCGCAACGGCGTCAACGTGCCTTCGGTGTCGCCGGAGATCCTGTCGCAGATCCGTCCCTATCTTCTGCTCGGCGAGAAGCTCGGCCGCTTCCAGGGGCAGCTGTGCCCCGGCAAGATCGACGAGATCGAGATCGAGTACGCTGGCGGCGTCGCCGAGCTGCGGGTCGCGCCGATCACGATCGCCGTCCTCAAGGGGCTGCTCGAGAGCGTCAGCGAGCGCGTCAACATGGTGAATGCGCCGGTCGTGGCGCGGGACCACGGGATCAAGGTCATCGAGTCGAAGTCGAGCATGACGACGGACTACGCGAGCACGATCACGACGCGGGTCCGGGGCTGTGTCGATCGGCTCGTCGCCGGCGCGGTCTTCCACGGGGCGCAGCCCCGGATCGTGCGGCTCGACGACTTCATCCTCGAGGCCATCCCGGAGGGCTCCGCGATCCTGCTGCACAACCACGATCGTCGCGGCGTGGTCGGTCAGGTCGGCACCGTCCTCGGCGAGGAGGGCGTCAACATCTCGCGCATGCAGCTGGCGCTGCAGCGCGAGCGCGGCGAGGCGGCGATGCTCGTCAACGTCGACGCCGCGCCGGCGGAGGCCGTGATGGAACGCCTGCGCAATCTCCCGCACGTCATCTCCGCCGTGCTGCTGGCGCTCTAGTGTCCTGCCTCAGAAGTTCGCCGTCGAATCGTCGTACCCCTTCTCGTGGCTCGGTGCGCACCGAGATCGTGTCTCCGGGCCGCTCGCAAGGCGCGCGACCGAGGCATAGCCATCGCTACGGCGAGGGAGCGCAACGCGGCGAGCGGCCCGGAGGCGCGATCGAATGCAGGCGAACTTCTGAGGTAGGACACTAGAATGGCGACACTCGTTGCGGTCGGCGCCCAGTGGGGCGACGAGGGCAAGGGCAAGATCGTCGACTGGCTCTCGCCCCAGGCGGATCTGGTCGTGCGTTTCCAGGGCGGCAACAACGCCGGGCACACGCTCGTCGTCGACGGCGAGCAGACGATCCTGCACATCGTGCCGTCGGGCGTGCTGCACGCGGGCACGGTCAACCTGATCGGTCCGGGCGTCGTCGTGGATCCGGGGGAGTTGATCGCCGAGCTCGACCGGCTGCGCGAGCGCGGCGTGTTGCGGGATCCCGCACGGGTCCGCGTGTCGGGCCGCGCGCACGTGATCCTCGATTGGAACGTCGCACTCGACAAGGCGCGCGAGGAGAGCCGAGAGGACGCGGCCATCGGCACCACCGGCCGCGGCATCGGGCCGACCTACGAGGACAAGGTGGCGCGCCGCGGAATCCGGATCGCCGACCTGCTCGACGGCGAGGCGCTGCGCGCGCAGGTCGAGCGGCTGGTGGCGGAGAAGAACTTCGAGCTGACGGAGATCCATCACTGGAAGCCCGTCGACGCCGAGGCGATCCTCGCGCGGGTTCGGGAGTACGCGCGTCAGCTCGCCCCGTACGTCGACCACACCGGTCGAATCCTCAACAACGCTTTGCGCGAGGGCAAGAACGTGCTCTTCGAAGGCGCGCAGGGAACCTTTCTCGACGTCGATCATGGAACGTATCCGTACGTGACGTCGTCCAACTGCGTGGCGGGCGCCGCCTGCACCGGAGCCGGCATCGGCCCGACGAAGATCGATCGCGTGCTGGGCATCTCGAAGGCGTATACGACGCGCGTGGGGGGCGGGCCGTTCCCGACCGAGGACACCGGGGCGCTCGGCGAGCAGCTGCGGCAGAAGGGCTCGGAGTTCGGCGCCACCACCGGGCGACCGCGTCGCTGCGGCTGGCTCGACGTCGTGATGCTGCGCGAGGCCGCCACGGTCAACGGGCTGACCGGCCTCGCGCTGAACAAGCTCGACATCCTCTCCGGCCTGCCGGAACTCCAGGTGGCGACGGCCTATCGGATCGACGGCAAGCAGACCGACGAGTTCCCGATGACGCTCGGCGAGCTGTCTCGCGCCGAGCCCGTCTACGAGACGTTGCCGGGCTGGGATGCGGAGCTCTCCGACGCCCGCCGCTGGGAGGACCTGCCCGATGCCGCGCGCCGCTACGTGGATCGCATCGAGGCGTTGGTCGAGGTTCCCGTGGAGCTGATCTCGATCGGGCCCGGCCGCGACGCGACGATCGCTCGCAGCGACCCGTTCCGGGCGAGCTGAGACGCCGCTTGGAGATCGAAGCGCACGATCTGCACTTCGCCCGGGGAGATCGGCCGATCTTCGGCGGACTCTCGTGTCGCTTTCCGCGCGGCAAGATCAGCGTCGTCGCCGCGGCGAGTGGCGGCGGCAAGACGACGCTGCTGCGGATGATCGCGTGCCTGCTGCGTCCGGATTCGGGCTCGATCCTCGTCGATGGCGATCGCGATCTGGTCGGCATGAGCCGCGCGGACATGCACGCGTGGCGGCACCATGTCGGGATGCTGTTCCAGTTCGGTGCGCTGCTCGATTCGCTCACGCTGTACGACAACGTCGCACTTCCGCTCCGGGAGCATTCGAAGCTCACGGAACCGGAGATCCGGGACGAAGTCTGCCGCGCGTTCGAGGCCGTCGGTCTCGAGGGCGTCGACGCGCTGCTGCCCGGGGAGCTTTCGGGCGGGATGGTGAAGCGCGCGGGCCTGGCGCGCGCGCTGATCGAGAAGCCCGAGGTACTGCTCTGCGACGAACCGTTCTCGGGTCTCGACCCGCCGACGGTGCGCAAGGTCGAAGAGCTGCTCCAGAGCGTCAACGCTCGCGCCGGCGCGACCGTCATCATCACCTCGCACCACCCGGTCTCGACGATGCGGATCGCCGACCACCTGGTGATGATCGATGAAGGCCGGGCGGTCGAGGGCGAGCCGCAGACGCTCGTCCGGAGCGATCGACGGGTGGCCGAGTTCTTCGAGGAGGCGCTGATGCCGCCCGCCGTCGCGAGCGCCGCGCCGTGAGTCCCCTCGGCACCATACGTCGGCTCGGCGCCTGGGCGATCGATTCGGTGAGCGCGCTCGGCCGGTTCACGCTGTTCGTGCGCGCGGTGTTTGCGGCGGGCGGCTCGCCCCCGCTGCGCCTGCGCCGCCTGATCGCCGAGGTCTACGACGCCGGCGTGCTGTCGCTGCTGATCGTGTGTGTCTCGGGTTTCGCGGTCGGCATGGTGCTCGGGCTCCAGGGACACAACACGCTGGTCCGCTTCGGCGCCGAGGAGAATCTGGGCGCCGTCGTCGGCCTCTCGCTGATCCGCGAGCTGGGTCCGGTCCTCACTTCGCTGCTGGTGGCCGGCCGGGCCGGCTCGGCGATGGCCGCCGAGATCGCCGCGATGGTCGTCACCGAGCAGCTCGACGGGCTGCGCATGATGTCGGTCGATCCGCTCGACTTCGTAGTGGCGCCCAAGGCCTTTGGCATGATCCTGGCCATGCCGCTGCTCTCGACGCTGTTCGTCGTCTTCGGGATCCTCGGCGGCTGGGCGGTCGGGGTCATCGTCCTCGGTGGGGATCCCGGCGCGTACCTATCGACGCTCGAGGACGCCACGGCGTTCTCCGAAGATGTCCTCGGCGGTTTGATCAAGGCGGCGGTCTTCGGCGTGCTGGTGGGCTTCATCGCGACCTATCAGGGCTTCACGGCCCGGCCGACGACGGCCGGCGTCAGCGCCGCGGCGACGTCGACGGTAGTGATCGCATCGGTCGCCACGCTGATCTTCGACTATTTCATCACGGCGCTCTGGGGGTACTGAGTCACATGCGCGAGACGCCGAACCGCGAACTCTGGGTCGGATTCTTCGTCCTCATCGGCCTCGCCGGATTGGCTTGGCTGTCGCTCTCGGTCGGGGGCCTGGAGCTGTTTCGCCCCAAGGGGCTCGAGCTGGTCGCCTCGTTCGACGAGATCGGGGGGCTGAAGAGCCGTGCCCAGGTGGTGATCGGCGGCGTCAAAGTGGGGCAGGTCAAGGAGATCGGCCTGGCGGACGATTTCCGGGCGCAGGTGACGCTCGAAGTGGACGGCAGCCTGGCCTTGCCGGCAGACACGTCTGCGTCGATCCTCACGGCCGGCGTGCTGGGAGACCAGTACATCGCGCTCGAACCGGGGGGTGATCCCGAGATCCTCGAGTCCGGCGAGGCGATCTCGTTCACGCAGGGCGCCGTGATCCTCGAACGGCTGATCGGCAAGCTGGTCCAGAACATCGGCGGAGGCTCCAGCGAATGACGCGCTTGCGCTGCCGGATCCCGATGCTGCTCGTCGCCGTGGCGCTCGCCGCCGGCTGCGCGTCGGGCCCGCCGGAGGATCCGTGGCAGGGCTTCAACAAGCCGGTGTTCCGCTTCAACGAGGCCGCTGACCGCTACGTGCTGCGGCCGGTCGCGAAGGGCTGGACCTTCATCACGTTCGAAGAGATGCGGCGCTCGGTGCAGCGGTTCTTCTTCAACGCGGCGTTCCCGTCGCGCTTCGTCAGCAGCCTCGGACAGGGCGACGGCGGAAAGGCCGCCGACGAGGCGGGGCGGTTCCTCGTCAACACGACCGTCGGCATCGCCGGCCTCTTCGACCCCGCGACGCACTTCGGCTTCCCGCGCCACGACGAGGACATCGGCCAGATGTTCGGACGCTGGGGCATCCCGCCCGGCCCCTTCCTGATGCTGCCGCTGCTCGGCCCCGCGAACCCGCGCGACGCCGTGGGCATGGTCGGAGACCTCGCGCTGAGCCCGTTCCTGTGGATCCCGGTCCCCACGTACGGCACCGGCATCGTCAACGTGATCAACAGCCGAGCGCTCTCGGACCGGGAGATCGAGAACGCCCGCAGGACCGCTCTCGACTTCTACGTCTTCGTGCGCGATGCCTACACGCAGAACCGGGAGGCGGCCGTCCGGAACCAGGTGCAGAAGTCCCGGGCCAAGGGCGGCACGCCCTACGACGACCTGTACGATCTGCCCGAAGAGGAGTGAGAGCCATGCGTCGCCTAGCCATGCTCGTGACCGCCCTGGCCCTGCCGATCGCCGTGCTGCTCGGCGCCGCCGTTCGCGCGGACGCCGCCCTCGAGCCGGCCGAGACCGAGGCGCGCCAGTTCGTGCAGAAGACGATCGACGACGTGATGGCGATCCTGCACGACTCGACGCTGGCGCTCGAGCAGAAGAAGAATCGCGTCGAGGAGCTCGCCTACGACCGCTTCGCGTTCGAGCTGATCTCGCGCTTCGTGCTGGCGCGGAACTGGAACTCGATGAGCGAGCAGCAGCGCACGGACTTCGTCGACGCGTTCAAGAAACACCTGTCGGTGACGTATCGCGACGCGCTCGACAGCTTCCGCGACGAGAAGATCAGCATCACCAGCTCCCGACTCGAGCCGCGCGGCGACGTCACGGTGATGACTCTGGTCCACCAGAACTCGAGCGACACCAAGGTGGACTATCGCCTGCGCAAGACCGACGAAGGCTGGCGCGGCATCGACATCATCATCGAAGGCGTGTCGCTGGTCCAGAACTTCCGCAGCCAGGCCCAGGAGATCATCAGCGCCGAGGGCGCCGACGCGCTGATCCAGAAGCTCCGCAACAAACAGATCGATCTCGAAGCGGGCGTGAAGAAGAGCTGAGCGCCGGCGCGCTCCCGTCCGCTACCGTCCTTCCGCCACCCGCCCGCCGGGCCGTTAGCTCAATGGTAGAGCAGCGGGCTTTTAACCCGTTGGTTCTGGGTTCGAGTCCCAGGCGGCCCACCATCCACGATCCGGGGCAGGCCGCATCGCCCGGGTCCGGGGGGCCAGGACCGGGCCGCATCGGCGCCGTCGAGCGGCTGGAGAGCCGAGCGTTCCAGCGCGCTCCTCAGGCGGCGCGATCGGCGGCGATCTCCAAGAGGCGCTCGATATCCCAGCGGTCGGTCGGGCCGCCGGCATAGAGCTTCAGCAGCACGAGATCCGCGGCGCGGGCCACCCGGACGGATGATCCGGCGACTTCGAGCAGCTCCGCGCGCTCGATGAGATCGCGCTGCCAGGCCGCGTGTCCGACTACCTCGTCGACGACGGCTTCCGCGGGAGCGCGAATCCGGACGACGCCGGCCAGGGGGTCATCCGTCTCGCCGTGGCGGAGCTCGATGTCGAGGACTTCGTCGCGGAGCGGTTGCCACAGCCAGGGAAGCAGCGCATCGGGGTGCACGACGAGCAGGTCGATGTCGAACGTCGACCGTGCCACACCGCGTGTGGCCACCGCCATCGCTCCGATCATCGCCGCCGGGATTCCGGCCTCCCGGAGTACGGCGAGGGTTCGCTCGAGCCCCCTCACGAACGCGAAGGCCTCGGTAGGAACGAGCAGTGGCGCCGGTCGGCTTGGCGATGCGCCTCAAGCTCTTATAAGGCGCTGTCGCGGTCGAGGCCGCGCGCGCTCCGGTATGCCTCGAGGGCGAGCTCACGGAGTGCGAGTGCGCGCTCCGCGCGCTCGTGGGCCGAAAGCGCGAGCTCTTCCTGCCGCTGCTCGTCGCGGAGTTCGTCGGCTACCGAACGCATGTCCCGAGTATACGCGCCTCGGGCCTACCGTCCGCACGCTGCCAGCACGCCTGCTTCGGGGCTATGGCCGAGGAGCCGATGCATCGGCCATGACGGTTTCCGATCGGCGTCTCGGGATTCCCACCGTCGTTGGTTGCGAGTTTACGTCCCGGGTGTCCCTCACACGAGCGGGATGGCTGGGGGGATCCCGCTCGAGGTTCGTAGGGTTCCTTCTGGCTCGGCCAGGGGCGTCTCGTCTGCTACATCTTCGCGCTCGCTGGAGGTCCGCCGCATGCGACCGGCTCGGGGCGTCGTTTCCTCGCTGCTCGTGTTGGCGCTCATGGCGTGCCAGAACCGCATCGACGAGGTGATCCTCGTGCCGACCACCCTCGGCCCCGACGAGCTCGAACGCGTCGCGGATATGGCGACGGGCCTCTGACGCCTTTGCGGAGAATCGGCCCGCTGCCAAGCTCCATCGCCGGCCGGGAGGCGCACACCCGGAGCCGAACTCCGCAGGCGGCCCGATCGATGGCGTGCGAAGCGCCGGCGCGTCCGCCGAGGACCTCGGCGCAGGGTGTGCGCCTCCCGGCCGGCGCCGCGACGTCTCGCCCGACCGGCGCCCGCGTCCGCTCGCGGTCCCGTCAGCGCTTCGCCCGCGGCCAGCGCGCGAGGATGTGCTGCGCCGTGCGATCCGCGAGCGCGGCCGTAGTGATCTGCGGCGGGGCCCCGAGCGAAGTCGGGAAGACGCTCATGTCGGCGACGAACAGGCCGGGCACGTCGTGGCATTCGCCGAAGGCATCCACCACGGCGTGTCGGCGATCGCCGCCCATCCGGCACGTCGACTGCGGATGCGTGGACGCGAGTGCGATCTCTCCCTCGCGGACGCCGCGGGCCGCGAGCACGGACAGATCGTCGTCCGGCCCCAGCTCGATCGGGTCCTTCCAGTACGGCGCGACGACTCGCGACGCGCCGCCGGCGAACAGCACGCGAGCGATGTGCACGAGGCTCTCGGACAGCTGGCGCCGGTCGTCCTCGGTGAGCGCGTAGTCGATGCGCGGCTTGGCGGGGGAGGCGCCGGGCGTGACGCTCCCCTCGCTGCGGTCGTGGAGCAGCGCGAGCAGCCCGACCATCTTCGAGTAGTCGCGCATCGTCCGGAAGTGCTCGCGGCCGAAGCCGGGAAGCTGCGTCGCCGTCAGCACCGGAAATCCGGCGATCGGCATCAGCACGGTGCCGCGGTGGGGATCCCGTTCGAGGTCGATGAACTCGTCGATGTAGTAGCTCTGCGGGATCCCCCGGTAGGCATGGATCGGTTCGTCCATGTAGCCGGCCAGCATCACCGACGGGTGCAGGTGGAGACCGCGCCCGACGAGCCCGCTCAGATTCGCGATGCGGCTGCGCAGCAGCAGATCCGGCGACGCGATCGCTCCGGCGGCCAGCACGACGACCGGCGCCTCGACCTCGATGCTGCCGTACGTCTCCCCCGCGTGTCCCACGACGTGGCCGAGCACCCGCTTGCGACCGCTGCCGTCGACCTCGATGCGTTCCGCGCGCGCGTTCGCGTAGATCCGCGCGCCTGCGGCGTCGGCCTTCGGCACGTACGTCACGAGCATCGACTGCTTCGCGTCGTAGGAACAGCCGAGGATGCAGTAGCCGGCGCCGATGCAGCCCTCCCGGTTGTGCCTGGTGACGAAGCCGGAGTAGTCGAGCCGCTCGGCGCCGTCGCGGATCACGCGGTTCAGCGCGTTCACCTCGGCTTCGAGGATCTGCTTGACCTTGAGGTTCTGCTCGACGCGCCGGAACGAGGGCTCGAGCGCCTCCTCGGTGAGCTCCGGCAGCGCGTGCTCCTCGCGCCACATCCGGAGGATCGGCGCCGGCGTGCGGAACGCGTAACACAGATTGTGGACGGTCGAGCCGCCGACGTTGCGACCCTGCAGCACGGTGATGGCGCCATCCGCCGTCTGCCGCATGCCCGCCTCTTCGAACAGGCGGGGCAGCATGTCCTCTTCGCGTTGGGTGAAGTCCTGCTTCGTCCAGTGGTGCCCCTGTTCGAGCACGACGACCGAGCGCCCGCCCGCGGCGAGTTCGGCGGCGGCCACGGCGCCACCGGCTCCCGTCCCGATCACGCAGACGTCCGCGCGTTCGACGAGATCGCCGCCGCGGTCGAGGAGCTTCGCGATCATCGCCGCCTCTCCGCGGCCGAGAGCAGAGGGCCCGCGTAGCCGATGAGGGGCCACGTCTCGTCCTGGCTGTAGTAGCCGAGCAGCGCGAGATTGCGGATCGCGAGGAACCCCTGGCGCCGCGCGGCGAGCCGACTCGTCATCCATCCGCGCAGTGACGCGTCCTTTCCGGCATCGTCGAGTCGCGTGAATCGCGCAAGCCGGAGGTCGAACAGCAGGGGTCCCCACTCGAACAGGCGCAGCGCGGTGGGCAGGACCGACGTGAGCGCGGGGTCGAGCTCGCGACACAGCGCATCGATCGTCGCGACGGTCCCGGTCTCGCGAACGGCCGGGGCGTCGGGTTGCCCGGTGTCGACGAGCCGCTCGACGAGCTGCGTCAGGATCTCGGTCTCCTGGTCGTCGAAGAAGCGCGCACCGTCCGCGCTGGTGGCCGTCGCCACGGCCGCCTGCGCCGCCGGGGGAACGACGCGAATCTGCGTCAGTCCCGCCAACGCCGCCGTGGCCCCTCCCAGACGGAGGAACCCGCGGCGCGTCAGCCGGCCGGGAGGTTGGGGCGCCTGGGCCATGAGCAGGTCGTAGGTACCACCCCGAGGCGGGGCGCTCAAGTCGACGGGCCTACACCGACGGCGCCAGGCGGCATCTCGACCTCCATGGGCGTCCGGCTACGCTGCCGCAGCGCGACGGGAGGGCGTGCGGCCGACCGGTCGCCGAAATCGCTCGTCGTCTCGAGGAGGGTCACCATGGATCTCATCGTCGGACCGTCGCCGCGGCGGATCGCAGGCCTCGGCCGGGGCGCCGTCCTCGCTGCGGGTCTCGCGGCATTCCTCGCCACCGGTTGTTTCACGAGCTCCACGCTGCAGGGCAGCTCCGAGAGCTCTTCGAAATCGAGTGGAAGCTTCTCGGACTCGAGCGGCTCGATCTCGCGCAGCAGCTCGGGCGGCGGAGACGAGTCGTCCGCGTACCATCGGGACGTCCGCGAATCCGCCGCGAGCGTGGCGGCCGCGCCCGCCGACGCCGCGCAGCTCGAGCGGGAGATCGGCGTCGTCGCCAGCCAGCACGACGTCCTCGACTGGGAGCGCGACGCCGAGACGTACCGCGAGATCGGCCGTGGGCTGGCGGACGCCGGTGTGGCTCCCGAGCGCTTCGACGCGCTCGCCGGCCAGCTCGCGCACGGCGACGAGCGCCGGCGCGCGCTGATCGAGGAAGGCTTCCGGGTCGAAGGGACGCATTGAGAGCGGTCGGCTGGATGCTTGCTGCGAGCCTGTGCGCAGGGCTCGGCAGCGCCGGGCCCGCGCGCGCGGCAGCCGTCGACTACCTGTACCTGGAATCGAACGTCGGCGGCTCGAGCGGAGGCCATGTTGCGCTGCGCTTCGGCGACGTGGTCTTCGACTACCGGCTCGGCGATCGCCAGACGTTGCGCCTGCATCGGAGCGACGCGGAGGCGTTCCGCTACGGCGCGCAGGTGCTCGGAAACCGGACGATCCACGCGGCCCGCGTCGAGCTCGCGGGCGATCGCCACGAGGCGTTGCTGCGACGCTTCCATCGGCGCCACCTGATCGCCGACCGGACGTTTCGGTGGATCGAGGCCGTGCGCGAGGAGCGCCGCTGGCTGGAGGATCGACGGCCGGAGGGCTCGGCGCGCGGCGACGAACCGAGCGTTGTGGAAACACGGCTCGCCGGCGCCGGCTTCTTCGATCTCGAGGCTCCTGCCGAGGTCGCCTCACCGGTTCTCGCCGCGCTCCGGACGCGCGTCGAGCAACGCTACGGGGCCGCGTTCCTGCACGAGCGGATCGCGGCGTTCGAGGGTGAACTCTCGCGGCTGCGGCCCGAGCCCGACGAGGCGGCGCCTTCGTTCGCTCCCGATGCGTGGCCCCGGGTCCCGGTGCTGTTCCTCGAGCGGCGGCGCGAGCTGGCGCAATGGGTCGTCGGGCTCCGCACGCTGCAGCGCGCGGCGCCGCTGCGCGCGGAAGCGTTGCGGAGCGACGAGGAGCCCGCGTTGGCGCTCGACGCCACCGAGCGGGGCGCACTGGCCGGCTATTCCGCCTCCCTGGCCGGGGCGCTGGTCGAGCTGGCCGCTTCGTCCCGGGAGGATGCGGGCCTCGCATTGCTCGTCGGGCTCGCGCGGCTCGAAGCGCTCGAGCGCAGCGTCGAGGCGGGCCGCCTGCGGCTGCTCGACGCCTTTCCGGCCGATGCCGAGCGGGTCGCGGAAGGGCCGGCTGCGGGGACGGATCCGTATCTCGCCGAGTGGGAGGCCCACGCGGCCGGCCGCTTCGCGGCGGCGCGCGCGCGATTGGCGGATCCGACGGCGCTTCGAGAGCAGGACTACGCCCGACTCGAGGCGACCGGCAACCGCTTCCTGGACCTCCGCGAAGGCCGAGCCGGTCGTCGCGCGATCCGGGGCGACGAGGAGTTCGGCACACCGGCGCCGGTCGGTGTCGTCGCGGACCTGCCGCTGCCGGCGCTGTCCGAGAGGGAGCGGGTGGGCGCGCTCACCGCCGCGCAGCGGCGCGAGGCGCTCGCGGAGCGCGCCGTGCGCGAGGCGTATGGGTATCGCCTGCTCACGCGGAACTGTGTCACCGAGCTGTTCGAGACGATCGGCGAGTCCCTCCGCGAGCCGGGCGCGAGTTCGGGGCGCGGACGCCTCGCATTCGTTCCCTTCGTGTCGTTCGACTGGTTCGCGCGCGAACACGAGATCGCCGGCGTCTGGCAGGAACCGTCGCTGCGCCGCGCCCGGGTCGCGGTGCTGGCGCGCGAGGAGAACGATCTCCTGGTGTTCGCCCGCGAGTCGAACACGCTGAGCTCGACGATCTACCGCCGTCACGACGGCGACGGGTTGTTCCTGTTCTTCACCGACGACCGGCCGCTGCTGCGCCCGCTGTTCGGCGCGTTCAACCTCGCCGCGGGCGTTGCGCAATCGCTCTATGGAGTCGTTCGCGCTCCGTTCGATGGCGGCCGGACGCTCCGCGCCGGCGTCGCCGCGGCGGGCTACAGCCTGCCGGAGCTGCTGTTCGTGAACATCCGCAAGGGAACGCTTCGCTACGGCCCCGGTGCGTGGCCTGCGGAGACGGATGCGGGGTCTCGGCCCCCGTCGACGTAGCGCTGGTGGAGTTCGACCGCGGGTCGCACGCGCGGGCGCAGGCGCAGGTTGAGCACCTCGACGAACAGCGAGAACGCCATCGCCGAGTAGATGTAGCCCTTGTTCACGTGCTGGCCGAAGCCGTCGGCGATCAGCACGACCCCGATCAGCAGCAGGAAGGAGAGGGCGAGCATCTTCATCGTCGGGTGGCGCTCGATGAAGGCGCTGATCCGGCCGGCGAAGACCATCATCACGAGGACCGCGATGACGACCGCGGCCACCATGACCTCGATGCGCCGCGCCATGCCGACCGCGGTGATCACCGAGTCGAGCGAGAACACGACGTCCAGCAGCATGATCTGGACGAGGACCGAGCCGAAGCTCACGCGTCCCGTCGCGCCCGCCACATCGTGAGGACTGCCTTCGAGCTTGTCATGGATCTCCCAGGTGGCCTTGCCGACGAGGAAGAAGCCACCGAGCAGGAGGATCATGTCGCGGCCATCGAAGGCGTTGTCGAGGATCGTGAACAAGGTACGCGTGAGTCCCATGACCCACGTGATCGCGAACAGCAACCCGATGCGCATGCCCATGGCGAGCAGGAGTCCGAGGCGCCGTGCGCTGGCCTGGCGTGCGACGGGCAGCTTGCCGGTCAGGATCGAGATGAAGACGATGTTGTCGATGCCGAGCACGATCTCGAGCGCCGTCAACGTCAGCAGGGCGACGAGGTTCTCGCTGGTGAACAGGCCTTCCATCGCGGGCTCCGATCGGCGTAAGGAATCGGAGGAGGATATGGAAAGCCGCGCTCGAGGTCAGCGGCGCTTCTTCTTCGGCAGGTAGAGATCGGTGATGGTGCCGGCGGCGATCTCGGCCGCGAAGGCGACCGTCTCCGACAGCGTCGGGTGGGGATGGACGGTGAGCGCGAGATCCTCGGCATCCGCGCCGAGCTCGATTGCGAGCGCACATTCGGAGATCAGCTCCCCGGCATGGGGACCGACGATGCCGGCGCCGACGATCCTCCCGGTCTCGCGGGCGAACAGCAGCTTCGTGAGGCCCTCTGCGCGCCCCATGCCGAGTGCGCGGCCGCTGGCCTGCCACGGGAATCGGGCGACGTCGACGTCGATGCCCTGCGTCTTCGCTTCCGCCTCGCCGAGGCCGACCCACGCGAGTTCCGGGTCGGTGTAGGCGACCGAAGGGATCACCTCGGTGTCGAATGCCGACGGCAGGCCGGCGATCACTTCCGCGGCGATCCTGCCCTCGTGACTGGCCTTGTGCGCGAGCAGCGGCGGGCGGGCGAGATCGCCGATCGCGTGGATGTGCGGGAGGTTCGTGCGCAGGCGGTCGTCGACCGGCACGAAGCCGCGCTCGTCCACGCGCAGGCCGGCCGCGTCGGCGCCGAGCCGATCACCGTTCGGCCGACGACCGACGGCGACGAGAATCCGGTCGAAGCGACCCGGCTCCGGCGCCTTCTTCCCGTCGAAGCGGACGTGCAGTCCGTCGTCCTGCGCATCGACGTCCGCCACGCGCGTCCCGAGGTGGATCCCGGCCCAGCGCTCGCGAAGGCGCTTCTCGAGCGGTCGTACGAGGTCCGCGTCGGGACCCGGCATCAGGCGGTCCTGCATCTCGACGACCGTCACTTCGGCGCCGAGCGCGCCGTAGACGGTGGCCATCTCGAGGCCGATGATGCCGCCGCCGACGACGAGCAGCCGGCCCGGAATCTCGTCGAGCGCGAGCGCGGACGTCGAGTCGAGGACCCGCGGATCGTCCGGGAAGTCGGGCAGCGACACGCTGCGCGAGCCGGCCGCGAGGATCGCGTGGTCGAACGATACGACGACCGGTCCGTCGGCGGTCTCGACGCGGAGCTGCTTCGGCCCGGTGAGCTGGCCGGTGCCGGTGAGCACCGTGACGCCGCGCTGCTTCGCGAGCTGCCCGAGGCCGCCGGCGAGCTTGCCGACGACCGCTTCCTTGCGCGCGCGCAGGCGCGCGAGGTCGATCTTCGGGGCGCCGAGCTCGACGCCGCTCTCCGCGAGCGCCGCGGCGGCGTCCAGCACCTCGGCGACGTGCAGCAGCGCCTTCGACGGGATGCAGCCGACGTTCAGGCACACGCCGCCGAGCGACGGGTAGCGCTCCACGAGCACGACCTGGCGGCCCAGATCCGCCGCGCGAAATGCGGCGGTGTAGCCCCCCGGGCCGGCGCCGAGCACCAGCACGTCGGTCTGTAGATCGCCGTCGCCGGCCATCTACAGCAACACGCGACGCAGGTCCGCGAGCAGACCCGTGAGCCGGGTGATGAAACGCGCGGCGTCGGCGCCGTCGATGACGCGGTGATCGTAGGAGAGCGACAGCGGCAGCAGCAGGCGCGGCGTGAAGCTGTCGTCCTGCCAGACCGGCTTCCACTGCATACGCGAGACGCCGAGGATCGCCACCTCCGGATGGTTCACGATCGGCGTGAAGAAGCCGCCGCCGATGCCGCCGAGGCTCGAGATGCTGAACGAGCCTCCCTGCAGGTGCTCGGGCCGGAGCTTGCGCTCGCGCGCGCGCGCGGAGAGCTCCTGCAGTTCGCCCGCGAGCTCGTAGAGGCCCTTGCGGTCGGCGTCCCGCACGACCGGAACGACGAGGCCGCGTTCGGTGTCGACGGCCACGCCGATGTGGTAGTAGCGCTTCAGGATCAGGTGCTCGCCGGTGTGGTCGAGCGATGCGTTGAACTGCGGGGACTCCTGCAGCGCCTTCGTGACGGCCTTCACGACGAGGGGGAGGAAGGTCAGCTTGACGCCGCGCGCCTCGGCTTCGGCCTTGTGCTCGTGGCGAAAGCTCTCGAGCTCGGTGATGTCGGCTTCGTCGTGCTGCGTGACGTGCGGCACGGTGACCCAGCTTCGATGCAGCTGCGCAGCGGCGATGCGTCGCACGCGGTGTAGCGGCGTGCGTTCGGTCTCGCCCCACTTCCCGAAGTCGATCTCGACCGGCGCCGCGACGTGCACGCCGGCGATCGGCACCCCCGCGCCGCCACGCTGTCCGACCAGCGCCTTCACGTAGCCATGCACGTCCTCCGGCTGGATACGCCCCTTCGGCCCGCTGCCGGGCACGAGGTCCAGATCCACGCCGAGCTCGCGCGCGAGCCGTCGCACCGACGGGCTCGCGTGGCCCTTCACGCGCTGGCCGGTGGCTCCGTACGGGGCGACGTCGGTCGCGGCGGGCTCGTCCTGCTGCGCGTCCGGCGTCTCGGCCTCGGGATCCGGTTCGCCCTCGTCATCCTTCTGGCTTCGTTGCTGGACCTCGCGAGGCGGTGTTTCCTCCTGCTCACGAGCGGGCCCCTTGGTCTCGTCGTCCGCCCCTGCGTCCTCTGCCTCGCCGACTTCGAGCACGGCGATCGGCTTGCCTTGGCTGACCCGGTCCCCGACGCCGACGAGCAGTTTCTTCACGACCCCGGCCAGCGGCGACGGGATCTCCATCGTCGCCTTGTCGCTCTCGAGCACGAGGAGCGCCTGCTCCTTCTCGACGGAGTCCCCGGGCTTCACCAGCACCTCGATGACTTCCACGTCCTCGAAATCACCGATATTCGGGAGCTCGACGGTCTGCTCGGCGGCCACGCGGATCCTCGCTAGCTGGTGAACGGATCCGGCTTGTCCGGATCGATCTTGTAGTGCTCGAGCGCCTTGCGCACGGTGCCGGGAGGGATGGACCCGGTGCTCGCCAGCGCTTCGAGCGCCGCCAGCGCCACGAAGTGGCGGCTGATCTCGAAGTGGTGGCGCAGCCGCTCTCGGCGATCGGAGCGGCCGAAGCCGTCGGTGCCGAGCACGCGGTACGGCGCCGGGACGAACGGCCGGATCTGGTCGGCGTAGGCCTTCACCCAGTCGCTCGCGGCGACGACCGGTCCGGCCCGGCCTTCGAGCTGCGTCGCCACGTACGCGCGTCGGCTCGGCTCGTCCGGGTGCAGCAGGTTCCAGCGCTCGGCCGCCAACCCATCGCGCCGGAGCTGGTTGAAGCTCGTCGCGCTCCACACGTCGGCGTCGATCTGCCAGTCCTCGCGCAGCAGCTCGGCGGCCGCCAGCACTTCGCGAAGGATCGAGCCGCTGCCGAGCAGCTGCACGCGCGGGCGCTCGCCGGCCTCGGCCTCTCGGAGCAGATAGAGGCCGCGCAGGATCCCCTCCCGCACGCGACTGCGTTGCTCCGCATCGTCCCGGCCCGGCATCGGCGGATGGACGTAGTTCTCGTTCATCACCGTGAGGTAGTAGAACTCGTCCTTGCGTTCCTGCAGCATGCGCTCGAGCCCGTGCTGGACGATCACCGCCAGCTCGTACGCGTAGGCAGGGTCGTAGGCGACGCAGTTCGGGATCGAGGAGACCCACAGCTGGCTGTGGCCATCCTGGTGCTGGAGGCCCTCGCCGGAGAGCGTCGTGCGGCCTGCCGTTCCGCCGATCAGGAAGCCGCGGGCGCGCGAGTCGCCGGCGGCCCAGAACAGATCGCCGACGCGCTGCACGCCGAACATCGAGTAGAACGCGTAGAACGGGATCATCGGAACGCCGTGGCTCGCGTAGCTGGTGGCGGCCGCGACCCACGAGGACATCGCACCGGCCTCGTTGATGCCCTCCTGCAGGATCTGCCCCTCGGCATCCTCCCGGTAGTACATCACCTGCTCGGAATCGACCGGATCGTACTTCTGGCCCTCGGCCGCGTAGATGCCGAGCTGCCGGAACAGGCCCTCCATGCCGAAGGTCCGCGCCTCGTCCGGCACGATCGGCACGACGAAGCGGCCGAGCGTCTTGTCCTTCACGAGCGCCGAGAGCGCGCGCACGAAGGCCATCGTCGTCGACCATTCGCGCTCGCCAGAGCCCTCGAGCAGCTTGTCGAAGAGCTCGAGCGGCGGCGATTCGACGGAGGACACGTCCGCCTGTCGAGCCGGGAGATAGCCGCCGAGCGCCTTGCGACGCTCGTGCATGTAGCGGATTTCCGGCGCCTCGTCGTAGGGCTTGTAGAACGGCGCCTCGTTCAGCTTGTCGTCCGGGATCGGGATCCGGTAGCGATCGCGGAACGCGCGCAGCGCGTCCTCGCCGATCTTCTTCTGCTGGTGGCTGATGTTCTTGCCCTCGCCGGCCTCGCCCATGCCGTAGCCCTTCACGGTCTTGGCGAGGATCACCGTCGGCTGGCCGGTATGGTGCACGGCGCGGTCGTAGGCGGCGTAGATCTTCAGCGGATCGTGCCCGCCGCGGTCGAGCTGCCAGATCTCGTCGTCGGTCATGTGGGCGACGAGGGCCTGCAGCTCCGGATGGGTGCCGAAGAAGTGCTCCCGTGTGTAGGCGCCGCCGCGCGCCTTGTAGCTCTGGTAGTCCCCGTCGACTGCCTGCTCCATCCGTTCGAGTAGGCGGCCCTTGCGATCCTTCGCGAGCAGGGGATCCCAGCGGCTGCCCCAGATCACCTTCAGCACGTTCCAGCCGGCGCCGCGAAAGCCGCCCTCGAGTTCCTGGATGATCTTGCCATTGCCGCGCACGGGGCCGTCGAGGCGCTGCAGATTGCAGTTCACGACGAAGATCAGGTTGTCGAGCTTCTCGCGCGCCGCGAGGCCGATCGCCCCGAGCGACTCCGGCTCGTCCATCTCGCCGTCGCCGCAGAACACCCAGACCTTGCGATCCGCGGTGTCGGCGATGCCGCGCGCGTGCAGGTACTTCATGAAGCGCGCCTGGTAGATGCCGAGGATCGGTCCGAGACCCATCGAGACGGTCGGGAACTGCCAGAACGACGGCATCAGCCACGGGTGCGGATACGAGGACAGCCCCTTGCCATCGACTTCGCGCCGGAAGTGGCCGAGCTGCTCCTCGGTGAGCCGGCCCTCGAGATACGCGCGCGCGTAGATGCCCGGCGCCGAGTGCCCCTGGATGTAGAGCAGGTCGCCGCCGAACTCTTCGCTGGGCGCGCGGAAGAAGTGGTTGAAGCCGACGTCGTACAGCGTCGCCGCCGACGCGAAGCTGGCGATGTGCCCGCCGAGCTCCGACGACTCGCGGTTGGCCTGCACCACCATCGCGAGGGCATTCCACCGCACCAGCGAGCGGATCCGGTGCTCGAGGCCCGGCTCGCCGGGCGGCGAAGGCTCCTCGTTGGCGGGGATCGTGTTCAGGTAGGCGGTCGTCGCCGAGTACGGCAGGTGGATGCCGGAGCGCCGCGCCTGGTCGATCAGCCGCTCGATCAGGTAGTGCGCGCGCTCGGGCCCGACGTTGCGCAGCACGCCGTCGAGCGCCTCGAGCCACTCGCGCGTTTCCTGCGGATCCGGGTCGGTGTCGTGGTCGACCATGCGAGCCTCTTGGATGCCGATCGTGTCGTGCCGATTCGCGCCGGGAGGCTCGGGTCAGTGGACAGCGAGTCGAGCCTCGCGGGCCTCCCGGAGCTGCTGGAAATCTGCATCGGCGTGATACGACGATCGCGTGAGCGGGGAGCAGGCGGCCATTTCGAACCCCTTGGCGCGCGCGCGCGCCGCCAGCTCGTCGAACTCCGCCGGCGGAACCCAGCGCGCGACCGGGATGTGGGCCAGCGTCGGGCGCAGGTACTGGCCGATCGTGACGAAGTCGACGTCGTGCGCGCGCAGGTCGTCGAGCACCGCGTCGACCTCCTCGAGGGTCTCGCCGAGTCCGAGCATCAGCCCGGATTTCGTGAACACGCCGGGTGCGACCTGCTTCGCGCGTTCGAGCAGATCGAGCGAATGCTCGTAGCTCGCGCCCGGTCGGACCGATCGATACAGGCGCCGGACGGTCTCGAGATTGTGGTTGTAGACGTCGGGCAGGGCGCTCGCCACGAGTTCGAGCGCACCTGGCTTGTGGCGGAAGTCCGGCGTCAGCACCTCGATGGTGGTACCCGGCGCGCTGGCTCGGATCGCCTCGATCACTGCGACGAAGTGACCGGCGCCGCCGTCCGGCAGATCGTCGCGGTCCACCGACGTCACGACGACGTGTCGCAGGCCGAGCCGCGCGACCGCCTCGGCGACGCGTTCGGGCTCGCGCGGGTCCACGAGATCCGGACGGCCGGTCTTCACGTTGCAGAAGCTGCACGCGCGCGTGCAGACGCTCCCGAGGACCATCACCGTGGCGTGTCGTTGCGCCCAGCACTCGCCGAGATTCGGACACGCGGCTTCTTCGCATACGGTGTTCAGACGAAGCTCGCGAACCAGCGCACGCGTCTCGGTGAGGCCCGGCGAGTTCTGGAGCCGCACGCGCAGCCAATCGGGCTTGCGCAGCGAGGCGCCGCCCGCGTCGGTCGCAGCCGCCTCCCGGATCGCTCGGCGGTCCTCGTTCAGTCTCGCTCGTCGTGCTTCCATCGGTATCGAGCCTACCGCGATCCCTCGGGGACGCCGCGCGCGACCCGCAGCAACGCCTCCCGCACCAGGACCAGCCGGTCGTTGCCGAAGTACATGTCGTCGCGATCCACGAACAGCGTCGGCGAGCCGAAGCCGCCGCGCGCCACCAGCTCGTCGGTCGTCTCGCGCAGGCGCTGTTTGGTCTCCGGCGCGGCGATCCGCGCGAAGAATTCTCCCCGATCGAGGCCCACGGACGTCACCACGTCCGCCAGTACCTCCGGCTGCGAGATATCGCGCAGATCGCGCCAGTACGCTTCGAAGACACCGCGCGCGTACGGTGCGATGCAGCCGGCGTCGAGCGCCACGAACGCGCCGCGCATGGCCTGGACGCTGTTCACCGGGAACACCGGGGGCTGGCCGATCTCGATCCCGACGTGCCGGATCCAGTCGCGCAGATCCTTGACGTAGTAGTGCGCCTTCGCCGGGACCGGCTTCGCGCGCTGCTCGTAGACGCTCGGATTCACCGCGTTGAAGACGCCGCCGACGAGGATCGGCTTCCAGATCAGCGTGGCGCCCGTTTCGGCAGCGAGATCCTCGATCCCGTGGAACGCGAGGTACGTCCACGGACTCGAGCAATCGAAGAAGAACTCCAGCGTCGCCGGCTCGAACGTCGTCATGTCCGGGGGGTTAGCACTCGGCGGCGCGCGGCAGCCAGCGGTGGACACCGAATGCGAGCACCAGCGATCCGACGCCCGCCGTCCAGTAGGGAGCCGCAGGTCCCCCCACCTCGAGCAGCCACCCGGCGAGCAGGCTCGATGCCGCGCCTCCGATTCCCACCGAGACGACGGCGAAGCTCGCCTGGGCGGTCGAGCGCAGCTGCGGCGGGACGGCGGCGTCGAGATACAGCGGGGCGCCCAGCATCAGGCCGAGGACCACGACGGCGTGAAGCGCCTGCAACGGCGCGAGCCACGCGAGCGACAGCGTGGCCGCGCAGCCGAGCCAACGCGCGCCGCCCGCGAAGAGTCCGATCGCCAACAACGAGCGGGGAGAGAGCCGCGCCGTCAGCCATCCGAGCCCCGCGATCAGCACGACCTCCGGGACCAGCATCCACAGCCACATCGTGCGGACATGAGCCCGAGCGGCCCCATCATGAAGAACCAGTACGCGCTGTGGGACAGCGCGCGTCGCGGCAACGACGGCGACGCGTCCGCGTCCGGTGTCGACATCAGCGGCCTTGGAAGACGGGCTTGCGCTTGGCGAGGAAGGCGCGAACGCCTTCCCGGTAGTCCTCGCTTTCGAAGCACGCGAGGATCGAGCGGCGCATCGCCTCGCGGTCGCGCTCGGCCGCGTCGCGAGCCAGCTCGCCGATCACCCGCTTGGCGCTGCGCAACGTGAGCGGCGCGTTCTCCGCGATGGACGCGGCGATCGCACGCACGTGCTGCTCGAGCGCGGGCTTCGCGAAGACCTCGTCGACGATCCCGCGCGCGAGCGCTTCGCCTGCCGTGAGGCGGCGCGCCGTGAAGAGGATCTCCTTCGCCGTGGACGGGCCGACGAGCCGCACCAGCGCGGCGAGGCCGGTGACGTGGTAGCCGAGGCCGAGGCGCGCGGCGGGGATCGCGAGCTGCGCGTCGTCGGCGGCGTAGCGGAGGTCCGCGGAGAGAGCGAGCGCCATGCCGCCTCCGATGCAGAAACCGTGGATCATCGCGAGCACCGGCTTGCCGAGCTTCGCGACCGCCTCGAACGCCTCGACGCCGATCTCTTCGTACGCCTGCGCCGCGTGCGCGCCGGTTCGCGTGCGCTCGAACTCCGAGATGTCGGCGCCGGACACGAATGCCGATTCGCCGGCGCCGCGGAGGACGACGACACGGACTCCGGGATCGTCCTCGAGGGCGGCGGTCAGCGCGGGAATCGCCTGCCACATCTCGAACGAGATCGCGTTGCGGCGCTCCGGGTGGTCGAACACCAGCCACCCGATCGGCGCCTCCTTCACGATGTGTACGCGTCCCGGCATGGCGGCGCATCGTAGCGCCCGCGCCGGGCGCCTGCGGCCGGGCGGCGGTAGCCTGCGGCCCACGCGGGCGGCGCGCGTCTCGAGGCCGCCAGGAGGGCGCGATGCACGAAGGCGCGAGCCGCGACGAGGCCCGCAACAGCCAGTCAGGAGCGAGCGAGTTCGGCATCCGCGATTGGCTCCGCGAAGCGTTCGGTCGCCGGCTCGGCTGGATGAACGCGCTGATGCTCTTCTGTGCGTACATGGCATTCGTGTACGTGCCGTGGGACTTCTTGTGGAAGCCGATCGCCGTCGACGAAGAGGTCTGGTTCGGGGTCCGCCTGCACGGGGGGTGGGCCAAGGCGACCGAGCCGATCCATCTCGCGATCTACGCGCTCGGTGCCTATGGCTTCTGGCACATGCGCCCGTGGCTGTGGCCGTGGGCGGCGGTCTACGCCGCGCAGATCGCGGTCTCGATGCTGGTCTGGCCGTTGCTGTACACGGATGAGGTCGGAGGCTCGGGCCGCGCGCTGGTCGCGGCACTCGTATCGTTCTCGGCGTTCGCCGTTCTCACGGTGGCGCTGTGGCAAGCGAAGGATCGCTTCCGCGCCCCGCGTCCCCGCCTACGGGACCGCTACGGCGAGTGGGCGCTCGTCACCGGAGCGTCATCCGGGATCGGCGCGTCGTTCGCACGCGCATTGGCGCGAGAGGGCGTATCCGTCGTGCTGAGCGCCCGGCGTGAGGACCGGCTGCGCTCGCTGGCGGGCGAGCTGGCGCGCGATGGCGTCGAGACGCGCGTCGTCCCTCTGGACCTCGCGTCTCCCGGAAGTGTCTCCCAGCTGGTCGACGCGGTCGCGGATCTCGACGTCGGCATCGTCGTGAACAACGCCGGCGTTGGCGATGCGAGCCGTTTCGAGTCGCAGGATCCGAGCCGGTTGCGCGAGATGCTCGAGCTCAACTGCGCGGCGCCGATGCTGCTGACTCACGCGCTGCTCCCGCGCCTGCGCTCCCGCGGTCGCGGCGCCGTGCTGTTCACCGGCTCGCAGGCCGCGCGCCAGCCGCTTCCGCTGCACGCGGTGTACGCCGCGACGAAGGTCTTCGACGGATTCCTCGGCGAGGCGTTGTGGGCGGAGCTCCGCGGCAGCGGCATCGACGTCCTCGTCGTCGAGCCGGGGAGTACGGAGACCGAGTTCCAGCAGGTGGCCGGCGAGCTGCCGCACGCCGGGCAGCCGCCCGACGAGGTCGTCGCGATCGCGCTCGAGCGCCTCGGACGCCAACCGTCGGTCTCGACGCGCTGGTGGCACTGGCTGCGCGGCAACCTCGCGATGCGACTGCTGCCTCGATCGCTGCTCGTGCTGCTCGCGAAGCGCGCGATGGAACGGCAGACGCCAGCCGAGCGCCGCTGATGCACGCGATCTGGCGGCGCCGGCCCGTTCATTCCTCAGTCACAGCGCAGGCACCGCCTGGCAGCCACCGAGGCAGTGCCAGAGGTTCTTGGCCGGCCGTGATCACCAGGCTCGGCTCGTGGTCGTCGTGGAAGGAGCGCAAGCTCATCGGGGCGGCGCTCCGACCGATCTACCAGGCGGAGTCCGCAGCGGTCGCTGCCGAGCGGCTCGAGGCGTTTGCGCAGAGCCCACTCGGCAAGAAGTACCCGGCGATCGCGCAGAGCTGGCGCCGGAACTGGGAGCAGGTGATCCCGTTCTTTGCGTTCGCCCCGGAGGTCCGCAAGATTCTCTACACGACGAATGCGATCGAGAGCCTGAACGGAACCGTTCGCAAAGCGGTTCGCGTCCGTGGCCACTTCCCGAGCGACGAGGCGGCGATGAAGCCGATCTGGCTCGTGCTGCGCAACGTCGAGAAGCGTTGGAAGAACCCACCCATCGCCTGGCAGGCGGCCAAGGCGCAGTTGGCGATCCAATTCGAGGAGCGTTTCCTACTCACGGACTGATTCGAAAAGAGGCTCACACACGAAATTCTGACACGCCCCCAGAGGGCGGCTCCGGTGGCTACCGCCGCCTCCGCCGCCCCGCCGCTAGAGAAGACGAATCAGCGCGGCGTCGCTCCTCCCGAGTTCCTCGATCTCGTCGCGGTGAACACGGAGCAGCGACTCGACCGTCGCCGTCGAGCAGTTTCCCCGCCGAATCCACACCACCTTCGGCGGCGCGCCCTTCACCAGGCAACGCTCAGCGAAGTCCGCGTCCTTGGTGACGACCGCCAAGCCGTGCTCCACCGCGTAGCGCCGAATCGCGTCGTCCTCGCTCGTCTCGAGACCCACGTCCTCGACGTGGAGCGACTCCGGGAAGGGCTCCGCGGGCACCCGGGCCAGCCGAAACGTGAGGTTCTCGTCGAACAACAGCTTCAAGGAGCGGTCGCGCCCGAGACCTTGCCCTCACGCTCGGCCGCGAACGCCAGCGCTGCGCGAATGTCGTCACGCTCGAGCTTGGGGAAGTCGGCGAGGATCTCGTCTTCGCTCACGCCCGAGGCCAGGTACTCGAGGATGTCGTAGACCGTCATCCGCAGGCCCCGAATGCAGGGCTTGCCGCCCCGCTTGCCCGGCTCGATCGTGATGCGAGAGCGCCAGTCGTCCATGCCCGGAAAGCTAGCGCGCCCGACCTCCCGCCCACCCCGAAAGCCTTGATTCGAGGCCCCTTCCAGGGCAAGTTTTCCCCGATCCAGGAGGCAAGAGTCTTAAATGGCCCCGAAGAACGGCGTCTCGAAGACCCTAGGGGACCGCATCCGCCGCCTGCGCCAGGAGCGCGGCTGGTCCCAGACCCAGCTCGCCCAGAAGCTCCAAGTCCACCAGAAGCAGATCTCCGGCTACGAGCGCGGCGTCCACGTCCCCCAGACCGAGCTGCTCGTCCGCCTGGCCGCGCTCTTCAACGTCTCGCTCGACTTCCTGGCCTTCGACGACCGCGACGACACCCGCCGCGTCCCGACCGCCGACCGCGAGCTCCTCGACAAGCTCGAGGCCCTCGACCAGTTCTCCGAGGCCGACAAGGCCACCGTCAAGGCCGTCCTCGACACCTTCCTGCTCAAGCGCCAGCTTCAGCGCCTGGCCGGCCGCAACGACGACGAAGACCAACCGGCTACGGGCTGACGGGAGAGCGGCGATGCAGACGAGCTACCGCGTCGAGATCGAGCAGGAGGAGGACGGCCGCTACCTGGCCGAGGTCGTGGACCTGCCCGGCGTGATGGCCTACGGCGAGACGGCCGACCTGGCCCTGGCCCACGTCCAGGCCCTGGCCCTGCGCGTGCTCGCCGATCGACTCGACCACGACGAGGGGCCCCGCGGCCCCGTGAGCGTCACCTTCGAGACCTCTGTCGCCGCGTGAGCCGCTGGCGAGCGACCAAGGCGTCGCGCGTGTTCGCGGCGCTCCAGCGCATCGGCTGGTCCGTCAAGCGCGAAGCCAAGGGCTCGCACAAGGTGCTCGCGCGCGAGGGCTTCGCCGACTTCGTCTGGGCCTTCCACGAGCGCGACGAGATCGGGTCGCGGATGCTCGCGCGCATTGCGAAGCGAACGGGGCTTCGAGCAGAAGACCTATGAGCCGTGCAGAGCGCTTCAGCGCTCCCGGACGTTGGGGACACCGAACTCGCCGAGAGGCTTCAAAGAGAACTCGGCTTCGGTTACCCGCCGAAGGCCATCTTCAGTGAGGACCGACACCTGCAGCTCTGCTCGGCAGCTCTCGGGACGCCGGTCACCCTCGAGGATCGCCGCGTCGACGAAGACCGCCCAGTCATCAGGGCCAATTACCACCGGCCCAACATCTCCACCTTGAAGCGTGGCGAAATGAGTCCGCCAACTGGCGGACCCGCCTGCGCAGCGCAGCGCACGCCTAGTCCGAAGTTCCCAGGCTGCAATCGGACAAGTGGTTGCGATGGCGGGGAGTTGCGCGCGGACGGAGGAGCGCGTTCTGGCTACACGCGTCGGGTGATTCCGAGCCGCTCGAGCGCCTCGCGCTGCAGGGGCGTCGGGATCGTGGTCAGATCGAAGACTGCTGCATCGTCGGAGCCGACGGGACGGACGCGGTTGCGGGCGAGCGTGGCGAGTTCGCCGAGGAGCGTGCGGAAGCTGTGTACCGGCTTTCCGCCCGGGCGCTGCTTGGTGTGGGCTTTGGCCTCGGCACTGGCGGATCGCTTGGCGGGCGCAAGGGGCGACCGGCTCGTTCGCCCGGGCCTGCGCGTGGCGGCCACCGGCCAGCGTCGGCGCACCGGCCCCAAGAAGGGAACTCCCCAAGCCGCGGCCTACGGCACCGGCCAGAGCACCCGGGCGCGATCCCTTCCCTCGACGAGCTCTACGCTCGCGCGGCCGTGCCACCGCTCCAGCCGCGGACTCCCGGCGAGGCCCGCATGCTCCGCGACACGGAGACCGAGGCCTTTGCGCAGAGCGTGCGGATCAATCAGCGAGTGCCCCGGAGGCCACTGAAGAAAGAGGGCAAGGAGGGAAAAGAGGAAAGAATCGACGGAAGGGAGTTGACACGGTCATAGGTAGGTAGTAGCAGCCCAGCCTCCCGCGGCGCCGCCTTGGCGAATCGGGTGCAGGCAAGCCCTCGTCAAACCGATACAATCCGGATCGTAGCCGAATCCCCTGCGGGGGTGGAGAGCGCACATGGGCCGTCCGAAGCCGACCGAAGAGGAGCTCCTCGCCAAGATCCGCCGCCTCCCGCCCGAGCGCGTGGCCGAGGTCGAGGACTTCGTGGACTTCCTGCGCCTGCGCGGCGAGGAGCGAGGGCTCACGGAGGCGGCGAGCCGGCTCTCCGAGGCCGCCTTCGCCCGGGTCTGGGACCACCCCGACGACGCCGACTATGACCGGCTATGAGTTCGGGGACCTGGTCCTCGTCCCGTTCCCGTTCACCGACCAGTCCACCACCAAGCGCCGCCCCGCCGTCGTCGTCAGCTCCGACGCCTACCACCGCGAGCGGCCGGACCTCGTGATCCTCGCGGTCACGAGCCAGGTGCGCCCCGCCGCCGGTGGCGTTGTCGACGTCGCCGTCGCGAAGTGGAAGGAGGCCGGGTTGCTCAAGCCGTCAGTGCTGAAGCCCGTCCTCGCCACCATCGAGCGAGGCCTCGTGCGCCGCAAGCTCGGCCGACTCGAGGAGGAAGACCGGCGCGCGCTGCGCGAGGTGCTGCGGATAATCCTCGGCGGGTAGACACTGTCACTTGTACACGATTCGGACGTCTCGCCACGCTTCCAGCTTCGTGAATGCCTCCGTCGGTGGAAGCACCACGGTGAGCGCTTTGTCTGAGCTCCACTCGAGAGCGATGACTGGCTGGCCTGCGACCGTGAGCACCGGCCGCTGCTTCGATGGAGCAAAGGTCTCCTTGGCTTCACGGAGATTCACATTCGTGCTGTAGTCCGTCGTCGCGCCGCAGTCTCTCTCGAAAACAGCCGCGACGTAGTGACCACCCGGCGAGGCAGCTTCGGCCTTCACTGTGTCGGCACAGTCACCAAAGAGCGCGGGCTCGCACCCGCTGAACGCAGCGACCGCGAAGATGCCCGCAAGAATCACCTTCATGGTTCGCTCCGTCACCGACGCCTGTAGCTGTTGAAGTAGTCGAAGCCGCTCCTGATCCAGAAGCGATCAACAGGGTCGTCCCCAAACGAGCCTGTCCCGCCCCAGGGATTGAGCCGCGATCCCGGATCGCCCCACTCTGGCCGCGACGTGCCTGCGGCCTGTTGGGCTCTTCCGGCCTCGCGGAGGAGCAGCCCCTCGGAGAGGCCAAGCGCTCGGCCCGTCGCGCCGTAGTTGAAGTTGCCGAAGTTCTGGTACTCGGGGCCCTGCTGCTTGTAGTCCCACGGCCCCTTGTTGCGGACCTGGTTGTAGAACCAGCGTACGTCGCGCTGCCTCGCCGCCTCTCCAATGTTCGCGTTGATATCCACGCCTGGCGGCGCAGTTGGCAGCGGACTCAGAGTGTCGTTCGGACCGAGCGGGCCGATGAAGTCAGCTGGGTACTGCTGCCCCTGCTGCCCTTGGGACGCGATCGTCCTACCGACCCATTCCAAGGTAAGATTCCCCGCCGGAACGACCGATTGCTGGAATGGCCAGCCGAAGATCGGCTCGCCGGCTGGCGGGAACCCCGAGGTTTCTCCATTCGAGATCATGAATGAGGTACCCGCATAGATGCCGCCGAGCTGATCGTCCGGGATGATCGTTCCGGGGAAACCGGAGAAGAGGTTGGCGTCGGGTATGGCGTCCTGCTGGAACATCCCCGTCGGATCCACCAGGTTCACCGGGTCGTAGAGCACGTATCCGTATGGGTTGAGGCTCCCCGGCTCGTCGAGGCTCGGGAGAATGGAATCCGGCTGGAGGAAGCGCCCGAGCGCTGGATCGTACCAGCGGGCCCCGTAGTGGTAGAGGCCCGAATCGCTCTGGAAGCGCTGGCCGGTGTATCCGTACTCGGGCGGACTCCCGGCCCCGACGCGCTGCCCGAAGGGGCGGTAGAAGCTCGAGGTCGTGCCCGCCGCCGAGTCGGCGACGACGATCGTGCTGCCGAGATGGTCTTGGAAGAAGTAGGTCACGCTCGGCGGCGAGAGGGCGTGCGTGGTGCCGCCCGGGCAGGCGAATCCGTTCGTCGTGATCGCGATGCAGAGGACCAGCGTTCCGCCGCTGCGGATCCATCGGAAGCCGTGAACGCGCAGTCGCGGCTGCCCTCGTAGCACCATCCACGCGAGTGCCGTCGCCGCGAGCCCCGGGGCGAAGAGCCAGAGCAGCGCCCACGGCTCGCCGTCGATGGGGAGCACCGGTCCGGCGCCGGCGCAGCTCCCGCCGCTGGGCTCCGGATCGTAGGCATCATCGTGCACCGCGATGACCGAGCCGCCGAGCCGGATCACGATGCGCCCCACGCGATTGTCCGTGTCCCACTCGAAGTCGGGCGTCACGAGGAGTCGATCCGGACCCGACTGCGACGCGATCGATGCCAGTCGACTGTCCGCGTCGTAGCGGAACCGCGCGACTTCGACCCCGTTGTGCTTCACGGTCTCGAGCTGGCCGACGTCCGTGTAGGTGTACTCCCGCGCGACGCCAAGGGCGCGCAGGTTCCCGAGCGCATCGTGCGCCGCCACCGCCCCCCCGATCTCGCTGGGTTGATGCGGCGCGCCCAAGGGCGGGAACGTGGCCGTGGTCCCGCCCGCGCAGTCCGGCAGGCTCGTGCCCGCGAGGCACGTCATGTTGGCCGCGGTGTCGAATCCGTAGCGGAGGGTGGTCGCAGCGCCCGCCTCGCCGTAGGGCCCCTCGGCCCACTCGAGTCGGCCCCCCGGGTCGTACAGGGTATGACCGTGAGGAGCGCGCGGTGGGTTGCGGCGCGCGGGATTTGGTGCTCGCCTCTGGCGACCGGGCCCGGGGCGAGGTGAAAGGAGATCGACACCGCGATGTGAAACGGGGGTG
>JBDIVR010000018.1:0-77324 GCA_039794265.1 Myxococcota bacterium
TCTTTCGCGGCTTCGTCCAGCGCGGACTCGAGCGAACGCTCGGCACGGCGGGCGCGATCGCCGTGGCGACCCTCGCCTTCGGCGCCGCCCATGGCGACGCCGTCCATGCGGCGGCCGCGCTTCCGCTCGGTCTCTACCTCGGCGTCCTCAGCTCGCTCGGCGGCTCGATCCGGCCGGCCCTCGTCGCTCATATCGCCAACAACGCATTCGCCGTCCTGGAAGCGGGACTCGAGTTCCAGCTCCCCGGGACGGGTCCACCTGCACTGATCTCGATCTTCGTTGAATTCGCGATCACGGCGGTGGCACTCCGAGCGGCGGCCCGGGGTGTCGCCCCCCCGGCGACTTCGGCCGGTCCGCCGGCTTGAGTCCTCGCCCCGTCCAGCCGATCCGGCACCGGGAGCCCCCGGAGGACGGCATTGGCGAGGCAGGCACAGCGCGCCGCGAACGCGGGTCGATTCCCCGTCCTTCTCGTGGACGACGGCGAGCTCGATGACATCCGCGAGTTCCTCGATGATTTCGGGATCGAGTTCGCCCACCTGCGCGGCGGAGCCGTGCCCGGTCGCCTCGATCCGCCACGGGATCTGTTCATCACCACGATGCGCCGCGCCAAGCTCGCGCGGGCCTGGCCATACGCGAGTGACGGAACGTTGCGCCCGGTTCGGATCGCCATCGTCGAGGAAGACTCGCCGACCGCGCGCGCCGTGCTGCGTCGTCTGGGGTTCGTCTACCTGGTTCGCCGCCCCATCCACCCGACGGCGCTGCGCCTGTTGATCCTGCGCGCGCTCTATCGCGGAGACGAGCGTCGCTCCGAGGCGCGTGTTCCCGTCGGCTTCGACATCAGTCTGCGCTCGGGCATGCGCCGTCGGGACGCGTTGCTCGTCGATCTCTCCCTCGGAGGCTGTCGGCTGATCGCGGACCGCCCGCTTCCGGCCGGCGCCAAGTTGAGCCTGCAGCTACCAGGCGAGCTGCTCGGAGACGGCGATCTCACCGTCCCCGGTCAGATCCTCCGATGCGAGCGCGATGCGCAGGCGCTGGCCGACGGTGGTTTCCGGATCGCCGTCCGCTTCCACGATCTGACCGACGCTGCTCGCGACACGCTCGTGCGCTTCCTCGCGCGGCGCGACGTGCACCTGGGACCCGCGCCGGAGCCGAAGGTCCAGCTGCTGCGGCCGGCAGTCGCCCCGCCGGCGATCGAACCGACCGCGACCCCGGTGCCGGAACCGACGGCGAGCGATGCGTCGGTCGGCGCGGGCGCACGCGATCGACCTGCGGTGCCCTGCGATCCCGCCGTGACGCAGCCTCTGCGCGCGACGGCGGAGCCGCCGGCAGAAGCCGCGCAGGAGTCCCACTCGTCGTCTCGGCTCGGCGCCGCGCTGATCAGCCGCTCCGGCCGGCGGCGCCCGCCGAGCGAACGCCGCCGCAAGCCGCGCGGCGTGTACGGCCGGCGCGTGGTCGCGGAGGCAGCGGCGGCGATGCACCGGATGCTGCTCGGTCGCGATCTCGCGGTCGGTGGCATGCGCGTGGACGCACATCCCGACTTGAAGGTCGGAGCGCGCCTTCGCCTCGCGCTCTATGACCCGACCCGTGAAGCGCCGCTGGTCGTGGATGCCGTCGTGGCTCGTGACGACGGCGCGAGAGGTCTCGGCCTGCAGTTCCTGGCCATCTCGCCCGAGATCGCTGCGCGGCTCGAGCGACTCGTGGCGACGCTGCCGCCGGTGGAGCAGCTGAGCGACGGCGAGGCCGGCGCGCTGGGAACGGTGGTCGGAGAAATCGTCGCCTGAACGATTCCTCGGCGCGTGGCCCGGCTGCGAGCTGCCGATCGCGCGTCAGTACAGGTTCTTGCCTGCGAGATCTGCGGCGCGCGGAGCGACGGCGAGAGTCGGCTCCGGCGTGCACGCTCCGTCGGAACAGAACACTGCGCGCAGCACGCCGGCCGCGATGTCGGAGGCGCCGTGCCAGCGCTTGTCCTGGTGCACGACGACGGTGGCCACCGCGATGCGCGGTGCGTCGGCCGGCGCGACACCGATGAACCACTCGTAGCGGCCCTTCGGATCGGGGCCCGAGAGGCTCCCGGTCTTCCCGGCAACCCGGATCGACGCGAGGAGCGGGCGTCCTTTCGGATCGCGAAACGCGCGGCGGGCGGTGCCGGAAAGCGTCGTCTCGACGAGCATCTCGCGCAGCTCGCGCGTGACACCGGGACCGAACACCTTGCGCGGCGCGTCCTCCGGCAACGCGAGCTCGATGCCGCTGGCGTCCGTCACGCGCTCGATCCAACGCGGGGACACCAGCTCCCCATCGGCGAGCGATGCCGCCAGCCGAGCGGCGGCGAGGGGAGCCAGCCGCGAGCCGGCCAGCCCCGAACCGAGCTTCCCGAGCGCGAGCGGCGATCCGATCGCGTCGACCTCGCCCGGCGCGTGGCCGGGCCCGGGCGACTCGAGAACGCCGAGCGTCGCGAGCTCGGCGAGCATGCGCCGCGCGCCGACGTCGTGCACCGCGAGCTGCGCGAAGCACTGGTTGTTGGACATCGCGAGCGCGCGTTCGAAGCTGGCGGTCTGTCCCTGCCGCGGCGGGTTCAGCAGCGCGACATTCAGCGCGTACGGGCTGCCGCGGAACAGACACGGGCGCGACGCCGCCTGCGGTGCGGTATCGAGCACGGCCGCCGCCGTCACGACCTTCATCAGCGACGCCATCGGGTACGGCCGGGTCGGCGGAAATCCGACGGGATCGGTCGAGACGTAGCTGAGCACGCGACCGTCGCGAGGGTCCATCACGATCACGTGGCCGAGCTTCACCCGGCCGCGTCGCAACACATCGAACACCGCGCGGGTGAGCCCGGGATCGATCGTGTACTCGACCTCGAGCGGACCCAGGATGCCGGCGGAACCCTCCGGCGCTTCGATGCGCTCGATCGCGAACGGCGCCGGATCCGAACTCGGCTGCGGCGGCCCGCTGCGCGCGGACGGCGGGAGCCGCCGCAACACCTCCTCCGGCACCGGCGGCGGCGCGATGGGCGCCGGCATCGACGCGACGGCGGCGAGGCTGTCGGTGCCGGCCGTCGCGAACGGCGCAGAGGGATCTCCGCCGTCGATCGGCGGGCCGGCCGAGACCGCCGCGGGTGCGATCGAGGCGGTCGGCGCGCTGCGCCAGAGCACGGTCAGGCTCTGCGCGGTCCACCAGCCGCCGCCGAATCCGACGGCGATGAGCATCGCCATCGTCCAGCGGCCGCGGCGCGTCATGGCACGCCGCCGACGCCCTGCAGAAGCGCGCGCTCCGGTGGGCTCGCGACGAAGCCGCGGATTCAGCCCGGGTCCGACCGGCACGCGGCCGCCGGCACGCAGACGCCCGTACGAGCTGGAATGCAAACCGCGTCCCCCCTCTTCCATACCCTCTGGTCGGCGCAACGAGCGCCCACCTGATGCCGGCACGGAGGGGGGACCTCGTGCAGGCAGGATCTCCGTCGTCTGTTGCGGCCGCCCTGCTAGAGGGCGACCACCTCCTGCACCTCCGGCACCGCTTCGCGCAGGCGCGCCTCGATGCCGTGCTTCAGGGTAGCCGTCGAACTCGGACAGCCGCTGCACGAGCCCTGCAGGTAGAGTTCGACCGTTCCATCGCGGAAGCCGGCGAATAGCACGTCGCCGCCGTCCTGCGCGACGTACGGGCGGATCTCGTGGTCGAGGACGCGCTGGATGCGTTCCTCGACGTCGGACGTGCTCTGGGTTCGCGCCGCTTCCCACGCCGGACCGACGGCGGGCTCCCCGCTCGCCCCGAACGCCTTCAGCGCATCCACCAGCGATTGCGCGAGGGCCGGCCACTCGAGTTCCTCGCGCTTCGTGACGGTCACGAAGTTGCCGGCGAGGAACACGCCGGTCACCCCATCGATGGCGAACAGCCGCGTCGCCAGCGGGGAAACGCCGGCGGCGGGAGGCGCCTCGAAGTGGGCGCTCTGCCCGCTCCCGAGCAGCGTGCGCGACAGGATCCACTTCACGCTGTGGGGATTCGGCGTGCGCTCGGCGCGCATCTGGAAATCGAGTTCGAAAGAACTCGACGTCGTTCCGGGAACGGAGGTCGGTTCGGACAAGGCGGTCTCCAGCGAGCGGTGGGGGTACAGCGGCAGGGCAGGAAGGTAGAGCCGACGAACAGCTTCGCCAACGGGTCGTCGCCCAGGTCGGCGGAGGCCTCGAGAATCGAGCCGGTCACTCCTTCCGCGTCAGAACAGCTGGGGCTCGACGTCTGCGAGGCCGCACAGCAGGTAACCGCGCTGTCGCGCCAGCCGGTGCTCGCGGGGGCCGTTGTACCCCCAGGCCGCCAGCGCGCAGCGCACCCCGAGCGGCGCCACGACGTCGAGATGGTTCACCTTGTCGTCGACGAACGTGATCTCGGCGAAGTCGAGTCCGCGCAGGGCGGCGAGCCGAGCGAGGTGCGCGTCCTTGGTGACGCCGGCCTCCTTGTCCACGATCAGCTCGGGCGGAAACAGATCGGCGACGCCGTAGTGCGCGAGCAGGATTCCGACCGATGCGCGGTCCTTCGCGCTCGCGATGGCGTACTCGCATTCGCCGGCGCGACGGCGCAGCAGCTCGAGGATCTGCGGATAGGGACCGAGCAGCGCGAGCCACGCCTCGCGGTCGGACACCGAGAAGTCCGTCCGCACCTGATAGAACCGGCGATGGAACGCGCGCAGCCAGTCGGGATCCTGCGCGTCGCGATACGCGTCATAGGCCGCCTGATCCGGCAGCTCGACGCCGGCATCGATCGCCGCGAGGGCCGTCGCGTAGTCCTCGGCGCGGTTGCCGAGCGGCATCAGCTCGAGGAACGCGGGCCACAGCTCGGCCTCGTCGGCGCGGCGCAGCGCCGAATCGGGACGCAGCTCCAGATACGTCGTTCGCGCGACGGCGAACGCTTCGCGCGCGGAGTCCGACAGCACGCCGTCGAAGTCGAGGGCCAGCAGCTTCACGGCGGGCAAGCGTAGCGGATGGCCCGCGCGCGGGGGGGCCGCTCAGCAGCCGCGTGCGCGGCGTGCCGCGAGTCCCGCGAGCGCTGCCAGCGCGGTCGTGCCCGCAAGCGCCGCGCCGGGCTCCGGCACGACGGCGTAGGCGCCGACGTCCGGTGCGTCCGGGTCGACGCGGGCGCGGGTCGTGAGGTGCGGCGCATACTGGCGCGCGACTTCGTGCAGCGGCACCGCGTCTGTGGCCAGCGGCGCGCCGACGTCGATCGTCGCAGCGCCCGGCAGCGGCCGGAAGTCCTGCGCCGCTTCGTCGGCGAATCCCGGCGCGACGCCCTCGACGTTGCCTCCGCCGTCTGTGACGTCGGCGGGTCCCGAATGGCTCTCCACCCAGCCCGGCTTCAGCCAGTTGTGCGCGAGCGCGAGCTGTCCATCCTGGTTCAGCAGCGCGAGGCGATGCCCGCCGGACGTCACGTACAGGATGTTGCTGCGAACGTCGGCTGTTTCGTCCTCCGTCGAAAGCCGCACCAGCGTCGTGTTTCCGGTCCGCAGCGAAACGACCGTGTTGTGGAAGAAGTGCAGCACGCCCTTGCGATAGATCGCCGTGTTCGAGCTGTCACCGCCGTAGTGGACGATCTGGCTGTTGCCGGCGCCGTCCGGTTCGATCAGCACGTTGCCGTACACGAAGGTCTTCCGGTAGCTCGGATGCGCGACGAGCACATCGCTGTCCTCGGCGTCCACGAGATCGAGCTGGCGATTGCCGCCCTCGATCCAGTTGTAGCGGACCACCAGACCCGCGGAGCGATCCTTCAGGTTGTTGCCGATCGACCCGGACCGGAGCGGTCCGAACCGGTTGGCCTCGTAGACGATCCCGATCGCCGCCGTGTAGGCGTTGTGCTCGAACGCGCTGCCGTCGTTGCCGTTGCCGAAGAGGTGGTTGCCATCGATCCGGATGTCCGTCGTCTGGCCGTCGAACGCGCCGATGAAGAGCCCGTTGCCGGAGTCGTGCAACACGCAGTCGCGGATCACCAGATGCGCCGCACGCTCGACGTAGATCGACGCTGCGTTCTTCGCGTAGGTCTGGAGCGCCCCGTGATCGTCCTGGAACGTGTAGTCGGGATGCGCCGAGCGGATCTCGAGCCCCTCGATCACGACGTGCGCCGGCAGCGTGCTCGGCGGCACGTTCGACGTCCCGATCTTGACGACACCACGCTGCTCGTTGGTGTAGTCGAGGGGAGCCGGCGTCGTGGCGCCGTCGCCGGAGATCACCGGCCGCGCGCCGCCCGGACCGGCGATGCCGCGCACCACGATCGGCGCCTGCGCCGTCCCGCTGCGCCCGATCACCCACTTCTCGCGATACGGCTCAGGGCGCCAGTGGATGCGCACCTCGTCGCCCGGCAGCAGCGTCGCCCACGGCGCATCACCGATCGCCGCGAGCAGCTGACCCGGGCCGACGTCGTAGACCGCCGCGCGGGCGGACGCGGACGCGCCGGCGACGAGCACACCTCCCGCGATCAAGAGCGCCACCGATCTCCGCAGGATCCCGGAAACGAAGTCCAACACGTCTTTCGTATCGGCCACGCCCTGTCGTATCCGTAGATCCGGCAACCCGCGAGCAACCCGGCGGAATCGCCGAGCAGCGAGACGGGCGTGCAATGCGCCGCGCAGGGCTACGATCCGGAACGATGGAATGCACCCTGTGACGTGGAAACCGGAGCTCGAGGAGCTGGCGCGGCGGACCGAGCTGGCGAAGGAGATGGGCGGCGCGGAGCGCGTGGCGCGCGCGCGGGCCGCGGGGCGCGGGACGGTGCGCGAGCGGATCGAGGCGCTGCTCGATCCGGGCAGCTTCCACGAGACGGGCGCGCTCGCCGGCCGCGCGGCCTATGACGACGCCGGGCAGCTCGTGTCGTTCACGCCGTCGAACTTCGTCTGCGGGCGCGGGCGCATCGACGGGCGGCCGGTGGTCGTCGGCGGCGACGACTTCACGGTGCGCGGCGGCGCGGCCGACGGTGCGATCGGCAACAAGATGGGCTGGGCGGAGAAGGCGGCGCGCGATCTGCGGGTGCCGCTGGTCCGGCTCGTCGATGGCACCGGCGGCGGCGGATCGGTGAAGACCAACGCGACGCTGCGTCGATCGTACGTGCCGTACATCCCGGACTTCGACGTGTCGGTGGAGCTGCTCGGCAGCGTGCCGGTCGTCGCGGCGGCGCTCGGGCCTGTCGCCGGCCTGGGCGCGGCGCGCGTGGCGGCCTCGCACTTCTCGGTGATGGTGCGCGGGACGAGTCAGGTCTTCGTCGCCGGACCGCCGGTGGTGCGCCGCGCGCTCGGGCGCGACGTCACCAAGGAGGAGCTCGGCGGCGCGGCGATCCAGCGCGGCAGCGGCGCCGTCGACAACGAAGCGCTCGACGAGGCGGACGCGCTCGCGCAGCTCCGGCGCTTCCTGTCGTACCTGCCGACGTCGGTGTGGGAGCTGCCGCCGCGGACCGAGCCGGAGGATTCTCCCGAACGGCGCGAGGAAGAGCTGCTCTCGCTGATCCCGCGCGAGCGGCGCCGGCCGCACGACGCGCGCCGGCTGCTCGCGCTGGTGCTGGACCTCGGCTCGGTGTTCGAACTCGGGCGCTACTTCGGGCGGCCCCTGATCACAGCGCTCGCGCGTCTCGACGGCATCCCCGTCGGCGTGCTCGCGAACGACCCGCGCCACAGGGGAGGTGCGATGGATGCCGACGCCGCGGCCAAGTTTTCGCGCTTCGTCGACCTGTGCGACACGTTCCACCTGCCGGTCGTACACTTCGTCGACAATCCGGGCTTCGAGATCGGCATCGACAGCGAGCGGCGCGGCACGATCCGCCACGGCGTGCGCGCGCTGTTCTCCGTCTACCAGGCGACGGTGCCGTGGTGTTCGATCCTGGTACGACGCTGCTTCGGTGTCGCCGGCGCCGGCCACGGCGCGCACCACCGGCTGAACCTCCGCTATGCGTGGCCGAGCGCCGAGTGGGGCTCGCTGCCGATCGAAGGCGGCGTCGAGGCCGCGTACCGCCGCCAGCTCGACGCCGCCGACGACCCCGACGCGCTGCGCGCCGAACTCGAAGCCGGCCTCGCGTCGCTGCGCTCGCCGCTGCTGACGGCCGAGGCCTTCGGCATCGAGGAGATCATCGATCCGCGCGAGACCCGCCCGCTACTCGTCGAGTGGGTCCGGCGCGCCTGGGAGCTGCTGCCGAGCCGGCTCGGGCCCCGAAGTCGGGGCCCGAGACCGTAGAGCCCTCGGCGCTCCGAGCATCCGGCGATCGGGGATCCGCGAGGATGGCTTGCGTTCGCCATCAGATCTTCACATGTTCGGCACCTTCGTGACAATCGAATGGCGAAACGTTCATCCCGAAGTGCGGATGGATGCGTTCCCGAGTGTCGCGATCCCAAGGAGGAAAGACCGATGACCCGCTGGCAGGGAATCGCACGCGCCGCGGCGCTCACGTTCCTCTGGCTCCTCGCACCCGGGCTTCCGACGCAAGCCGCGGCCGAAAAGAGCGTGGTCGAAGAGATCCTCGACATCCTCCGCGACAAGGAGCACATCAGCGACGCCCAGTATCGGGCGCTCCGCGAGCGCGCCCAGGAAGAGGCGACGTTGCAGGCCGAACAGGCAGCCGAGGCGATCCGGTCCGTGAATCTCGCCGCGCAGCAGGCGCCCGCGCCGGCGCCCGATGCGCTGCAGGCGTTCTGGAAGAACGGCCTGCGCTTCACCAGCCCCGACAAGGCGTTCGACGTGCGGCTCGGCGCCCGGATCCAGAACGACTGGGCCGTTCTGGTCCCCGACGACGATCTCGAGGACCTGCTGCCCGATCAAGCGGGCAAGGGAACGGGGACGGAGTTCCGGCGCGCCCGCCTCAAGCTCGAAGGCACCATCTACGAGCGGATCGGTTTCAAGGGCGAGTACGAGTTCGCCGGCGGTGACACCGCGCTGCGCGACGTCTATCTCGAGCTGCTGGATCTCCCGGCCGTCGGACGCGTGCGTGTCGGGCACTTCAAGGAGCCGATGTCGCTCGAGCAGGTGACCAGCGACGCCTACACCACCTTCATGGAGCGTTCGGTGCTCGACGCTTTCGCGCCGGGCCGGGAGACCGGCTTCCTGCTGACCAACCACGCGCTCGAGCAGCGCCTCACGTGGGCCGTCGGGGCCTTTCGAGACACCGACTCGGCGTCAGGCGATGGCTTCGGCAGCGATCCCCTCTACGACGTCACCGGCAGGATCACCGGCCTCCCCTGGTTCGAGGAGAACGGCAGCAAGCTGTTGCACGTGGGCGTTTCGTTCACGCAGCAGTTCCGAGACGGGGCCAACGAGCGGTTCTCGCAGCGCCCGGAGGCGCATCTGGCTCCGAACTTCGTAGACACCGGAAACTTTGCCGCCGACCACATCCAGATCGTCAACCCAGAGCTCGCATTGGTCCTCGGTTCGCTCTCGTTGCAGGCCGAGTACAGCCACGCCTTCGTAGACAGCGGCAGTAGCGACGTCGGCGATCCGCGCTTCCACGCATTCTACGTCCAGGGGAGCTACTTCCTCACCGGTGAGCACCGACCGTACAAGCCGGCTTCTGGCAGCTTCGATCGCGTGGTTCCCCTGCACGATCTGGATTCGAGCGGAGGCATCGGCGCCTGGGAGTTGGCCGCCCGGTTCTCGCGGATCGATCTCGACAGCGAGGGCATCTCTGGAGGAACGCTCACCAGCGGCACACTGGGCATCAACTGGTACCTGAACCCCGTCGTCCGGACGACACTCAACTACGGTCTCGGACGCCTCGAGGGAGAGGGCTGGACGAACCAGTTCCAGACGCGGTTCCAGGTCGACTTCTAAGCGACGTCTCTCGGTGTCGCGGATCCGCCGATGCGGCGCCAGCGCGCCTCGGCCTCCGTCAGCACGACATCGCTCGCGTCGACGATCTCGCCTGCCATCCAGAAATCGCGCCCTTCACTGCGCAGCAAGCGGCCGCGGATGCGCAGAGGGTGCCCCGTCGGCGCCGGCCGCCGGTAGCGCAGCGAGAACTCGACGGTGACGATGTCGAAGTCGCGCCTGTCGTCCGCGGCGTGCGCGGCAAAGCCGAGCGCCTCGTCGAGCAGCGCGGCCTGGATGCCGCCGTGCACGACGCCGGGGGCGCCGGCGAAGTGCTCGGGCGCCTCGTACTCGGCCTCCACGGCGCCCGGGCCGGTGCGACGGAAGCGCAGTCGGAGCCCCTGGTCGTTGCGCTGGCCGCAGCCGAAGCAGCGGGCGTCGGGACCGTCGCTGACGAGCCATTCGCCGGCGTTCGACGCGTCGCGGGGCGGATCTTCTCCGATGGGATCGCTCACGGGAGCAGCACGGTAGCTCAGCCGCGCAGGTCGAGAACCGCCGCGCCGCGGATGCGATCCTGCTTCAGGGCGAGCAGCGCCTCGTTCGCCCGCTCGAGCGGATAGGACGTGACGCGCGTGCGAATCGGGATTTCGGCGGCGAGCTGGAGCAGCGCGCGGCCGTCGGCGCGCGTGTTCGCGGTGACCGACGTCAGCGTGCGCTCCTGGAACAGATGGCGCTGGTAGTCGAGCGGCGGGACGTCCGACAGATGGATGCCGGCAACGGCGAGCGTGCCACCGCGGTCGAGCCGTTCGAGCGCCGCCGGCATCAGCTCGCCGGCCGGGGCGAACAGGATGGCCGCATCGAGGGCGACGGGCGGTGCATCGAAGCTGCCGCCGACCCACGTGGCGCCGAGCTCCTCGGCGAGGCTCGCATGCTCGCGCGCGCGGCTGAAGACGTAGACCTCGCAGCCCCGATGACGCGCCACCTGGATCGCGATGTGCGCCGACGCACCGAAGCCCCACAGCCCGAGCCGCGCGCCCGGCTCGGCCCGCGAGCGGCAGAATGCGCGGTAGCCGATGATGCCGGCGCACAGCAGCGGCGCGGCCTGCTCCGGCGCCAGCATGTCGGGGAGTTCGTAGACGAACGCGGCGGGCGCGAGCGCCCACTCGGCGAAGCCGCCGTCGACGTCCCAGCCGGTGAAGCGCGGAGCGGTGCACAGGTTCTCGTCGCCGCGTGCGCAGAAGCGACACGTCCCGCAGGCCGAGTGCAGCCACGCGATGCCGACCCGCGCGCCGACCGCCGGCGCCGTCACGCCGGCGCCGACCGCATCGACCCGGCCGACGATCTGGTGGCCCGGCGTCACCACCGCGTGTCGAGGAGCCAGCTCGCCCTCCACGACGTGCAGGTCGGTCCGGCAGACGCCGCATACCTCGACGCGGACGCGCAGCTCGCCGGGTCCAGGGTCCGGGCGCGGCTGCGTCGCGCCGGTCAGCGGACGCGACTCGATCGGCGCCGGGTGCGTGAGGCGCATCGCGCGCATGGCTGGGCCTACACCGATCGGAGGATACGGCTGGCGTCCCGATCGACGCCAGGGTCGCTCTCGGGCGCGGCGCCAGCGAGCGCGGTGCGCAGGCGCGCGAGCAACCCGTGGACGTCCGCGTGCAGCTCGTCGTTCCGCATCGCGCGCGCGACCTGGACCGGGCGCAGCGGGCGGCCGAACAGTCGCTGGAGCGCGCCGTGATGAGCGAACAGCGGCTTCGCGTCGAGCTCGCCGAAGGCCGGCTCGTCGTGGGCGGCGGGCAGCATGTCCTCGAACCAGCGCGCACGACGCCGATCGCCCGGCGGCACCTGCGCGGCGCGGCAGATCGCCGCCGGCACCAGCAGATAGCTCTCGATGTGCCGTCGGCCCCACCGGAAGAACTCGAGCCCGGGCTCGTGCGCGCGCGCCGGCATCGGCTTCGGATCGACGTCGCGGTCTAGCACGCAGAGCCCGCGCGCCGTCGCGAGGCGCTCGCGCACACCGCGGAAGTGCTCGGCCGCGCGCAGCGGCTGGCAACCGCCGAGGATCACCGTCACGGCCGGCAGCGCGCGACCGACAGAAGGCGCCACGCGCAACGCCCAGGCCTCCAGCAGGCTCCGATCGCGAGGGCCCTCGACGTACAGCACGAAGGGCATTTCCGCAGGCGACGACGCAGCCACCGTTCGAACCCCTGCCGCTGGCGATCGCGGCGCGACGAGATCGGGGGGCCGGGAGCGGGACACGCGGGAGACTAGCTCCGATCGGTCGCGGCTGTCACGCGCCCGCGATCGGCCGCTCGAGCACGGCCAGCGCCTCGACGTGTGGCGTCTGCGGGAAGAGATCGAAACCATGGACGTGAGCCAGCTGCCAGCCGTGGGACGTCAGCACGGCCAGATCGCGCGCCCACGTGGCAGGATCGCACGACAGATACACGATCCGGCGCGCCGGCAGCTTCGCGAGCGCGGCAGCGGCCGCCGCGCCGATGCCGCCGCGCGGCGGATCGAGCACGACCACCTCGGCCCGGAGCGCCTCAGCGTCGGCGGCGGCGAGCCACGGTTCGACGCGCGCCTCGATGACGCGCACGCGTCGCGCCTTCGCGTCGGCGACGTTGCGCGCGAGATCGAGAACGGCGCCGGGATCGGACTCGACGGCGAGGACGCGCTGGAATCGGCGCGCGAGGCCGACCGTGAAAAAACCCGCGCCGGCGAACAGCTCGAGCACCGTGTGCCCCGATCCCGCGGCGACCAGCACCGCTGTCGCAAGCGCTTCGCGGAGCAGCGCGTTCGCCTGCGTGAATACGCCTGCGGAGACCTCGATCCGCTCGCTGGCCGCATCGAGAGCGAGACGAAGCGGCTCGCCCTCGCGCGGCATCGTGCGAGCGCCGAGCGGAGCCATGCGGACTTGTCCGTCATCGCCGGCCGCGAGCTCCCAGTCTCCGTCGGGCGACGGCGGCGCCGTGGCCATCGCGCCGAGCGCGGCGTCGAGTTCCGGAACCAGCAGGGGACACGCCGTCACCGGACACAGCGCGTGCGAGCGGCGCTGGCGGAATCCCACCTGCCCGTGCTCGACCCGCACGCGCGCGCGGCCGCGATACCCGTACGCCGCGGGGGACGCCGTGAATCCGAGCGCGGGAACGTCCGCGAGCTTGCCGATGCGCGCGAGCGCATCGCGAACGATCGCGCGCTTCGCGTCCACCTGGGCGTCGTAGCGGAGGTGCTGCCACGCGCAGCCGCCGCACGTTCCGAACACGGGGCACGGCGGCGTCACGCGGTCCGCACTCGCCTCGACCACCGCGTCGATTTCGGCGCGGGCGAACCGCGCGCGCTCCTCGACGACGCGCACGCGCAGCCGATCGCCCGGCGCCGCGAACGGGACGAAGACGACGCGGCCGTCCGCATCGCGGCCGACGCCGTCGCCGCCGGCGGCCAGTCCGTCGATCCGCAGCTCGGTGACGCGGGCGGCGGTCACCGCGCGCCGTCGTCGTCGTCGGCGGCGGGCATCCGATGGACGTCTTCCGGCCGGATCGCGACGCGCACCGGATCGCCCGGCTTCAGCTCGTGCCCGAGCCCGCGCCCGGCCAGCAGATGGGTGCGCAGCCGCGCCCGCTCCCACTCGATCCATGCCGTGACGAGCGCGCCGTCGGACAGCAGCTCGACGACGCGGCCGGTGCCGATGAACCCGCGGTCGTCGCCGTCGGCGTCGATCTTCACGTGCTCGGGCCGGATGCCGACGGTGACGCGAGTGCCCGGTGGCCGTGCGGTGCCGTCGGCCCACAGCGTGCCGCCGCCGTCGATCGCGACCTCGTCGAGGCCGGATGCGTTGCGCGCGACCACGCGGCCCGGCAGCAGGTTCGTCATGCCGACGAGCCGCGCCACCTCCGCATCGACGGGCCGGCGCAGCATCGCGTCGCGCGGACCCACCTGCACGAGGACGCCGGCCGACAGCACGGCGATGCGATCGGCCAGCGCCAGCGCATGGCGCAGCTCGTGCGTCACCAGCGCGACGGCGAGGCCGCTGTCGGCGAGCGCGACGCGCAGGTCCACGACGAGGCGCTCGCGCGCGGCGCTGTCGAGATCGTCGAACGGCTCGTCGAGCAGCAGCGCGGCCGGTCCGGTCGCGAACGCGCGCGCGAGCGCGACGCGGCGCGCCTCGCCACCGGAGAGCGTCGCCGCGTCGCGCGAGGCGAGCGCTGAAACCCCGAGCCGCGCGAGCGCGGCGTCTGCGCGCGCGCGCCGCGCTGCCGGACCGTCGCCGCGCGCCCACAGCGCCACCTCGACGTTCCAGCGCGCACTGCCGCGCAGCAGCAGCGGCCGCTGGAACACCAATGCCGGCACACCGGCGCGGGCCTCGACGCTTCCGGAGCGCGGCGCCAGCAGGCCGGCGAGTGCCTCGAGCAGGGTGCTCTTGCCTGCGCCGTTGCGCCCGAGCACCGCCAGCACCTCGCCGGGCGCGAGATCGAGGGACGGCACGCGCAACTCGAAAGCGGATCCATCGCCGCGCCCGCGCACGACGACGAGGTCGCGGACGCGGATCGCGGCGGTGCGGCTCACGACCGCCGCCGCTGCTGCTGGACGGCTGTCAGCGACGCCGCCAGCACGAAGGTGAGCCCGAGCAACACGGCCGCGAGCGCCAGCGCCTCCTCGAAGCGTCCCATCTGGGTGTACATCAGGATGCCGGTGGTCAACACGCGCGTCTCGCCGTCGAGGTTGCCGCCAACCATCGCGACGGCGCCCACCTCGGACAGGATGCCGCCGGCTGCGGCGATCACGGCGGCCAGCAGGCCCGGCCGGATCTCGCGCATCAGAAGGAACGCCGAACGCCAGCCGCGCGCCCCGAGCGCCCGGACCTGCAAGTGCCAGTCCGCGGCCAGCCCGGCGACGGCAGCCAGCGTGATGCCGACGACCAGCGGCAGGGCGATCGCAACCTGCGCGACCACCATCGCCTGCGGCGTATACATCCAGCCGAGCGCGCCGAGCGGTCCGCTGCGCCACAGCAGCAGCGCCACGAGGAGTCCGACGACGACGGGGGGCAGCCCCATCCCGGTGTTCACCGTCGCGACGAGCAGGCCGCGGCCCGGAAAGCTCCGGCGCCCGAGCGCGAGACCCGCCGGAATGCCGAGCGCGAGCGCGATCGCGAGCGCGGACCCCGACACCGCGAGGGTGCGCAGCGCGATGTCGACGACGTCCGCCACCGTCAGCGGAGCTCCGCCGGCGCGGGTCCCGGCGTGAACAGGGACGCCCCGTCGGCGGCCCGACCGAAGGCTCCGATCCGGTTCTGTGTTGCGGGCGCGAGCAGGAACGCGGCGAAACGCTGCGCGCCCGGCAGATCGACGCGGCCGGGCTCGAGTTTCGCCGGATTCGGCCGCAGCACCGAGTATTCGTTGAGCAGCGCCGCGTCCGGCTTCGCGTACAACGGCTGCAGATCGGCGCGCGCGCGGAACGCCTCGAACGTCGCGCGATCCGTCAGCACGTACGCGCGCTTCTCGCCGGCGACGAGCAGCGTCTGTCCCATCCCGGATCCCGTGCTGACGAAGCCGGGCCAACGCGTCGTCGGATCGCGTCCGGCCGCGCGCAGCAGCGCCTGCTCGCGCCCGTGCGTGCCGGACTCGTCGCCGCGGCTGGCCCAGGGGGCGGGCTTCTCGGCGATCCGTCGCACCGCGTCGGCCGCGCTCGCGGCGCCGGCGATTCCGGCCGGATCCCCCGCCGGACCCGCCAGCAGGAAGTAGTTGTGCATGAACGGCTGCCGATCCAGCAGGATTCCACTCTCGACGAGCTTCCGTTCTTCACCGGGCGCGTGGGCGACGACGACGTCGGCCTCGCCCATCGCGCCCATGCGCAGCGCGGCGCCGCTGCCAACGGCGATCAGTTCGACGTCGATGCCGGACTCCGCCTCGAACGACGGGAGCAGCGCATCCATGAGACCGGAGTCGCGCACGCTGGTCGTCGTCGCGAGCACCAGGCGCCGGGTGGGCTCGGGACTCTCGGAGCGCGCGGGATGCGGCCCCACGAGAGCGCCGGCGAGCAACGGCAGCGCGATCCAGGTCGCGATCGCTCGATTCCTCACGATTCCTCCTCCGGGGTGCCGAACCCGAGCGCGGCGAGCTCGGCGCGCAACGGCGAGCCCGGCGCGAGCAGCCGGCGCAAGGCTTGCACAGCGGGCCGCTCCCAGCGCGAGGCCGCCACGGCGAAATCGTAGTGCTCCGCGCGCAGCGGTTGGAAACGGAGGCCCTGCTCGCGCGCCACGATCTCGATCGCGACGCCCCAGTCCGCCCGGCGCTGCGCGACGGCCGCCGCCACCGCGTAGTGGGAACGCGGCTCGTACGCGAAGCCCGGCGGGCGCAGCGGCCTGCGCGCGTCCGGCGCGTGGGCCGCCAGCAGCTCGTCGATCAGCACGCGCGTGCCGGCGCCGCGATTGCGGTTCACCATGCGCGCGGCGGGATCCGCCAGCAGCTCGTCGATCGTCCGCGTGTCGTCCGGCCGGGTCACGACGCCCTGCATCCGGGTCCAGCCGCGCAGCAGCCGCAGGCCCTCGCCGAGAAACGGCTCGTTGTAGCGTCCGCTCTCGGGGTCGAGCAGATGGATCGGCGCCAGATCGCACTCGCCGCGCCGAGCCGCCGCCAGGCCGCCGAGCGATCCGACCGCCTGCACCTTCACGGCGAAGCCTTCGCGCGCGAGCGCACTCGCCGCGCGATCGAGGCCGACGCAGTGGCTGCCGAGCACGACGAGATCCGCCACCACGAGCGCGTGCCCGAGCCGCGTGACGGCGACCTCGGCGTCGGCCTCCAGCAGCTCGACGTTGCGCGGCACGCGCACGAAGCCATCGGCGCGGCTGAACGCCGTGACGCTGCCGCTGCCCTTGCCCATCGGGTAGGCCGACAGCCCGCCATCGTCGCGGCGCACGAGACCCACCAGCAGGTACTCGAGGCGCCCGCGTTCGGACGACGTGCGCAGCGCGAGCCGGGCCGACACCGTTTCGCGTCCGTCCCGCTCGCCGCCCGATCCCGCCGCGGCGCCCGTGCCGGCGAGGCCGCGCAGCACCGGCGCGACGAACTCGTGGAACGTGAAGATCGCCGACGTCGGGAAGCCGGGCAGGATCACCACGGGCTGGCGGCCGTGCGCCGCGAGGCAGATCGGCTTGCCCGGCTTCAGCGCAACGCCGTGCACGACGATGCCGGGCACGAGCTCCGCGACGACGCGCGCGTTGAGATCGCCTTCGCCCTTCGACGTGCCGCCGGACAGCAGCACGACGTCCGCCTCGGCGAGCGCGCGGCCGAGCGCGGCGCGCAGCTCCTGCTCGTCGTCGCGGAACGCGCCGAGGAACCACGGCTCCCCGCCGAGTTCGCGGACGGCATCGGCGAGCACGCGGCCGTTGCTGTCGTAGACGAGGCCGGGACGCATCGGCTCGCCGGGCTGGACGATCTCGTCGCCGGTCGACAGGATCGCGACGCGCGGGGCGCGCACCACGCGGACCTCGGCGCAGCCGATCGCGGCGAGGACCCCGGTCTCCCGCGAACCGAGCCGCGTCCCGGCGAACAGCACCGTCTCCCCGGCGCCCATGTCGGTGCCGGCGAACGAGACGGCGGCGCCCGGCACGACGGCGCGGCGCACCAGCAGCGCGTCGCCGTCGACGTCGGTGACTTCCACCGGCACCACCGCATCGGCGCCGCGCGGCAGCATGCCTCCGGTGGCGATCTGCATCGCACGGCCCCTCGTCACTTCGCCCTTCGGGACGACGCCGGTCGGGATCGTCTCGGCGAGCAGCTGCAGCCGCACAGGGGTCTCCTCGGCGGCGCCGAAGCTGTCCTCGGCGCGCACCGCGAAGCCGTCCATGTTCGAACGATCGAAGCCCGGCACGTCGACGGCGGCGCGCACGTCCTCGGCGAGCACGCGGCCGAGCGCGTGCGCGAGCGCCACGTTCTCCGCGGCGAGCGGCGCCGCGTCGATGACCGCCCGCCAGCGGCGCTCGGCCTCGTCGCGGTCGACGACCTCGAGGAACTGCTGCTGCTTCATCGCGCGCGCCGCCGTGTGACCCGCGCCGCCGGACCCGCCGACGTCACGTCTCGCTCCGGTCGAGCCACTTCTCGACGTGCGGGGCGCGGTAGCGGAGCATCGCGTCGAGCAGGCGCTCGGGCGCGTCGTCGACGAGCAGCATCGCGCGGTGCTGCGGCCGGACGAAGCGCTCGGCCACCGCGTGATCGAGGAACGCCAGCAGAGACGCGAAGTAACCGTCCGCATCCAGCAACGCGCACGGTTTCGCGTGCAGCCCGAGCTGCGCCCACGTCAGGATCTCGAACAGCTCCTCGAGCGTACCGACGCCGCCCGGCAGCGCGACGAAGCCGTCGGACAGCTCGGCCATCTGCGCCTTGCGCTCGTGCATCGAGTCGACGAGACGCAGCTCCGTCAGGTCGCCGTGGGAGAGCTCCTTGGTGGCGAGTGCGCGCGGCAGCACGCCGACGACGTCGCCGCCGGCCGCCAGCGCCGCATCGGCGACGGCGCCCATCAAGCCGACGCTGGCGCCACCGTAGACGAGACCGATGCCGCGCGTCGCGAGCAGCGCGCCGAAGCGCTCCGCCGTGGCGCGATACGCCGGCCGGGCGCCGGGGCTCGAACCGCAGAACACGCACACGCGCTTCATGCGCCGGCCTCCGCCGCGGCGGCGTCGAACGGCTCGTCGTCGTAGAGCAGCACCTCGACGACCGCGCCCTCCGCCATGCCCTCGAGGCCGCGCGGGACGAGCACGCAGCCTGCGGCGCGCACCGTCGACGAGAGGATCGACGCGCCCGACGTCGCGAGCGGGACGACGCATCCTCTCTCGATGGCGACGCGCACGTAGTCCGTGCGGCCGACGGCCGAGCTGATCTTGCGCGCGAGCGGCAGCCGCACCCGTCGATGCGGCCACGCGCGCGGACGGCCGCCGAGCGCGCGGATCGTCGGCCCGGCGAAGAACTCGTACGCGCACAGACACGAGACCGGATTGCCGGGCAGCAGGAAGACCCAACGCTCGTCGATGCGGCCGATGCCCGCCGGGCTCGACGGCCGCATCGAGACGCCGTGGAAGTCGAGCGTGCCGAGCTCCGCGACGAGCCGCGGCGCGTGGTCCTCCTGCCCGACCGAGCTGCCGCCGGAGACGAGGATCACGTCCGCCGCCGGGGCCGCGAGCGCGTCGCGGACCCGCGCGGGATCGTCCGGGAGCAGCGAGAACGGCAACGCGTCGCCGCCGTCGCGCGCCACCAGCGCGCGCAACACGACGGAGTTGCTGTCGGCGATGCGAGAGCCCGTGGGCTTCGTGCCGGCCGGCAGCAGCTCGTCTCCGGTGACGACCAGCGCCACGCGCGGGCGCCGCACGCACGGCGCCGACGCGACACCGATCGACGACAGCAGCCCGGCGTCCTGGGGCCGCAGGCGCCGTCCGGCCCGCAGGACGAGATCCCCGCGGCGGATGTCCTCGCCCACGGCGCCGATGTTCTTCTTCGGCGCGACGGCCTCGCGGACCGCGACGCGGCCGTCGTCGCGTTCCTCCGCGACCTCGGCCATCACCACGGCGTCGGCGCCGTCCGGAACCGGCGCGCCGGTCATGATCCGCACGGCCTCGCCGGATCCGAGCGTCCCATCGAAGCCGCGCCCGGGCAACGACTGGCCGACGACGCGCAGCGCGATCGGGTCGTAGTCGGAGGCGCCGAACGTGTCCTCGCCGCGCACGGCGAAGCCATCCATCGCCGAACGCGCGAACCCGGGCACGTCCACGTCGGACCGCAGGTCCGCGGCGAGCACGCGTCCGGCGCAGTCGCCGAGGGCAACGGGCTCCGCGCCGAGCGTTCGCGTCCGCTCCGCCAGGAACCGCTCGACGTCCTCGACGTCGGCGCGCTCGGCGAACCCGCGCATCCGTATATCCGACCGCTTCATCGACCTTCCGAATTCCGGTGAGAGACCGCGTCCGGCGGACCCTATCTCCCGCGTCCCCGGTAGGCAAAGCGAACCCCGGCCGGGCCCACATCGCCCGCGATCGGCCCGTCAAGAAAGGGCCGGGTTCGTTCGTCAACTTTTGCCCGATGGGCAAAAGTTGACGAACGAACCCGGCCCCTTTCTTGACGGGTGCGGACTACGGACCCGCGCCGGTGAGGCGGCGGTAGAGGTCGACGAGTCGTTCCGGCAGCTCGCGCACGTCCGGCAGCACCGCGTATCCGAAAGGCCCGAACATCCGTGGCAGGTACGACGAGCCCTCCCGGTCGATCGTGAGGCAGAAGACGTGGATCCCGAGCGCCCGGGCCTCGGCGACGGCCTGGCGGGTGTCCTCGATGCCGTAGCGGCCCTCGTACTCGTCCTCGTCGTTGGGCTTGCCATCGGAGAGCAGCAGCAGCAGCCGGCGCTGGGCGCTCTCCTCGGCGAGCGCCGCGGTCAGGTGTCGCACCGGAGCGCCGAGACGCGTGAAGCGATCGGGAACCAGCCCGGCGATGCGCTGCGGGGCGGCGGCGCTCGACTCGGCGAACCCCTTCACACGGAGCACGCGGACGTCGAGCGCGCCCTCCCCGGAGAACGCATGGATCGCGTGCCGGTCGCCGAGCGCGGCGAGCGCCTCGCACAGCACGAGCGTCGCGGCCTTCCCGACGTCGAGAACGCTGCGGGCGCCGGCCACCGAGGCATCGGTGGAGCCACTCGCGTCGACGAGGAACGAGACGGCGACATCGCGGCGATGGGGTCGCTGCTCCAGGTAGAGCCGGTCCGACGACGGCAACCCGGCGCGACGATCGGCGACGTCCTCGACGAACGCGTCGAGATCGAGCTCGGCGCCGTCGAGTCGGCGGCGTTGCAGCTCGCGACGCGGGCGCAGCGCCTCGAAGAGCCGCCGGACCCGCGCGAACAGGACGGCGTGCTCGTGCCGGATGGCGTCGGCCCAGTGCGCATCGCCGAACGGCGCGGCCTGCTCGTGCACGATGCAGTAGCCGCCGCGGTAGTCGCCGGTCCGGTAGTCCCATTCCGGATAGCGGGTGCCGGCGCCGCGAGGCTCGGCGCCTCGCGCGACGCCGCCGATCTCCGCGCGGAGCTCCTCGTCCTCCGCTTCGAGAATCTCTCCGACGGAGCCGGGCTCGCGGACGCGCGCCAGCTCCGGAACACGCCCGAGCTCCTCGGCGAGCGCGTCGAGGTCGAGCGGGTCGTCGCGCCCCTGGTCGCGGGGACGGCGCAGGCCGGCGGGGTCCTGCACCGAGAGATGGCCGTCCTCGGAGGCCAACAGGATCGGGCTCGGCGTCTCGTCCGGATCCTGCTCCTCGCGCCGCGTCTCGATGCGCCGCTCGAGGCGCCGACTGCGCGGCGTCTTCGCCCGTTCGCTCGTCGGCGCGCGGTGTTCCGCGGAGAAGGCCTCCCGGGCGCGCGCGACGAGGTCCGGGCGCGGCACGCCCCAATGCGCGATGGGCGCCATGCCGCGGTACTCCGCTGCGTCCGGTTGCCGGGCCGCCCACTGCTCGGCCCAGCCGGCGACGTCATCCGGTGTCATTCCGGCGAGCGCCGCAGCCGCGAGTCCCGACGAGGTCGGCCTGCCGCCGAGCCAGCTCCGCACGAGCCTCTCGACCCGGCGCTCGACGTTGCGCAGCGCGCGCTCGTCCGGCCGCGCGGCGAGGGCCGCGCGTCGGACCCGCGCCAGCTCCGGCGCGAGTCCCGGCAGCTCCCGCTCGAGCCTCCACTCCACGAGCGCGCCCTCGGCCCCCCAGAAGACGTCGCGTGCGAGCGGGTCCGCCGAAGCCGAGAGGAGGGAGCCGCGAGCGATCCGACCGGCCAGCCCGAGCGCCGTCACGCGGAAGCGCTCGCGCGGCAGGCCTGCAGAGCTCGACACCGGCAGCTGTCGCGGAAGAAAGATCCGCGTCCCGTCGGTGAACGCGTCCGGCGCTGGGTTCGCCTCCCACACCGGGATGCGCCCGAGCGCGCGGGCGAGCCGACCGCGCGCCGGAGCCGGGTCCGTCGCGACGAGTGGATGATCCGTCCCGAAGCACGCGCGCAGCAACACCTGGAGCCACGGCCGGAGATCGGCGAGCCGCACGACCTCCGGCGCATCCGGCGCGTGCCGGCGCGCCCACATCGCGCGGGTCCTGGCCGTCACGCGCTCGGCGGCCTCGACCAGGATGTCCTCGGCCTCGGCCATGCGCCTATCCCGGCCAGGTGGCGCGAATCAGTTCCGAGATCCCGGCGCGCAGGTCCGGGTCATCCGAGAGAGGACCGGCGACGGCCACCTCGCACGCGCGACGAGGCTCGATGCCGGTCGCGATGAGCCGGCCGGCATGCACGAGCAGCCGCGTGCTCGCGCCCTCGACGAGGCCGCGCTCGCGCAGCCGGCGCACGCGCTCACCGAGCCGGACCAGCTCGCGGGCCGTCGGCGCGTCGACGCCGGACTCGTGGCGCACGATCTCGGCCTCGCGATCCGGCGGCGGGAAGTCGAAGTCGATCGCGACGAAGCGCTGCCGTGTCGACGGCTTGAGGTCCTTCGCGAGACTCTGGTAGCCGGGGTTGTACGAGATCACGAGCTGGAAGTCCGGGTGCGCCTCGATCCGCTCGCCGATCTTCTCGAGCGGCAGGATGCGGCGGTCGTCGGTGAGCGGATGGATCGCGACGATCGTGTCCTGGCGCGCCTCGACGACCTCGTCGAGGTAGCAGAGCGCCCCGGAACGAGCGGCGACCGTGAGGGGACCGTCCTGCCAGACGGTCTCTCCGCCGCGCACCAGGTAGCGGCCGGAGAGATCGTTCGCGGAGAGGTCGTCGTGACACGCGACGGTGATGACCGGCCGGCCGAGGCGCCACGCCATGTAGCGGACGAAGCGCGTCTTGCCGCAGCCGGTCGGGCCTTTCAGCAGCACCGGGAGCCGGTGGGCGTGAGCGGCCTCGAACAACCCGATCTCGTCCCCCGTCGGCAGATAGTACGGCTCCGGATCCGCCCGATACGGCTCGGCGCGCAGTTCCCGCGGTTTCACCGAGCTCCTCCTCGCACGCCCAACCTCCGTCGGCCCCGCGTCCTAGGCTACGCCCGGCTGGGTGACCGCGATCGACGTCGAACGATCCGGAGAAACCGCCGGACGCCGCGGCAGTCCCGCGGCCGCGAAGTTCCAGACGAACGCCGCGAGTCCGGCCGTGAAGATGACACTGGTCGCGAGCCACATCAGGTAGTGGACCTGGATCATCCGTTGGGTCTCGAGGTATCCGAAGCCGAGGATCCGCTCGAGGTAGGTCTGCGAGATGCCAGCGGCCGCCAGCGCCATCGTCATGCCGAACATGCCGCCGACCATCAGCCAGAATGCCCACAGGCCGAGGCGACTCTGGGCCTCCTCCTCGCGGCGCCCGGTGAGTCCCGGCAGCGCATAGCTGATGATCGCGAGGTTGATCATCGCGTAGGCGCCGAAGAACGCCATGTGACCGTGCATCGTCGTCACGTGGGTCCCGTGCGTCCATTGATTCACCTGGGGCCACGTGTGGGCGAGCCCGAGGATGCCCGCTCCGATCGCCGAGAAGACGGCCGAGCCGATCGTCCAGTGCAGCGCGACCGTGTTCGGATGCGACAGGCCGCTGCGTCGCAGCATGTTGTAGGCGTACATCGCCATCGCGAACAGCGCGAGCGGCTCGAGCGCGGAGAAGAATCCCCCGACGAAGAGCCAGTAGCGGGGCACGCCGATCCAGTAGTAGTGGTGCCCGGTCCCGAGGATGCCGGACAGGAAGGTCAGCCCCACGATGACGTAGAGCCACTTCTCCATGACCTCGCGATCTGCTCCGGAGAGCCGGATCAGCAGGTACGCGAGCATGGCCGCCAGGATCAGCATCCAGACGCCCTCGACCCACAGGTGCACGACCCACCAGCGGTAGTACCGGTCGAGCGTGTAGTTGTCGAAGTGGATCAGCGCGGGGATGAAGAGCAGGGCGGCGGCCGCGAGGCCGCCGATCAGCACGGCCTCCGTCGTCGTCCAGCGGTTCGCCTTGCGGATCGTCATCAGGATGTTGAACAAGAACAGGCCCATCACGACGACGACACCGAGTTTCAGCGGAAACGGCATCTCCAGCAGCTTGCGGCCTTCGGTGATGCCGAACAGGTACCCGACCACGGTGGCGACGCCGATCGCCAGCCAGAGACCGAGCTGCACGTAGGCGAGTCGCGGGCTGTAGAGTTCCGTGCGGGATTCCTCGGGCACGATGTAGTAGGCGGCGCCCATGAACCCGGTGAGGCACCAGACCAGCAGCAGATTGGTGTGGATCGCTTTCGTCGTCGCGAAGTGCATGACGCCGAGGAGGGGATCCGGCCCGAGGTACTTGGCGAGGCTGAGCAGTCCGAATGCGGCCTGCAGCGCGAACAGCAGCACGGCGGCCAGGAAGTAGGGATAGGCGACTCGCTGGGTGTCGAAGGTCATCGCGGCTCTCCTCGCGCCTACTGCAGCGTCAGCAGGTAGGCGACGAGGTCGTCGGCTGCCTGCGGGTCGAGAGTGGTCGAATAGACGTTGGGCATGTAGGAGAGCCCTTGCGGCGTCGCGTGCTTCTCGGCCGGCGCCGCGATGTACGCGCTCGGGTCGGCGATCGACTCCCGCAGATAGGCTTCCGCGTCGCGTGCGGCGCCGGTGTACTCCGCTTCGCGGACGCGTTCCTCGGCTCGTCGCGCGACGCCGGCGAGCGAGGGTCCGACGAGCAGGACGCCGGGCTCGAGCGAATGGCAGGCGCCGCAGCCCGCGCTGTCGAAGGTCTGACGTCCCTGCGTCACGGTGTCCCCGGCCGCCGCGTCCGTCTGCACGCCGGGCAGCCGCGTCGGCACCCCCGACACGCGAATCGGACGGGGTGGCCAACCCTGGGTGTCGATGCCGCCGACCCACGCGAGGAAGCCGATCACGTCGTCGATCTCCTGCTGCGAGAGGCCGAGCGTCGGCATCAGCCTGCCGTGCTCCTCCTCCGAGTAGAACGCCGACGGGTCCGCGATGAAGGCCTGCAGGTACGGCACGCCGCGCTGCGCGACGATCTGCGTGAGGTCCGGCGCAAAGTAGGAGCCTTCACCGAGCAGCGTGTGGCAGTTCTCGCAGTTGTAGCCGCCCCACACCCGCAGCCCGCGGCGCACTTCGTCGTTCAGCGTGCGCGAGTGCTCACGCGCGACGACCGTCCGATGGGAATGGACCGTCAGCCCGATGAAGATCGCCGTGCACAGCAGCGTGCCGAAGACGAAGAAACGACGCGTATCGGCCTTGGTCACGGTTCCTCCTGGTCGAGATGCGCGCGCGTCGGCCGCCGGCTGGCGCGAATCGTCACGGTCAGCGCGAGTACGAAGGACGCCACGCCGGCGCCGGCCGCGACCACCATGAGACCGGTGGCGAGGGCGGGCCACCCGCCGCGGCCGACGATCGGGGCGAACAGGATGGTGACGGCCGCGAACAGGACCAGGCCGACGAGCGTGGCATCGCTGCGCGCCGCCACCAGTTCAGACCCCGATCCGCGGCAGGTTCACGATCCCGATGGCGACCGCGTAGACGACGGCGCTCGCGAGCAGCGCGAGCACGGCGCCGGCCCCGATGCGCAGCCAGCGATCGCCGGGGGACGAGGTGCGTTCGGACATTCGAGACCTCCGGTTGGGGACAGCGATCACGGCGGCGACGAGCAGTGGCGATTCGGCACCACTGCATGGGGCGTGCCGCCACGCCGTAGTGGCCGATGGACTCGCTCGAATGGCCCAAGTGCGCCGTCCGGTTGGGGGTTTTCTCTCGCCGCAGGACAAACGGCGTTTCCCAGGCGGACACGTCGTCGCGCGCCACTGTGCCATCAACCGCACGAATGAGGCGAAATAGCTCATTCTCGAGCGCTTGGCGGGTGCTCTGCACCGAGCGGGCCGGGGCATGCCAGGGGCCGAACGATGCCCAGGCCGCGCGGAACGCGAACGAGCGAAGATCCAACATGACGCTGCTGTTCTCATGCGAGCGGTATCTCGGGGCGGCCGAGGCGTACCTGCGCGGCATCGAGCGGCGCATCGAGGCGGGCCGCGATCCGCGCGTGGGATCGGTCGCCTCGCTGTTCGTGAGCCGCTGGGACAAGGCGGTCGCCGACACCGTTCCGGCCGAGCTGCGCAACCGCCTCGGCATCGCGATCGGCGGCCGGACCTACCGCGCCTATCGCGAGCTGCTGGGATCGCCGCGCGTCGAGGCGCTCGCCGCCCCCGACACCGTCAGCACGATGCCCGCTTCGAGGCCCAACACGTGCGCCAGATTCCGGGAGTCCACGAGCCATGGCAGGTTCGGAGTCCTCGCCCTTTCACCCTGGACGGGCCCGGCGACGCCGCGGCTCGGGAAGACCCTCGAGTGGACCGGAGTCGGCCGACGACATCCCTCTCGGAAGCAGGCGAGCCGTGCATGCGTCCCGCCGATGTCCCCCGCAAGGATCGTGGACCGACCCTCGCACTCACGGGCAGTCGCCGGCCGCTGCGTGAGGGGGAGACCAGCCTCCGATGGCTTCGCCCATGCGATCCGCCTCGGCGGGTCCCCATGTCCCCTGCTCGTACGGGTGCACGGGCGACGGCTCGCGCAGCAAGGGATTCACGATGCTCCAGGCCGTCTCGACCTCGTCCTGGCGTGCGAACAGCAGCGGATCGCCGTTCATGGCGTCGCTCAACAGGCGGTCGTAGGGCTCGATTGCGCCGCGTCGGTCTCGGCAAGCGAAGAGCTCGACGGATTCCCCCTCGCCCGCCGGCACGTCGCCGCCCGCGAGGACCTCCGCGCCAAGCGCGATCTCGACTTCGGGGCCGAGCCGGAATCGGAAATGGTTTGCGGCGCGGTGCGGGATCTCCACGCACGAGAAGACACGCTGGGGAGGGGGTCGCAGCTTCACCAATACCTCCGTGGCGTTCACGGGCATGCACTTCCCGGCGCGGATCAGAAACGGTACGCCCGCCCAGCGCCAGGTTTCGATCTCGAGCGGAAGAGCCGCGAAGGTCTCGACGTCGGAGTCGGGCGCCACGCCCGGCTCCGCCCGGTAGCCTCGGAACTGGCCGCGCACCACGTCCTGGCGGCGCGGCGGCCGCACCGCCTTCAGGACCTTGACCTTCTCGTCCCGCAGCGCGTCGGGGGTCGAGCCGATGGGCGGCTCCATGGTCAACAGAGCCAGCACCTGGAGCAGGTGGTTCTGCACCACGTCGCGGACGGCGCCCGCCTCCTCGTAGAAGCTGCCCCGTCCCTCCACGCCGAAGCTCTCGGCCATGGTGATCTGGACGCTCTCCACCAGGTTGCGATTCCACAGGGGCTCGAGGAACGAGTTCGCGAACCGGAAGTGCACGAGGTTGTTGACGGCCGTCTTCCCCAGGTAGTGGTCGATCCGGAAGATGGAGGCCTCGTCGAAGACCTCGCGCAGGATCTCGTTGAGCTTCCGGGCGGAGGCGAGATCGCGCCCGAAGGGCTTCTCGACGACGACCCGACCGCCGGAGACGCCGGCCTTCGCGAGTCCTCGCACGACCGTGGCGAACGCACTCGGGGGAATCGCGAGATAGAAGGTCGGTCGCCGAGCGTCTCCCAGTGCCTCGCGGAGCGCGTCGAACGTCGCAGCCTCGTTGTAGTCGCCGCCCACGTAGCGGAGCTGCCCGGCCAGCGTCGCGAAGGCGTCGGCATCGACGCCATCCCCGTGCTTCTCGAGGCTCTCGCGCGCGCGGGCGCGAATGCGGTCCACCTGCCAGGGCTCCCGGCCGACGGCGATCACCGGAACCCCGAGCCGCCCCCGCTTCGCCATGGCCTGGAGCGACGGGAAGATCTTCTTGAAGTCGAGATCACCCGTCGCGCCGAAGATCACCAGCCCATCGGACGTGCCGTCTGTCATCCGCTCTGCTTCTCGACCTGCGATTCGCCCTCGGACTTCTCCTCGTGGCCCCCGAACTCGAAGCGCATCGCGGAGAGGAGCTTGTCCGCGAATTCGCCTTCGCTGCGGGAGGCGAAGCGCTGGTAGAGCGACGCCGTGAGTACGTGGGCCGGAACGCCTTCGTCCACCGCTGCCTGGATCGTCCAGCGCCCCTCGCCCGAATCCGAGACGCGTCCTCCGAACTTTGCGAGCTCTGGATCGCGGAGGAGGGCGCGGGCGGTCAGGTCCAGCAGCCACGAGCCGATCACGCTGCCCCGCCGCCAGAGTTCGGTGACGGCCGAGAGATCTAGATCGTACTGATAGTGCTCCGGGTGCTCGAGCGGAGTCGTCTCGGCGTCGGATTCGCTCTGTCGCTTGCCCACGTTCGCGTGTCGCAGGATGTTGAGGCCTTCCGAGTAGGCCGCCATGATCCCGTACTCGATTCCGTTGTGGACCATCTTGACGAAGTGACCCGCCCCGTGTGACCCGCAGTGGAGGTAACCCTTCTCGGCCGCAGTCTCCGGCCCCTCGCGCCCCGGGCTCCGCGTGGCCGCTTCCATACCGGGTGCCAGCGTCGCAAAGAGGGGTTCCAAGTGGCTCACGATCGGAGGCTCGCCTCCGATCATCAGGCAGTAGCCGCGCTCGAGCCCCGCCATGCCTCCGCTGGTCCCGACGTCCACGTAGTGGATGCCGTGCGCCCCGAGTCGCTCGGCCCGGCGAAGGTCGTCGTGGAAGCGCGAGTTGCCGCCGTCGATGAGGATGTCGCCGCGCTCGAGGAGTGGAACGAGCGCGTCGATCGTCTCCTCGACGAACGCTACGGGGACCATCATCCAGATCGCGCGGGGTGCGGTCAGCTTGGCGAGGAAGTCCTCGTGCGAGCGGGATCCGACGGCGCCCTCTCCTTCGAGGCGCGCCACGGCGTCGGCATCGATGTCGTAGACGACGAGATCGTGGCCGCCCCGCATCAGGCGCCGCGTCATGTTGGCGCCCATCCGTCCCAGTCCGATCATTCCGAGCTGCACGGTTCGCCGTCCTTCCCGGCCGTCAGGCCGCCCGCATGGTCTTGCGCTTCGACTCGATGCACGCGAGCAGATCGTTCCACGACTCGACGAACGAGTCGCGCCCTTCTGCCTGGAGCTTCACCGCGAGCGCGTCGACGTCGATGCCCGCCTCGACGACCGCCGCGACGACGGCGTCCGCCTCGGCAGTGTCGTCATCCAGCACACCCTCCACGGCGCCGCTCTCCGCGAAGGCGAGCAGCGTCTTCTCGGGGACGGTGTTGACGGTCCCCTCGGCAGCGAGCGCGGTCAGGTAGTAGCCGGTGGGCAGGGCGGGATCCTTCGTCCCGGTGCTCGCCCAGAGGAGCCGTTGCGGCTGCGCGCCCGCCTGTGCCAGACGACGCCAGCGATCCGACGCCAGGATCTCCCGGTAGACCTGGAACGTGCGTTGTGCGATCGCGATGCCGAGCCGGTTCGCAAGCTCCGCAGGGAGGCGGGAGGCCGTCGGGCCGTCCCAACGGGAGACGAAGAGCGATGCGACCGAGGGCACGTGGGCGCTCCGTCCGGCCTGGACCCGCTGCTCGATCCCTCGCAGGTAGGCCTCGGCCGCCGCGCGATACTGCGCCCGCGAGAAGAGCAGCGTCACGTTGACGGGGATCCCCGCGGCGATGAGCTCCTCGATGGCCAACAGGCCGGCAGCAGTGCCCGGGACCTTGATCAGCACGTTGGGGCGCTCGGCTCTCGCGAAGAGTGCTTTGCCTTCCGCGACGCTTCGCGCAGCGTCGTCGGCCAGTGTCGGTGAGACCTCGATCGACGCGAACCCGTCCCGGCCCCCGCTGGCGTCGTAGATCGGCCGGAAGAGATCCGCTGCGGCGACGATGTCCTCGAGCGCGAAGTCGAAGAAGAGCCGTTCCGCCGGAAACTCGGGCTCGACGTGCGCGCGGATGGCGGCGTCGTAGCGATCGGACGCCGCGATCGCACGTTCGAAGATGGTGGGATTCGAGGTGAGACCCGTCACCGAGAGGTTCGCGATGTAGCGAGACAGGGTGCCGGTCTCCAGGAGTTCCCGGCTGATGCTGTCGAGCCAGATGCTCTGACCCCTGTCTTGCAGTGTCTTCAGCCCGGTCATCACGACCTCCTCGTCGGCCTGTATGGGTGGCTATGCCCCGTATGGGACCTCGGTGCATTGCGCAGTCCCGTGGAGTCGTACGGGCGCGATCGCCTTGGCGTTACACGCACGGTCAGGGGCTTCCACGGGTGGGATCGAGGCCGCGAGAGATCCACCTCTTCTTCATGGCCGTCGTCTCGATCCTCTCGACCAGGCCAGCCAGCGGCTGCTGAGCGCCTTCAGGAGCGGGCTCAGGCGCGCGCGGTTGTAGGCATCGCCGGCCTTTCGGATCGCCTCCGCCTGGGTCGGATAGGAGTGGATCACCCGCGAAACCGTCTTCAGGCCGATCCCCGCCACCATGGCCAGGGAGATCTCGTTGATCATCTCTCCCGCGTGCCGCGCGACGATGGTCGCTCCCAGGATGGTGTCGGTGCCCTCCCGGACGTGGATCTTGACGAAGCCCTCCTCCTCGCCGTCGAGGACCGCCCGGTCCACCTCGGCGAGTGGCACCGTAAAGGTCTTGAAAGGGAAGCCCTGCTCATGGCATTGCTTGACATAGAGGCCCACGTGGGCGATCTCCGGGTCGGTGTAGGTGCACCAGGGAACCGTCAGGGAACTCAGCCTCTTGCGGCGCCAGAACAGCGCGTTCTGGATCGCGATGCGCGCCGTGGCGTCCGCCATGTGGGTGTACTTCCGCTGCAGGGCCACGTCGCCCGCGGCGTAGATGCGCGGGTTGCGGGTCTGCAGGTAGTCGTTGACCCGCACGCCGTGCGCGGAGTCGTACTCGACGCCTGCCGCTTCGAGGTTCAGTCCCTCGACGTTGGGCAACCGCCCGGCTCCCACCAGGATCTCGTCCACCGCCAGCGTCGACTCCTCGTTGTCGTTGTGAAGGCGCACGTGCTTCTTCCCGTCGCGTCGGGTGACGCCCTTCACCTCCGTGTTGAGACGCACCTCGATGCCGTCTCTCCGCAAGGCGTCGGCGAGGATCTCCGCGGCGTCGCGCTCCTCGCCGGGAAGGAAGTAGGGCTCTCGGTTGGCGATGATCACCTCGCAACCGAGGCGCGCGAAGGCCTGAGCGAGCTCGCAGCCGAGGGGCCCGCCGCCGATCACGAGCAGTCGCCGGGGGCGCTGCGTGAGGTCGAAGACGGTTTCGTTGGTCAAATAGCCGGCTGTTTCGAGGCCCTCGATGGCGGGACGGGCGGCACGGCTGCCGGTGGCGACGACGGCCTTCTTGAATCGGAGCGTTGCGCCGTCGACCGCGACCGTGCGGCGATCGGCGAATGCCGCCTCGCCCAGGAACACGTCGACACCCAGCGCTCGAAACCGGTGGGCCGAGTCGCGGCGGCTAAGGTGGGCGCGCAGGCGGCGCATGCGCGCCATGGCCGCTGCGAAATCCGCTTCCGAGGGGACCGGCGCGCTCCCGGTGAATCTCGGCGCGTGGTGGAGGTCGGTGTAGAAGCGCGCGGAGCGCAGGAGCGCCTTGGACGGGACGCAACCGAAGTTCAGGCAATCGCCGCCCAGAAGGTTTCTTTCCACCAGCGCGACCTTGGCACCGAGGGCGGCGGCACCGGCCGCGGTGACCAGCCCGGCGGTGCCGGCGCCGAGGACGACGAGGTTGTAGCGGGGGGCGGGCTGCGGGTTCGTCCAGCCCGCAGGTCTTGTGTTGGCCAGCAGCTCGGCGTCGTAGCTGTCGTCAGGCAACACGGAAGAGCGTGAATGGGTGCGCGCCGCCTCGTTCATCGGTGGCTCGATCCCAGCCATCCATTGCGAAATCCCGCGCGGCGCAGCCCGGCCACGATGGCAGGGCACTCGCGCATCAGGCGCCAGAGCAGCCCCGAGCGATAGTTCTCGATCATCAACGCCACCGGCCCCTGGTCCAGCCCGTGGTGCTCAGGGGAGAGCCAACCTCGACGGGCGCCATCGCCGGTGTCGAAGCTGGGGTTCACGCTGGTGAGGAGCCCGTCCGCGCTGAGGACTTCAGGATGAGCTTCCCGGAAGTGCCGCAGCGCGGCCAGGACGATCTCCGGTGCGAAGGGCAGGGAAGCGACGACCGCCCAGGGCGCCAGCGTCCCGTCGTCGGGTCCGAACGGGACTCCCCGGGCCACGTAGCCGTAGAACTGCCGCTCGATGCCCCCTTCCCCTCGCTGCTTCGCGAAGCCGGGACCGAGGCCGGCGGTGATCCCCCAGCAGTTCTCACCGTACCCTTCGAACCACAGGGGGTTGCGCATGGCGTACTGCTGCTGGATGGCGGTCGCCCGGCGGCTGTTCTCGAAGTAATCGGATCGCTTCTCCCGCATGAATGCATCCTGGATGCCGCGAAAGTCGATCCAGACGTGCGAAAGCTGGTGGATGAAGAGCGGAGCCGCGAAGAGGAAGTCGATGTCGTAGAGGTTCTCCCACTGATACGTCCCGGACCACGCGGCGTAGCTCTCCGCGGGCAGCGGGTGCGTCGGCGATCCGAGGCCGAGGACGTAGAGCAGCATCGCCTCGCTGTATCCCTCCCACCCGTAGCTCAGGAATCCGGCCCCGGTCTTCCATCCCATGCGTACCACGACGCCGCCGGCAGCCGCCCAGGGCCAATCGATCCGCTCGTAGAGGAACCGGGCGAGCTCCCGGATTTCTCGTTCGTCGTCCGCCGCCGCCGAGAAGTAGGTTCCGCTGGTGAGGGCGCCGGCGATCAAGATCGCGGTGTCGATCATCGACAGTTCGCACTGCCACATGCGCCGCCCGGTCTTCATGTCGAGGAAGTGGTAGTAGAAGCCCCGATGGCCGGTGGCGTCTGGCTCTTCGCCCTGGGGGCTATCTCGGAAGAAGCGCAGTGCGGTCAGCGTCCGTGCAGCGGCCTCGCGACGGGGGAGGAAGCCCCGCTCCGCGCCCACGACGAAGGCGGCCAGGCCGAGACCAGTAGCGGCGATGCTGCACGGAGCACCCTCCCGCGAGCTGTCGGCGATCAGCCCATTGTCCGGGTTCGCTCGTCGGAGGAAGTATCTGACGGCGTCCTGCTGGAGTCTCTCGAGATCCTCGACGCTCGCTGCCGCCTCGCTCATGTGTCCCCCGGAGATCCGCGCGGGGTGGCTCGTGGATCCAGGGGGGCGGCGCTCGTCGACAGGGTTCCGAGCTCGGCGAGCGGATTCATCTTCAGCAACTGGGCGTAGTAGACCAGGTTGCGCGCCAGGTTCTTGGCCATGTGCGCGGTGGCGTCGTTGACCAGCCGCTTGGCGCGGTCCTCGCTCGGCGGCTGACCGACCTCGCCCACCCAGTAGGCGCAGCACTCGGGCGGCAGGGTGAACCCCATGAACGTCAGCACCATCATGATCGTCCCCAGCGTGCTCAGCGCCCCGTCTTCGCTGCCGGTGATCACCACGCCCCCCACCTTGTTGTAGAGCGCACTGCGCCCCGAAGCGACGTACTCCTCGTCGAGGGCGTCCATGCGCTCGATCACCCGCTGCATGAGAGAGGAGCGGCCGCCCCACCAGATCGGCGTGGCGAAGAGCACGATGTCGGCCGCCTTGAGCTTGGTCACCAGCTCGGGCCACTCGTCGTCGTCGCTCTCGCGGAAGCCGAGGCCCACCGGCAGATTGCAATCGGCGAGCCGGATGACCTCGGCGTCGATCCCGTGCGGCTCCATGTTCTCCAGCACGAGACGCGACAGCTCCTCGGTGCTGGACAGCTCGTCGCGGTGCTTCAGTGAGCCGTTGAGCACCAGGACGCGGAGCAGGGTTCCCGGCGCGGGCATGCCGCAGTCGTGGCAGGGCTTGGTCTTGTACAAGAGCCTCTCCTCTAACTGGCGGCGTCTCGGTCTGTCCGCTCGGGTGCGAACTCCAGCGTGACGCCCGCAACCGCGTGCGCGGGGAGGTCGACGTCGAAGCAGATCGTGCGGTCCTGGTACGAGAACCCGATTGGCTCCTTCACGAGGCGAGAGGCCGCCTCGAGCTGGTCCACCTGCGAGCGGCTCGGATACTCGGGCTCGCCCATCTCCTGCCAGCGCCTGCGCGGGTTCGCGTGGTCCTCGTCGATGCGCTCGATGGTGGCCGCGAGCGGCGCGGGAGCGTCGGTGAGACGCACCTCCACGAGCTGGGTCACGATGTTCTGGCGCGGCTGTGCGTGGTTGGTGAGGAACACCGTGATCGACCGGTCTTTGCGAACGACCGAGACATCCACGGTCGCGTGCGTGCCGGCCACCGGGAGCTGCTCGCTGCCGAGCCTGTGCAGGAGCTGGAAGGCGCGGTAGACCGGCTTCGGGACACCGTAGAGATCGAGCAGGCCGAATCCGCCGTGGAACGGGATCGAGGGGAAGTAGTTCTCCTCGAAGATGTCCGTGAAGGTCCAGAAGCTGTAGCCGTCCACGAAGGGGTCGGTCTCGAGCGCGATCTTGGCGGCGTAGGCCGCGGCGAACGGCTCGTCGTGGTAGTGGTCGCGTGGATTCGAGGAGATGTTCCATTCGGTGAAGTAGACCGGCCGCTCGCGCGAACGTTCGCGCACGAGCTTGGCCCGCGCTGGCAGGAGGTCGCGCGGGCTGTTGGCGAGCTGCTCCTCCGTGTCCGCGCCCTCGAAGCCGAGTGGATCGGTCGGGTAGATGTGGGTGCTGATGAAGTCGACCGGAAGGCGCTCGCGCTCGCAGTAGTCGAGCAGCTCGTCGATCCACGCGGTCATCGCCGTCGCCGGGCCGCCGACGCGCAGCGATGCGTCGACGCTCTTGATGGCCCGCGCGGTGTGGCCGTAGAGGTTGAAGTAGTCATCCTGCGTGCCCGTCCAGAACGCCGGGAGGTTGGGCTCGTTCCAGACTTCGAAGAACCACTGGCTCACCTCGGCGAGGCCGTAGCGCTCGACCCAGTGACCGACCAGCTTGCGGATGAGCGTCGCCCAGGCGTCGTAGTCCTTGGGCGGGGTGACGTTCCCGCGAAAGTGAAAGACGGTCTCGTGACCCGAGGCCAGCATCTCCGGCATGAACCCAAGCTCGACGAAGGGGCGCATTCCGATCGACAACAGGAAGTCCCAGATGCGGTCGGTGTTGAAGAACGAATAGAGGGGCTTGTCCTGGTGCGAGACCAGCGTGCCCATATCGTCCCCGAGGAGTCCGTGGAAGCGCACGTGTCGGAAGCCGAGCTCGTCATGGCAGCGTCGGAGCTGCTCCTGCCAATCCGCGCGCAGCGCGAGGACTGCCCGGCTGCTTCCCACGGTGTGCTCCCAGGCGTGCTTCAACGGTGTGGTCGCCGCCGAAAGGCGGGAGGTAAAGGTCGCGGTCATCGAGGATCTCCTGGCGCGCCCGGTCCAGCGGTTCGCGCATTCACAGTCGCTTCCCGAACGCTTGCGCGAGATCGAAACCCACCCATCCGTCGCCCAGGTTGCGAGGCTCGCAGGCGGGCAGCGGATTCCAATTCCTCTCCTCTAGCCGCGCGCGCGAGCTGCGGCGACCTGGGTGCGGGCAGCGTCCACAACGTGCTCCGGCGTGAAGCCGAACTTCTCCTGGAGGCCTTTGAGCGGGGCGGAGGCACCGAACGTCTTCATGCCGATGCAGGCACCCTCCATCCCGACGTAGCGGTGCCAGCCGAGCGTCGAGGCCTGTTCGACCGACACCCGGGCCGCCACCGCACGCGGGAGTACGCTCTCGCGGTACGCCTCGTCTTGTCGGTCGAAGAGCTCCCAGGAGGGCATGCTCACGACGCGGGCACGGACTCCCTCGGCGGAGAGCTTCTCATAGGCATCCACGCAGAGCGCCACTTCAGTCCCGCTCGCGAGGAGCAAGACCTCCGGGTTGCCTCCGGGCGGATCCGCCAGCACGTAGGCGCCCCTCGCGACTCCCGCGGCGCTGGCAAACTTCGTCCGGTCCACGGTGGGCACCGCCTGACGCGCGAGGACCAGGGCCACAGGCTCGTGGTGGAGCGCCATGATCACCCGCCAGGCCTCGACGACTTCGTTCGCATCCGCGGGTCTCAGCGAGATGAGCCCGGGAATGGCCCGCAGCGACGCCAGCTGCTCGACGGGCTGGTGCGTCGGCCCGTCCTCGCCCACACCGATCGAGTCGTGGGTGAAGATGTAGATCACCGGAAGCTCCATCAACGCGGAGAGCCGGATCGCGCCGCGGGCGTAGTCGCTGAAGATGAGGAATCCTGAGCCGTACGCCCGCAGCTTCGAGAGCGACAGCCCGTTCAGGATGGCGCTCATGGCGTGCTCGCGGACTCCGAAGTGGAAGTTGCGACCCGACCGATCTCCGGCCGCGAAGTCACCCGCCGAAGCATCCTCGAGCCGGGTGAGGGTCGACGGGGCGAGATCCGCGGACCCTCCGATCAGCCAGGGAACGTTGCGGGCAAGTGCATTCAGCACTTCCCCAGAAACCTTGCGCCCTGCCAGACCCTTGGGGTCCGTGGGGTACGAGGGAAGGGCCGCGTCCCAGCCCTCCGGAAGCTCCCTGCGCTGGACCTGAGCGAGCTGCTCTGCGAGATCGGAATGGCTTGTGCGGTACTCGGTGAGCAGGGCCTCCCACTCGCCGCGCGCCGAACGTCCGCGCGTTCCGATGCCCTCCTGAAAATGCGCGATCACCTGTTCCGGAACCAGGAATCGCGCGTCCTCGGGCCAGCCGTAGTTGCGCTTCGTGAGACGGATCTCCTCCTCGCCCAGCGGCGCGCCGTGTGCACCGCTGGTGTCCTGCTTGTGGGGTGCTCCGTACGCGATGTGGCTGTCGACGATGACGAGCGTCGGGCGCTGCCCTTCTTCGTGGAAGCGCCCGAAGGCCCGGTCCAGCATCTCGAGGTCGTTGGCGTCGCCTACGCGCGTCACGTTCCAGCCATAGGCGACGAAACGGGTGGCGACGTCCTCGCTGAACGCCAACGCGGTGTGGCCCTCGATCGTGATCTCGTTGTTGTCGTAGATCCAACAGAGGTTGGAGAGCCCGAGGTGACCGGCCAGCGACGCGGCCTCGGAGGCCACACCTTCCATCATGTCTCCATCTCCGCAGAGCGCGTAGACGTCGTACCCGAAGAGTTCGAAACCTGGCCGGTTGAAATGCGAGGCGAGCCAGTGCGAGGCGATGGCCATGCCCACGCTCGTCGCGACGCCTTGACCGAGGGGACCGGTGGTGGTCTCCACGCCCGACGTCCAACGGTACTCCGGGTGGCCGGGACAGCGGCTGCCCAGCTGTCGGAAGCGCTTGATGTCGTCCAGCGAAACCGTGGGAGCGCCGAGCGTCTCGTACTCGGCGTTCACGGCCTTCACGCCGGTCAGGTGCAGCATCGCGTAGAGCAGCATCGACGCGTGGCCGATCGAGAGCACGAAGCGATCCCGGTTCGGCCAGATGCAGTCTTCGGGGTCGAAACGCAGGTGGCGCTGCCACAGGGTGTAGACGACCGGCGCCAACGCCATGGGCGTGCCGGGATGGCCGGAGTTTGCCGCCTGCACGGCGTCCATGGCGAGCGTCCGGAGGGTGTTGATCGCCTTGGCTTCGATCGTATCGCTCCGCACGCGAGGTCCCTCCTGCCAACCCTGGCAAGTACGAGTACGCATCTGCCCCCCGGCCGTTACGGTTCCTCCGGGCTGGCCGGGCGAAGGGCTGGACCCCACGTCGGCCCTGCGATGGAGACCGCGTCCTCCCGGCCGGCGCCCCTCTCGTTCCTGCGGCGACGCGATCAGCCGTCGGTAACAACGTCGCGTCCCTCGGCGTAGTCTCCTGCGGGGTGTCGATGGGATCTGACCGAAGGCTGCGCAATCATGACCTCCCCTGCCGCACCGCCCGAGCCGGTGGTGTTCCTCCTCGACGTAGACAACACCCTGCTCGACAACGACCAGGTCACCGCCGACCTGAAGGGCTTCCTCACGCGTGAGGTCGGAACCCGGTGCCAGGAGCGCTATTGGGCGATCTTCGAGGAACTCCGCAGCGAGCTCGGCTACGCCGACTACCTGGGCGCCCTCCAGCGCTACCGGCGGGAGGATCCAGGCGATCCGAAGGCGCTCGCGGTCTCCTCGTTCCTCCTCCACTACCCCTTCTCGGAGCGTCTGTTCCGCGGTGCCCTCGACGTCGTCGCGCACCTCGGCCGGTGGGGATCCACGGTGATCCTCACCGATGGGGACGTGGTCTTCCAGCCGCACAAGATCGAGCGCTCGGGTCTGCTCGAGGCCGTGAAGGGACGGGTGTTGGTCTACATCCACAAGGAGCAACAGCTCGACGACATCGAGCAGCGGTATCCGGCATCGCACTACGTTCTCGTCGACGACAAGGTGCGCCTCTTGACGGCCTTCAAGAAGGCCTGGGGCGAGCACGTCACGACCGTGTTTCCCCGCCAGGGGCACTACGCCCGGGGCCCGCGAGCCGAAGACCATCTTCGACCGGATGTCACGGTCGAGCACATTGGCGACCTGCTGGCCCACGAGCCGCCGCCCGGCGTCGAACTGAGTCGCGCGCGCCCGACGAGCAGTCGGAGTAGGAATCAGGGTCGCCCATGACCCCCTCCACAGATCCCAACGGCCGGCCGAGACCTCGAATCCTCCGATCCCGCGCAAGATCTACCGGCATCCGGTGATGCTCCTCGCGGGCGGGCGGTGGTAACAACCCGTCGGACGCAGGCGACAGGCGCCACCCACCGGTGGCTCGACATCCCGCGCGGCGGGCGCTGCCGACACGCCGACGCCTCAGAGCCACGGCTACACCACGGCGGATCGAGACCCGCGTGGGGTCACCCGCCCGCCGCGCAGGAGCGTATGGAAGATCGAGAACCCAGCCGGGACGAGTCCGATCGCAGGTGGCGGCTGTGGATGGTCGCCGCTCAGGCCGGCGACGCTGCGACCTACGAGAAGCTCCTGCTCGAGTTCCTGCCTTTCGTTCGGCGGGAGGTGGCAAGGCGGGTCCGTGAGCCGTCTGACCGAGACGACATCGTGCAGAACGTCCTGATCTCCCTGCACCGCGCGCGCCACACGTACCGCTCCGAGCATCCCTTCGTGCCCTGGCTGCGCGCGGTCGTGCGCAATGCGTCGATCGACTGGCTGCGCGGGCGCAGGAGGCGCTCGCGCTTCGAGTGGGACGGGGACGTCGAGGATCTGGCCGAGCCGTCGTACGGGGCTCCTCGCCCCGATGCCGACGAGCTACTGATGCGAGCGGACGTGCGCGCGCATGTACGAAGAGGGATCGACCGCCTTCAGGAGAGCTATCGCACCGTCCTCATCCTGCGTGACATCGAAGAACTCGACACCGCGGAGACGGCGGGAATGCTCGGACTCGCGCCAGGGACCGTGAGGGTACGGCTTCATCGGGCACGGCTCGCACTTCGAGATCAGATAGAGAGAGGAACCACGCAGAGGCCGTCGTCGCCTTCACGGCAAGAACAACGCTGGGCATCCGGAATGTCATGACTTTCGCCGCCGTACCCCCATGGCTCACACGCTCGCGTGCCTACGCTTCGACGGCCGCGTCGCCGAGACCATCTCGAGGCTCGCTACCGGCCTGGACGGGCTCACCTCTGGCCGGGCGGGATTCGCACCCGCTGGATGCGCCATGTCGAGCGCGGGGATCGTCGGCGCATCGACAGTTGGAGCGCTCGCAGACCTTCGTTCGTGAGTGCAGCGTGGGATGCCTTGTGTCGGGCGGCAGGTCGGCACTTATCCGACCTTGATCGCCCGATTGTCTGTCCTACCCGTCTTCTTTGCCGAGGAACGTGCTCACATGGCCGCTGATCTCTTCCGGCTTCTCCTCCATCAGCCAGTGCCCGGCGTCCTTGATCCAGATCAGCTCAGCACGGGGAATCGTTCTCTTCAGCTCCAATGCGTATGCGGGTTTTTGAAACACATCGTGTTCAGCCCATAGGATGAGCGTTCGATGAGGAAGATGCTCGAGTTCGCCGGCTATCGCCAGCGTGTACTCGGGATTCAAACGCCGAAAATTTCGGAACAAGGCTTTCTTTCCCGCCTCGGTCGGCCAGGGCGCCAGATAGAGATCGATGACGTCGTCGGTCATGACAGCCTTGCTGTGAACGCCTTGCGGCATGAACCCGCGCATCATCTTCAAAAATGCTTCGAGGCTCATGGCCTCTTCAGCACCGGCTTGCTGCAACGGGAGGAACTCCGGAATCGGCCAGGAATCGAAACACACCGTATCGATCAACACCAGCTTGCGCACTCTTTCGGGATAATTGACGGCAATCAGTTGCGCGACTCCTCCGCCGATATCATGCGCAACGATGTCGGCGGACTGCAGTCCGAGCTGATCCATCCACTTCACGATCAGACGACTTTGCGCTTCGATGGAGACGTTCGCGTCCACGGGTTTATCCGACTTTCCGTAGTTCAACAGGTCAGGTGCGAACACCCTGTGCAGGGTGGCCAGTTGCGGCAGGATGTTCCTCCACAACAGATTCGAGGTCGGGATGCCATGAATCAGGACGACCGGGCTGCCCTCCCCCTGCTGGTCGTATGCGATGCTGTGGCCATCGACGAGAACAACGTGATCATGAACTTGTTTCATGATGAATCATGTCTCCTTTGAGTTCGTGTCGTGAGAGGATCGCTTGTCGCCTTGGTTCGACCGGCACCTTGTTGCCGTCTTCCCATGAACGTGGCACTTGCTCAGCCGGGCCCGAGCACGACCCGCACCCGATGGACCGCGCCGTCGTCCGCGAGCGGGATCGAGGTCGTTCCCGGCGGCAGGGCCTCGCCGTCGAGCTCGAGGTGGACGACGCCGCGGCTCACGCCGCGCGGATTCTCGACGTCGATGTGGTACGACGCCGAGTGGTAGCGGAAGCGGATCTCGAAGCCGGGCCATGCGCGCGGCACGCAGGGATCGAGCTGGAGTTCGGTGCCTCGCAACCGGAAACCGAGGATTCGCTCGAGGCCCACACGGTGCATCCAGCCGGCCGATCCGGTGTACCAGGTCCAGCCGCCCCGCCCCACGTGCGGCGGCTGCGAGTAGACGTCGGCGCAGGCCACGAACGGCTCCACCTTGTAGCGGTAGGTGGCGGCCCGCGTGCTCGCGCAGTTGATCGGGTTCAGGATCGAGAACAGCTCGCCCGCCTTGTCGCCGTCACCGAGCATCGCGAAGGCGAGCACGGACCACAGCGCCGCGTGGGTGTATTGTCCGCCGTTCTCGCGGATGCCGGGCGGGTAGCCCTTGATGTAGCCAGGATCGACGGTCGCGTGATCGAACGGGGGGGTGAAGAGGACGATCAGGCCATCCCCGCGCCGGACGAGATGCTCCTCGACCGCTGCCATCGCGCTCGTGCTGCGCGCCGGATCCGCCGCTCCCGAGATCACCGCCCACGACTGGGCGATCGAGTCGATCTTGCATTCCTCGCTGGCGACCGAGCCGAGCGGCGTTCCGTCGTCGAACCAGGCGCGCCGATACCAGTCCCCGTCCCAGGCTTCGCGCTCGAGCGAGCGAACCAGCTCGCCCGCACGCTGCCGCCAGCTCGCGGCGCGGGCGGCCTCTCCCCGGACCTCCGCGAGCGGCGCGAAGGCCGCGAGCGTCGCGTGCAGGAACCAGCCCAGCCAGACGCTTTCGCCCTGCCCGCCTTCCCCGACCCGGTTCATGCCATCGTTCCAATCGCCGGTGCCGATCAGCGGCAAGCCGCGGGCGCCGACCGCGAGACTCGCGTCGAGTGCGCGGGCGCAGTGCTCGAAGAGGCTGCCGGTCTCGTCGGCGATCTTCGGCTGGAAGAACGCCTCGTGTTCACCCTCGCGCAGCGCGGGCCCTTCGAGGAACGGGATCGTCTCGTCGAGGACCGCGCGATCTCCCGTCACGTCCAGGTAGTGCGCGACGGTGTAGGGAAGCCAGATGCGGTCGTCGGAGACGCGCGTGCGAACCCCCAGGCCGGACGACGGAAGCCACCAGTGCTGCACGTCACCGGCGCGGAACTGGCGCGCGGCGGCCCGCAGCAGGTGCTCGCGCGCCACCCCCCGCCTTGCCACGACGAGTGCCATCACGTCCTGGAGCTGGTCCCGGAAGCCATAGGCGCCGCTCGCCTGATAGAGCGCCGAACGCGCCCACACCCGGCAGACGAGCGTCTGATAGAGCAGCCAGCGGTTGAGCAGGATGTCCATCGACCGGTCCGGCGTCCTCACCTGGACCGCGCCGAGGAGATCGTCCCAGTGCTGTGTCACCGAAGCGAGAACCTGATCGAGATCGATGGTCCGGTAGCGCGCGACCAGGGCGCGCGCATCGCTCTTCGACGCGGCGTCCCCGAGGAAGAAGACCACCTCGGTGCGCTCGTTCGGCCCGAGCTCGAGCCGGGTGCGCAGCGCGCCACAGGGGTCGAGTCCGGCCCCGACCCGATTCGACAGAGGGCTCTCGTCCGCGAACGCCGCCGGGTGGTCGAGGGTTCCGTTGCGACCCACGAACTCGCTCCGGTCGCCGGTCCAGGAGGTCTGTCGTCCGGCGAGATCGGCGAAGGCCACGCGCTCCGAGAACTCGGTCCGCCACGGATTCTGCGCGAACAGGGCGCCGGTCTCCGCATCGATCTCGGTCACCACGAAGGGGGCCGAAGCGCCGCGTGACGCCGCGAGCACCCACTCCACATAGGCGGTGACCGAGAGACGGCGCCGGCGGTCGGAGTGATTCACGATCGAGAGTCGCGAGATCTTGATCGGATCGTCGAGCGGGACGGTCTGCACGAGCTCGAGCGAGAGGCCGTGAGAGCTGTGCTCGAAGCGCGTGTAGCCCTGTCCGTAGCGGGCGACATACGGCTCGGCCTCCTCGCGGATCGGCAGCGCCGTCGGACCGAAGGTCGCGCCGTCGTCTTCGTCGTGGACGAAGAGCACCTCGCCCGGCGCGTCGCCGACGGGATCGTTCGACCACGGCGTCAGCTGGTTCTCGCGGCTGTTCTGCGACCAGGTGTAGCCAGCGCCTTCGGCGGACACCTGGAAGCCGAAGGACGGATTGGCGACCACGTTGAGCCACGGCGCCGGCGTCCACTGCCCCTCGCCGAGGAACGTCACATATTCGCGTCCCCCGGCGTCGAAGCCGCCGAGACCGTTGAAGAACTCGAGCTCGGGTCGCGGAACCGCCGACTCCGGCGGCCGGCCGGCCGGTGCGCGGGGCGCGCGCTGCGCGGGCGCGGCCGGAGCCGTCTCGAGACGTCGCACCTGTTCCGCCAGACTGCCGCGGCGACTGAGGAGAACCGCTCGCGCCACGGCCGAAAGGAGGCTCCGGACGTCGATCGGCACCTGTTCGGCCCGCAGCACGAAGACGCTGCCCCGCGCGGGCTCTCCCTCGTGCTGCGGGCGCACCCGCAGCACCGACTCGAGGGCGGCCTGGAGATCGGAGCTGTACGAGGGCGGCCGCTCGTTCAGGATCACGAGATCGACCGCCAGCCGTTTCATCCGCCAGTACTCGTGCGCGCGCACGAGCTGCCGGACGATCTCCACGTCGGCCGCCTCGTCGATGCGGACCAGGACGATCGGGAGGTCGCCGGAGATTCCGTGCGCCCACAGCGCGGGGGGACCTCCCTCCCCTCGCTTCAGCACTTCGGAGGAAGGCCGTAGCTTCGGGTCCGAGTACAGCACGTGATTGGCGAGTCGTTGGAACAGCAGCGCCTCGTCGGGGTCGATCCCGAGATGGTGGAGTTGGACCTGCGCCTGGGTCCACGACAACGTGACTGCGCGCTCGAATGCCGTCGCGTCCCGGTGTTTGTCGGCGAGGTCGAGGACGTCGGTCCGCGACGGCGCGACGAGCGTCCAGAATGCGACCCGTGCGGTTCCTCCCGGCGGCACGCGCACGCGCCGGCGCAGGCTGAAGATCGGGTCGAGGACCGTGCCGACGGTGCCGGAGAGCGGCCGGACGTCGATCACCGACATCGGGGTGCGGATCGTGCGACCGCGCCCGAGGAAGCGCGCGCGGTCGGTTTCGAACTGCACGCCGCCCACGGTCTCCCCCTCGACGACGCCCAGGTGCGCCGCCCAGACGCGTTCCTCGCCCGGCGAGCGCGGTCTGCGCGTCGCGAGCAGCGCGCCGAGGCTGGCGACGAACTCGGTCTGCACGAACAGCTTGGAGAACGCCGGATGCGCTGTATCGCTGGCCGGAGGGGCCAGCACGATCTCCGCGTAGGAGGTCAATTCGATCTCACGGATGCGCGTGCCGAGATTCGCGATCGAGACCCGTCGCACCTCCGCGTCGTCTTCGGGAGAGACGGCGACTTCGAGCGTCGTGGTGATGGTTCCGTCGCGGCGCACGAACTCGGCGCGATCCTCGCTGAACGAGACTTCGTACTCGTCGGCTTCGACGCCGCTCGGCTGATGTCCGGCCGACCACACCTTCCCGCTGTGCACGTCGCGCAGGAACACGTAGCTGCCCCATGCGTCGCAGGTGACGTCCTCGCGCCAGCGGGTGACCGCGAGATCCCGCCAGCGGCTATACCCCGAGCCCGCGGCCGTGAGCATGACGGCGTAGTTGCCGTTCGAGAGCAGATGCGTGCGCGGCGTCGCGTCGTGCGGGGTCTCGAACCGGCGCAGCATCGGCAGCGCGAGCTCGCGCACATGCGGAGCCGCGTTCACCTCCTCCGCCCGCGGCCGGGCGACGGCGATGTCGCGCGGCGTGCGCTCCTGGAGCAGCAGCTCGCTCGCCTGGATCAAAGGGTCGGCATGGAAACGTTCGCGCATGGCGCCATCGTGGAGGGCATTGGCGATCGCGACGATCGTCATGCCCTGGTGGTGCGCCATGTAGGCGCGGACGATCGCCACCGGCTCGCCGACAGGCAGCCGCGCCGGCGTGTAGTCGAGTGCCTCGTACCAGCCATAGCGGCCGCGGCCGCCGGCGGCCGCGAGGCGACCGAGGTTTCGCGCGGCGGCCGCCGGATCCACCATCGCCGCCAGGGCGCTCGCGTACGGCGCGATGACGGCGTCTTCGCTGAGCCCGCGCTGGAGCCCGAGCCCGGGCACGCCGAAGTTCGAGTACTGGTAGGTGAACTCGAGATCGCGGGCGTTGTAGGCCGATTCCGAGATTCCCCACGGCAGGCCGAGTTCCTTGCCGTAGTCGATCTGCCGGCGCACCACGAGGCGGCTCGTCTGCTCGAGCAGGCTCCCGGCGGGCGCGCGCATCACCAGCGACGGCATCAGATACTCGAACATCGAGCCGGACCAGGAGATCAGCGCCGAGCCGCGATCGACGGGCGTGAGCGCCCGTCCGAGCCGGAACCAGTGCCGCACCGGCACGTCGCCCTTGGCGATGGCGAGGAAGCTCGCGAGCCGCGCCTCCGAGGCCAGCAGGTCGTAGCAGCTGGGATCGAGACTGTCGTCGGCGGCGCGGTAGCCGAGCGAGAGAAGCTGCCGAGCCGGGTCGTAGAGAAAGCCGAAATCCATCGCCGCGAACAGCGCCTCTGCGTGCTCGGCGAGGAGAACCAGGCGACGCTCGAGCGTGTGCGCAGCGCGCGCGGAGCGCTCGAGAGCATCGGCGAGCCCGTCCGGGACCTCCTGCCCCGCCAGGCTGGCGAGTGCCAGCTCGCACCAGTCGGGCAGATCGGCCAGCGAGGGCGACGCGTCGTGCAGGGGCCCCAGCTTCGCCGCCAGTCCTGCGTCGTCCGTGACGAAGGGCAGCCACGGCATCAGCGTGTCGAGATCTCGCTGGTGACTCTGGATGGTGTCGAGAATCGCCCGTGCGCAGGCGAGCACGTCGTCAGGCGTGCTCTGCTCGGCCACCAGCGTACGAGCGATGTCGACCGCGGTATCCGCATGCACCGCCAGCTCCGCGAGTCGTGCGGCAACGCCGCGAGGCGCCGCCGCCGGCGTCTCGAGCGAACCCGCGAGCGCATCGAGGGCCTGCTCGAGGTGCTTGCGGCTCACCGTCTCGGTCCGCAGGTCGTCCGCCACCGCGCGCAGGGACTCGCGCGTGAGCGCCAGCGCGTCCCCGACGCCGGTCCGCCAGTCGAGTTCGCCTGCCGGCCGGCGGATCCGCTGACGCAGCGCGCTCGCGAGGGCGATCAGGTGCCCGGCGAGGTTCCCGCTGTCCACCGAGGAGACGTACTTCGGATCGAGCGTGCGCAGATCGCGGGTGTCGTACCAGTTGTAGAAGTGGCCGCGGAAGCGCTCGAGTCCTTGCATCGTGTCGAGCGTGGCGCCGATCCGATCGGCGGTCTCCTGGGTTCCGATCCAGCCGAAGTCCCGCGCGGCGATCACGGAGAGCAGATAGAGCCCGAGGTTGGTCGGCGAGGTCCGGGGGGCCACCACCGGATTCGGCTCCTCCTGGAAGTTGTCGGGTGCGAGTGCGTGATGTTCCGGTGTCACGAAGGTCTCGAAGAAGCGCCAGGTGCGGCGGGCGACCAGACGCAGCGCGGCCGCATCGGGCGCCGTGACTGCTCCGGGACCCGAGTCCCGCGGCGAGCGGCTGCTCCAGAGAGCGATCGCCGGCGACGCGATCCACAGCAGCAGCCACGGCGCCGCGAGCGCGAGCGATCCGGGATCGATCGCGCCGGCCAGGAGCGCGGCGAAGGCCGCGAGGGCGACTCCGCCGGCCATGCGCCCGTAGAAGCCGCGCAGATCGAGCCGCGCACCGAGCGCCGCCTGCGCCGCAGTGACCCATTCGAGCAGCTTCCGGTGGCTGACGAACAGACGGAAGAGCGTGCGCACGATCGCATCGCTCATCAGCCACGCTTGATGGGCGAGGAAGGCGACGCGGAAGGCGGTCTGCGCCAACGCGACGACGCTGTCCGTGGCCAGCGCCCGCAGATGGCTGCGCTTCGAGATCCCCCGTCGCCGCGGCAGGATGCCGGCCGGCAGCGGAAGCAGCGACGGGAGCGCGATCGTCGCGAGCACCCAGAGGGCCAGCCAACCCGCGGGCAGCGCGGGCAGCAGGAAGCCCGCGCACAACGTCAGGAACGCCGCTGGCGCCGACAGCGTACGGCGTAGGTTGTCGAACATCTTCAAGCGACCGAGCGGCGGGATCCGGTTGCGGGCGCGGTCGCCGCGCGCCGCCCGTCCGCGCCCGAAGATCCACGGAAGCAGCTGCCAGTCTCCGCGCGCCCAGCGGTGCTGCCGCGCGGCCGCGACGTCGTATCGAGACGGGAACTCCTCGACGACCTCGAGGTCGGAGACCAGGCCCGCTCGCGCGAAGGTGCCCTCGAGGAGATCGTGGCTGAGCAGCGTATTCTCCGGAATCCGTCCGGCGAGGGCGGCCTCGAAGGCGTCGACGTCGTAGATCCCCTTGCCGCTGTACGAACCTTCGGCGAAGAGATCCTGGTAGACGTCCGAGACGGCAGCCGCGTACGGGTCGATGCCGCCGGGTCCGGAGAAGACGCGCTGGAAGATCGATCCCTCGCGTCCCGTCGGCAGCGACGGCGTGACGCGCGGCTGCAGCACCGCGTATCCTCCCACCACGCGGCCGCTGCGCGCATCGAATCGTGCCCGGTTGAGGGGATGGGCGATCTTTCCGACGAGCCGCTGGGCGGCCTCCCGCGGCAGGCGCGTGTCGGCGTCGAGGGTGATGACGTAGCGGACGTCCGCCGGCACCGCGGGTGGGCGGCCGGCGACCGCGACGAAGCTGGTGTCGGCGGCGCCGCGGAGCAGGCGGTTCAGCTCGTGGAGCTTGCCCCGCTTGCGCTCCCACCCCATCCACATCCCTTCGCGGGCGTTCCAGAGCCGTCGGCGATGGAGCAGCAGGAAGCGCTCCCCGTCCGGCGCCGGGCCGTGGCGGCGGTTCAGGCTCGCGATCCCGCTCGCGGCGGCGGCCAGGAGCTCTTCGTCGCCCGGTGCGCTCTCGCTCGCGGCGTCGGCCCAATCGGACAGCAGCGCGAAGCGCAGATCGCCGTCCGGGCTCGCGAGCGAGTGGACCTCGAGACGCTCGATCTGCTCCTCGAGCGCCGCGCGCGTCGTCAGCAGCGTGGGAACGACCACCATCGTGCGAAGTTCCCGCGGAACGCCGCTGCGGAGCGCGAGCCCCGGCAGGGCGGCCGGGCCGAACCATCGGGTGATCCCGTGGTTGACGAGCGCCACCGCTGCATCGGCGGCTGGAATCGCGGCGAGCAGCGCCAACAGCGCGATCGTCGCCGCTGGAGCCCCGTACTGGAGAGCGGCGAGCAGTGGCAAGGAGAGGACCGCGGCACCGAGCACCGTGATCGCCCCGGAGTAGATCGCCATGCCCGTTCGCGGCGCGACGCGCGTCAGTCGTCGCGCCAGCGGAATGCGACAGCGCAGCTCCTCTTCGAAGGCCCGGCGACCGTTCGCGATCAGATGAAAGCCGGGATCCCGCTCGCGCGGCGGGGGCGCGCCGTCGGAGTCCGACCTGCCGCCGGCGCGGCGACTCGCCTCGAGCGTGAGCCGCGCGATCTCGAGCTCCGGCTTTCTCGACCAGCGCGCGAGTTCTTCGATCGCGTTGCGGTAGCGATCCCGCGTCGCGAAGTCCATCTCGGCGAAGTCGCTGCCGGCGCGGAGGGTCGCGTCGACGAGGCTCAGGCTCTCGAAGAACGCCGCCCAGTCGAAGGCCGACAGCAGGCGCATGCTCGTGATCGCATTGCGGACCGTGACGTTCGTCGCGCCCTGGCTGTGATGCTCGTCGCGCACCATCTCGTCGGCGCTCGTTCCCTGCGCTGCCAACCGCTCGTCCAGCCACTGCAGAGCAGGCGTCACAGCGGGATCCTGATCGCGCAGCCGCTGCACGAGCTGCACCGCAAACGCTGTCGACAGAGGCGTCTGCTCGAGGCGCTGCAACACGAAGGCCGGCGGCTCGGGCTCGCGGTCGCCCGCGCCGAGCAATCGATCCGCCACGCGATCGGCCTGCGCGCACGCTTCGCGGTCGATCACGATGCGCTCGGCGGCTCTCCGCACGTTCTCGACCAGCACGATGCGCAGCGTGATCGCGACGGCCCACAGCTCGCCGATGGTGAGCGGGTCCACTCGCTGATAAGCGCTGACGAAGCGCCGCAGGGGCTCCGGTTCGAAGCGGCTGTCGCTGTGCGCAACGAACGCCCACGCGAGGCCGAAGACGCGCGGATACCCCGCCAGCGGACCGGACTCGAGCTTGGGGAGCTGGCGGTAGAAGCCGCTCGGGAGATCTTCCTGGATCGCCCGGATCTGCGCCTCGACGATGTGGAAGTTGTCGACCAGCCACTCCGCCGCCGGCGTGATCGCGCGATCGTCGCCGACCGCCTCGACGATCGCGCGATACGACGCGAGCAGGACGCGGCCGTTGTCCCGCACACGCGCCGCGAGGGGGCGTCCCTTCCCGGACACCACCGGCTGCGCCTCGGCGAGACTCGCGGCGTGCTGTTCGAGTCGCTCGACGCTGAAGAGCTCTGCGCGAACCGGCGCTTCGGGTTCGCGGAAGAGCTCCGGCGAGACGTTTCTCGGCCCAAGCAGCAGGGACCTCAGTCGATTCACGTTGCCTTCACGCACGTGCCGCCGGTGCAGGAGCGGAATGGCACCGCCGCTCCTCTACGATCGCGCGCGCAGCAGCGGGGACGCGATCGCGGCCTCCATTCCGATCAGCCGATCCGCACTCGCCTTCAGTTGGCTGCACTCGCGCCTTTCGTCGCCCGGGTCGGCGAGCAGGTCGAGATTCTCGGTCAGGACCTCGCTGACGATGCGCTGACAACTCTTTCGGTCGTCCACGCGCCGGCTCACGTACGCGTGGACGCGAGAAAAGCAGCGGTCGAATGCGGCCGAGAACTCCTCTCGGGTCCCCGGCGGAGCGGCCGGGCCCAGCACGCCCGACCCGGCTTCGGGGTCATTCGCCGCCGTCGAACCTCGTTGGCGCTCGTCGATGCTCTTCGTCATGAGGGGGCCTTCTTTCGGGGAAGCGGGGACGCGGGGACGTTCACCAGTTCAGGGTTCGCACGAGTGTGTCGAGCTGCCACGGCTTCTCGAGGAAGCCGGGTACGCCCCGCTCCGCAAACGCCTGACGGCGGTCGGCACCGCTGGTCCCGATCAGAGGAAGCGCGGCGCGCACGGTTCGCAGCCGCTTCACCAGTGCGTGGACATCCCCGTCGGGCATCTGGAAGTCGAGAATCGCCAGCGCGAGATCCGGCTCGCCGTCGACGATCGCGACCGCTCGTTCGTGCGTGCCGGCGAGCAGGCAGATCGCGCCTGCACCGTGCAGCAGGCGGCTCGACGCCCGCCGGAGAAACGGGTCATCGTCGACGTAGAGAATCCGTTTGCCCCAGATCGCGCGCACGGCGGCTCTCGCTCGGCTCGCTCGCGGATCCGATTGGCGCGGGACTGCTGTGGTCATTCCTGCCTCCTCGGACCCACCCGCGCATCGGCCGGGGGGAATCGGGCTCGGAGAATTGTGACGAGCCGCGCCAGAGCAACCATCCCTGGATCCCAGTATCCGAAGAGCAGAAGGTGGGGATCGAAGTGCTCGGGGTTCCCGCTGGGGCCCGCTGCCAGATGAAGGACGTCCGCTCGGTCTGATAAGATGATTCGATGACGGCGAGAAAGACGGGGTCGCGGAGCCCGCCGAAGTCGAGCAAACCTCGAGCGCGCAAGCGCGTGGCTGCTGCGACGCACAGCGATGCGAACGAGCACGCCGAGCTATGCGGTCCTGCTGCCCTCTCTGCTCCCTCCGCTTCCGGCCCCGTCCGGGACGACCCCACCGCGATCGTCGGCATCGGCGGGTCTGCCGGCTCGCTCACCCCGCTTCGCGAGCTGATCGGCGCGCTTCCCGCGCAGTCCGGCATGGCGTTCGTCGTGGTGAGTCACCAGGCGTCGACCGGCCAGAGCCTGCTCCCGGAGATCCTCGAGAAGATCACCGATCTGCCGGTGCGCGAGATCGAGGACGAGATGAAGGCCCTGCCGGATCACATCTACGTGGCGCCGCGCGGTTCCGTGGTGTCACTCCACAATAGCGTGTTTTCGATCGCCCCGATCGGCGATCCGGGCCGCCATTCGCTGCCGATCGACTCGTTCTTCCGCGCGCTCGCACGGGACCGGGCACATGGCGCCGTCGGAATCATCCTCTCTGGAACCGCGAGAGACGGCACGCTCGGGCTCACGGCGATCCGCGCTGAATCTGGCTTGTGTCTGGCGCAGGACCCCGAGACGGCCGAGTTTCGCGACATGCCGGCCAGCGCGATCGCTGCGGGAGCCACCGACTTCGTGCTTCCCGTCGGCGAAATGCCCGAACGGTTGGTCGCGTACGCCCGGTCCGTCCGGGCGCCGGGGAACGACGGTGAATCTCCCGAGATCTCGCCCGACGCGATGAAGCGCATCCTCACGCTGATCCGCGTGCGCGGAGGCCACGACTTCGGCTCGTACAAGCGCGATACGTTGGTCCGCCGCGTCGAGCGCAGGATGGATCTTCATCGCATCGCGCGCAGTGCAGACTATCTGCGCTTCCTCGAGACGAACCACGCGGAGATCGACGCGCTGTGGCGGGACTGGCTGATCTCCGTCAGCGCGTTCTTCCGGGATCCGGAAGCCTTCGAAGCACTCGCCGAGGTCGCCCTCCCGCCGCTCCTCGCCGCACGAGCCGGCGCTTCTCGACTGCGCGCCTGGGTGCCGGGATGCGCGACGGGAGAGGAGGCCTATTCGATCGCCATCGTGCTGCTCGAAACGCTGGAGGCGCGCGGCGAGCACCTCGACATCCAGGTCTTCGCGACGGACCTCGACCCCTCCGTGATCGAGACCGCCCGCGCCGGACGCTACCCGAAGGCGATCGCAGAGGTGATCGGGAAGCGGCGCCTGGCTCGGTTCTTCGTCGAAGACGAGCACGGCTACCGTGCCAGGAAGGAACTGCGGGACCGCATCGTGTTCGCGGTGCAGGACGTCCTTCACGATCCCCCGTTCACGAGAATCGATCTGATCTCTTGCCGGAACCTCCTGATCTACCTCGTTCCGAGCGCACAGCAGGATCTCCTGTCCGTCTTCCACTACAGCCTGAATCCAGAAGGTGTCCTGCTGCTCGGCGCCAGCGAGCATGTCGGCGGACCCGCGAAACTCTTCTCGACGCTCGACAGGCGCTGGAGGCTCTACCGACGCAGCGACGCCGGCGCGGCGCGGCCGGCCCTGCGCTGGGCGTCCCATCGGACCGCGACGGCCCCCGGCGCCGTGACTTCGCTCGCCGGGGAACGCGAGATCGACCTGACGGAGACCCTGCGGACGTGTCTCGCCGAGCGCTTCGGACCGCCGGCCGTCGTCGTCGATCTCGCGGGTCGGATCCGGCAGACCCACGGTCGCGTCGGGCCCTATCTCGAGTTGCCCCCCGGCCGCGCCAACCTGAACGTACTCGAGATGGCGCGCGACGGTTTGCGGGCGCCGCTCACGGCCGCCCTGCGCGCCATCGCGAAGAGCGGCGCCAGGTCGGTCGAGAAGGAGGTCCGCACGAGGACCGAGGAGGGTCTGCGGGATCTGCGCCTGACGGTGTCACGGATCGACGATCGCCGTCTGCCGAGTCCCCTGCTGCTCGTCTCGTTCGAGCCGATCGCATCTCCGGGCGGGAGCTCCCGCACGCGCACGTCATCGTCCAAGGCAAGCAAGCCGAAGCGAGCGAGACTCGAAGAAGAGCTCGATCACATGCGGCAGGACCTGCGGGGCAGCATCACCGATCTCCAGGCCGCCAACGAGGAACTCGCCTCGGCGAACGAAGAAGCGCAGTCCGCGAACGAGGAGCTCCAGAGCAGCAACGAGGAGCTCCAGACCTCCAAGGAGGAGACGCAGTCCCTGAACGAGGAGCTCCAGACCGTCAACGCCGAACTCGCGGAGAAGCTCCGGAGGCTCGAGCAGGCGAACGACGATCTCCTGAACCTGATGAGCAACCTCGAGATCGCGACGATCTTTCTCGACGACCAGCTTCGGGTGAAGCGTTTCACTCCCCAGGCCCGCAGCGTGGCGCGGCTCATCGACACGGACGTGGGTCGCCCGCTGGCCGACCTCGCGACTCTTCTCGACTATCCCGACCTCCTGTCCGACGCCGAGAGCGTGCTGGCGAGCCTCCACTCGATGGAGAAGCAGGCCCCGGCGCCCGGCGGGATCTGGTACACGGTGCGGATCCGGCCCTATCGCACCACGCGCAATGCCGTGGAAGGGCTGGTGGTGACCTTCATCGACATCACCGCGACCAAGCGCGCGGAGCGCGTCCAGGCAGCGAGCTTCCTGGCCGAGAGCATCGTCGATGCCGTACGCGAGCCGCTGCTCGTCCTGGATCCCGCCCTCCGGGTGGTGCGCGCCAACCGCTCCTTCTACGGCGCGTTTCACGTGGAGCCCGCGGAGACCGAGGGGCAGCTCGTCGGCGAGCTGGGCAATCATCAGTGGAAGATCCCGCGACTCCAGGGCCTTCTCGAAGCGACCCTGCGCGACGGGTCTCCGTTCGAGGAGATCGAGATCGTCCACGAGTTCCCGCAGCTCGGGCGAAGGCGTATGGTCGTGAGCGGCCGTCCGGTCTCGATCGAGGGCGAGGAGAAGCCGGTCCTGATCGTGCTCGGCATCCAGGACGCGGGTCCGGCGGCGAGCGGGGAGGATGGGGACGCATGAGCGAAACGACGCGCAAGCCGCGACGGACTCGATCGATCCGGGAGCTCGCCGAGAGCAAGCTGGCGGGCGGGGCGGCCGTCGACCTCGAGAAGCTGACGCCGGACGAGATCCGTCGCTTCGTCCACGAGCTGGAGGTCCACCGGATCGAGCTGGAGATCCAGAACCGGGAACTCGAGGAGGCACAGCTCGAGGCGGAGTCCTCGCGCGAGCGCTACCGGCAGCTCTACGAGTCGGCGCCGATCGGGTATCTGACGCTCGATCCCGAAGGCGTGATCGTGACGGCGAACCTCTCGGCGGCCGAGCTGTTGCGACTTCCGCGCGCGCAGGTGCTCGGACGAAAACTCTCGAGCTTCGTCGCGGCAGGGCACCAGGACCGCTGGCACTTCGCGCGCCGTGCCCTCGCGGACGGCGGCGAACGGCGGAGCCTCGAGCTCGCTCTCCTGCTCGACGACGACAGCACGCGCGACGTCGCGCTGACCGCCTCGGGGCAACCGGACGCCGCCGGTCGGATCAATCTCGGCGTGCTCGATCTCACCGAGCTTCGCGGCGTCGAGCGCGCCTTGCGGGAAGCCGCCGCAGCGGGATCGCTCGTCGAGCAGCAAGAGCGCAGCAAGTTGGCTGCCGACCTCCACGATTCCGTGGGGCAGCTGCTTTCGCTGGTGTCGATCAAGCTGCGCGCGCTCGAATGCTCCGTCACGGGCGATTGGAGCCACTCGTTCGCCGAGTTGTCGGAGCTCCTCGTGGAGGCGCGCAACCGGATCAACTCCCTGAGCTTCCAGCTGAGCCCCCCGCTGCTCGACGACGTCGGGCTCGTGGCTGCCACGCGATGGCTGGCCGAAGATATCGAGCGGAGCTTCGGCCTCGCCGTGACGGTCGAGGAGAGTCCGGAGCTGTCGCTGAACGAGGTCACGCGCGTCACGCTGTTCCGAGCGATCCGCGAACTCCTCATCAACGTGACGAAGCACGCCGGGGTCGGCACGGCTCGCGTGCGGCTCTGGCGCGACGGCGTCCAGATGCGCGTCGCCGTCGAGGACAGCGGGGTCGGCTTCGGTCGCGATGCCAGTCAGAGCACCTTCGGGCGCAAAGCCAGACCGGGCGGGTTCGGGCTGCTGGCACTCCGCGAGCGTCTCCTGGGACTCGGCGGCACGCTCGCCATCGGACCCGGGCCCGACGGCGTCGGAAGCCGCGTCGTCGTCAGTCTCCCGTGCGCGGTCGGCGAAGGAGTTCCGTCATGACGATTCGTCTCTTGCTGGTCGACGATCACGAGCTGATGCGAGAGGGCCTGCGGGCCATCCTCGAACGCGAGCAGGACATCGAGATCGTCGGCGAGGCGGACAACGGACGGACGGCCGTGCAGCTCGCGTGCACGTTGTCCCCCGACGTCGTGGTGATGGACGTCGCCATGAAGGACATGAACGGGATCGAGGCGACGCGTCAGATCCACGCCGCCTGTCCTGGCATCAAGGTGCTCGCCCTGTCGAGCCACTCGGACCGCCGCTACGTGAGCGCCATTCTGGATGCCGGCGCGTGCGGCTACGTCCTCAAGGCCAACGCCTTCGACGATCTGCGCAGGGCGATCGAGGCGGCGCGCCAGGGCAAGAGCTACCTCTGCCCCGATGTCACCCAGTCGGTGATCGGTGGCTCGGACCGCGATGGCGCCGATTCCGCCGGCGGCTCGCTCTCTCCGCGCGAGCGGGAGGTCTTGCAACTGCTCGCCGAAGGGCTGTCCTCTCCGCAGATCGGCAGGCGGCTCTTCGTCGCAACGACCACGATCGAGACCCACCGGCGCAACATCGTGCGCAAGCTGGGCATCCACAACGTGGCGGATCTGACCAAGTACGCGATTCGCGAGGGTCTGACGTCGGTCGAAGACTAGCAGGCTGCGGAAAAACGCCGGACCGAGCCGGGTGCCGAGATCTGGGCCGCTCGCAAGGCGCGAAAGCGCAGCCATAGCGGCGTTACGGCGAGCTTTCGCAACGCAGCGAGCGGCCCAGAGATCGGTGCCCGGCGACGGGAGAGTTTTTCCGCAGCCTGCTAGCGATCCAGGGCGCCTACTCGCCCTGCACGACACCACGCGCCCGATACACATTGATCCGGTTATAGAGTGTCTTGAGACTGATCCCCAGGAGCTTGGCCGCCTCCGGCTTTCTGCCGCCCAGCCGTTCGAGCGTGGCGAGGATCAGCTCCTGTTCCGCCATGGCGATGGAGCTCCCCACCGCCGCCCGGGCGACGACCGGCGGGGTTCTTCCGTTCCGCGCCGCGGCGCTCGGCGCGCAGAAGGTCTCGGGCTGCAGCTCGACATCGCCGAGAATGAAGGCTCGCTGCACGGCGCTTCGGAGCTCTCGCACGTTCCCCGGCCAGGGCATCTCGTTCAGCCGCTCGAGCGCACCGTTCCCCCAGCACTTGTTCGAGCCTGTCTGGCGGTTCAACTCCGCCAGGAAGTGCTGTGCGAGCAGGGAGATGTCGTCCCCGCGGTTGCGGAGAGGAGGCATCTCGATCGGGAAGACGTTCAGGCGGTAGAAGAGATCCTCCCGGAGTCGTCCTTCCTCCACCGCCTGCCGGGGATCCCGGTTGGTGGTCGCAACGATCCGAAGGTCGAGCTGGACGGGCTCGCTGCTGCCGACGCGCAGCAGCGCTCCGGTTTCGAGAACCCGCAGCAGCTTCGCCTGCAGCTCCGGCGACATCTCCGTCACCTCGTCGAGCAGCAGGGTTCCGCCGGAAGCCCGCTCGAAGTAGCCGATGCGCCGGCGGTCCGCGCCGGTGAAGCTGCCCCGCTCGTGGCCGAAGAGTTCGCTCTCGAACAAGCTCGACGACACCGCGCCGCAGTTCACCGGGAGGAAGACGGCGCGGCTGCGCGAGCTGATTCCATGGATCGCCTCGGCGACGAGCTCCTTGCCCGTTCCGCTCTCGCCGGTGATCAGCACGGGGGCAGCCGTCGCCGCGACGCACTCGATCAGCTCGTACAACGCGAGCATCGCGCTCGAGCGACCGATGATGCCCTCGAACCTCCCGCGTTCGTGGGGTCGGGCGAGATCCCGTGCGGGAGAGGGGAACGTGCGGACAGGGGAGCCGAGTTTGCGAAGAGTGGAGGTCTGCATGCAGGTAGAGTGCACCCGCAGGCGTGCGATCGGAATCCTCGGATCTCAGGAGATCGCGCCCTACAAGTGAGGTTTCGTCGTCCGCGCAGGCTGCGTCGCAAGAATTCATTGCAACGCGCGTGCCGCTTCCTTGCGCCGGCTCTGGCGCACGAAGAGACCCAGGCAGGCCCCATGATGCCGGCGGGATCTCCCTCGTTTGTACAAGCGTCGGTCCGTCTGGCAGCCGATCCCCCCGAATCTCCCCTGGTTCCGTCGCGTGATCTACTGGCATCCGGGGATGTTCCTCGCCGGCTCGCCCGTGCGATCCTGCTTTCGATGGGTCGGGAGCGACGATGACCTGGTGGATCGACGTTCCGCTCGGTCACCCCGCGGAGTCCGCGGCGCCGACGTGGGGCTCGCTTGCGGAGCGATTCGAGCGCTGTTCCGGCCGCGCAGCGTTCTACGTGGCCCAGCGTGTCGATGATCGCTCGACTTTCGAGCGCATTCTGGTCCAGACCCTCGAGAGCAACCTCGACCTCCTCGTCGGGGAACACAACGAACTCGAAGAACTGAGGCGACTCCGGGCGACCGCCGATCGTCTGATCGCGACCCGTCACATCGAAGATCCGGAGCCACGAGGCTTCCGATCGTAGGAGCGTTCCATGAGCCTGGGATCGATCGCAATCATCCTCCTGGTCCTGATCGTGATCGGCGCCGTGCCGACGTGGTCGCACAGCCGACAATGGGGCTACGCGCCGAGCGGGATTCTCGGCACGGTGCTCCTGATCCTGGTCATCCTGTTCTTGCTGGGCCGGCTGTAGGGCTGTCTCCCGAGCCGTCAGGCCCACTCGACCCCGGCCTTTCCCCGCAGCTGGAAGCAGCGAAGGAGTGAACCATGGCAACTCGATTCCGGACGACGTTGGAATGGGTGAGTTCGCGTCGAGGCCTCATCGCCGTCCTGGCGCTGGCGTCTCTCACGCTCTCGAGCGCGCCTGCGCGCGCCGCGATTCCGCCCGCGGACGAGCCGGCGCCGGCGGCCGCCGAACGAGTGCTCGGCGCGCTCGGTGTGCCGGATTGCGCCTGCGAGATCGACGTCGCCGAGCTGCAGCGCTACCGCGATCTCGTCGCAGCCGCGACCAGCGCCGAGGAAGCGCGCGCGCTGGCGACCCGTCCGAGCCACCTGGCGCGCCGTGCGCTCGGCGTCGCGCAGCGGCTCGCACCGTGGAGTGGGAGCCTACGCGACGCACACGGCAAGCTGCTCGGCTACGAGGGTCGCGTCGCGGAGGCGCAGACTCCTGCCGAGGCCGCGCGCGAGTTCGAAGGGCTCGTTCGACTCGCGGGCGGTGGCGTCTCTGTCGGCGGGAATAGCGGCCGCTGCCACTACACCACGACGGAGATCATCGCGATCGTGCTCGGCTTCATCTTCTTCATCATTCCGGGGATCATCCTGCTGATCGTGTTCTGCTGAGCCGAGACCCGACCTCTCGCTCATCCGCCCACGCGGTACGAAGACAGCGGTCCCAGCACGCCGAACGCGGACAGGAGCCAGAGCACCACGGCGATCACGACGACGATATTGAGGATGTTCTTGATCTTCCCGTCCATCGGGATGTAGTTGTTGACGAGCCACAGCAAGACGCCGACGACGATGAGAGCGATGACGATGTTGACGAGAGGCATGCTCTTTCTCCTGGTGACCTTCATCGCGAACGCAGCGCGCGGCCGCGCTACCCCCGGACGCGGATGCATCCACGCCGGCGAGGAAGCAGGGTCTCACGGGCGCCCGCACGCCGCAATCCACAGATCCCAGTAGGGCGGAGGCCGGCGGGGTCATCCCCGTGGACGACGTCGCCCATCCGTTCGCCGGCGCTTCGGCTGGCGGTGGGTGCCACCCACCAGGAAGCGCACCACGTCGGACCAGAGCGCGTCGAATCGCCGACGGTCGAATCCGCTCCCTGAAACGAGCCAGTCGACGTGCGGAGGTTCGTGCGCCGCATCCCGGAAATGACCGAGGACGTCGAGGTGGTCGCCGGTTGTCGCGTGGATGACGTGCCCCCAGGCCTGGGAGAGAGTCGGCACGATGCCATCGCTCGCGCTGGCGGACGGCGGATCGTCAAAGGCGCGCCGCAGTGCGCGTGCGATGTCGGGAGCGGGCTCCGGCGACACGCGCCGCGGCGCCGCCGCGATGACACGGTAGAGCGTGCTGAAGAGCGCGTGCGTCACCTGCGCCGCCGGATCGAGCCCGACGGCGAACGTCGAGCGGAGGGTCGGACGCGCCGCCTGCCCGACGACCGCGCCGTAGCGGATGCCGGGACGCTGCAGGACGGACGCATTGAAGACCTCCATCGCCTCGGGCGTCAGCTGGAGCATCAGCGCCTGGTCGCGGACCACATCGGTCAACAGCTCCCGCACGGCTCGGCGGCGTCTCGGCGTGAAGTCCTCGAGGAGTCGTCCGAACAGCTCGTCCAGCAGATTGCTGTTCGCGACGAGACCGCCGAAACGCACGAGGAGACTTCCCATCCAGAGCGCTGCGGCCAGAGGCAGGTGCCCGAAGTTCAGCACGTAGACGGTGTTGAGCGAGAGGAGCTGCAGCAGCTGCTGCCCTCGCAGGCTCGTGAAGAGCGACGCGAGCGGGGTTCCGTGGTGAGGCGTCGAGACCGTGACGACCGTCCGAACGCGAGCCGCGATCCGCTCGACGTCGAGCGCCGTCGGGAGCCCGACGCCCGGCGCCGTCAGCAGGCGCACGTCGAGCCCGCCGCTCGAGTGGCCGATCAGATGGAGCGGAGCGCCTCCGCGCGGGGCCGTTGCATCGATGACCTCCGCCACCCGCGCCGCGCGTGTTGGAAGAGAAGCGGTCGGCGACGTCCGGACGACGTGGATGTGCGGCTCGAACCCCGATGCGGAGAGACGTTCGCTGAGAACCCGGCCCACGTGCCCGAAGTAGGTGATCCGCCCGAGGTTGGCGAATCCGAGGAAGCCTGGGACCAGGTAGATGTGGTGCGTGCGGCCCATTCGCCGTCACAGTAGAGCGTCTCCCCCGGCGTGTCTCCCGGCCTTCCCGCTGCTGCTCGTCTGCGCCGCCGCTGCGTGAGGGAGGAGCCTCCACGAAGCGCGCTTCCTCACTCTTCCGCAGGCGGTTCGCTGGTCTCCGCGCTCTCGACCGTGGCCTGGGTGTGTTCGCCGGCCGGCTCGTCGGTCGCAGCGCCCGGCGGCCGCGCGCTCTCGACCGTGACCTCGGTGGCCTCCCTGGCCTCTCTCGCCGTCTCCTGCGCGTCTTCGTGCCCGCCACACGCGGGGAGTGCCAACGCAAGCGCGCATCCGACCGCAACCGCAATCCGCCTCATGCTCGTCTCCTTGCCGTCTGCCGGCTAACGCTTGCCCGGCAGCAGCAGCAGAAGCCCTCCCGCCACGATGGCGCCGACACCCGCCCAGACGGGGACGTTGATCGTCTCCTTGTCCGCCACCGACAGTTCGAACGGGCCGATCTTCGCCTCGTGGGTCTCCTTCGTGTAGCTGAAGCCGCCGTACACCAGTCCCAGGATGCCGGCTGCGATCAGCGCCATCGCAGCGATCTTGCGTGCGCTCATCCCAAGGGCTTTCGACCTTGCAGAACACGAAGCAGGATCACGACGACCGCAATCACCAGCAGGACGTGAACGAATCCGCCCATCGTATAGGAAGAAACCAGACCGAGTAGCCACAGGACGATCAAGATGACCGCGATGGTTTCGAGCATCGTGCTCCTCCTTCATCCGTCCATGGGGGGGCGACGTTCGGGGATCGATCCCGGTGGACCGTCAGCTGAGCGCGTCCTTCACCTTGTCGACGACCTTCTGCGCCTTCTGCTTCACCTTCCCCGCAACCTGATCGGCCTTTCCTTCCCGCTTCAGCTTGTCATTGTCGGTCAGAACCCCCGCAGCTTCCTTTATGCGTCCCTTGGCTTCATCGGACTTTCCACTCGTCATGACTTTTCTCCTTGTACGATTCGACGGAGAACAGTGTAACGCTCATACCGGGAGCGTGCTCTCGTTCGCATGTCACAGCGCTTCGCAACGCTCACACTCCGCAAGGACCGCGTTCGGCCCGCGACCGCCCCGATCCGACGTTTGCGAAGGCTCCACACCCCGGGGGGTCACGACTCCGACTCCACGAGGCGGCGCGGAAGCGGAGATCAGCTCTTCTTGATCGCGTGCCCGCCGAACTGGTTGCGCATCGCCGCGAGCAGCTTGTCGGCGAACGAATCGTCCTCCCGCGAACGCAGGCGCTCGAGCAGCGCGAGCGTGATGACCGGCGCGGAGACGTCGAGGTCGATCGCCTCGGCGACGGTCCAGCGGCCTTCGCCGGAGTCCTGCACGTACGGGGCGATGCCCTCGAGGCTCGGGTTCTCCTCGAGCGCGTTCGCCGTGAGGTCCAGCAGCCAGGAGCGCACCACGCTGCCGAATCGCCAGACCTCCGCCACCTGGTGCAGGTCCAGCGCGAACTCCGTCTTCTGCTGCAGGATCGCGAAGCCTTCGGCGTAAGCCTGCATGAGTCCGTACTCGATGCCGTTGTGGACCATCTTCGTGAAGTGACCCGCGCCGCTGGTGCCGACGCGACCCCAGCCTCTGTCCTTTGCCGGCGCCAGCGCCTCGAAGATCGGCCGGAGCCGCTCGACCACGGACTCCTCGCCGCCGATCATCAGGCTGTACCCCTCGGCGAGACCCCAGACACCGCCGCTGGTACCGCAGTCGACGTAGTGCAGACCCTGCTCGGCGAGCTGCTCACTTCGCCGAACGGTGTCCTTGTAATTCGAGTTGCCGCCGTCGAGCAAGACGTCGTCCCGCTCCAGCCGTTCCCGCAGATCGACGATCGTCGCGTCGACGATGTCGCCGGCGGGAACCATCATCCACAGGGCACGCGGTGTGCGGAGCGATCCGACGAGCGCTTGCAGCGAGTCGGTCGCTTCGATCCCCTTGCCGGCGGCAGCCTCGCGGGCGTCGGCGTCGGGGTCGAAGCCCACGACGCGGTGCCCGGCCCGGACGAGCCGTTCCGCCATGTTGGCGCCCATTCGTCCGAGACCGATCATTCCGAGTTCCATGATTCTCCTCCTCGTCGCGCTGGAGAGCCCCAGAGCCGGATGCCGCCGGTGAGGCCCATGTCGTTCGACACGACCTTCACGTCCTGGGGCAGCCGGATCGAGAGCTTTCGCGCGTTGCCGCCGCCGAGGTAGAGCGTGTCGAAGTGCAGCAACACGCGGAAGGCATCGATCGTCTTCACGACCCTCTTGTTCCACTTCTTGTCACCGATCCTCTCGAGCGCAGCGTCCCCGACGTAGTCGTCGAGTGTCTTCCTCTTCCGGAACGGGAACTGCGCAAACTCCATGTGCGGCAACAGCTCGCCGTCGCGAAACAGCGCGGATCCGAGACCCGTCCCGAGCGTGAGCACGAGCTCGAGCCCGGAGCCGCAGATCGCGCCGTAGCCCTGGACATCGGCATCGTTGAGCACACGCGTCGGTCGATCGCCGAGCCGCTCCCGCAGCGTGTCCGCGAGCGGAAACCGCTCCCAGTGGTCCGTCCCGAGGTTCGGCGCCGTGATGACGACACCGTCGCGGACGACGCCGGGAAACCCGACGGAGACCCGATCGAAGGGAGGCAGCGGCTCGACCAACGCGACGAGTGCATCGACGAGCCCCTCCGGCGCTGCCGGATCGGGCGTGTCGACGCGGACGCGATCCACCAGCATCGATCCGTCACGATCGAGCACCGTGGCCTTCAAGCCCGAGCCCCCGATGTCGATCGCGAGCGTCGTGATCTCGTCCCTGGTGTCACCCCGTCTTCTCGACGTCACGGATTCCCCTCTGACGCATCAGATCTCTTGGACGCAACGACCGACGGAACGATTCGCTCGCGACGAAGGTACACTCCGGGCGCGTTTCTGCAGAGTCGGAGGAAGCATGAGCAAGAGCCGCATCGCCCTCATCGTCGGACTGCTCGCCGCTGCGGCCGCGGCTGCGGTGACACTCCCGATCCGCGAGATTCTCACGGACTTCCTCGAGTGGGTGGAAGGTCTCGGCGCGTGGGGCCCCCTCCTGGTGGGAGCCGCCTACGTCCCCGCCACCGTCCTGTTCGTCCCGGGTTCGCTGCTCACGCTGGGAGCGGGCGCGCTGTTCGGCGTCGTCGTCGGCACCATCGCGGTGTCGCTCGGTTCGACGCTCGGCTCGACGGCGGCGTTCCTGGTCGGACGCTTCTTCGCCCGGGACTGGGTCGCGGCGAAGGTCGCCGGCAACGCGAAGTTCGCGGCCCTCGATGCCGCCGTCGGCGAGCAGGGCTTCAAGATCGTGCTGCTGACGCGGCTGTCGCCGATGTTTCCGTACAACATGCTCGGATACATGTACGGCATCACGAAGGTGAAGCTGCATCACTACGTGCTGGCGAGCTGGATCGGGATGCTTCCCGGCACGGTGTTGTACGTCTATCTCGGCGCGCTCGCCGGAACGGTGGCGAAGGTCGCCGCGGGCGACGCACCGGAAGGCGGCGAGGCCGAGACGCTCCGCTGGGTCTTCTACGGCATCGGCTTCCTCGCGACGCTGGCCGTCACTGTCGTCATCACGCGCGTCGCGGCCCGGGCGATGCGCGAGGCCGCCCCCGAGGTCGCCGAAGCGGATCCGGAAGACGGAGCCGACGACCACCGCTGAACGCCTCGCCCTGCATCGGCCGGACGGCTCTTCGGAATCAGGCTAGCCTCGGCCCGCGGGTCGCCGTTTCCGCCTGCGCCCGAGGACGCCTCCGATGACCTCCGCCCCCGACCTTCCGTTGACCTACACCCCGGAGCAACTGCTCGACAGCGGCGCCTACCGCGAGCCGCTGATCGCCGGCGGCGTGCGCTGCCACGGCGGCTACACGGACGACGGAAGCTACCGGTCCCCGCGCACGATCCACCGCACGCCCGCCATCCGCGCCTGGCAGGCGCAGCTCGCCCGCGAAGGCCACGAGCTGCTCGCGATCGACACGGCGCTGATGCCGCCGCAGTACCCGAACGTCGCGCAGGCGAGGCTGCTGCTGCAAGAGGGCGTGCGCGACCCGGTCGTGCGGCGGCTCACGATCGTCGCCATCGTCGAGGGCTTCGGCGCGATCATCCGGGACGTGCGCGTGCCGGACCTGCGCGCGCAGGTCGTCGAGCCGATCGACGGCACGACCCTGGCGCACCTCACCGGCGGCCTGTTCGAGGCACACGCGCGCGACGAGGCCGGCTACCGCGACGAGGGCGGACACAAACAGATGTGGGAGGCGGCGCGCGACGTCGCGCTCGAGAAGCCGAAGGTGCCCGCCGACGTGCTGCTGCGGCTGATGGGCCAGGGGCCGGGCCGGCGCCGCGAACGAAAGCGCGCCTTCCCGCAGCTCGACGAAGATCTCGAGAACGTGCTCGCGACGATGGCGCAGGTGCTCGCCGTCGAGGTGTTCGCGATGGGCGTCTTCGACTGGGGCGAGGCGCTGCTCTCGGATCCCGAGGTGTCGGCGGATCCCGCGCGCGCCGGTCGGCTGGTGTCCCACATCCGCGCCGATGAGCACCCGCACGTCGAGTACCTGCGGACTGCGCTGTCGGAGCTGGCGGCCCGCCAGCTGCGCGCCGTCGACGGCAGCCTCGTCGCCGGCCGCGACGTCGTGCACGGCCTGCTCCACCGCACGCTGCGCGGGCTCACGCGCGAACGCCGCGACGAGCAGCGCAGCGACATCCGCCAGAGCCTCGTCGACGCGATGAAGGTCCATGCCAACCCCGCGGGCCTGCTCGAGCGCTTCGACGCGCTCGAAACGCCGTGGACCGCGCCGGAACGCACGGGGTTCGAGCCCGCTGCAGCAGACGCCGTGTGAACGGGTTCGCCCGCGTCGGGCGGAGCGTCCGGATCGCCGCCACCGCGGCCGCCGTCTACCTGCTGTACAAGGTGCCGGCCGGGCTGCGCCGGCTGCTCGGACGCCCGCAACCCGCCGACGACACCGCCACGCACCGCCGCGCCGCGCGCCTGCTGCTGCACACGGCGCTCGCGCTGCGCGGCGTCTCGATCAAGTTCTGCCAGGTCGTCGCGACGCGCGCGGACATCTTCCCGCCGGCGATGATCGACGTGCTGAAACAGTGCCACGATGCCGTGCCGCCGCATCCCTTCGCCGAGATCCGCGCACAGGTCGAGTCGGAGCTCGGCAAGCCGCTCGACGCGGTGTTCCGCGAGTTCTCGCCAGAGCCCGTCGCGGCGGCGTCGCTGGCGCAGGTCCATCGCGCCGTGCTGCTCGACGGACGCGAGGTCGCGGTGAAGGTGCAGTACCCGCGCATCGAGTCGATCGTCCGGACGGACCTCGCCAACATGCGGCGCCTGTGCGCCGTCTACGAGCGGCTCGATCCGCAGCCGCTCGAGCTGCTGCCGCTGGTCTCCGAACTCACCAAGCACCTCGCGCTCGAGCTCGACTTCCGGCGCGAGGCGGACTGCGCCGACCGCGTGCGCGCGCTGTTCGCCGAAGACGGCACCGTCGTCGTGCCGACCATCCATCGCGAGTGGTCGACGCAGCGCGTGCTCGTGATGGAGTTCGTCACCGGCATCAAGATCACCGAGAAGGCGCGCATCGAAGCAGCCGGTCTGCGCCCCGCCGACGTCGTCCAGGAGCTGATGCGGATCTACACGCGGATGATCCTCGCCGCGGGCTTCTTCCAGGCGGATCCGCACCCTGGCAATCTGTTCGTCCGTCCGGACGGCCGCATCGTCGTGCTCGACTACGGGCTCTCGAAGGAGCTTCCGGACGGCTTCGGGCTCGGCCTCTTCGAGCTGATGTTCTCGATGATGACGCAGAACGAATCCGCGATGGTGCGCGCGTTCCAGGAACTCGGCTTCGAGACGCGCAGCGGCGACACGACGACGTTCGTCGCGATCGCGCGGCGCATGATGTCGCGCAGCGAGACCGGCCGCTTCGAAGGCGAGTTCACCGAGGAGATGACCAGCGAACTCTTCGAGTCGATCCGCCAGAACCCCGTCGTCCGCGTGCCGAGCGACTTCGTGCTGGTCGGCCGCGTGTTCTCGCTGCTCTCCGGCATCGCCCACACGCTCGGCGCCCGCGCGAACGTGCTCGAGGCGATGGGGGCATCAACGGGGGGCAGCGGATCGTAGCGACCCGCTCGCTCGAGACGGACGCCGGACCGGCCTCCGCCGGCGAGCGACCCATCCGAGCGCCGCGACCGCCACGGCGGTAGCGGCGAGACTGCCGGACTCCGGAACCTGCGTGACGAACAGCGCGCTCACCATCTGCAGATCGATGCGGGTCGCGAGCAGCGCGAAGGCGGAGAGATCCGCGTTCGCGTGCAGGGACAGAGCTTCCGCGGGCGCGAACTCCCCGGGAACGAGTTCGAGCGGATCGGACCCGCGCAGCAGCAGACGTGCAGCGCCGGTCGGTTCGAGCAGATACCAGGCGAACTCCGCCTGCTCGGGCTGTCCGTCGGAATGAATGCGCGCGCGGACCAGGATCTTGCGGTCGTCGCTGAAACCGAGGACTTCGAGGGAATCGAGCTGCATGCCCGGGGCAGCCGGGGCAGGGCCGAACCCGAGCATCCGCATCGTGAAGTCCCCGTCCTCGTCGGGGCCGAAGACGGCGGGCACGACGCCGAGGCTCGGCACGTCGATCGGAAGCAGCACGGCGACCTCGCCGCCGGCGTCGACGAAGGGCGGCGGAACGACGGGGCGGAGGGCCGGAGACAGCATCGGCGGGCCGTCGAAGGGTGCGAACACGCTGCCCTCCGGCGCACCCGGAGCTTCGGCGCCCACGGACGCGAGCAGCCGCACGCCGCCCTCTCCATCGGCTGCCCACAACCCGTTCGGCGGCGGCGGCGCTCCGACCGGGCCGATGGGCCCGGCAGGCGCCGAGGCATCGGCTGCGAAGAATGCCGGCACGCCATCCGCGTCGAGCGCTGCGACGCCCAGGTTCAGGAAGACGGCGTCCCCGGCGGTCGCGGACGGCTCCCCGGTGCGAGCGAGCAGCATGAGCCCGAGTCCCGGGTCCCACCGGTACAGCGCGTCGCTCCCGTCATCGAGCGTGGCGCGAATCGCGAGCTGCCCACTCGCGTTGAGCGAGCCGCGCACCCAGTCGAAGCGCGATGTGAAAGCGACATCCTCCGGCGCGCCAGGCGCCGGGTCCCCCGCCAACACTGCGAGCTGCTCGCCAGCGGCTCCGTCCGGGGCGAACACACTGACTGTGGGCAGTGCAGTGCAGGCGTCGGTTGCGGTATCGGCCGTCAGCGTGACGCCCCCCGTCTCTCCGAGCAGCGGACGGGGGCTGAAGGGGAGGCGGTCGCAAAGCGAGGGCCGTTGCAAGCCGGGAATGCAGAGTCCGATTCGATCGGCCCACTCCCGGTCTTCTCCTGGCACGGGCAGAAAGGTCTCCGCCACGACGCGATCCCCGCCGTCGCGTTCGTAGACGACGGCGACCTCTCGCTGCGACTCGATGCCGGCATCCCCACACGGAATCGGAGCCGACGGCCGCAGCCCGAACACCAGCGCGTCCCCGCGTCCGTTGCTCTCCAGTCCGGTGAACTGGGCGAACGCGTTGCCGCCGAACAGGACGGGCGACGCCAGTTCGACCCGTTCGAACGAACCCGCAGCAGAACGCCGATACAGGACCGTGAAGAAGGGAAACCCTACGCCCGTATTTGCGGTGAAGATCACCTCGCCGTCGTCCGCAACGCGAGGCGCAACTCCACCAATGACGTCGACCTGCGTCCCGTGCTCGAAGCCCGGCGCGAGGTCACCCGATCCCAGCACCCGCGTCCACGGGACGGCGCTCGCCGTCCCGGGCCAGCTCCACGCGCAGACTCCCCATAGGATCACGGCCGTGAGCCGACGCACGGCCCCCGTCCTCGGGCTCCCGAACATCCCGGACTCCTCTGCTGCTGCGGTCCGGCGTCCGTCTTCCCGTCCCCTGCGCCGCCCGATCCAGGCTTCGATTCTACTCGATCGGACGCGAGATTCGCAGAGAAAAACCATCAGCGATCGCGCCGACCGAACGACTCCCTCCCCGGCCTGCGACCCTCTCTGATCGTGCCTATCCGCGAAGTCATGTCCTCGCGGCGCGCGAGACCACGCGAACGGCAGCCGCAGGCGGCCACAACCGCGACTCGTGCAGGAGGCGTTGGATCGCGTAGGACGCCGCCTCGGCCACGAGCAGCGGCAGCCCGACCTGGGCGACGACAGACCCGCCGCGCGGCGATCTGGACGAGACGGCGCTCCTAGCCGGTCGCCTTCAGCTTGAACAGCTCGTCGCGGGCGGCGAAGCGACTCTTGCGCGCCTGGTCGATGATCTCGCGCGGGACGTCGAACTTCATCATGTGGTTCGGTCCGACGCCCTCCTCGCGCAGGCAGGCCGGGAGATCGTCGTCCTCCGGCCCGAAGCCGGCGCGATCGTTGAACGCCCACTCGTCCTGCAGGCACTGCCACCCGATGTCGGCGACCTGCTCGCGTGTCACGTCGTCGCCGGTGTACAGCGAGTAGTACTTGGCGATGTCTTCACAGGTCGGCTGCAGGAACTGGCAGAAGCCCGATGAATCACAGGCCGCATTGACCACCTGGACCTCTTGCGACGCCTGCGCGTACTGCTCGGGCGGCAGGCCGGGGTTCACGATCAGGCCCGCCGTGTGGTCGGCGCCCATCGGGCTGGTGGCGTACGTGACGCCGGTGGCCTTCAGCGGGCGCGGGTCCCACGCCGGCAGCGCCTGTCCCTTCACGACCGGCACGCGCGCGTGCTTGCGCTTCTTGCCGATCGCCACGGCGCCGCTGCCGATCGCGCGGCCGAGTTCGGTGCCTTCGGCGACCTCGCGCAGCAGCCGCTTCGCGCCCTCGGCGTCGCCCCACTCCATGCCGCCCGAGTCCATCAGGATCGCGATCGCGGCGCCGGTCTCGATCGTGTCGAGGCCGATCTCGTCGCACAGCCGGTCGAGATCCGCGACGTCCTCCCAGCTGCCGATCGCGCAGTTCGAGCCGAGCAGCGTCAGCGTCTCGAACTCGAGCGCGCTGGTCTTGTAGTTGCCCTCGGCGTCGTTCACGACGTTCGAGCACTGGACGATGCAGCCGGTCATGCAGTTGTGCATGCCGCCGCCGCGCGTCTCGAAGCTCTCGACGATGCGGGCGCCATCGAGGTTCGCCGCGTCAGGAGACTGGCCTTCGGTCCGGTTCTTGTACGGGAAGGTGTTCAGCATGTTCGCGATCGGCACGACCGAACTGGTGCCGTGCTTGAACATCTGGGGCCCGGCCTGGTACGCCTTGGTGTACTCCTTCGAGTAGGCGAAGAAGTCCTTGCGCACGGCCGGCTGCCGCACGGGGCTCTTGCCGGCGTCGACCGCGACGTACTTGAGCCCCTTGCTGCCCATCACCGCACCAAGCCCCCCGCGCGCGGCGTGGCGGGCCGGACGGCCCTTCTCGTCGGTGCACGCGATCGACGCGCCCGACAGCAGCATCTCGCCGGCCGGCCCGATCGTGATGAACGACGTGGACTGCGGGTACTTCTCGTAGAGCTTCTCGCAGGTCGCATAGTTCCACAGCTTCTTGTACGGATCGGCTTCGACGACGCGCACGCCGGCGGCGTCCACTTCGATGCCGTAGCGCTTCTCGCGGTCGGCCGGCTGGCCCGTCACGACGATGCAGCGGTAGCCGAGCTTCATCAGGTCCTGACCCGGGTTGCCGCCCGCGTTGGCCTCCTTGATGCCGCCGGTGAGAGGGCTCTTGCCGCCCATCGAGATGCGGCCGGAGGTCGGCGCCGACGTGCCGGACAGGACGCCCGGCGCCATCACCAGCACGTTGTCGGGACCGAGCGGATCGCAGGTGGGATCGCACTCCTCGAGCAGGATGCGCGCCGACAGCGCTCGGCCTCCGAGCAGCTTCCACGCGTCCGGGAACGGCTCGGTCGTGGCGGTGAGGGTCGTCATGTCGACGCGGAGGATCTGATCGGACAAGAGCGCTTCTCCTTTGCGAGAGAGGGATGCTATCGGAGGCCGGAGCCCCCGGCGATGGCGGCGAGCACCTCGAGCCGATCGCCGGGGCCGATCGGCTCGGCGAGCACGTCGCCGGTGAGCGGATCGCCGTTCCGAAACAGCTTGACGAACCGGTGGACGCAACCGTCCGGGCCGACGACCTGCGCGCGGAAGCCGGGGAAGCGCGCCTCGACGGCCTCGAGGCACTCCGCGACGGTGCCCTGCGGGATCTCGACCTCGTCGGCCCCGCCGGTGGGACCGCGATACGGCGGCGGGATGGCGAGGGTCGGCATCGGGGGTCCTCCTGGCGGCGGAATCGGAACGTAGCAGTCGGGCAGGGGTTGCATCGCTCGCGTATGTTCGTCCGTCCCATGTACGCTGGATCCGCTCCGCCGCTGCTCGTTGCGATCCTGCTGGGTTCGCTCGCGTTCGCGTCGCCGGCGCGCGCCCAGCACGGGATGACGGGTGGCCCGCGTCCGCTGCATCTGCGACTCGCCGAGGCCGACGTCATCGCGATCGGCACCGTCGAAGCGGTGAGCGACGGACGCGTCACGGTCGGCGAGGTCGCCGCGCTGCGCGGGGAGGCGCAGCCTCGCTTCGAGGTCAAGCGCGCGCCGTCGCGGGAGATCCCGTTCTCCGTGGGCGTCTCGCTGCTGCTGCCGTTGCGCGGCGCGCGCGAACCGTACGTCCTCGTCGACGATGCCCGCGAGCTCATTTCGCTGCGCGACGCCGCGGCAGTGACCGCCTGGCGCGCCGGCATCGACGCGCTGCTGGCGGCGGGCGACGACCGGCGGGCGCTGACGAATGTCTACGTCGCGTGGCTGGAGGGCGACGATGACGCGATGCGCGACGCTGCAGGCGCGGCGCTGCTCGATCCTCGCGCCGGACTCCTGCCGGTGTCGCCCGAGCTCGCAGAGGCGCGAGCGCGCGCGGCGCTCGACCCGGAGCTGCCGCTCGTCGCCCGGCGCATCTCCGCAATCCTCGCCGGCGGACGCGCCGAAGGGACGGCCGCCCTGCTCGCGGACTTCTCCGCTGCGGCGCTCGATCCCCAGGTGCTGGAGACGGCGCTCCGCAACGGCATCCACTGGCGTGTGGACGGCGCCGACGACGCATTGCTGCGCGCGCTCGACGACGCCAGGCCTGCGGTGCGGCGCGCGGTGGTGAAGCTGATCGAATCCTCAGCGTCAGCGCGCGGCCTCGCGCGACTGCCGGACGTCGCGGCGCACGATGCGGACGAGGGCGTCCGGCGGGAAGCGATCAGGGTACTGAATGCACGGGGGTTGCTGGGGGAGCGGCACGGGGGGGAGTAGGCGCGGGGCGGTTGGTTGCCGGGGCGGGGCGCGGCTCGATGAACTTCGCTCGGCTGCGCCTCGCTGCGCGCGCCGGAGGACCGGCGCTTGCTGGCCTGATGAACTTCGCTCGGCTGCGCCTCGCTGCGCGCGCCGGAGGACCGGCGCTTGCTGGCCTGATGAACTTCGCTCGGCTGCGCCTCGCTGCGCGCGCCGGAGGACCGGCGCTTGCTGAGGTGGCGGGGGCCTTCCCGTACCTCCGACGGGGCGGCCTGGCACTGGGCCTGTTCCGGAGCGGCGCCGGGTTCCTCGCGAGAGCGTGCTCTCGGTGAGGCTCGTGGTCTCGCGTCCGCCTCCCCATCCCGGTGGGAGCGCCGCTCACGTGCGGCGGTGTTCGGATCGAGAACCGCGATGGAGTCCGATGCCTTCGGGAGGCAAGAGAGTCGTGCACCGGCGCATCGGGACGGTACGAGTCGGGACGAATCCCCGTCGAGGGGCTCCCGTTCCGTCAGGGCCCAGCGATGCTCCGGCGGCGAGCGACTGGATCCTCGCCTCCGTCGGTCTCCGGCATGTTTTGATGGAAGCTCCCGGGTCGGGAAGGACTTCCCCCGCCTGCACCCGCTCCGCCGACTGCATCCACGCACCTCGGCGTCCGGCGACGCGCTGACTGGTCGGCGGAAGCGGGACCTCGTGCTCCTGCGTCCGACGCCGAAGTACGAACCGACGATACGCCCGTTCTCGGACCGATACAAGCAGATTCTCGATCGCGCTCCCGCCGGCGCACGTCACACGCGTCCGCCGCTGCGCCCCGCGTTCCTTCCCGCCCCGCGCCAGTACCGTGCGCGCGCGGGAACGCGCCAGAAGCTCTCGTCGGGCGTCCGAAAGGGAGCCGGATCGCTGGGCGAAGGCAACCACGCGGTCAGGAACCCGTCGCGTCCCCAACCGTGATACACACATCCGCTGTCGAGACCGCGCAGGCCCGGCGCTACGTGCAGGCCCTGCAGCGACCAGTGTCCGTACACGATGCCGTAGTGGTGGTGGCGAGCAGCCCAGCGACGATGCCAGGCATCGGCGTCGTCGGCCGGTGTCCGCGCAGACCAGTGGCTGTGCGCATCGACGCTGCGACAGCGCGTGATGCGCGCGAGTGTATCGGCGTCGGCATCCGTACGCAGGTCGGCCGCCAACAAGTTCGCCGCGGACCTTCGCGAACTCTGCAAGCGCGTCTCGATCGCGCTGGCGCGCCGCGCCAGCTCCGGCAGCTCCCAGCCCGGCGCGACGGCGGCGTGCACCATCGCGAAGTCGTAGCCGCCGGTCGCATCCACGAGCGCGACGGGCCAGCGACGCAGCCAGTCGATCCACTCGTTGCGGTCGGGGGCGCCGAGCACGTCCTTTATCGTGTCGTCGGGGGACAGCGGCCGCTGTCCCCACGCGGCGCGCAGCAATGCGAGCTCGTGATTGCCGAGCACCATCCGTGCGCGGCCCGAATCCGCGAGCGCCCGCATCGTGCGCAGCACGCGGAGACTGGCAGGTCCGCGGTTTACCAGATCGCCGACCAGCCACAGCTCGAACTCTCCGCCGAACGCCGCGCGCACGCGGACCACCAGCTCGTCGAGCTCGTCCGCGCACCCCTGCACATCCCCCACGAACACCCGCTGCACCCCGTCAAGAAAGGGGCCGGGTTGGAAATGTCAACTTTTCCCCGATGGGGAAAAGTTGACATTTCCAACCCGGCCCCTTTCTTGACGGCCGCCGGGGCGGCTGGGGTTGGCTAGGATGGCGGGCCTCACGGGAGAACTGGTGGATGGACTGGAATCTTGCGGACCTGTTCGAACTGGTGGCGGACACCGTGCCGGAGCGGCTCGCGCTGGCGCACGGCGTCAGCGGTCCGACTCGCACCTGGCGGGAGCTGGATCACCGCGGCAATGCCCTCGCCGCCCATCTCGCCCGCAGCCACCGGCCGCACGACAAGCTGGCGCTCTATGCGTACAACCGCCCGGAGTTCGTCGAGACGCTGGTCGCCGCGTTGAAGGCGCGCCTCGTGCCGGTGAACGTCAACTACCGCTATCGCGAGGACGAGCTCGTCTACCTGCTCGACAACTCGGACTCCACCGTGGTCGTCTACCAGGCTGAGTTCGCCGATCGCGTCGCCCGCGTGCGGGACCGGCTGCCGAACGTGCGGGAGTGGATCGAGATCGCCGACGAGGACACTGGCGGCAGCGGCACGACCAACGCGTTCGCGGTCTCCTACGACGAGCTCGTCGGCGCCGGCAGCGAGCGGCGCCTGGACCTCCGCCGCGAACCGACGGACCTGCTGTTCATGTACACCGGCGGCACCACCGGCATGCCGAAGGGCGTGATGTGGGAGCACAAGGCTCTCTACAACTCGCTCGGAGGCGGCGGCAACGCCGTGCTCGGAGAGGGCGCCAGCGAGTCGGTCGAGCAGCATCGCGAGCGGATCTCCCAGGAGGCGCGCGCGCAGAAGCTGATTCCGGCCTGTCCGCTGATGCACGGCACGGGCCTGTTCACCGCGATCAACGCGCTCGGCGGCGGCGGCACGATCCTCACGCTGGCCAGCAGGAGCCTCGATGCCGAGGAGCTGTGGTCGGTGGCCGAGGCGCGCGGCGCCACCGCGTCGGCCATCGTCGGCGACGCGTTCGCCAAGCCGATGCTGAAGGCGCTGCAGGAACACCCGGGCCGCTGGGATCTGTCGAGGTTCTTCCTGCTCGTATCGTCGGGCGTGATGTGGAGTCCGCAGGTCAAGCAGGCCCTGCTCGAGCAGCTGCCGCACGCGCTGCTCTACGACTCGTTCGGCTCGAGCGAGGCGGTCGGCTTCGGCGCCGAGCTGACGACGAAGCAGAGCACGATCTCGCTCGGCCGCTTCAAGATCGGCCCGAACTGCAAGGTGTTCACGCCGGAGGGCAAGGAAGTCGCGCCCGGCAGCGGCGAAGCCGGCTTCATCGCCCGCTCGGGCCCGATCCCGCTCGGCTACTACAAGGACGAGAAGAAGAGCGCGGAGACCTTCAAGGAGTACCAGGGACGACGCTGGTCGATCCCCGGCGACTGGTGCACGGTGAACGAGGACGGCACGCTGGTGCTGCACGGGCGCGGCTCCGTGTGCATCAACACGGCCGGCGAGAAGGTCTACCCGGAAGAGGTCGAAGAGGCGCTGAAGACGCACCCGGCCGTCGCCGACGCGATCGTCGTCGGCGTGCCGGACGAGAAGTGGGGCGAGGCGGTCACCGGGGTCGTGCGTCTCGAAGCGGGCCAGCACGCCACCGAGGAGCAGCTGCGCGATCACGTGCGCACGCGGCTCGCCGGCTACAAGACGCCGAAGCGCATCGTGTTCACGGAGACCAGCGTGCGCGCCGCCAACGGCAAGGCCGACTACAAGGGCGCCAAGCAACAGGCGCTGGCGGCGTCGGGCGCGGGCCGCTGACCGATCCGGAGCTTCAGACGGTCGGCTCGTCGAAGTAGATGCCGCGCACCCAGCGCGCGCCCTCGAATCCGGTGCGCGCGTGCAGCATGCGCCAGTTGTCGTAGAGCAGGAAGTCGCCGGCCTCCAGCCCGAAGCGGTACTGATGAGCCCGATCGAGCGTCAGCGCGGTGAAGCGCTGGTCCGCGCGATAGAAGGCCTCCATCTCGGCGAACGGAAGCTGGTGCGGCGCCAGTGTGAAGTAGCTCGAGCGCACGCGGAAGACCTCGCCGTCTCGCGTCTCCAGAATCGGAGACACCAGACGGCGTTGGAATCCCTGCTGCTGGCGGTCGAAGACGACCGGCGTCGTCGTGAGGCGCTGGTAGGCCGGCGCATCGATGCTGCGGAGGTAGCGAGCGGCCTGGAACGCATCGCACAGGTAGCTCTCGCCGCCCCGCTCGGCCGGCTGCATGCAGTGCAACGCCTGGTAGCGAGGCGGCCGGTCCAAGAACGGTTGATCCGTATGCAGATCCACCGGGGCGTCGGTGTAACCGAGCTGATCCGTGTTCTGGTTCGTCGTGTTGTCGGTGCGGAGATCCTCGATGCGCCCGAAGTGCGTCGGGATGACGGCCAGCCCCGCGCTGGCAAAGGCGTCGATCAACGCCTCGGTATCGGGTCCGAACCCGCGCGCGAAGCAGACGCCGCGCGCGGCCACCACCGCGAGACAACGCGCCGCGAGATCCGGCCCCGGAGCGATCTCGATCGCCGCCAACTCCGACGACGGCGGTGACACCGCCTCGCGATCCGGCGCGTACGCGTGTGCCCGGAGCCAGTCCGGGCGATAGACGCTGCGGTGTGAGCTGCCGTCCGCTTCGTTCCAGACGATCTCGACGTCGCCGTCGCCATCGACCCCCACCACCGCCGGCCGCGCATCGAGGGACACCTGCGCAGCGGACAGCGTCCGCTCGCGCGTCACCGGGTGGCGACAGCAATCGCACCAGTGACGCAGCCAGAACCAGTGGAAGTCCGCCCTGCCGGGACCAGGCGGGTTGGCGCCGAAGTCGACGCGTAGGAAGGCATCGTGCGGGTCCAGGCAGAGCTTGCTCATGACCGCCGATCGTAGCGGCCGGTCGCCGCCCTACGCCTCCAGCAGGCCGACGAGGTCGAGCGCCGTGACCAGCCCCACCACGCGACCCTCTCCGTCGACGACGATCACGCGATGGATCCGCTGGGCGCGCATCAACTTCGCGATCTCCGGAACGGTCGCCTCCGGCCCGACGGTCACGATTCCGGACTGCATGACGTCCCCGACCGTCAGCTGTCCGAGGCGGTCCTGGAAATCCTGCGGCGCGCTCGTCCAGTCCGGACCGGAAAACTCGAGCACATCGCGGAAGTAGACCGCGCTGGTTCCGGCGCTCTCGTGCTCCTCGCCGACGGCCCGCAGCAGGTCCGTGACGGAAATGACCCCGAGCAGCTGCTCGGCCTCGTCGACCACCGGCGCCCCGTGGATCTCCTCCTCGAGGAAGAGCTGCGCCACCTGGGTCAGCGGCGTGCTCGGCTCCACCGAGATGACCGAGGTCTGCATCACATCGCGGGCTCGCAGCGCCATTCGTCGGGATCCTCCTCGGGCTCGGAAATAGCATCAAGCGTGCCGATCGGCGCAGGCGAGAGAGGAGCCGAGGGGATCGATCCGCCGAGGCAGCCACCGGAACCGAGACCGAGAACCACCAGACTGGGATCCGACTGTGGCAAAAGGACTCGCCATCGCGATGCCTTCGCGTCCTCGTCACCGCCGAGCGCTTGCAGGGCACTCCCCCGAGTCCGCGGCCGTCCCGCGTATGTGACGAGACGTTCATCCCCGCGGGATCCCGGGATCTTCGTGAAACCCCGCTCCGTTAGAATCCGAAGTTGTTCGGAGCGCGCCCCTCGCGCGCCCGGGGAGCTGTCTTGAATCGCCGCATCATCGTCTGCGATGGCGCAGAGCTGGCGCGCCTGTGGGTCCGGATCGGCGCCGGCGACAATGAAGAGTTGACGTGGGTCCCGCGCGAGGATGAGTCCCGCGCACGGCCGCCGCGGTTCCGCGCGCTGCAGGGCGGATTGATCCCGGAAGCCATCGCGAAGCTCAACCCGAAGGAGGGGGACGTCTTCGGCGTCGTGTCCGAGGAGCCGGCGTTCATCCGGCAGGCGGTGGCCGTGCTGACCGAGGCGGCCCCGCACGCGCCGATCCTGGTTCTCTCCGACGAACTCGAGGCCGACCAGATCGCGCCGCAGCGCTGCCTGCGGCTCGGTCGCCTCCGATCCCTGATCCGCGACGACTTCGACGAGGAGTTCGACCACCTCGGCAACCTGCGCCGGGTCGTCGAGATCCGCGAGCTGCTCGAGTCGCGCGAGAAGATCGCGATCCTGCTCCAACCCGATCCCGACCCGGATGGCATCGCCTGCGGCTTCGCGCTGCGCGCGCTCGTCGGCCGCAAGAGCCCGACGATGCCGCTGGTCTCCTTCGGCGAGGTCAAGCGACCGGAGAACCGCGCGATGGTCGCGGCGCTCGGGATCGACGTGCGCACGCTCACGCCCCTCGAGTTGTTGGAGTTCGACGGTCTGGTGCTCGTCGATGTCCAGCCGACGGTGTTCGGCGAGAATCCTCCGCAGCGGGTCCTGTCCGTCGATGTCGTCATCGACCATCATCCCGAACGAGCCGGCTACGAGGCAACGATCCGCGACATCCGGCCGAGCTACGGCGCCACGTCGACGATCGTCACCGAGTACGCGCGCGCCGCGCGGCTCGAGATGCGGCCCAAGCTGGCGACGGCGCTGCTCTATGGCATCAAGAGCGACACCCAGTTGCTCGGCCGCGAGACCAGTCGCCACGACATCCAGAGCTTCGCGTTCCTGCACGCGATGCACAGCCCCGCCTTGTTGCGACGCATCGAGCGGCCGGCGCTCCCGATCGACGGCCTGCGCGCGCTCGGCAGATCCCTCGGCCGCACCAGCGTCGAAGACGGCATCCACATGCTGGTGCTCGGACGGGTCCGCGAGGACGTGATTCCGCAGGTCGCGGACCTCGGCCTCCAGGCTGAGGGCGCCGAGTGGTCGATCGCCGCGGGCCTCGTGAGCGGCGATCTCGTCTTTTCGGTGCGCAACGTCGGCTATGTCCGCGCGGCCGGCGAGGTGGTGCGAGCCGTCGTCGAGGGACTCGGCGTGGGCGGCGGCCACCGGACGATGGCCAAGGGCATCATCCCGCTGAAGGCGTTCCGCAAGATCTACGGCAAGATCGACAAGGCCACGGTCCAGAGCGCGCTGCACGAAGCCTTCGTGCGCGCGATCCACCGCGACGCAGAGTAGCCGGCGCCCGGCGACCGATCGGCCTAACGTCCCTTCGACAGATTCGCCGTCGACTGCATCTGCTGGAGCTGTTTGTCCGGCGGGGGCGTTCCGACGAGGTCCCAAGACTCGCGGCGCCAGCTGCCATCCTCGGCGAGATTCGCGAAGGCGGCGCCCACCGAGTCGA
>JBDIVR010000019.1:0-75360 GCA_039794265.1 Myxococcota bacterium
CCCAGAACTGGCCCCGTCGTCAAGAACAAAGATCATTATTTAGTGGCTACATTTTTGGAGCCAAGATCAGGTCAACCCCCCGCCACTCCACAACAAACCTCACCAGCGGGGCCGGAACTTCGGGCTAAGGGGTCGCCGCGAGCCGCTCCGCATGGCCGGTGGCGCCGATCGAGCGGTACGCCTCGTGCGCCGCACGAAGCCCTGTTTCGGCGGCTTCGGTCTCTCCCCGAACGCTCGCGAGCAGCGCGCGTTCTTCGAGCACCTGCGGCGCCAGCGCGCGCCCGCCGGTGGCTTCGATGGCGCACGCTGCCCGCGCGAGGCATGCGTCGATCTCGCCGGCGGCTCCGGCGCCGCGCGCTTCGCGCAGCACGCGGGCGAGCTCGAGATCCGCCATCACGGCTTGGAGCTGCGTTCCGCGCAGCTCCGCGGTCGCCATGGCCTCCTCGGCGCGTGCGCGGGCCGCCTCGAGATCGCCGAGGCCACGGTGCGCGCTCGCGAGCAGGGTCAGGATCTCCGCCTCGCACTCGAGCCCGCTCTCCTCGCGCGCCAAGCCGAGCGATCGCTGCGCCGCCTCGAGCGCATCCGACCAGCGCTCGTTCAGGATGTGTGCGATGGCGAGAGCACGATACGCCGTGCAGCGCGAGTAGGGGCTGCCGCTGCGCTCGGAGACCTCGATCCCCTCGACGGCGCGCCGCAGCGCCTCGTCCGCCCCTCGGCCTCCTGCGCGTTCTCCCTTCCACTGCTGGATCTCGGCGAAGACGGCGAGCGACCATCCGAGCGCCTCGACCATGTCGTGCTGGCGGCAGAGCGCGATCGAGTGACGCACCAGACGATCGGCCTCCGCGAGCCTGCCGAGGGCGCCCGTGAACTGCGCCTCGTTCTGGAGCGCCTGCCCCCAGACACTGAACCCTACGGTCGCCATGCCCGCGTCGGGATCCCCTTCGGCCAGTCTCAGCCCGATCCGCACGTGCTCGAGCCCCTCCTCGATCTGCCCCAGGCAGTAGGACGCGTATCCGAACCCGGGCGAGTGCGCGGCTGCGGCGGCCCCGGCGCTGGTGCGGTCGTCGATCAGATCCACGGCCGTGCGCGTGAGCTCGTGGTAGCGGCGCGGGTTGCCGCGGAAGCCGTTCGTCGCGCCGTAGCCGACGCAGAGGGCGATCGCGGTATCGGCGTCCCGTCGCAGATCGGCGAGCCGCCGACCCTCGGCGAAGATCGCCTCGGCCTCGTCGAGCGAGAGACCGATGCGCCAGCCCCCCTGACCGAGCAGGCTGCCACAGCTCTCGAGCCGCAGCGCGTCGCGCTCGGAGGACGCTTCGAGATCCTGGGTGAGTGCGAGGACGCGTTGCATGTGCCGCACCGCTTGCAGCGGGTCGCTGCGACCGACCCACGCCGCAGCGCGGCGATGCCAGCGTGCGGCGAGGAGCGGTTCGCCTGCCTCCTCCCAATGCAGCGCCAGCAGCGCGGCGGATTCGTCGAGCTTTGCGCCGGGCTGCTCCTCGATCGCGCGCGCAACCGCGGCATGCCTCCGGCTGCGCCGCTCGCGGAGCATCGAGCCGAGCGCCACCTCCTGGGTGAGCGGGTGCTTGAACGCGTACTCGACGGTCGGGTAGAGGGACTGCTCGTAGACGAACTCCGCGGCTTTCAGAGCGGCGAGCGCGGCGCGCAGGTCGATTTCGGCCAGCTCGATCGCTTCGCGCAGGACGGGCTCGGAGAACTCCTTGCCGATCACCGCCGCGGTCTGGAGCACCTGCTTCTCGCGTTCGGCCAGACGATCGATGCGCGCCGCGAGCACCGCCTTGACCGACCGCGGCACCTCGAGCCGATCGATCGGCGTGACGAGCCGGTAGGCGCCGCGCTGGCCCGCGAGGTGGCCGGATTCGATCAGCGTCTGCACGACTTCTTCGGTGAAGAACGGATTGCCGCCGGTGCGCGTGTGGATCGCTTCGGCGAGACCCGCGGTGCTCGGGTCGGCGCCGAGCAGGTCGCCGAGCAGCTCGCGGATCGCATCGGGGCCGAGCGGCGCCAGCGGGATCTGGTGGTAATACGACTTCTGCATCCACTCGGCGCGGTACTCCGGACGGAAGTTCAGCAGCAGGAACGAGTTCGTGCCCGCGATCGCATCGACCCACTGCTCGAGGAACGCCTCGCTGCCGGCATCGAGCCAGTGCAGGTCCTCGATCAGCGTGGCGAAGTGCGCGGAGCCGACGCGGGGGTCCGCGCCCTGGACGAGCCGCCGCAGCACCGAGAAGAGCGCGCGCTGCTTGGCATCGGGGTCCATGCGCGGCGTCGGATGCTCCGGATCCGGCGCCCCGAAGAACTCGAAGAGGACGGGCAGCACCTCGCGGAAGCGCTCGTCGAGCAGCAGCATGCGGCCGGCGATCTTCTCGCGGATCGTCCGGTCGTCGTCCTGCTCGCCGATTCCGTAGTAGCCACGAAAGACCTGGAGCATCGGCAGGTAGGGGAGATTCTTGCCGTGGGCGAGGCCGGTGCCGGTGTTCACCGTCATGCCGGCCGCGCGGCAGCGCTCGACGAACTCGAAGCAGAGCCGGCTCTTCCCCGTCCCCGCCTCGGCGACGATGCCCACCACCTGACCGTGGCCGGCCTTCGCCTGCGCGAGCGCTCGATCGAGGATCGTCATGTCGGATTCGCGCCCGACGAAGCGCGTGAGGCCGCGGGCACGCGAGATGTCGAAGCGCGAGGTGGCGGGCCCTACACCGACCAGACGATGCACCGGCACGGACCCGGCGACGCCCTTCACGCTGAAATCGCCCAGCGCTTCCAGCTCGAAATAGCCGGTTGTCAGCGCGGCGGTCGCGCCGGTCATGTAGCAGGTGTCCGGTGACGCCAGCGCCTCCATGCGCTGCGCGAGGCCCACGGTCGCGCCCTGCGCGGTGTAGTCCATGCGCAGGTCGTCGCCGATCTTTCCGACCACGACGTCGCCCGAATGCAGCCCCATGCGGGTCGAGAAGATCAGTCCGTGCTCGCGCTTCAGCTCGGTCGCATAGCGATCGATCTCGCTGCGGATGTGGAGCGCCGCATAGCAGGCGCGCTGGGCGTGGTCTTCGTGGGCGATCGGCGCACCGAACAGAGCCATGATGCCGTCGCCGGTGTACTGGTTGACGGTGCCCTCGAAGCGGTGCACGCCGGAGGAGAGGATCTCGAAGAAGCGGTCGAGGATCCCGTGCCAGCCCTCGTCTCCGAGCTGCTCGGAGAGCTCGAGCGAGCCCTTCACGTCGGCGAAGAGCACCGTCACCTGCTTGCGCTCGCCCTCGAGTGCCGATCTCGATTGGAGGATGCGATCGGCGAGGTGCTTCGGCGTGTAGTCGCGCGGGCTGCGGCCGGAGGCCGCGGGGCGCCTCGAGGTCTTCTCGGCGGCCGCGGGGGCGACCGGCTGCCCGCACTCGTCACAGAAACGCGCACCGGCGCGCAGCTCGCGGCCACAGCCTGCGCAGGCCGGCGCGTGGGGCGTCCCGCAGCCGTCGCAGAACTTCGCAGCGGGACGGAGCTCCCGGTCACAGTTCGAGCAGTTCACGGGCGCGCCCCTGGATCCCGGCTTCGGGTTCGCGGCATTCTAACACCGGGGCGGATCGGCGCGCTTCATCCGCGATCCGGTCCTTCTCCGCGCCGTTGGCGAGGCTGCGGCCGTCGAGCAGGCCTAGAGGCGCCGTTCTTCTGGCCCGCGGCGCGGGGGGCCTGGCCTGCATTGGAATCGGGGGCGAGCCTTCGAACTGTCGGTTCCCCTCGCGGAGAGGTGGCCGAGCGGTCGCAGGCAGCGGTCTCGGAAGCCGACTCGGGAGGCGGATGGATTCCGTCGCATCGACAGCAGGTTGGTATGAGGTTCGCCCCCGTCCGATGCAAGCGGATCTGATTCCTTCGAATCCGGCTTACGCCATCGTGATCCGGGTTGCTCTCCACTGATCCACCGTGATGCTCGATGATCCCTCGTGATCCACGGTGAAGTCGGGGCCCGCGGCTCGACAGACCCGTTCACGCACGCCTCGCGAGTGCTTCGCAGAAGGCAAGCAGGTCGTCGAGGCGTGTCGAGGCGAGCTCGTGGATACGCCGCCAGTCGAGCGCGCCATAGCGGTGGGCGACCAGGTTGCGCAGTCCCGCGGCTGCAGCGAGGCGTGCTGCGAGGGCCGGCTCGATCACGCCCCGTTCGCCGAGCCGCCGGAACACGTCCGCGTATCCCTGCGGTACGTCGAGCCCGGCATCCGCGAGCCAGTGCGCCGCGAGTGCGAGGCACTCCTGGAGGGCCACGAACAGGTTCAGGATCACGACCTCGCGCCGGGTCCGGTCGGCGACCAGGCCTTCGGCGGAGGCGGGCAGCATCCTCGCGGATGCGTGCCACCGCGTCGCGTACGGCCGCGATCTTCTCGGCGAGAACGGCTCTATCGACCAAGGTCCGCCGCCGCCAGGGCGCCGCTGGCGAAGATCTCCTCGAAGGGCTGGAAGTCCAGGTATTCGAGGATCGCGCGCGCCTTGCGCGCGGCGAGCGCTGCGGCGTCGCGCACCAGCAGCGGCCGTCCGTCCCGGAAGATCCGATAGGCGAGCCCGGGCATCGCCTCGCCGAGCAGCACCAGATCCACGGGTCGGCCGGCTGCCGCCTCGAGGCGGGCGGCCAGCGCGCCGAGCTCCAGGAGGCCCAGAGTGGCGTTCGCTGCGAGGCCGAGCGCGACGTCGACGTCCGAGTGCGGACCCGGCCGGCCACCGGCCACCGAGCCGAAGACGAGTGCGTACGCGACGCGGGTGTCGGCGGCAAGGATCTCGCGAAGGCGCTCCAGCATGGCGAGAAGCGTACCGGCGCGCGCGAGGTGAGCGCCAGGTGTGGCGTCGGTCCCGGCCGGCGGCATCGCTCAGGACCACTCCCAGGCAGCCCCGCGCCCATGCTCGATGCGTCTCACCCGCAGCTCTCCGCGCAGCGCTGCGAGGAGGCACGTCACGCGGCGCTTCGATATGCGGAGACCCGAGCAGCCTCGGGCTTGCCTGGTCCCGCGCGAGAGCGGCTGGATGCGCTCCGCAGGAACCGACTCGACCATCAGGTCTCGCCACGACCGCGGCTTCCCGGCGCGCGTGAAGAGGCGACGCGTCCCCCCCTTCCGAGCCGGGGGGAGGCCGACCAGTACCACCAGAGATGCCAGACCGCTCAGCAGCGACTCGTTGTCGGCGATCCAGCGCCCGAGCTCGCCGATGCTGTCCACGGAGGGCAACGCCATCCCATCGCCAGACCGCTTGGCATTCGGGAGCGCGATTCGATCGCCCGCGAGGCATGGAGCGAGCTTGCCCCGTGTACCGCGTCGCCGATCCGCTTCGGGTGGGCGATCCTCGGGTCCCGGAGAGGTGGCCGAGCGGTCGAAGGCAGCGGTCTTGAAAACCGCCAGGCGCGAAAGCGTCTCGAGGGTTCGAATCCCTCCCTCTCCGCCAGTTTCCCCGCCCGGGCGGGCCGGCGTTCCCGCGGTCGAACGGCCGCGGGAACGCTTCCCGGACCCCGGCGCGCACCATGCTCGGCGGCTATGATCCGCCGCTTCCGAGTGCCGGAGAGGTGGCCGAGTGGCTGAAGGCACAGGTTTGCTAAATCTGCGTACGGGAAACCGTACCGAGGGTTCGAATCCCTCCCTCTCCGCCAACCCCTGATCCCGCCGCCCGCGGTGCTCTGCGCCCTCGGGGTGGTCGTTTTCCCCGTCTTTTCGCTGGAGAGATGGCCGAGTGGCTGAAGGCACGCGCCTGGAAAGTGCGTGTACCGGAAACGGTACCGTGGGTTCGAATCCCACTCTCTCCGCCAGACCTTCGAGGCGCCGGGCGATTCGCTAGGTTCCGCGGCCTCGAGCGCCCGTAGCTCAGTTGGATAGAGCGCCAGGTTGCGGACCTGGAGGTCACAAGTTCGAGTCTTGTCGGGCGCGCCATCGATCTTCCCTACGGCCGAGGGCAGCGAGCTGCCGCCCTCGGCCGTTCCGGGTCCGAGAGCCGGTCTGGGAGCTGGTCCGGGAGCCGCTCGATGAGCGCCGCGTGTCCCTATGCCGACTGGGCGCCCGGCAGCGTCGCGTTCTGCGAGGAACGCCTGTGCGCGTGGATCGTCGAGCCGTCCAACACGGTCTCGTCGCTCGCGTACCTGGTCGTCGGCGCGTGGATGTGGCGGGCGATGGAGCGCCCACGCGATCCCCGGCTCGCCTGCATCGTCGTCGCGCAGTTCGTCATCGGCATCGGCTCGCTGGCGTTCCACGGCACCGGGACGCTCGCCGGCGAGCTGATCGACCAGGCGGGGATGTTCCTGCTGTCGTGCCTGATGCTGGTCTTCGCGGCGTCGACGGCGTGGAGCTGGTCCGCGCGGACGGGAGCCGCGACCTACGGCGCGGCGGTGGCGGCGAGCGCGGGCGTCAACGCGTGGCTGCCCCGGATCGGCATTCCGCTGTTCGCCGCGCAGCTCGTCGCCGGCATCGCGTGGGAGCTCCGGCTCCATCGGCGCGCTCGGGATCGCGGCCCGTATCGCCATCTGTTCCGCGCCCTCGCGATCTTCGCGGTGTCGTTCTCGTTCTGGGCACTCGACATCAGCGGCGTCGTCTGCCGGCCCGACAACCATCTCGTGACGGGTCACGCCGTCTGGCACGTGCTGAACGCCGTTTCGATCTACGAGCTGTACCGGTTCCAAAGCGCGCGGCTCGCGCAGCGCCGGGCTCAGGCTCCGCGGGCGCCGGCCGGGGACGCCATCCGGCGATAGCCGCGGCGCACGAGCTGGTGGACGGCCGCCGGGAACAGCCGCTTCGCCTAGTCCGCGACGAAGGTCTCGCCGCAGGCGCGCGTCAACTCCCGCGCTGGGATCTCTTCTTCGCGTCCGCACCGGGCAGTCGCAACAGGCGGCCGACGATGCTCTTCTTGGGCTTGCGCATCTCGAGCAGTCTCAGCTCGCGCAACGCTTCCGTGCAGTCCGGACGCTTCTCGACGGCCTTGAGGAACATCTTCTCGGCGAGATCGAGGCGACCTGCGGCCTGGCTCAGCCGGCCGAGGAACAGGTACGGCTTGTCCCGTTCGGGAGCCAGTTTGGCCCCGCGCTTGACCAGGGTGAAGGCCTTGCGGAACACCGCTTCGTCGTGACCGTGGGTCAGGTAGTAGGCCCAGCCGCAATAGGCCAGGTACTCGCCTTCGTCCGGGTACAGCTCGCTCGCGCGCTCGAAATGCGCGAGCGCGCCGGCCCAGTCGTAGACACGGAGCCGCGACTCGCCCGCCTGGAACTCCTGCTCGGCAGCGAGCGCCCGCTGGGCCTCTTCGACCGCTTCGGCGTTCTTCTCGTCCCGGTTCGGATCCTTGCGGTACTGCTCGAGTCGGACCGGATCGGCGAGGAGCTGGTACGCGCGCGTGATCTCTCGGAACGCTTCCTCGGCGAGGTCGCGCACGACCTCGCTGGCGGCGGCGAAGCGATCCGGGTGGGCGCGCTTCGCGAGTTCGGTGTACGAGCGGCGGATCTCGGCCGGCGTCGCATCCGGCCGCAGGCCGAGCTTGTCGAACGGACTCGGGCGGCGGAGCCCGACGAGCAGCGCGGCCAGCGCCGCACGTTGCTCGTGATCCGCGGCGTAGTGCATCGAGTCGGATTCCGCAGGCGCTGCCGGCGGTGTGCCAGACGCCGGCCCGGGTGCGGGCGCCGTGCGCGGCACGGCTGGCGCGGGCGGCGACGCGATCGGCACGACGACGCCGTTCGGCTGCGCGCGCTTTTCGGGCGGCGGCGCGACGTGCAGACGGACGCGAGCCGCCGGTCCTCCTCTTCGGACGACGGCGCCATCGCGCAGCTCGAGCAGACCCGTCTCGAGCAGGGCGTAGGCGGTCCGGCGCGTCTCCGGCGCACGCGTCAGCAGTGCGCGGACCGGAACGCCGCACTCGGCTTCCGCGAGCAGGCGCACATCGGCGTCGGAGAGCTCGATCTCCTGGAAGGAGTAGAACGGATTCGCGCCGGCGAGCGCGACGTGATCGACGTGCTGACGCAGAACCGCGTCGATGCGCTCGATCGAGAATCGGTCGGTGACACCCAGACGGATCACGTCGGCGGGACTGCGCGCGGTGCTGAGCGCGCTCGCGCGCTCGAGTCGGGCGCCGAGTACGAGCTCGAAACGGCCGCGCGTCCACGTGAAGAGCTCGAGGAGCTTGTCCTCGGCGTGGGCACGCAACGCGCCGGCCAATTCTTCTTCCGACAGTGCCTGCATGGCGCGCAAGACCTCGCCCTGCCGTCCCTCCCCACGCTGCATCCGGCGAACCGATTCCTGGACGGCGCGGCGGTCGATCCGGCCGTTGCGCAGCAGCCACTCCCCGAGTCGCTCGCCAGGCACGTTGGAGCGAACCGAAGCGGCGCGTCCGTCGACGAACTCGATCTCCTTGCGCCGCGGTCCGTCCTCGAAGCGAAGTACGCCGCATGCGCGCAGACCGTGCGCCTCGTGGAGCAGCGCGGGGAAGGGAACGACCTGGAGCGTGCCACGCAGCGGAGCGGAACGAACGGCGAGCGGACGCGGGGCGTCCTCGCGGGCACCCCCCGCAGGTGTCGGCAGGAGCTTGCGGATCCGGCCGCCCAGATTCTCGAGCGCGACCGGCTTCATCAGGATCGCGCTGGCACGCAGTCGGCGCGCCTGCTCCACCTGAACCGCCGTCGGCGCCGTCGCGCTCAGGAAGAGCGCCGGCATCTCCGAGCGGGCATCCTTGCGGGATCGAATCTCGGCCAACACGCCCAGTCCGTCCCGGCCCGGCAGGCCGAGGTCGACGACGGCGAGCGCAGGAGCCGACTCCTCGACGACGCGCAGCGCCGCCTCCGCGTCGTGGGCGGCCACGACGCGAACCCCATCGATGCCCAGCGCGCGGGCGAGGATCTGACAGAGCCGGCGATCGGCATCGGCGCAAAGGATGGTGGTTGACATGGGCGGTCGCGGTCCTTGATCGCCCCGCGGAGGCCTCGGCTTGAGCCTTTTCGGGGGGATGAGCCTACGGCCCTGCAATCCCGGCGGGGCGCTTGCCAAGTGGCTGGCGACAGGACCCGCCCCGGGCGGCCTCGTCGTGACGACGCTGCTCGGGATCGCCGGCGCGCTGGTGGGCGGCGCGATCGCATCCGCCGTCGGCATCGGCAGCTTCAGCGGCTTCGACGTGCCGAGCCTCATCGTCGCCGTTGCCGGCGCGATGCTGCTGCTCTTCGTGCACCGCAAGCTCCGCTCGGGCTGATCGCGCGCGGCTCAGGAGGCGGCGCGGAGCCACCAGAACGGCGGCGCTTCGAGCTGCCGCGTGAAGTCGTCGGGCTCGATCGCCTCGCCGAACAGGTAGCCCTGCATCCGCGAGCACCCGTAGGAGCCGAGCAGCTGCATCTGTTCGACCGTCTCGACGCCTTCCGCGATCGTGCTGAGATTCAGCGCGTGCGCCATCTGCACGATCGTCGAGGTGATCGTGGCGTCGGACGGATCGGTCGCGAGCGCGCGCACGAAGGACTGATCGATCTTCAGTGTGTCCACCGGAAGTCGCTTCAGGTAGGAGAGCGCCGAGTACCCGGTGCCGAAGTCGTCGATCGCCATGCGCACGCCCAGGCCCTTCAGCATCGCGAACTGCGCCAGCGTCCGTTCGCCGTCATGGAGCAGGCTGCGCTCGGTGATCTCGAGCTCGAGGCAGTCGGCGCGCAATCCGGTCTCGACGAGCGCGGCGCGCACCTCGCGGACGAAGTCATCGGGCTGGAATTGCTGGGGCGAGACGTTGACCGCGATGCGGAACCCCGGATAGCCGAGTGCCTGCCAGCGCGCCGCCTGCAGGCAGGCGGAGCGGAGCACCCAGGTGCCGATCGACACGATCAGCTGCGTGCTCTCGGCGATCGGCAGGAACTCCCCCGGCAGGACGAGGCCATGCTTCGGGTGGCGCCAACGCAGCAACGCCTCGGCGCCGACGATCCGGCCGCGGCCGACGTCCACGACGGGCTGATAGTGCAGGACGAGCTCACCGCCCTCGAGCGCCTCACGCAGCCGTCGATCGAGGGAGGTCTGTCCCGCCGTCTCCGGACTGCGCCGATCAGGCTGCCAGTGGACGATGCGATCCCGCCCGGCTGCCTTCGCCTGGTACATCGCGGCGTCGGACTTCTTGAGGAGTCCTTCCGTGTCGTTGGCGTCCCGCGGGAACAGGGCGATCCCGATGCTCGCGGAGATCGCCGGACCGCCCTCGTCGGACGACAGAGGCTCGCGGATCAGCGCGAGCACCTTCTGCGCGATGCGCGCCGCATCGCTCTCGTCCTCCAGATGCGTCAGCAGGATCGCGAACTCGTCGCCGCCCAGACGTGCTCCGGTGTCGCTCTTGCGCAGGCAGCTTCCGATCCTCTGGCCGACGAGCCGAAGCAGTGCGTCGCCCGCCAGATGACCGAGTGAGTCGTTGATCTTCTTGAATGCGTCGATATCGAAGAACAGCACCGCGAGCCGGTCGCGATTCCGGCGCGCGGAGGCCACGGCCTGTTCGAGCCGGTCGTGGAACAACGTGCGATTCGCGAGTCCGGTGAGCTGGTCGTAGCTGGCGAGCTGTCGTGCGCGCTCACGGGCGATGCTGAGCTCGACGAACATCCGCTGATTGCGGATCGCGTGATGGATGCTCCATGTGAGCGATCCCGGGCTGATCGCGCTCTTCAAGAGATAGCCACGCGCGCCGACCTCGACCGCACGCAGCGCCAGTGTCTCGTCGTCCGTATCGACGAGCAGGACCACTGGGACCAGCGGCGCCCGGACGCGCGCCTGGCTCGCTGCGGCGAGTTCCCGCGACCCGCCGTCGCCGACGTCGATCAACAGGACATCGACCTCGTTGCGCTCGAGGGTCTCGAGGGCCTGCGACAGCGAGTGCATCCGGGCGAACCGGAACGCCGGATCGGTGACGGTCGACTCGAGCAGCGCCCGGATCAGCTCGGCATCGGCGTCACGGTCGCTGACCAGCAACACGCGATGGGCGGTGGTGGCGGCCTCGCTCCCTGTGTCGGAGATGCCCATGTCGCTGCCTGCTCGCTTCCTCGACCGCTCGGAGTCTCTCGCCAGCTCTTCCCCATCGGCGCGGCGGCGTGAGCGCTTGAAGACGATCCCGATACGAGAGCCGGTCGCTCCATGGCATCTAGCCCTGGGTCCCCTTCACCCACCAGGACGCCGCGACCCCCCACACGGCGTTGTAGAGCAGGACGAACACGGGGGTCAGCACACCCAGCTCGAGTCCGCCGAGTCCGCGACCCGACCAGGCCGGGAACACCACGAACAGCTGGAACAGGGAAGGCGCCAGCGAGAGCAGCAGTCCGCGCGGCACGACGCCGAGGGCGATCGGCAGCACGAAGAGCAGACCCCAAAGGCCTCCCCAGATCAGCCGCGGATAGAGCCACGCCGGCGACACAGCGGGCGCCAGCGATACGCCGAGGGCCTGCGGGAGACCCAGCTCCGCCGCTCCCCACACGACGAGACTGTTGGCCAACGCCCCGACGACGCCGGCGGCGAAGAACAGGCTCAACGAGCGGGCGACCGACACGCGCGCAGCCTACTCGAAGGTCTGGGCGATCGCCGCGCGCACGATCAGCGCGCTCGGCCGCCGCCGCCCCGGCGCCGCCGCGCCGCGCCGCCGGTGCCGCCCCCCGGACCGCGGCGGGGCATTCCCGAACCGGAACGGCGTGCCGGCGGTCCGGCGTCGCCGTCTCCGCGGCGCTCGGCCTTGGCTCTCGCCCTCTGGCGCTCGTCCGCCTTGCGCGCGCGGATCTCTGCGATCCGCTCCGCCACCGGCACTTCGAACCGGGCCTTCGGCCGGGCATCGTAGTCGAAGTCCGGAACGGTGACGCGCGGCAGCCGCTTGCCGAGCACGCGCTCGATGCGCACCAGGTCCGGCTCCTCTTCGCGCGCCACGAACGTGAATGCGTCCCCGGTCGCTTCCGCCCGGGCCGTACGGCCGACGCGATGGATGTAGTCCTCCGGCACCAGCGGGACGTCGAAGTTCACGACGTGGCCGAGCTCCTCGACGTCGATGCCGCGCGCGGCGATGTCGGTGGCCACGAGCACGCGGTACTTGCCGCTCTTGAAGCCGGCGAGCGCCGCGGTGCGCTGGCCCTGCGATCGGTTGCCGTGGATGCGAGCCGACTCGATGCCCTGCTTCGCCAAGAACTCGGCGAGACGGTTGGCGCGGTGCTTCGTGCGCGTGAAGACCAGCGCCTCGTCGATCTCTCCGCGCTGCAACAGCGCGACCAGCAGCGCCGCCTTCAGCTCCTGGGATACGGGGTAGACGGCCTGGGTGATGCCCACTGCCGGCGCCGCCTTCCGGGCGAGGTTCACCGTCACGGGATCCTTCAGCATGTCGTGCGCAAGCTTCGTGATCGGGGCGGGCATCGTCGCGCTGAAGAACAGCGTCTGCCGGCGGGCGGGCACGTGGCGCAGGATGCGGCGGATCGCCGGCAGGAATCCCATGTCGAGCATCCGATCGGCCTCGTCGAGCACGAGATGTGTGAGTCCCGCGAGCTTGGCGTAGGGCGCATCGAAGTGATCGAGCAGGCGCCCCGGCGTCGCGACGAGGACGTCGACGCCGCTGCGGAACGCGTGCTCCTGCGGGGCCATGGCGACGCCGCCGAAGATCGCCGCGCCCGCGACGGGCGTGTGGACCGCGAGATCGTTCAGCTCGTCGACGATCTGGGCGGCCAGCTCGCGCGTCGGCGTGATCACGAGCGCGCGCGTACGGCCGCGTGGTTGATCGATCAGTTGGTGCAGGATCGGCAGCAGGAAGGCCGCCGTCTTGCCGCTGCCGGTCGTGGCGCAGGCCAGCACGTCGCGCCCCGCGAGCGCGGCGGGGATCGCTTCGCTCTGGATCGGCGTCGGCCGGGCGAAGCCGAGTTCCTCGATGCCGCGGAGCAGGCTGGGGTGGAGCTTCAAGCCGGGAAAGGGCACGGGGACCGCCGCATGAGGGGGGTGGGGAATCGGCATGGAGTTCCCCGGAGCGGGCCGGAATCTAACGGCTTTCCCGGCCGGCGCCGCTCCGCCGGGCGATCCGCGCCTCCTCTGTGGAAAGCGCTCTCAAGCCCCGCGCGCGACGGGTCGAAGCGGCGACCACGAGCCGACTCGGGAGAAGGTCGATGATGGATCAGCGGCGGAGTCCGCGTTTTCGCACCCGGTTCGATGCCCTGATTTCTTCGGGTCGCGAGGAGGGCGCCGGTACGCTCGCCGAGATCTCGTACAGCGGCGCTCGCGTCGAGGGTGCCAATACGCAGCCACCGATCGGCGCGCGCATCACGCTCTACGTCTTCGTCCTACCGGTCTCGCCGTTCGAGCTGACCGGCCAGGTGGCACGCCATACAGAGACCGGTTTCGCCGTCGCCTACGACCTCTTCGACTCGGACATCCGTCGTCTCGTCGATGACGTCGCTGCGCTGGTACACGCGCCGCATGTCGAGTGAACCGAGGCGCCGCTGAGCCACGGTCAGTCGAGCTGCGCCAGCGCCTCGACCGCTGCGGCGCGGACCGGCGCATCGACATGGCGGAGCAGGGGGAGGATCTCGCCGGCGCAGGCGGAGTCTCGGCACGCCGCGAGCGCCCGCAGCGCCGCTGTCAGGATCTCGGACTCCTGCGCCGTGAGCATCGTGCAAAGAAGAGGCGCCAGGCGCCGGTCCGCGAAGCGGCCGAGCGCCTCGACGGCATGTCGGCGCACGTGCACGCTCGGATCGTCCAGACACTGGGCGATGGAGGTCGCCGCGGTCGGCTCGCGAAGCTCGCCGAGCGTGCGCACCGCGACCACTCGAACGTCCTCGACCGAATCGCGCAATGCGTGGACCAGAGCCGGGAGCGCGGCTGGATCGGCGAGCGTCCCGAGCTCGTAGAGGGCGGTCACGCGCGTGCCGGGATCCGCGGCCTGTGCGCGATCCAGCAACGTCGAGAGATCGGCGCGGCGCTCGAGCCGCTCGAGCGCGCGGGACGCGGCCTCGCGCACCTCGGGCGCGGAATCGCGCAACGCCGCCAGGAAATGCTCGCGGCGGGGATCGAGCCGCTCGACGGGTCCGTGCGCCGCGGTCGACGCGAGCGATGCCGCAGCCATGGTCCTGCCCTCCAGGAACGTGCATCGGCGGGCCTCGACGTCGTCTTGACGGCTGCGGGGCGGCCAACGCTCTGGTCCCCTGGCCCCGGCTGACTGCTAGCTTCGACGGCCATGCGCGTGCTGGGTCTCGACCTCGGGGAGAAGCGGATCGGGCTCGCCATCTCGGATGAGGCAGGCCGCATTGCGTTCCCCGCGGGCTTCCTCGAGCGGAAGGGGCGCCGGCGTGATTTCGCTGCGCTGCGCACGATCGTGCGCGAGCGCGACATCGGCAGCGCGGTGGTCGGATGGCCGCTTCATATGAGCGGACGGCGGGGTTCGGAGGCGGAGGCCGCAGAGCGCTTCGCCGAGGAGTTTTCGAAGGTGCTGAAGATTCCCGTCGAGCTGCTCGATGAGCGTTGGACATCGGTGGCAGCGGAGCGGGCGATGCAGGAAACGGGGCGGCGCGTGAAGCAGCGCAAGGGACGCGGCGAGGTCGACGCGATCGCCGCGACCCTGCTGCTCTCGACCTATCTCGAACGGCGGCGCCATGCCGAAGCGCGGGAGCCCGCGGAGTGACCGAGCCGGCATCCGGCGTCGAGGCGCCGCGGCCGCGCTGGCTCTGGCTGCGCGCGCTCGGGGCCCTCGTGCTGCTCGGCGCCTTCGGATCCGCGAGCCTCACCGGCGCCGTCCTGTGGGGGCTCCAGCCGGCAGATCCCGCTGCCGCCCCCGTGCGTTTCGACGTTCCCGCCGGATCGACGCTTCGGAGTGTCGCTGAAAGGCTCGAAGAGGAGGGAGTGATCCGCAGCGCCATGGCGATGCGGGGCCTCGCGCGGTTCCAGGGCAGCGCCGGCCGGCTGCACGCCGGCGAGTACGAGTTGTCGCCCGCGTGGAACGTTCGTCGTGTCCTCGAGCAGATGGTCGAGGGACGCGTCGTCACCTATCCAGTGACGCTGCCGGAGGGGATCGCGGCGACGGAGATCGCCGCGCGGCTCGAACAGGCTGGCCTCGTCTCGGCGGAGGACTTCCTCGCGGTGGTCCGAGATCCCGAGGTCGCCACTGCATTCGGCGTCGAGGGCACGACGCTCGAGGGCTACCTGTTCCCCGAAACGTACCAGCTCCCGCGCGGGCTCACGCCGCGCCAGATCGCGAAGATCCTCGTCGACGAATTCCACCGCCACTGGCGCGCGCTCGAAGCGGGAGCGCGCGCCCGCGGCCTGTCGATGCGCGAGGTCGTGACGCTGGCGTCGATCGTCGAGAAGGAGACGGGCGTTGCAGAGGAGCGCCCGCTCGTCGCGTCGGTATTCCACAACCGCCTGGATCGCGGGATGCGTCTCGAGTCCGACCCGACCACGATCTACGGCATCCCCGACTTCGACGGCAACCTGCGCCGGGTCCATCTCGAGGACGAGAGCAACGCGTGGAACACCTACCGGATCACCGGCCTGCCGCCGACGCCGATCGCGAGTCCCGGCGCGGCGTCGCTGCAGGCCGTGCTGGAGCCCGCCACCAGCGACTACCTGTTCTTCGTGTCGCAGAATGACGGCTCGCACGTCTTCGCCCGCAGCTACCGCGAACACGTTGACAACGTGAACCGCTACCAGAGGAGCCGCCGCCCGTGAACCCGTCGCCGCCGCCCGATCCGCAGACCTTCTTCGGCGAGCGACTGCCCGCGCAGATGAACCGGCAGCTGGCCGAGCAGCAGGAGGCCGTCGCGGCGGCGCAGCGGACTCTCGACGGCATGCGCGGAGTCGACGCGACGCTGCGCTTCGACGTCCGCGGCGCAGGCGGAGGCACCTGGTACCTCAACATCGCCGGGGGACGCGTGACGGCCTCGGACACGGCAGCGCATCCGCCCTTCCTGTCGATCGAACTCGGCCGCGAGGACTTCGAGCCGCTCTGGCGCGAGGCGGGCGACAATGTTCTCGGCTTCCTCGGCGGCGTGTCGGGCCTGGGAAAGCCGATCCAGCTGACGCGCTTCCGTGTCGATCAGATCGGCTCGGTGAGCGGCGCGCTGCGCTTCGAGCTGACGGGAGAGGGCGGGTTCCAGCTGATCGCCCACCTTGGGGGTCCACCGCCCGACGGATCGGAGCCGGCGGCGAACACCAGCATCCGCGTCGACGCCGCAGCCTACCGCGAGCTGCAGAGCGGCGCGCTGCAACCGCAGGACGCGTTCCTCGCGGGGAAGATCCAGGTGGAGGGCGACATGCAGCTGGCCATGCAGCTGGCGCTCGCCGTACTGTCGCCGGACTGATCTCCGACGCGCTACTCGAAGCTGACCTGCTTGAGCAGATCGAGGTCGTCGAGGGCCTTTCCGGCGCCGTAGCAGACGGCCGTGAAGGGATCGTCGCCGCGGATGATGGGCAGGCCGGTGCGTTCGCGCAGCACGACATCCAGGTCGCGCAGCAGGGAGCCGCCACCGACCAGGACGATGCCGCGGTCGACGATGTCGGCCGCCAGTTCGGGGGGCGTCTTCTCGAGCGTCATGTGCACGCTCTCGACGATCGCCGAGATCGGCTCGATCAGCGCCTCGTGGATCTCGTCGCTCGTCGCCAGCACCGTCTTCGGGATGCCGGCCACGAGATCGCGGCCCTTGATCTCCATCGTACCGGAGCGGCCGTGCGGAGATGCCGTGCCAACCTGGATCTTGACGTCTTCTGCCGTGCGTTCGCCGATCAGCACGTTGTACTTGCGCCGCACGTACTGGATGATCGCCTCGTCCATCTTGTCGCCGCCGACCCGGATCGACGACGAAGTCACGATGCCGGAGAGAGAGATCACGGCCACGTCCGTCGTGCCGCCGCCGACGTCGACGACCATGTTCCCGGTCGGCGCCGTGACATCGAGGCCAGCGCCGATGGCGGCCGCCATCGGCTCCTCCATCAGGAACACCTCGCGCGCACCCGCCGACAGCGCCGACTCGCGCACCGCGCGCTTCTCCACGCTGGTGATCGACGGCGGCACGCAGATGACGATGCGAGGCCGCACGAGCGTGCTGCGGTTGTGCGCCTTGTGGATGAAGTACCGGAGCATCGCCTCGGTGACTTCGAAATCCGCGATGACGCCGTCCTGGATCGGGCGAACGGCCCGGATCGATCCCGGCGTGCGACCCAGCATCGCCTTGGCTTCGCTGCCGACGGCGAGCACCCGGTCCCCGTGCCCCTTCGGGTCGCTCGCCACGGCCACCACGCTCGGTTCCGAGCAGACGATGCCCTTGTGGCGCGCATACACCAGCGTGTTGGCGGTCCCGAGGTCGATGGCGAGGTCGTTCGAGAAGCTACCCGCAAGAAACTTGAACATCAGGCCGGTCTCCAGGAGTTGCGCCGGCGCGCGGCTCGACGTCTCCAGCTTCTTCGGCGGCGCAAGGCGGAAGTTGAGGCTCCGGACCCGACGCGGCGGAATCAGACCCCCGAATCGGTGCCGCCGAGGCCGCTACCGCGCATCGGGCGGCGGCGGCGGCGAAACGGGAGCGGTCGGATCCCGGTCGACGAGGAGGCGAAGCGTCGCGACTTGCTCCTCGACTGCCGCCGCGACACTCCGAAGGCTCTCGAGATGCTCCTGGCGGGCCGCGATCTCCGCCCGCTGGACCTGCACCTGTGCCTCGAGCTCCGCGACCTGCTCGGTGAGCACGGCCGCTCGGCGGCCCTCGAGACCCCAGCCGATGGCCGCGACCAGTGCGGCGGCGATCGCGAGGGGCAGAAGCCAGCCGAGACGGCGCCCGACCCGCACCGGGTCTGCGGACGTGGAGTCCTCCGCGCGCTTCACGAGTCGAGGTCTGGGGACAGCGGACGGCGGCAACGACATGATGCCGGATCGTAGCCGAGGCTCCGGACCTGCCCAGACCGGCCGGAGGACGGACGCGCTGGCGGAACGCAGGCGGATCCTCGCGCGCGAGCCGCCGCGGCGTCGGCTCAGGATTGGATCACGAGCTTCGACAGGCTGGTCTTGCGCAGATTCGTCTTCTGGATCGTGCGCACGAGCTCGGCGACCTTCTCGGTGTCGGTCTCGAACGGGTTGTTGCAGATCACACGCACGTTGAGCAGGTTGCCGAGCCGGATATTCGACCAATCGAGGTCGTACTGGATCGCGTTCTGGCGGGCCAGCTTGATGAACTCGCCGCGCATCTTGGCGCGCGTGTCCGGCGGCGGCTCGGTCTTCGCCTTGATGACCTCGTCGTCGCCGAGGATCCGCTCGACGCCGTTCTTGCGCTCGAGCAGGTAGTACAGGCCGCGGTTCACGCGGATGTCGTGGTACTGCAGGTCCAGCATGAAGACGCGTGGATCGTTCCAGGAGGCGCCCTTGCGCGCGAGAAACGACTCGATCAACTGCCGCTTGATGATCCAGTCCACGTGCCGGCCGAGTTTCTCCGGATCGGTGTCGAGACAGTCGAGCACGAACTGCCACTTGCCGACGGCGTCCTTGAGCTCGTCGGAGACCGGGTACTGCTCGAGGTAGCGCCACGCCATCTCGCAGTACTCTCGCTGGATCTCGATCGGCGAGTACTCGCGGCCGTTGTCTAGCCGCAGCTTCCGCTTGCACGTGGTGTCGTAGGAGATGTCCTTGATCGCCTTCACCGGATTGCGGAGCGTGAAATCCTTGTTGATGAAGTTGTCCTCGATCATCTGGAGGACCACGGCGCACGCGCCGACCTTCACGAAGTTCGTGTACTCGCTCATGTTCGAGTCGCCGACGATGACGTGCAGCCGCCGGTACTTCTCGCGGTCCGCGTGGGGTTCGTCTCGGGTGTTGATGATCGAGCGATCGTTGGTCGTGGTGCCGGAGATCTTCTGGTAGATGTGCTGGGCGCGCTGGCTGATGCAGTAGTGCACGCCGTCCTGGGTCTGGAAGACCTTGCCCGCGCCGCTGTAGATCTGGCGCGTCACGAGGAACGGGATCAACTGCTCGGCCAGGTAGTAGAAGTCCACGTCGCGGTCCACGAGGTAGTTCTCGTGGCAGCCGTAACTGTTGCCGACGAAGTCCGTGTTGTTCTTGAAGATCGAGAGCCGGCCGGCGATCCGCTCCTCGCGGATCTTCTCCTCGGCGTAGTCCTCGAGCTCCTCGAGGATCCGCTCGCCGGCCTTGTCGTAGACGATCAGCTGGCGCGGCGACGCGCACTCGGGCGTCGCGTACTCGGGATGGCAGCCGGTGTCCTGGTAGAAGCGCGCGCCGTTCTCGAGGAACACGTTCAAGAAGTGCTCCGTGGTGATCAGCTTCTCGAACAGGAAGCGGATCGCCTTCTCGACCGGCAGGGTCTTCCGCCCTTCGGGCGTGAAGATGATCCCGTACTCGGTCTCGATGCCGTAGATCCGCTTCTGCACTGGGGCCCTCGGTTCGCTGCTCCTAGCCGACTCTGCTCCTAGCCGAGGATAGCTCTCAACTCATCGGCGGTGACGCGGCGGAACTTTCGGCCGGGCCGTTCGCGATCGAGCGTGCAGACTTCGAGGCGTTCCGGTGCGATCGGAGTCGCGCCGTTCGCCGCGCCGACGAGTGCGTCGCGGCCGAGCTTGACGGCATCCCCAAGGGGCAGTCCGGTCCGATAGTTCTCGCGCAAGAAGGTCTCGAGACCTTCGACGGCGCCGCCGATCGCGCAGAAGCCGCGATGGTCGGAGATGCTGCCATCGAACTGCACGCGGAAGATCACGTTCTCCTCGTGGCCCGCGAGCAGCGGTTCGCCGACCTCGGCGACGATCACCTCCACCTCGAGCGGCTTCATCTCGCGGGTGAATACGTCGCCGATCGCCTGGGAGTATGCATTGGCGAGCGCCATGCAGCGCACGTCCTCGCGGCTGTACGCGTAGCCGCGGACGTCGGCGAAGCGCACCCCGATCTTCCGCAGCTGGTCGAACTCGCTGAACTTCCCGACGCCGGCGAACGCGATCCGGTCGTAGATCTCTCCGATCTTGGTCAGCCGCGAAGGATTCTCTGCGACCAGCACGATGCCCTTGTCGTACTCGAGCGCGACGATGGACTTGCCACGAGCGATGCCCTTGCGGGCATACTCGGCCTTGTCCTGCATCAACTGTTCGGGCGAGACGTAGAACGGCATCGACATGGCTATTGTCCTGCCCGCGTCCGTGCCACCAGCACCTGCTCGCGATAGACGCGTTCGATGATCTCTCGAGCCACTTCGTCGACACCTGACGCGGTACAGAAGCAGACCAGCGGAAAGATCCCACGGGCCAGGTCCACGCCGCCCGTGGCGCGATCCTCGTCGGCCGCGTCGGCGAGCGCCTGGAGGGCGACGAGCAGCGCTTCGTCACGCGTGAGGCCGGGCCGGAAGGCCTTCTTGATCGACTCCCGGGCGTAGAGTCCGCCGCTGCCGGAGGCGTCGAACTCGGTCTCCTCGTAGCGCCCGCCGGTCACGTCGTACTTCCACAGCCGCCCGATCTTGCGCCGCGGGTCGTAGCCGGCGAAGAGCGGGACCACGACGAGGCCCTGCATCGCCGCCGGGAGATTCGCACGCACCATCTGCGACAGCTTGTTGGCCTTGCCTTCGAGCTCGAGCGGCTCGCCCTCGATCTTCTCGTAGTGCTCGAGCTCGATGCGGAGCATGCGCGCCATCTCGATGGCGGGACCCGCAGCGCCCGCGATCGCGATCAGCGAATGCGAGTCCGTCGGGAACACCTTCTGCAGCTCACGCGACGCGACGCGGTGCCCTTCGGTGGCGAGCCGGTCGCCTGCGACGACCACGCCGTCGGCAAAGCGGAACGCGAGGACCGTGGTCCCGTGCGGAAACGACGGCATCGAGCCCGATGGCATCGAACCCGCGGCCTGGACGCCGCCTGCAGGCCGTTCCGGTCGCAACTGCGGATGATCGATCTCTACGAGCTCGAAGAAGCTCGAGCCCTGGTACTGGCCTCGAAAGGGCACCCCCCGCAAACCTCCGCGGCGCATCCGGCGCTATTGGCCGCCGCGCTGTACGTAGTTCTTGACGAACTCCTCGGCGTTTTCCTCGAGGACCTCGTCGATCTCGTCGATCAGGGCGTCCATCTCTTCCTTGAGATCCTCGCCTTTCTTGGCGAGCTTCTGGCCTCCCTTGCCCTCGGCCTCGCCGCCCTTGTCGCCACCGTCGCCGCCGGTCTTCTTCTGCTGTTGCTGCGACTCGGCGGCCGACACGAAGGCGAGAGGCTCGCGCTCCCGGTCTCTGCTTTGTCGGGGGGTCTGGATCTTCATCGCTTCTCCAGGCTGGCGCCGTCGCTCGAGCGACGGTCCTCTCAGCTCTTCAGATTCCGGACGAGCTCCGCGGCTGTCGGCGACGACTCGAAGAGCGCGTCCACATGCTGCTTCGATCCCTTCAGCGGCTCGGCCATCAGGACGCGCTTGATCGGGTCGTCCCCGATTCCGAACGAGATCGAGTCCCAGTTCACGCCGAACACTTCTGCCCCGTAACGCCGCAGACAGCTACCTCGGAAGTAGGCCCGGGTGTCCTCGGGCGGATGATGCACGGCACGCTCGATCTCCTCGTCCGTGACCACCCGCTGGATCTTTCCCTGCCGCGCGAGAAGATAGTACAGCCCCTTCTCGGGTCGCAGGTCGTGGTACTGGAGGTCCAGCATCTGCACCTGCGGCGAGTCCCAGTCGACGCCCTTGCGGCTCATGAAGCCCTCGATGAGCGCCTTCTTCGCGACCCAGTCGATCTGGTCGGAGAGCTCCATGGGATCCCGGCCGAGTGCGTCGAGGACGCGCTCCCAGTACGCGAGGACCTCGCGAGCGCCCGGATCCGTCTCTCGATTCGTCACGTAGCGCTGGGCCAGTTCGAGGTACTCGCCCTGCAGCTGGACGGAGTTCATCCGGCGACCGTTCTGCAGCTCGATCTCGCGCCGACAGCTCGGGTCGTGGGAGACCTCCTTGATCGCCTTCACCGGATCGCGCAGCGAGAAATCGCGGTCGATGGCCCCGTCCTCGATCATCGCCAGCACCAGCGCGGTGGCGCCGTTGCGCAGATAGATCGAGTACTCGGCCATGTTGGCGTCGCCGACGATCACGTGCAGGCGCCGATACTTCTCGCGGTCCGCGTGCGGCTCGTCGCGGGTATTGATGATCGGGCGCTTCACCATCGTGTCGAGCGCCACCTCGGTCTCGAAGAAGTCCGCGCGCTGCGAAAGCTGGAAGTCGCACGGGTGCCCGCGGTTCTCCGAGCCGACCTTGCCGGCGCCGCTGTAGACCTGGCGCGACACGAAGAACGGCATCAGGTGCTCGACGATCTGCTTGAAGGACGTCCGGCGGTCCATCAAGTAGTTCTCGTGGCTCCCGTAGCTGTTCCCCTTGCGATCGCTGTTGTTCTTGTAGATCAGCATCTGCGTGCCGGGCGGCAGCAGCCGGTTCGCCTCGCGTCGTGAGATCTCGACGATCCGCTCGCCGGCCTTCTCGAAGATCACGAGGTCCCGGGCGTTGGTCACTTCCGGGCACGAGTACTCGGGATGCGCGTGATCGACGTAGTAGCGAGCCCCGTTGGCCAGCGTCTTGTTCCGCGCGATGTTCTCCTGCTGGTTCGGGGTGTACTTCTCTCCTTCGACCTGGAATCCCCGCGCGTCGGCCAGCGGGTTCTCCTGGTCGTAGTCCCACAGGATCTTCGCCGGCGCGTCTTCGCGATAGGCGTTGACGAGCAGGACGCAGCTCGAGATCGGATCGAAATCACGGTCGTTCCGGACGGTGATTCCGTACTCGATCTCGGTCCCCATGACCTTGGGAATCGCCATCCTCTCCCCGTCAGCCTCCGGAGGTCGCCCCGGCTAGAGGTACTGACCCGATCGAATGTCCTCGACCGAGCGGCCCTCGTTGCGGTTGATCCCGGTGATGAGCGTGCGGACGTTGATGATCCGTTCGCCCTTGCGACCGGAGATGCGCGCCCAGTCGTCGGGATTGGTGGTATTCGGAAGGTCTTCGTTCTCCTTGAACTCGTCGCGCACGGCTTCGATCAGGTCCTCGAGCATGATGCCGCGCTCGTCCACCTCGATCAGTCGCTTCACGGCCTTCTTCTTGGCCCGGTCGACGATGTTCTGGATCATCGCGCCGCTGGCGAAGTCCTTGAAGTAGAAGATCTCCCGCTCGCCCTTCGCGTACGTGACCTCGAGGAACTTGTTGTCCTCGGTGGTCGCGTACATGTTGTCGATCGTGTCGCGGATCAGTCCGTCGACGATCTTCGTGGCGTCGCTCCCGTAGCGCTCCTCCGCGTTCTTGTGGAACGGCAGCTCCGGCTTCAGGTACTTCGTGAAGATGTCCTGGGCCGACTTCGCGTCGGGTCGGTTCACCTTGACCTTGAGATCGAGACGGCCCGGCCGCAGCACGGCGGGATCGATCAGGTCCTGGCGGTTGCTGGCCCCGATCACGATCACGTTCCTCAGCGACTCGACGCCGTCGATCTCCGACAGGAACTGCGCGACGACGGTCGCCTCCATGTCCGAAGAGATTCCCGAGCCGCGCATCCGGAACAACGAGTCCATCTCGTCGAAGAAGATCACGACGGGAATGTTCTCGCTGGCCTTCTCGCGCGCCTTGCGGAAGACCTCGCGGATCTTGTGCTCCGTCTCGCCGACGTACTTGTTGAGCAGCTCGGGACCCTTGACGTTGAGGAAGAAGGCCGGCGTCTCGCGCCCGGTCCGCTTCTCGACGCTCTTCGCGAGGCTGTTCGCCACCGCCTTCGCGATCAGGGTCTTGCCGCAGCCCGGCGGGCCGTAGAGCAGGATGCCCTTCGGTGGCGAGAGTTGGTGGTCCGCAAAGATCTCCGGGTGCAGGTACGGCAGCTCGATCGCGTCGCGGAGGACCTCGATCTGGTCGTCGAGGCCGCCGATCCGCTCGTAGGTGACGTCCGGCACCTCCTCCAGCATCACCTCTTCGACGGCCGACTTGGGCATCTTCTCGTACGCGTACTGCGTGCGCGTGTCGACCATCACGTGGTCGCCGGTCTTCAGCGACTCGGCCCGGAGCGCGGCCGACAGCGTGACGACCCGCTCGTCGTCGGTGTGACCGAGGACGATCGCGCGCCCGTCTCCGAGCAGCTCGATGATCGACGAGATCTCCCCGCGCTGGACCCAGCCGGCCGGCTCGATGACGTTCATCGCTTCGTTGAGCAGGACCAGCTGGCCCTCCTCGAATTGGTGCGGGTCGACCTTCGGATGGACGTTGACGCGCATCTGGCGTCCGTCGATGACGATCTCCGCGGTGCCGTCCTTGTTGGCGCGGGTGAAGACGCCGTAGCCGTTCGGCGGCGCGCACAGCTTGTCGACCTCCTCCTTGAGGAGCTCGATCTGCTGTTTCGCCTCCTGGAGCGTGTGCACCAGCTTCTCGTTCTGGCGCTCGGCGTCGCCGACCTGCTGGCGCATCAGCAGATAGCGGCGGCGGGCCGTCTCGTATTCCGCGAGCAGGCGCTCGAGCCGGCGCCGGAACTCGGTGGACTCGGCTCCGAAGAAGCGCAGCGCGTCCTGCAGCTCCCCGACCGGATCGGTGGGCGGCGCAGCACCCGCTTCGCGTTCCGGATCGTCTTCGGGCCGAGGACCCGATGCGGAGATACGCCGCATCACGTCCCGTACGAATCCTTTGCGTCCCGCGTTCCCGGTGTCGTCGAACTCGCTCATCCCACCGTCTCCTCATTCCTCGTTCCGCGGCTCGCGAGCGGTGCTGGCCCCTTCAGAGAAGCCACCCAGTGGGTTTTTGCAAGTGCAAACCCCATGCCGCGCCCATCCAGGCCCGCCAGCTCGGAAGACCCGCCGACGCAGCAGGGTGACGGCCCGTCCTGCTGAACCGTGCGAGGGGTCCGGCGCGACGGTTCGACCTCCGGAAACCATCGGGTGCCCCTGACGGTCGGCAAGGGGCGAGCGACCCGCTGGCTCCGAATCCAGACGCCGTCCGAGCGACTCCAGCCAAAACGGCCGAGCGTCGCCCGATCGTGTAGAGAAGCCGATCGACGCGGGCCTCGACTCTGGGATCGAGGCGTCGGATACAGGTTGCCGAGAACTCGAAACCCCTTGAAATTCCAGCCTTGTAAGCACATGTCAGCATATCAGAGGAGTCCACCCTTTCAACCAGCAGGAGCGCCTGCGGCGCTTCGCGGTCGATGGGCTCCGCAACGGTGCCACCGCCGGAATCGCCGTACCGCCTGGACTCCCCGTCTGCGTTCCCAGGCAACGCGCGACACGGATCGACTCGATCCTCCCCCCGAAGGGAGAAACACCCGCTCTGCCGAGGCCCTGCGGTCGTCGGCCTGCCGCAAAGCTGCGAGTCCCCTGCCTACGCACGATGCGAAGCTGCGCCGAAAAGAGCCGCGATTTTGACGGCACCGTCGGTCTTCCAGCACCACTCTCCACCGCGCAGGCATCTGCGGACCCGTCGGAATGCCTGGGGAATCCGCTGCCGAGCGTGGCGATCCAGCGACCCCGCGCCGAGCTCCCGGCACCGGCGGATCGTTCTCATCTCGCGACCGGCACCGCCAACACCCGGGTCCCCGGCGGCGGCTCGAACTGGAACCGGTCCGCCGGCAACTCCGTGTTCGTCCGCACGTCGTCGAGCTCCACCTCGGTGCGGTTGCCGAGGATGTCGACGACGACCGTCGAACGGATCTCGCCGGTCTCGCGGTCCGCCGCGAGCTCGAGCCGCTCGTACGAGGTGTCCGCCCGCGGCGTCAGCAGCAGCCAGACCCGTTCCTCCCCGCAGTCGCGCGCCGTGATCTCGAACTCTTCGACCAGGCGGCCGTCGCCGAGCAGGAACTGGATCGCGGCGCCGGACAGGAACTCGGGCCCGAGGGGGAACTGCTGCGCTTCCTCTGCCTGCGGGTCGTAGATCCACAACGTCGCGCCGTCGCTCACGACGAGGCTGGACTCGGGCGTCTCGTAGGACCAGCGCATCCGGCCCGGTTTGGCGAAGAAGACCTCGCCGCCTGCCGCCAGCGTCGCGGCGCCGGTGCTGCCGAGGGCCACGCTCGCGGTGTGCTGGACGAAACGCGCCCGCAGGTCGCGCACCGCGTCGTACCGCTGCTGGACGCGTTCGGCGACCGCGGTGGCGCAGGCGGCCGCGGGCGCGGACTCCGCGAGGACCGCGAGCGTCCCCGGCTCCGCGCCGGAGAGCGTTGGGACGGCGAGGACGCCGACACCGAGCAGAACCCGCGCGAGGCGACCCGTGAAGAGCATGCGGCTTCGACGCAGCGCCGGCTCGGTCATTCGGCGTCGATCGGCTGGACGTAGACTTCACGCGACTTGGCGCCGATCTGGGGACCGACGACCCCGTCGTTCTCCATCTGCTCGATCATCCGGGCCGCGCGGTTGTAGCCGACCTTGAGCCGGCGCTGGATGTACGAGATGGACGCGTTGCGGGTTTCCGCGACGATCGCGACGGCGCGGTCGTAGAGATCGTCCGCGTCGTCGCCGCGCTCTTCCTTGTCCTCGCTCTCCTGCTTGGCCTTCAGCAGGGTCTCGTCGAACTGCGGCGCGCCCTGCTTGCGCAGGAAGGCCACCAGCTCCGCGACTTCCTTCTCCGATACGTAGGCGCCGTGCATGCGCTGCAGCTTCGACGTGCCCGGCGGCAGGAACAGCATGTCCCCCTGGCCGAGCAGCTGCTCGGCGCCGTTCTGGTCCATGATCGTCCGCGAATCGATCTTCGACGCCACCTGGAACGCGATGCGCGACGGGAAGTTCGCCTTGATCACGCCGGTGAGGACATCGACGCTCGGCCGCTGCGTGGCGAGCACCAGATGGATGCCGGCGGCGCGCGCCATCTGGGCGAGCCGCTGCAGCGCCTCTTCCACGTCGCGCGCCGACACCACCATCAGATCGGCCAGCTCGTCGATGACGACGACGATGTACGGAATCCGCTCGAGCGGGACCTCCTGCCCCTCCGTCTCGCCCGGTCGCAGCTTGAGCCGCAACGTCGTCTGGCCGTCCGCCAGCAGCTCGTCGACGCGGGCGTTGAACTGCGAGATGTTGCGCACGCCGAGCGCGGCCATCGCGCGGTAGCGCTCCTCCATCTTGTGGACGACGCCCGCGAGCGCCGCCGCAGCGCGCTTCGGATTCGTCACGACGTCGGCGATCAGGTGCGGGATGCCTTCGTAGATCGACAGCTCGAGGATCTTCGGGTCGATCAGCAGCAGCTTCAGGTCCGCCGGCGAGGCGCGGAACAGGATCGAGCACAACAGCGAGTTCAGGAACACGCTCTTGCCGGTGCCGGTGGCCCCCGCCACCAGCAGGTGCGGCATCTTCGCGAGGTCGGCCTCGACGGCGTTTCCGAAGATGTCCTTGCCGAGCGCCAGCGTCAGCTTCGAGCCGCTCTTGCGGAAGCTCTCGGACTCGAGCAGGTCGCGGATGTAGACGATGTCCCGCTCCGGATTCGGAATCTCGATGCCGACGACGGACTTGCCCGGCAGCGGCGCGATGATGCGCACCGACAGCGCGCGCAGCGCGAGCGCCAGGTCGTCCGAGAGGTTCGTGATGCGATTGACCTTGACGCCGGGCCCCGGCTCGAACTCGTACATCGTGATGACCGGCCCGGGATGCACCGTGACGACGCGGCCGGTGACGCCGAAGTCCGCCAGCTTCTTCTCGAGGATTCGCGAGTTCATGATCAGGCTCTCGCGGTCGTAGCGGCGGTCCACCTCCGGCGCGCGCTGGAAGATCGACGCCTCGGGGAACTGGTAGGGCCCCTGCGGCGTGTGCTCGCTGAAGACGAATGCCTCCTGCTCCGGACTGCGCTTCTTGCGATCGGCGTGGTGGTCCACGATGTGCGGCTCTTCGCCCGTCGCCCGGCGCGCCGGGCGAGCCGGCGCGGCCGGAGGCGCCGCCGTGATCTCGGCGTCGTCCGCAGCGTCCTCGGTCGCGACGGACTCGCCGTCGTCGCGCTCCCCTGTGTCGGCGACCGCTGGAGCGGACCGCGAGCGACGAGCCCGGCGCGCGCGGCGGACGCCGATCTCCTGCCAACCGCGCGCCACGCCGGCGCGCACGGCAAGGAACGACGCGACGGCCCCGGCGCTCGCCGCGACGACGGCGCGGCGCAGCGCGTCCCACACCACGCCGCCGGCGAACAGCGACGCGCGCCACGCGGCGCCGACCACGACGGCGGTCGCGCCGGCGACCCGAGTCAGCGCGGCGATCGCGACGCGAAGAGCCGTTCCCATCGGGACGCCGAGCAACGCCAGGACGCCGCCGGTCACGAGCAGCAGACTGGCGAACAAGGCCCCCCAGACGCTGAGCAGGACCTGCCCTCCTGACGCGAGCCACGCCCCGAGCCGCCCGCCGGCGTCCGGGGCGATCGACGACGCACCCGCCGCGGCCAGCAGCGGCGGCAGCGTGGCCAGCGCGAGCAGTAGCGCCGCGGCGCCGAACCAGAAGCGCACGCCCGGTGCGCCGCGCCGGAGCACGAGCCGCCCTCCGACGACGATGGCAATCACAACCGCGACCGCCGCGCCCCAGCCCACGACGCGGCGCATGACGCCAGCCAGGGTGGCGCCCACCGCGCCGGCGCCGTTGGCGACCTCCGTCAGCCGGAACAGCGGATCGCTCGGCGTGTACGTGACGAGCGCGAGCGCCGACAGCGCCGACAGCGCGATCAGCACGATGCCGGCCGATTCGGCGAACCAGCGGCCGAGGCCGGACTCGGAGCCGCGCCCGGTCCCGCGGCGACGCCGCGCAGAAGCCTTAGCCACGGATGGCTCCGGGACGTGCGGAAAGCGCACTCGGAAAGAAGGTAAGGTCGTCGATGGCGACCACGTCCCGGATCCCCCCGGTGGGACGAAAGTCAGGCGGAAGGTACCGGCGCGCGGACTTCCGCGTCAAGCCGAAGCTGCGGGGGATCGGGAAACCGCCTCCTCGGCGGTTTCGTCCTCGGGAGCCGGCTCGATCACCGGCGGCCCTTGAAGCTCGACGGCATAGCCGGCCGCGATCGCGGCGCGCACGCGCGCCTTCAGTTCGTTGCGCTGCTCGACGGTGACGCCGCGAGTCGAGATCGGCTTGCCGAATACGATCTTCACCGCACCCGCGTGCACGTCGAGGCTTCCCTTCGGCGTGATCCGCTGACTTCCCGAGACGGTCACCGGCACGATCGGGACCTGTGCCGCAACCGCCAGGTGGAAGGGCCCGCTCTTGAACGGCCGGAGGCTGCCGTCGGCGCTGCGCGTCCCTTCCGGGAACACGATCACGCTCGCGCCGGCCCGGATCCGCGTCGCCGCGCGCTCCAGGCTCTTCACCGCCCGCTTCCGGTTCCCCCGGTCGATGATGATCTGGCCCGTCGTGACCAGGCACCAGCCGAAGATCGGAACCCGCACGAGCTCCTTCTTGGCCACGAATCGCCACGAGACGGCCGGCGGCAGCGTGTCGATGATCGCCGCGATGTCGACGAGGCTCTGGTGGTTCGAGAGGAACAGCACCGGCGCAGCGGTCGGGACGTTCTCGAGACCGGAGACTTCGACGCGGATCCGGTAGGTCCTGAGGATCCAGCGGACCCAGGTCCGGCCGAGGGCGCGGACGGCGCGCGCCTCCCGGTCGAACGGGCTGACTGCGATCACCGGCAGTCCGATGACGACCGTGTAGATCGCGACGAGGAGCAGGCGCAGGGCGTTGGCCATGGAGCTGTCGACTCGTCTGGGAACGCCGAGAGCCTAGGCGCTGAGGAGAACGACTGTCAACGCGCCGCGAATCCTGCTCGGGAGCCGCTTGACGGCGGCCATCGTCACAGAGAAAATGGCGGCGTCTCACCCCTCGCGCAGAAGAGCTCTCCGCCGCGGTTCGCCGCGATCGGGCTCTTCAGGAGATCCCCCTCATGGCCGGCGTCAACAAAGTCATCCTGATCGGCAACCTCGGACGGGACCCCGAGCTTCGTTACACCAAAGGAGGACAGGCCGTCGCCAACTTCTCGCTGGCGACCAGCGACAGCTTCACGAACCGCGAAGGCGTTCGTGAGGACCGGACCGAATGGCACCGGATCGTCGCCTGGGCGAAGACGGCGGAGCTCTGCACGAAGTACCTGAGCAAGGGCCGCACGGTCTACGTCGAAGGGCAGCTGCGCACGCGGGACTGGGAAGACAAGGACGGACACAAGCGGCAGACCACCGAGGTGCACGTGCAGACGGTGCAGTTCCTCGGCTCGCCTGGCGGCCGCGGCGGGGACGGCCCGCGCAGTGACAGGCCCGATGACGGCGGATCCGACGGCCCGAGCGCCCATGACGGCGGGCCGCCGGCCGGCGACGAGATTCCGTTCTAGCGACTATCTCCCGGTGGCGCGAAGCTGACGCACGAGTGCGTCGATGTGCTGCCGCGCTTCGGGCCCGAGCTGTTCGAACTCGACGCCCATGCCCGCGGGACCCTCCTCGGGAGATGCGTCGCGGATCCAGGCAACGCGGCCGCGCGCCCGGATCGGCGCGTCGCGGCCCGGGAGCTTGAACTCGAGCGCGACGCGGGTCTCCATCGGAGGGGGGGTCTCGGTCTCGATGAACAACCCCCCCTCGTTGACGTTGCGCGTGAACTCGGAGAACAACGCATCGACCGTGGCGTAGGCGACGCGCACGACCAGCGGCGATCGCGGAGCGCGACGCCGCTCCGTCTCGATCGCGATGTCGTCGCGCGCATCGGCTCGGGTCTCGCCGGGAACCGGCTCCCTCGTCTGTCGTTCGCCGCTGTCGATCGCTTCGCCCATCGTCGAACCTCCGGGCCCTCACAGGGAGCCCGGGGGGAGACATCGACCGGCCAGGGGGGCACCCTTTAGCCGGCGCCCCCCGCCAGTCCCGTGCCGGTTCGGAGCAAGCCGGACTCGCGCAGGCTGACGTAGCCACGCTCGGCCACGACGACGTGGTCGAGCACGGGGATCCCGAGGAGCTCGCCGGCCGCGGCGAGGCGCTCGGTGATCTCCTGATCCTCGCGGCTCGGCGTGGGGTCACCGCTCGGATGATTGTGGACCAGCACGACGGCGGCAGCCGCCTCGCGCAGCGCGGGGCGGAAGACCTCTCGCGGATGTACGAGGCTCGCCGTCAGCGTGCCTTGGGAGACGACGACCTCGCGCAACATCCGGTGACGGCCGTCGAGCAGGACCAGGAGGAAGCGCTCGTGCCGCGCGTCGCGAAGACGAGGGTGGAAATGCCGGAAGACGTCCGCCGGGCCGCGCACCGGATCACCGCTGCGCAGGCGCCGGGCCGCGAGGCGGCGGCCCAGCTCCAGCGCAGCGACCAGCGTCGCGCTCTTCGCCGGTCCCATGCCGTCCTCGCCAGACAGCTCGGCGGCCGCCGCGCTCGCGAGACCCGGCAGCCCGCCGTGGCGATGGAGCAACGTCGAGGCCAGCGCCAACGCGTCGCGACGGCCGCCCCCGGTCCGCAGCAGCAGCGCGATCAGCTCGGCCTCGGAAAGCGCCTCGACCCCGTGCGCATCGAGGCGCTCGCGCGGTCCATCGCCCGGAGACAGAGCCGTCTCCCGCGCGCGCACGGTTCCCGCCCGCGGCGCTCCGGAGTCCGGAGTCCAGTGCAAACATCACCTCGTCGGGACCGGCGGGGCGAGATCGTCGGATCAACCGTCGTGCGAGCCGGTGCGCGCGGACGTACCGAGGCAGCGCCGCTCGGCACGGGTCGCAGACGCCAGAGCATCCGCGAACGCCTCGGGCTCCATCTCGGGCGCGACCAGGCTGCGAAGTGCCTCTGCGCGATAGGCCTCGGGCTCGAGCAACCGCGTCCATTGCCGCAGCAGAGCCAGATGGCCGCGCGCCGAGACCGCTTGCGTGGCCGCCGCCTCCAGCTCGAGCGGGACCCCCGGGCGATAGCGCGTATCGTCCTCGAGCGCGATGACACCGCCGGGCGAGACTTCCCCCAGGCGTCGCAATGCAGCACGCAGATACGGATCGGTGAAGTCTCCGCGCGGCGCCAGCGCTCGCGCCAGGGATTCGCGGTCGAGCGCCGCGCGCAGCGCGCGATCGAATGCGCCGGCGCAGCCGGTGACGTCCCCGCTGTCGATCCGGGAGAGCGTCGCGCGGGCGCGCGAGACGATCGCCGCCTCCTGCGAACGCGGAATCATGTCGATCGTGAACCGGTGCAGCCCGCGCACGGGATCGTGTTGCTGGCGGGAGCGCAGCTCGACGTCCTCGCTGGTGAGGCCCGGTGCGAGCTTGACGGCGATCAGCAGATCCTCCCCCAGCTGCCGCGCATCCGCGCTCGCCAGCAGGGGACTGCGCAGCCCGGCGAGGACGGCCTCTGCGCGTGGCTCCCCCGCCGTCTGGCTGAGGATCACGCTGAACCCCTGCTCGGCCTTCTGCACGCGCACGTTCGCCGGCTGTTTCAGCAGCAGCGTCAGCCCGGCGCGCCCGCCGAAGTACGTATGCGCAACCGAGACGAGCGCGTTGTCGAGCGGTTGGAGTTCGATGAGGAGCCGCTCCTGTCCTCCCTGCACGGGAACGTGAACGGTCTCGAGTTTGTGGCCGGGAAGGAAGGCGCGAACGCTGACGGAGTCGCGCTTGCCGGCAGCGGAACGGGTCGGCAACTCGACGATGACCGGCGCTCGTGTCTGCTCATAGCGCTTCTGGAAACTGGCCCGGACGTAGAAGAGATCCAGTGTCGCGCCGGGCGGGGAGGTCTCGATCCGCAGCGTGCGATCGGAGTGGTAGCCCGGCCGCAGGGAGTTGAAGATCTGTGCCGGGCTCCAGCCCGCCCGATCCTCGGGCACGAGGACGAGGCGCCGGATCTCCTCCGGGGCATCCGCCGCACTCGCACCTGCGAGGCAAACGCCCAGCAAGATCATGGATAGCGAGGATCGGAGGCGCACGAGTCGCGAGCGCAAGACGTTTTCCCCTACCAACGGCAGCGGCCCCCGAGTCGGACGATAGCCCGTGTGCGCGACGCCCACAGCCGGCGCCGGGGATCCTCCGATCAGGCCGGCGGCGCATCCTCGTCGGGCCGCCGCCAGTCGCCGCTCTTGCCCCCGCTCTTGCGGACCAGCCGGACGGCGTCGATCGTCATGCCGCGGTCGATGGCCTTGCACATGTCGTACAGCGTCAAGCCGGCGGCCGTCGCCGCGACGAGCGCCTCCATCTCGACGCCGGTCTTCGCGTGGGCGCAGACGCTCGTCTCGATGTGAACACACGAACCCGCCTCGTCGAGCTGCAGCTCGACGCCGACGACATCGAGGGAGAGCGGGTGGGCGAGCGGGATCCACTCGGAGGTCCGCTTGGCGGCCTGTAGGGCGGCGATCCGCGCCAGCGCGAGCACGTCGCCCTTGGCTACACGTCCGTCGGAGATGGCCGCGAGCGTCTCGGGCGCCATGCGGACCGTGGCGCGCGCGACGCATTCGCGGCGCGTGACCCGCTTGGCTCCGACGTCCACCATGCGGGCGTGTCCCCGGCCGTCGAGGTGGGTCAGGCGGGCGGACTCGTCCCCGTCCTCCGTCTCCATGCTCAGCGCTCGCGGTCGAGCAGCCACTCGTAGAGATCCTCGAGCACCTGCTCCTGCTCGGGCTCGTTGAAGATCTCGTGGCGAAGCTGGGGATAGATGCGCAGCCGGTGACCCGGTCCGCGCAGCTGCCCGTGGAATGTGCGACTCCCGCGCGACGGACACAGTCGATCGGACTCCCCGTGCAGCAGCAACATCGGCACCTGCACCTGGCAGGCGCCCCCGGCCGTACGCGTCAAGGCGGCGAGCAGCTCCGTCGCCAGCGACACCGTCACGCGTCGGAACACCAAGGGATCCTCGACGTAGCCGCGAACGACCTCCGGATCCCGCGAGAGCGCATCGGGCTCGAGCCCGGCGGTCATCCGCAATCGAGGCGCCAGGCGGCGCAGCATCCGCGCCATGCGTTGGCGGAACGGAGAGACGTGCTCCGGGACCTCGAGCGGTACACCCGACGTGATCGCGCACGCGACGTCCGGCTTGCGCTCGCACAGCAACGCGGTCGTGATCAGCGCCCCCATGCTGTGTCCGATCAGCACGAGCGGCAGGCCCGGGTGCTCGCGCCGAACCACCTCGAGGAATGCCTCGACGTCGTCGAGCAGCTCGGAGAACCTGCCGACGTGGCCCCGCGGTCCGTCCGACCGGCCGTGCCCCCGGTGGTCGAAGGCATGCACGGCGCACTCGCGCGTGGAGAGCCAGGCGCCGACGTGCTCGTAGCGCCCGCTGTGCTCGGCAAGACCGTGCACGAGCACGACTGCGCGGCGCGCCTCGCGTGGAAGCCATGCGCGTCGAAACAGCCGCGTGCCATCGGCGGCGCCGAACTTCGACTGCGTGCGGCGGACGACTCGGCGCTCCACGCGGCGGATGCTAGAGCGCCGCCGTCTCGCGTCAACGGAATGTCGCGGTGCGTCGAAACGAAAACGCGGTTCCGTTGCGAGCCCCGAGGGGTTCGAGGCTTGCGGCCGATCGTCGCGGGCAGATTTCGTCAACTCTCGTTTGACCGTGTGATTCTCGCTCTGGTAGCATTCGGTTCCCGTCGTTCGGGTTCGGTCCTCGCTCTCGCTGAGTCCCCCTCGCTGGATCGATAAGGATGCGCGTGTCGTTCCCGACTCCCCCCGACCACGACCTCCCGATCGCGCCGCAATTGCGTGTCCGCGATCACGAGCGCGGCGCCGGCTTCGAACCGGCCCTGCAAAGTCAGGTCGAACAGCTCGCCACCGCCTTCGCTCACGCCCCTGAGCCAGTGGCCGTACTCGATTGCAAGGGTCGGCTCCGCTACGTCAATGCTGCCTGCGCGACGCTGTTCGGCGACAGCTCCGACGCCCTGCTCGGCCGCCCGATGGCGGACTTCGCCCCGCACCGGGAGAGCGTCACTGCCGCGGCCGACGCCGGCTCCGGTTGCCCCTTGCGCGGTCACTTCGAGCTGTGTCGCCGGAACGGGGACCGGCGCTGGGTGAGCTGGTCGGCGAGTTCGCTGCGCGGAGACGGCGAGACGCCTGTCGGCGCCACGGTATTCCTGCGAGACGAGACGGAGCTGCGCCGGCGAGAGCTGAACGGGCGCCAAAGGCTGGAAGAGCTCGAGCAGACGCTGCGAGGTGTCGCCCACGATCTGCGATCGCCGCTCGTCGCCGTGCTCGGCTTCTCGCGGCTATTGCGCGATGATTTCGCCGGATTGCTCGGAGACCGCGGCACGCACTACCTGGAGCGCATCACCGAGGCCGGGCGCAACATGGAAGGGCTGATCTGCGAGCTGCTCGACTTCGCCAGGATCGGCCATGCCGGAGAGCGCTCCGTCCTCGTGGATCCGCGCGAGGTCCTCGAGCAACTGTATGGCGAGTTCAAGCCGCGGCTCGATGCCGCCGGTGTTGCGTTGCGCTGGCCGAGCGAGCCTCCGTTGGTGTTCTGCGATCGCACGCGGCTCTACCAGCTGTTCTCGAACCTCATCGGGAACGCGCTCGACCACATGGGCGCGTGCCAGCGGCCGCTGGTGGAAATCGAGGTCCGCGAGGAGACCGATCGGCACGTTCTGGTCGTGCGAGACAACGGCCGCGGCATCGAGCCGACGGAGCACGAGCGGATCTTCGAGATGTTCCACAGCGTACCGAGCGAAGGCGGACGCAAGGGAACCGGGATCGGCCTCGCCATCGTGAAGAAGATCGCCGAGCTGCATGGCGGGCGCGCCTGGGTGGAGGCCGCGCCAGGCGCCGGCTCTGCTTTCTACGTGACGCTGCCGCGTCCCTGACGCGCGCCGGACGTCGCGTTCACCGCGTTCGAGGTGCCGGCACGGCCGGCCGTGGCGCGGTGGCGCTGCTAGAGCGCCTCCCGTAGCCTGCCGCTCGCGCTACCGGCTGCCGGGGGACCATGTATCCCATTCTCTTCGAGATCTTCGGGTTCCCGATCTCCTCGTTCGGCGTGATGCTCGCGGCCGCTTTTCTCGCCGGCACCTGGCTCACCGCGAAACGCATGGCCGAGGTGGGACTCGACCCGGACCACGCCACGACGATGCTGATCTACGCGATGGTCGGCGGGATCGGCGGTGCAAAACTGTACTTCGCCGTCGATGTCTCGATGCGCGAAGGGATTCCGTTCACGCAGCTGCTGCTGGCTCGCGAGGGCATCACGTTCTACGGCGGCCTGCTCGGCGCCATCTCCGCAGTCTGGATCGGCACGCGCATCCACCGCATCCCGACGAATCTGTTCTTCACGTGTGTCTGCCTCGCCGGCGCGCTCGGGCAGGCGTTGGGGCGGATCGGTTGCTTCCTCGTCGGCGACGACTACGGGCGCCCGACCGACGCGCCGTGGGGCGTCGCGTTCCCCCAAGGCGCACCGCCGACGCTCGAGCGTGTTCACCCGACGCAGCTCTACGAGGCCGCTTGGCTGTTCGCGCTGACCGTCCTCCTGTGGCGACGGCGCCATCGCAGCCCGTTGCTCTGGGGGGAGTACCTCGTGCTCGCCGCGATCGCCCGCTTCGCCGTCGAGTTCCTGCGCCTCAACCCGCGCGGGGCGCTCGGGCTGACGGAGGCCCAGATCATCGCCGTCCTGCTGGCCGTGGTCGGGGGAGCGAGCTGGCTGTGGGCCCGCCGAAGCCCGACCCCGGCTGCGGCCTGACCGGCTTCTCGGGAGCGAAGGGGGAGTCCGAAGTGGTGCGAGCGCACGACACCCGAACCAAGATCCTCGAGGTGGCCGAGCGGGAGTTCGCGACAGCGGGCTTCGCCGGCGCGCACCTGCAAAGGATCGCCGAGCAGGTCGGCGTCCGGAAGACCGCCCTCTATTACTATTTCGAGAGCAAGGCCGCGCTCTACACCACGGTGCTCGAGGCGATGCTCGAGGAGTTCGATCGCGCGCTCACCGCGGCGGTCGAGGCTCCGGAGCCTCCGCAGAAGCGGCTCGAACGCCTCGTCACCGGTTTCAACGACCTGCTCGCCGTCCATCCGACCTACGCACGGATCCTGTTCCGAGTCTTCGTGGATCAGCCGAACGTCGATGCGAGCCGTGTGCTGCCGATCGTCGAGCGCGTCATCGGACGGCTGTTTCGCTTCTACCGGGAGGGGGTCGATGCCGGCGTCTTCCGGCGTCTCTCCTCGCGTCATTTCTTCCAGCATCTGCTCGGGATGACGGTGTTCCACTATGCGGCCCCGTTCTTCAGCGCACGCGTGCTCGGCGTCGACGACATCTTCGCGAACGAGGCCGTGGCATGGCGTCGAGACGAGGTGATCGCGCTGCTCAGCGATGGTGTGGTCAGCCGTGACGGCAAGCCCGAGATCGTGCGCGGCGGGCCCGAGCGGTAGCTCGCAGCAGTTCAGGCGGCGGTCTTCGGGTCGAGGACGCGGTGCAGGCCGCGAGCACTGGCAACCAGCGCCTCCCGCCGATCGCCCTCGACGAGCTGCTCCAGCCGGGAGATCGCCGAGAGTGCGAGCGTGCGAAATGCGGCGTCGTTGGAGATCGCCGGTCCGCTCGTCCAGCGCTCGAGGTGTCGGAGGGCTTCTTCGTAGTCGCCGCGGAGCCAGGCGTCCATCCCCTCGGCATAGGCGGACGAAGCGTGCAGCTCCGGGGAGTCCGGATCTCGGGCGATCGCCTCCGCGAGCGCTCGCCGGGCCGAATCGAAGTACCCGCTCTCGAGATACGAACGCGCCGCCAAAGCATAGCCGGCGCCGGCGTCGCCGTGGATCGAGGCGAAGAGCGAATCGATGGTTTCGCCGAGCACCTCCTGCGCGAGCGAGGCATTCTCGAGCAGGTAGCGCATCACGAGACCGCTCTCGCGATGCGTCGCCAGCAACACGCGGAACTGCCGACGGGTCTGCTCGAGCAGCGACTCGGTTTCCAGAAGCGCCTCCTCGAGGCGCGAGCGCGACACGCGCAGGAGGCGGGCAAAATCCTCGAACAACGGCTCCGATCCGGGTTCCGCATCGATCCGTGCGGCCTCGACCTTCGGCGCGTAGACTTCGAGCTGGTAGAAGTTCTCGCGTAGCTTCATCGCCTCGTGGAACAGCGATCCGACGGCAAGATCGAACAGCGCGACGCGCGGCAGCTCGGCCGCGGACGCACCGGCGCGGAAGAGCGCGTGCGTGCGCTCCTTGAGCCGGAACAGCACGCTCTCCTCGGTGTCCCCGACGAGTCGTTGCACGTCGTCCCAACGCAGGGCGCGCTCGCGGTGTCGCTCGAACAGCCGACGCAGCTCGCGGTGAGCGAGCAGGAACTCGCGGGCGATGTCGACCAGTCCGGGCTCGGCGCGTCGCATGGCGGGCATGATACGGCACCGGATGCGCACGAACCCCGGGGGAGCCTCCGGGCCAGCCGATTCGCGGCTGCGTGGCTCCGTTGACCCGCGGGAACGGTCCTCTACGTTGCGATCGTGGCGAGCTGCCGCAGGGAGGTCCCGATGAGCGAAGTCGAGCGCGAAAGCCTGGAAGTGGATGTCCTCTACGTCGGTGCCGGCCCCGGCACGCTGGCCTCGGCGCTGCATCTGGTCCGGTCGATCGAGGCGCACAATCAGCGGGCCGCGAGCCGCGGGGGCCCCGCGCTCGAGATGCCGAGCGTGCTGGTGATCGAGAAGGCGGCCGGCGTCGGCGACCACGCGCTGTCCGGTGCCGTCATCAATCCCAAGGCGATCGCCGAGCTGATGCCGGACTTCCAGGAGCAGGGCTTCCCGACCGAGTACGTCTGCGACGACGCCTCGTTCTACATGTTCTTCCGCTCGTTCACCGTGAAGTCCCCGATCTGCCCGCCGAACTTCCAGAAGAAGGGCTACCACGTCGCGTCTTTATCCAACGTGACCAAGTGGCTCGCCGAAAAGTGCGAGGCGGCTGGCATCGACATCTATCCCGGCTTCGCCGGCGACCAGCTGCTGGTCGAGGGCGGTCGCGTGGTGGGCGTGCGGATCGGCGACATGGGCGTCGACAAGCACGGCAAGCCGAAGCCGAACTACCAGCCCGGCATGGACATCCGCGCCAAGGTCACCGTGCTCGGCGAGGGCGTGCGTGGCAGCCTCAGCAAGCAGCTGATCGAGCGCTTCGAGCTGCACGGCCAGTATCCGCAGGTCTACGAAACGGGCATCAAGGAGATCTGGCGCGTCAAGCCGGAGAAACACAAGCCGGGCCGCGTGATCCACGGCTCGCTGTTCCCGGACTTCCTGTCGCAGTTCAACGGCATGTGGCTGTACGACATGAAGGACGACCTGGTGTCGTTCGGCTACGTGACGATGCTGGACTCGCAGAACCCGTTCAACGATCCCCACCTCGAGGCGCAGCGCTTCAAGACGACGCCGTTCATGCGCGACCTGCTCGAGGGCGGGGAGCTGGTGCGCTACGGCGCCAAGGCCATCCCCATGGGCGGCGTCTACGCGCAACCGAAGCTGTACTGCGACGGCGCCATGCTGGTCGGCGATTCGGCCGGCATGTGCAACGCCTTCCGACTGGCCGGCGTCCACATCGCGATGAAGACCGGCATGTTGGCCGCCGAGACGATCGTCGAGGCGCTCGCGAAGGACGACTTCTCGTCGGTGACGCTCGGGGGATACGCCGAGCGCTATCGCAACAGCTGGGCCTATCAGGAGCACATGGAGGCGCGCAACTTCCACGGCTCCGTCGAGGTGAGCCCCGTCTTCGCGATGGGCCTCAACATCCCGCTGATGCTGATCACGAAGGGCCGCGGCATCAAGGATCCGCTGCCGTTCACGGCGGGCCACCGGCACATGAAGAAGCTCGCCGAGCTGCCGGCGTCGAAGCGACAGAAGGAGAAGTTCGAGTTCGACGGCAAGCTCACGTTCACCAAGGAGCACCTCGTCGCGCTCTCCGGCGCGCAGCACGAGGTCGACCAGCCGTCGCACCTGGTCGTGGCCGACGTGGACCTGTGCAGCGACGTGTGCACGAAGGAGTACGGCAATCCGTGCGAGAGCTTCTGTCCGGCGGCCGTCTACGAGATGATGCCGGACCCGGAACAGCCCGGGCGCAAGAAGCTGTTCATCCACCACGAGAACTGCGTGCACTGCAAGACCTGCGACATCGCCGATCCGTACCAGGTGATCACGTGGACGCCGCCGCAGGGCGGCGAAGGGCCCGACTACACCCGGATGTGATCGGTCAGCCGCGCAGCGCCGCCTGGATCGCATCGGCCGTCGCGCGGTCCGACGCCACGACGAGCGACGTCGCCGGTTCGTCGAGCGAATCGGGGAACGGCGCGGCGGCGGCGGTTTCCGCGAGTGCGCCCGCTTCGCGCGCGATCAGCACGCCGATGCGACCGCGCACGCTGATCGTCGCGTACTTCGCGATGCGCAGGCCGCCGCACACGCCGGGGATCAGCGGGGCCAGCGCCACGGCGCCGCCGCAGGCGCGCCCGGTCTCGAAGCCCGCAGCGCGCAGGCGCGCCTCGACGGCGTCCGGAACGCCGTCGGAGAGCAGCAACCGGCGGCCGTCGCATGCGCACGCGGCCGACGTCGCTTCGGCCCCGAGCGTCGCGCGCCGGGCGCCGCGCCCGCGCACGGCGTCGAAACGGAGCTGCTCGTTCGGCAGCGCCACCAGCGCCGCCTCGAAGCGGCCATCGACGGCGAAACCCGCCATCACGGCGTACATTCCGCGCCGTCCGAGATAGAAATGGAAGGTCCCGTCGATGGGGTCGATCACGATGCGCAGCGCCGCCGCCGAACCGTCGAAGAGCTCGACGCTGTGGGTGTCTTCCTCCGCCTCGAGGCGCGCAGCGCGGAAGCGCGCGAGCAGCGGCACCAGCAGCGCCTCCTGCGCAGCCGTGTCGGCGATCGTCAGGGCCGCCTTCACGGCGCTCTCTTCCCCGATCTTCGGCACGTTCGGCACGCGTCCCTGCAACGCCGCCGCGATCGCCGCCGCCTGGTCGAGCGCCGGCGACAGCGTACGCACGAACTCGGCGGGGGAGGGGAGGCGGGCCATGGCGCTCCCGGGTCGTAGCCCAGCCCGCGCGCGGCGACCAGCCGGGCGGCCGCCGACACGCCGCCGGCGGCGGACCGACGAGGAGGCGCGATGAGCGCTGCCCGCCCCCGGCTGCAGGCCGTCACGTTCGATTGCTGGAACACGCTGATCCGCGAGCGGGAGTTCGCGACCGCGCGGGCTCAGCGCCTCGCCGCGCTGCGCGACGCCGTCGCGAGCCACGGCAAGGCGCTCGAAGCCCCCGCGCTCGAAGCCGCGCTCTCCGGCGCGCATCGACGCCACATCGACCTCTGGTGCGCCGGCATCGGCAGCGGCTCGCGCGAGATGGCCGAGTGGGCGCTCGCCGCGGCGGGCATCGAGGACGCCGCGGCGGTCGCGGCGCTCGGCCGGCACTTCGAGGACGCCGGCCTCGCCGGCGAGATCGAGGTGCTGCCCGGCGCCGGCGACACGTTGGAACGCCTGGCATCCGCCGGCCTGCGGCTCGCGCTGGTCTGCGACACCGGCTTCAGCCCGGGCCGCGTGGTCCGCCAGATGCTCGCGCGCGGGGGTCTTCTCGAGTTCCTCGACGTGCAGGTCTTCTCGGACGAGGTCGGCGTGCCGAAGCCACACGCGCGGATGTTCGAGGCGGCGCTAGGACCACTCGGAACGGCGCCGACGGCCGCGGTGCACGTAGGCGATCTGAGACCGACGGACGTCGCCGGCGGTCGCTCGTTCGGCATGGGAACGCTCCGGATCCGCGCGGCCTACGACGACTGCTCGGACCATCCCGACGCGGACGCCGTCGCCGACAGCCACGCCGACCTGCTCGCGCTGCTGCTGGAGAGAACGCGCTGAGAGGGTTGCCAGAAATCAGGCAACGCCTCGGAGGCATCGAGAGCCCGGGCGGAGGGCTGCTCGCGGTCCGCTTCGAGTCACCGCGGAGCCGGTCGGCGCGCGTCGGTCGCGATGCGTGCTGCGCAAGCAAGAAACGCGGGTGACCTCGCTAGCGAGATCACCCGCGCTCTTGCCGGCGGCTCACCCCCCTTGGAGACGCCGGCTTGCACGTTGGGGTACGAGGGGTCGGGGGGATGCGAAGGGCTCGCGGGCGGGGTCAGCTGCACCCCATCGACAGCCCGCAGTTCGCGCACTTGTAGCAAGCTCCGTTGCGTACGGTGATCGCGCCGCAGTCCGAACACGACGGCGCGTCGCTCTGGTTGACGAATGCCTGCTTGACTTCCGCCGGCGCCGGCCGACCCGAGCCGCCGGCCACGGCCGCCCGCGGGAGCGCGCGCACCTTGGTGTCGCCGAGGCCAACCGCCTCGGTCTGCGTCTCCTGCTCGTCCGGCGGCGCCTCGGTGTCGAGGAAGCGGCTGCCGAGGTAGCGGAAGACGTAGTCGGTGATCGACTTCGCGAACGGGATCTCGGGATTGTTCGTGAAGCCCGACGGCTCGAAGCGGGTGTGGCTGAACTTGTCCACGAGCGTCTTCAGCGGCACGCCGTACTGCAGCGCGATCGACGTCATCGTGGCGATCGTGTCCATCAGCCCCGAGACCGTGCTGCCCTCCTTGGCCATCCGGAGGAAGATCTCGCCGGGCTGCCCCTCGTCGTAGAGGCCGACCGTCAGATAGCCCTCGTGGCCGGCGACCGAGAACTTGTGCGTGCGCGCCACCCGCTCGTCGGGCAGCTTGACGCGGCGCGGGCGCGCCTCCTCGAGCGCGATGACCTTCGCGCCCGTTCCCTCCCTGGCCTTGCCGGTGTTGAGCGGCTGCGAGCGCTTGCAGCCGTCGCGGTAGACCGCGAGCGCCTTGAGGCCGAGCTTCCAGCCCTCGACGTAGGCGGTCGTGATGTCGTCGATCGTCGCGTCCTCGGGCAGGTTCACGGTCTTCGAGATCGCGCCGGACAGGAACGGCTGCACGGCCCCCATCATCCGCACGTGCCCCATCCAGTGGATCGAGCGCTTGCCGTTGGCCGGCCGGAACGCGCAGTCGAACACCGTGAGGTGCTCGTCCCGCAGCTCCGGAGCGCCTTCGATCGTTTCGTTCTCGTCGATGTAGCGGAGGATCGCCGCCACCTGGTCCTGCGTGTAGCCGAGCCGGGCGAGCGCCATCGGCACGGTCTGGTTGACGATCTTCAGCAGCCCGCCGCCGACCAGCTTCTTGTACTTCACCAGCGCGATGTCGGGCTCCACCCCGGTGGTGTCGCAGTCCATCATGAACGCGATCGTACCGGTCGGCGCGAGCACGGTGGCCTGTGCGTTCTTGAAGCCGTGCTTGCGGCCGCGCGCCAGCGCGTCGCTCCAGCTGGACCGGGCCGCGGCGAGCAGGTCCGCCGGCACGCCCGGCGCCGCGATCGCATCGGCCGCCTGCTGGTGCATGCCGATCACGTCGAGGAAGCTCTCGCGGTTCTCGCGATAGCGCGGGAACGGTCCCATCGCCTCGGCGATCTCGGCCGACGTCAGGTACGCCTGGCCGCACATCAGCGCGGTCACCGCCGCCGACAGGTTCCGGCCCTCGTCGCTGTCGTAGGCGAGTCCGCGCGACATCAGCAGCGCGCCGAGATTGGCGTAGCCGAGGCCGATCGGGCGGTACAGGTGGCTGTTCTCGGCGATCCGCGCCGTCGGGTAGTCGGCGTGGTCGATGATGATCTCCTGCGCCAGGAAGACCACCGCCACGGCGCGCCGGAACGACGCGACGTCGAAGCCGCCCTCTTCGTCGACGAAGCGCATCAGGTTCAGACTGGCCAGGTTGCACGCCGTGTCGTCGAGGAACATGTACTCGGAGCACGGATTGCTGGCATTGATGCGACCGGAGGCCTTGCACGGATTCCACCGGTTGATCGTCGTGTCGTACTGGATGCCGGGGTCGCCGCAGGCGTGCGCCGCCTCGGCCATCGCCTGCATCAGCGCGCGGGCCTCGAGCCGTTCGGCCGGCTGGCCGCTGAGAACCTCGAGCGTCTGCCACGCGCCGCCGTTCTGCATCGCCTCCATGAACGGATCGGTGACGCGCACCGAATGGTTGGCATTCTGGAAGAAGACCGAGTCGTACGCGCCACCGGGGACGTTGAAGCCGCCGTCGTAGCCGGCCTCGATCAGCGACCAGGCCTTCTTCTCCTCGTCCCACTTGCAGCGGATGAAATCGAGGATGTCCGGGTGATCGGCGTCGAGGATCACCATCTTGGCCGCCCGGCGCGTCTTCCCGCCGGACTTGATGACGCCGGCGAACGCATCGAAGCCCTTCATGAACGACACCGGGCCCGACGCGATGCCGCCGCCGGACAGCCGCTCGCGCGACGACCGGATCTTCGACAGGTTCGAGCCCGCTCCGGAGCCGCCCTTGAACAGCGTCGCCTCGGTGCGCGCGAGTTCCATGATCGACTCCATCGTGTCGTCGACGGAGTTGATGAAGCATGCGCTCGCCTGCTGCGGCGTGTCCGGCACGCCGAGGTTGAACCAGACGGGGCTGTTGAAGCTGGCGAGCTGGTGGACCAGCACGTACGTCAGCTCGTCGCGGAACGCCTGTTCGTCGGCGGGCGTGCGGAAGTAGCCGGACGCCTGGCCCCACTCGGACAGCCGGCCGACGACGCGGCCGATCAGCTGCTTCACGCTGTGCTCGCGCTCGGGCGTGCCGATGTGGCCGCGGAAATACTTGGAGACGACCACGTTGGTGGCGAGCTGCGACCAGCTCTTCGGCACCTCGACGTCGGTCTGCTCGAAGATCGTCTCGCCGCGCTCGTTGGCGATGCGGGCCGATCGCCGGTCCCACTCGACCGTGGCGAAGGGATCTTCCCCGGCGCGCGTGAAGTGACGCGGAATGGTGACGCCGCGGGCCTTGCGGCGACTCGCCGTCACACGGGGCCGCCACGTCCCGTTGAGCGAGCGATCCGCGTGGATTCCCTGCGGCCGCTGATTCACCCCTGCGTCCACGATCTCGTTCACGATCCCCTCCCAGGTCTTGTCTGATCGAGTGTCGGTCCTGTGTCCGATCGAACGTCTCGTCGAACGGGTCTTCGCTGCAGCGACCTCTTTGCCCTCTGTCCTGCGCGATCGTCCTGCTCGATCGCCGGGCATGCCGACCGACGGGCGTGCATTCGCCGCCCTCCCAGCGACGAACGGCCGCGAAAGCGACCGGGCCGCAGAGGGAACGAAGTCAGCGAGCGACGGACGGAAGAATCGAAGAGGAGGCCATCAAGGAGGCGAAGAGGGCACCCAGGCCCGTACACACGTCGATCCCGGGCGCCCCCCGAGCTGGATCCGGGTCCTCCTTCCCATCCCCAGCTCGCCACCTGCCAGCAACCGCCTAATTACGAACCCCCCCAAAGCTGCTGGCAGGCCGTTCACCTCCTAGGTGAATCCATCTCTCGAGAACGACTGTCTCGAGAACGACTGTCTCGAGAACGAATGTCTCCAGAACGAATGTCTCCAGAACGAGTGTCTCTAGAGCAAATGTCTCCAGGATCGATGTCCTCGAGGTCGTGCCCTGCTGATGTACTCCTCGCTGCCGGGAGCGTCAACGAGAAAGTACAAGATATCGAGTCATCGGGATCAGATAGGCACAATGGGTCGTGTTTCGGCGCGAGGAATGCCCTGAGTGCGGCGAAGGCGACCCAGGCAGGCGACGCGGGTCCGGACAGCCGCTGGGGGCAGGCGCGCAACCCCGCGTCACTGCGAAATTTACGCGTCGCGTTGTCTCTGTGCGTCATGATTCCGCTCGATCCGGGATCCAGGAGGACCGGCGAGTCCACGAGCGAGCAGCGACGTTCTGGAGACCGGAAGCGGCTCAGGCGTCCGGCAGGCCGGTGAAGCGCAGGCCGACGCCCTCGGGAACCTTGTATCGGACGTTGAGTCCGATCAGCAGCGCCGTGATCCCCTCGACGAAGCGCGCGTTGGCCAGCGGGCCGCCATCGACGCCGCGCAGCCCCGGTACGAGGCCGCAGACCGCCATCACGGCCTTCCGCGGCGCCGGTGCGCCGGAGATCACGACGTCGCACTCGACCGGCTGATCGAGCTCGCGCAGGCGATGGGCGGACACGTTCTGGAACGCGGAGACCACGTGGACGCCTGCCGGTACCAACGCGGCAACCAGCTCCGCGCACGAGCCCTGCCAGACGCCGACAGTCCGCACGGCGCCGTCGCCGATCGCGGTGGCGAGCGGCACGCCCATCGAGACGACGATCTGGTCCGCGACGAGCCGTTCCTTCACCGCCTTCACGGTGCCGGCCGTGTGCTCGAACGGCACCGAGAGGATGACGATCGGGGCCTTCGCGACGGCCTCGAGGTTGTCGAGGCCCTCGACGTCGGCGCCGGGGACCGCGGCGCGCACCTCCTCCGCCGCGGCGAGCGCGCGATCGAGCTTGCGCGAGCCGATCAGGACGGGCCGACCGGCCTTGGCAAAGCGCAGCGCGAGGCCGAGACCCTGATCTCCGGTGCCACCGAGAATCGCGATCGCGTTCGGGTTCATTGGCGCGGGAGGCTAGCCGGTTGCTCGCGAGCGGCGAGGGAAGCGATCCGCGGCCTGTTAGCTTCCGGGCATGCAGGAAGAACGGGGGCTCGTCCCGGCCGCGATCCGGCAGCTCGGCCCGGACACGCTCGGCATCACGTGGGGCGACGGCCACGAGAGCCGCTACGCCGTCCGGGCACTGCGGCTGGCGTGCGGCTGCGCATCGTGCGTCGACGAGTGGAGCGGCGAGGAAAGACTCGAGGAAGCCGCGATCCCCGCCGACGTCCACCCGCTGCGCATCTCGCCGGTCGGCCGCTACGCGATCCAGATCGTCTGGAGCGACGGGCACGAGACCGGCATCTACCCGTTCCGGCGGCTGCGCGCGCTGTGCGCGTGCGCGACGTGCCGGCCCGCCTCTGCCCGCGGAGCCTGAGCATGGCGCTGCGCCCGATCCCGCCGCGCGACTATCGCGACGAGACCCAGCCGCTCGCGTCGCCGCTGCTGCGCTTCGTGCTGATCGTCGTCGGCCTGCTGTGCGTGGGGCTCGGCGCCGTCGGCGTCGTCACGCCGGTGCTGCCTACGACGCCGTTCCTGCTGGTCGCCGCCGCGTGCTTCGCGCGCGCATCGCCGCGCTTCTACCAGCGCCTGCTCGCGAACCCGACGTTCGGGCCGCTGATCCGCGACTGGCGCGAGCAGCGGGCGATCCCGCGCCGCGCCAAGCTCATGGCGACCGCAGCGATCACCGCGACGATCGGAAGCTCGGTGATCTTCTTCGTCGAGCCGCTGTGGCTGCGCCTGCTGCTCGTCGCGACCGGCGTCACGCTGTGTACGTGGATCTGGCGCCAGCGGACGCTCGAGGGGCCGCGACGCGTGTCGTAGAACCGGACGCTCAGTCCGGCGTCTCGAGCAGCCGCACGAAGACGTCCGCCATCGCCTCGACCTCCTCGACGTTGACGAACTCGCGCGCGGTATGCGCCTGCTGGATCGAGCCGGGGCCCACCACGACGGCGGGAATTCCGCGCACGGCGAAGAGCCCCGCATCGGTCGCGAAGGCGACGGACGCGGGCGGCGCATCGCGGCCCAGCCCGGCCAGTGCGGCGCGGCACGATCGGACGGCGGCGGACGTCGCCGCGGTGGCGAGCGCCGGCTTCCTGGTCTCGACGTGCTCGACGGCGACGGACTCCGTGACGCCCGCCTCCGCGAGCGCGGTATCGAGCTCCCGGCGCACCGTCGTGGCGTCCTCGCCGGGCAGCAGTCGCCGATCGCTGACCAGCCACGCGTGGTCCGGAACCACGTTGAAGCCGTGGCCGCCGCCGACGAGGCCGACCGACAGCGTCGCCGGCCCGAGCTCCGGATCGCGGTGCTCGGCGAGCCGGGCGGCGAGAGCCTCGAGCCCGAGCGCGGCCCGCGCGATCGCGTAGATCGCGTTGCGCCCGGCCGACGGATCGCTCGAATGGCAGGCCACGCCGCGCGCGACGAGGCGCGCCTGCGCGATGCCTTTGTGGTGCGTCACGACCCGCAGGCTCGTCGGTTCGGTCGCGAGCACCCAGTCCGGTCGCGACGCGCCGAGATGCGCGAGCACGTCGGCGATGCCGCTGCTGCCGAACTCCTCGTCGGCCTCCCCGACGACGACGACCGGCCGGCGCAGCGTGCCGCGCGCCAGCACCTTCTCGAGCGCCGCGACGAGTGCCGCCATGCCGCCCTTGGTATCGCAGGCGCCGCGCCCGTACAGGCGGTTCCCATCGAGGCGCGGATCGAACGGATCGATCTCCATGCCGTCGACCGGCACCGTGTCGAGATGCGACGCGACCAGCAGCGGCGCGCTCCGGTTGCCGGCCGGTCGCGCCTCGGCGACGACGCTGGCGCGCGCACCGCTCCCGATCACCGCGGCGTCGAGCCCGAGCCGCTGGAGCTGCGCGGCGACGTGCTCGGCGTAGCGGCGTTCGCCGGCGATCGCGTCCGGAATGTCGTCGCGCTCCATCGGATTCACCGACGGAATCGCGATGTAGTCGCGCAAGAGCGCGACGCTGCGGGCGAGCGAAGCCATCGGATCGCCTCCGCCGGCGACGATACCGCACCCGGTCTCCCGGCCTCGGACGGCGCGGGCGCTCAGCCCGACCAGCGCACCCACGCGCCGTGCCAGTGCATGCGCGCGCCAGGCGCCCTCGGCGTCGAAGTGCCCGCGGACGGGTAGTGCGCGGCGAGGGCCGGCGCGGCGCGGGTCAGGAGCCCGGCGTAGATCGGCGAACCGGTCTGCGCGCAGCCGCGCGCCTGGAGCCGGAACGACGTGGCGAGCGCCTCGCGCGTCGGCGTCGCAGACGCGTTCACCGCGTGGCGTCCGGCGCGTCCGCGAACTCGAGCGGGAACTCGCGCAGTGCGCGCAGCCTCCTCGCCAGCGTCAGCGGTCGCTTCGGAAGCTTCGCGCAGTAGCGGACGAAGCCGGGCAACGTCGCGAACGTGCGCTCCGCCGCGGCGAAGCGCGGATCCGAGCGCAGCGTCTGCTCCTCGCGGACGGGCGGTGGCGACGCCGGATCCCGGCGATAGCGGCGCACGTAGTCGAGCAGACGCGCGTGGTAGCCCGGGTCCTCGACGATCGCGCCGATCGTGCGGGCGCGCGGATGCGTACCGTCGATCATCGCCTCGACTTGCCGCTCCAGCTCGTCGAGCCCGTCCGAAAACATCTGGAGCAGCTGGAGATCGTAGACGGGGTTCAGATGCACCACCTGCATCACGTGCCCGATGATCGTGTCGCGCTCGGACAGAAATCCAGTCGGGTCGATCATCGAGACGGGATCGTCGAGCACGCGCAGCAGCTGGTGGAAGCCGAACGAGATGCCCTTCTGCCGATAGTAGTCGCGCGATGCGGGCTCGATGACGAAGCGCAGCATGTCGAAGCCGCCGAAGAAGATCTGCCACGCGCCGGGCTGTTCGTCGATGTAGCCGCGCTCCGCCAGCGCCTGCAGCCGCCGCCGGATCTCGCGGCGATCGAGCCACAGCCGGCCGGTGCGGACGAGCCGGCTTGCCTTGCCGGCCAGCGCGCGCGGTCCGCCGATGGCCGCCAGCACGAGTCGCCACGGCGGTGCGCCGAGGCGCATCGTCTGGTCGGAAGCGACGTTCAAGTCTTCTTCCCCACGCCGCTCATGAAATCGAGCCCGCGCGCACCGGACGGCGCCGCGACCTCGACGATGCGCTCCGGGACGTCGTCATACTCGAGGCGCAACGCGCGGCTCATGATCGCGTGCATTTCGTACAGCGCCGTCACGTAGGTGAGCTCGAGGATCTCCTCCTCGCCGAGGTGGGCGCGCAGCCGCTCGAACGTCGCGTCCTGCACGCGACCAGCTTGCAGCACCAGCTCGTCGACGTAGGCGAGGACGGCGCGCTCGACCGGCGAGAAGACGTCGGCGCCGGCCCAGCTCGGGACGGCATCGATCTTCTCGTCGGACAGACCGACGTCGCGCGCCGCCTTGCAGTGCTGCGAGTACACGAACTGGCTCTCGCGCACGAAGCCGGCTCGGAGCTGGCCGAGCTCGCGCAACTGTGGATCCAGCTTGCGCGCTGGACTGCGGTAGAACGCGAAGCCGGCAACGGCGTGGCGGAAGCAGTCCGGGACCAGCGCGAACACCGTCCACCAGTTGCCCGGCGTCCCGGTCGCCGTTCCGGGCTCCGCCACCGGGCAGCGCCCGCCGAACAACAGGTCGTACACAGTCTGGATGTCCGCCGGCGCCTCGGCGCGCGGAACCTGTCGCAGTCTCGGCATCGTCTCTCCCTCCTCGCAGATACCGCCGTCAAGAAAGGGGCCGGGTTGGATTCGTCAACTTTTCCCCTGCCGGGGAAAAGTTGACGAATCCAACCCGGCCCCTTTCTTGACGGCGCGGCCCTTCCAGGTGGCGCCGCCGGTGCGATGGTGGCGGCGTGCGGAATCGATCGTCATCGCGGTGTAGAGGACGCCGGCGAGCGGAAGCGCGAGGCTCCACGCCGGAGCTCGTCCGTACAAGGCGAGTGTCGGCGCGAAGCTCGCGGCCATCAGCGCCCACGCGGCGCCCCCGAGGACGCCCGCGACGGGCTGGGCGTGGATCGGCCACGTCAGAGCCGCGGCCGGTGGCACCACGTACAGGAGCACGAGGCCGGCGACCGAGCCGAGCAGCAACAGCGGCGAGTATCGCAGCTGCGTGTACGCACTGCGCGCGACCATGCGCCAGACGTCGCCGATCCCGGTGTACGGCCGCACCGAGCGCTCGCCGGTCGAGAGGCCGAGCCAGATCGGCCCGCCCGCCTTCACGACCCGACCGAGCGCGCAGTCGTCGATCACCTCGCCGCGCAGCGCTTCGATGCCGCCGGCGCGCGCGAGCGCCGTGCGGCGGACCAGCGCGCAGCCGCCGGCCGCTGCGGCCGTGCGTGAGCGCGGATCGTTGACGCGCGGGAACGGGTAGAGCTTCTGGAAGAAGTAGACGAACGCCGGCACCAGCAGCCCGCCCCAGCCGCTGCCCGCGTGCAGCAGCACCATCTGCGACACCAGATCGAGACGATCGGCCTCGGCCTTCGCGACGAGGCGGCGCACGCTGTCGGCGCCGTGCCGGATGTCGGCATCGGTGAACAGCCAGAACTCGGGCTTCGCGCCGGCGTCCGACGCGGCGCGCACGCCGCTGTCGACGGCCCACATCTTGCCGACCCAGCAGGGCGGCCGCGGCTTCGTCGCCACGACGCGCAGCCGCGCGCCATGCGGGTGCTCGCGAGCCAGGCGCTCGGCCACCGCCGTCGTGCCGTCGCTGCTCTCGTCGTCGGCCAGCACGATCCGGAGCTCGCCCGGATAGTCCTGATCGAGCAGCGAGCGCAGCGTCTCCGGCAGCAGCGCCGCCTCGTCCCGGGCCGGCACGACCGCCACGACCGGCGGCCACGCCGGCGGCGCCGGCGCGCGGCCGTCGAGCCGCTGATCGCCGAACCAGAAACGGCCGTTGGCGAACACCAGCCCGCACCAGGCGGCGAACGACAGTGCGCACAGCAGGGTCAGCACGCTCATCGCGGCAGATCCGGCGCCGCGGCGCGATCGCCGGGCAGCGTCTCCAGGAAGCCAGCGAGCGCATCCGAGAACGCCTCGCGGGCTTCGAGGTTCACGACGTGTCCCGCGCCAGGAACGACGACGAGCGCCGCGTCCGGCAGCGCCTTCGCGAGCTGCTCGCACGCCCCGCGCGACACCGGATCGCGTTCCCCGACGACGACCAGCAGCGGCAACCCGAGCGGTCGCAGCGCGTCGGCGATCTCGCGCCAACCCTGCTGCTGCGCGAGCACCTTGCGCAGCGTGTGAGCGATCGCGTGCGGCACGTGCTCGAGGAAGCCGAGCCGGACCATCTTCGCCGCAGCCGGATCGAGGCCGGATTCCGGTCCCCACGCGTAGCGGGCGCCGGCCGCCTCGAGACCCTCGCGCTCGATCGCGTCGGCGAAGGCCAGCGCCCAGTCCTGCTGGCGGGCGCCGCCTTCGTCGGCGCGGCGCGGGCTGCGCGCGCCCGGCGCGAGCGCCGCGAGCACGAGACCGCGGACGCGCTCCGGATGCGCCGCGGCGAACCGCGCGGCGATGCCGGCCCCCATCGACAGGCCGCCGACCACGGCGGCCTCGCGGCGCGCGCGCGGCTGTTGGGGAACACCGAGATGATCGAGAACGCGGCCTATGTCTGCGACGAAACACTCGACGGCGTAGGACGCGGCGTCCGCCGGCGCCTCGCTGCGCGCGTGGCCCCGGACATCGAATGCCGCCACCCGCACGCGGTCTCGCAGCGCGCGCATCTGCGGGCGCCAGTTCCGCGCGCTGCCGCCGAAGCCGTGCACCAGACACAGAGTCGGCGGAGACGGGGCCGCGATCGGATCCGGACCGTCGATCTCGACGTGCAGCGCGGGAGCACCCGCCAGCCTCGCCATCGTCACTCGTGCCTCCGTCACGCTCGCGAGGACACTACCCGCGCGCCGCCGCGCGGTGTGGCATCATGCGGCCGCCGTGTCCGAAGCCCGACGCCCCGCCTCGCCGCCGATCCCGTCGGCCACCATCCTACTGATCCGCGAGCCGCTGGGCAGCGCCGACGCGCCGCCGGGCGTTGCCGAGAGCACGCTCGAGGTCTTCATGGTCCAGCGCCACCACCAGGTGGACTTCGCGTCGAGCGCGCTGGTGTTCCCGGGCGGCAAGGTCGACCCGTCCGACCGCGACCCAGACCTGCGCGCGCGCTGCGCCGGCGCCGACGGGTTCGACGACGAGGCGCTCGCCTACCGCGTCGCCGCGGTCCGCGAGACCTTCGAGGAATCGGGCGTGCTCGTGGCCCGCGCGCGCGGCGCCGACGCGCTGGTGCCCGCCGGCCGGGCGGCCGCCATCGAGGCTCGCTGGCGCGGGCCTCTGAACGACAAGCAGGTGCAGTTCGGCGAGATCGCCGCGGCCGAGGATCTCGAGCTGGCGATCGACGCGCTGGTGTTGTTCGCGCACTGGATCACGCCGGAGTTCATGCCGAAGCGTTTCGACACGCACTTCTACCTGGTCGCCGTGCCCCACGACCAGGCGGCCGCGCACGACGGTTGGGAGTCCGTGGACTCGCTGTGGATCGAGCCACTGCGCGCGCTGCGCGAGGGAGCCGCCGGGCGGCTCTCGATCATCTTCCCGACCCGCATGCAGCTCGAGAAGCTCTCGCGCGCGACGTCGGTCGCCGACGCGCTCGCGCGCGCGCGCAGCGCGCGCGTCGTGCCGGTACTGCCGACCGTCGGCCAGGGCGAGAGCGGGCCGGTGATCCGGATCCCCGCCGAAGCCGACTACGACCTCACCGAAGCGCCCCTCGACGACGTCCGCTGACGGTCAAGAAAGGGGCCGGGTTCGTTCGTCAACTTTTCCCCCGGATGGGGGAAAAGTTGACGAACGAACCCGGCCCCTTTCTTGACGGACTCAGCGCAGGAGCTCGCGCAGCGCACGCATGCCGACGGTGCGGATGCCCGCGTCGGCCAGCGCCGCGCGGCCGCGCGCGCTGCCGTAGAACTCGTGCTCGAAGCTGCGCGCGTGGTGATCGGGCGCGATCGCGCGCAGCTCCTCGCCGTCGCGTGCGGGATGGATGATGAAGTACGTGACGCCGGCGCCGAGGCCGGTGAGCCGGCTGCGGGTGTGCGCCTCGCCCTCGCCGGGCACGAAGCCGAGCGAGTTGGCGTCGATCGCATCGAGGATCGGCATGCCCGCGCCGGTCAGCAGCTCGACGACGCGCCGGATCGTGTCGGTGGCGCCGGCCAGACCGGCGCGCGAGAGCGCCTGCGGATCCGGCACCACTGCCATCGCCGGCACGCGGAACTCCTGCGCGAGCTTCGCGTAGATCTCGACGAACGGCGGAAAGAACGCGGTTCCCATGTGCGAGTCGAGGTGCGTGACGTCGATGCCGGCGGCCAGCGCCGCCTCGATCTGCGCGCGCAGCTCGATCTCGACCTCGGCCGGCTTCGCGCGCTGCGCCACCTCGAGCGACGTGCGCGGCAGGTAGCCCTCGTCGTCGAGCAGCGACGGGACCGAGCGGCGGCCGGCCACGGGCCCCCAGCGATAGTGGGGCCACTCCGCGTTCAGCGTCAGGTGCACGCCGAGGTCGTAGGCGCCCGGGTGCGCCCGCGCGCGCGCCGCGGCTTCGGGGAACCACGGACACGGGACCATGATCGAGCCGCACGTCACGACGCCCCGCTCGAGCGCGTCGAACGCGCCCTCGTTCGCCGCATGACACATCCCGATGTCGTCGGCGTGAACGACGGCGACGCGGTCCGTCGCCGCGAAGCCGAGGCGCTCGGCGAGACCGTTCGGGGCGGGGGGCGGAGCGGCGGACGCGGGCATGGTGACCTCCGGCGATTCGTGATGGTACCCTGCGCCGCGTCATGGCCAACGATCCCGCCAACTTCGCCCGCCTCGCCGCCCTCGCCGAGCGGGCCGTCGACGCCGCGCGCGCCGAGATCCTGCCGCGCTTCCGGCGCGTCGGAGTCGAGACCAAGGCGGATGGCTCCCCGGTCACCGAGGCCGATCGCGCGGCCGAGCAGGCGATCCGCCGCGTGCTCCAGGCCGGCGACCCGGACGCGTCGATCCTCGGCGAGGAATACGGCGCCGAGGGCGACCCGAGGACCGGCGCCGCGTGGATCATCGACCCGATCGACGGCACGATCGCGTTCTCGCGCGGGATCCCGCTGTTCTCGACGCTCGTCGCACGGCTCGAGGACGGCGTGCCGGTGCTCGGCGTCATCGACCTGCCGGCGCTCGGGGAACGGACCGTCGGCTGGGCGGGCGGCGGCGTGCGCCGCAATGGCGAGCCGATCCGCTGCTCCTCCGCCACCGATCTGCGACGCTCGCTGATCGCGCACGGCGATGCGTTCTGCTTCGAACGCGCGCGCGAGAAGGACGGCTTCCTGCGCATGGCGCGCGAGCTGCCGTTCCTGCGCGGCTATACCGACGGCTTCGGCCACGCGCAGGTGCTCTCCGGCGCCGTCGACGCGATGGTGGACCTCGACCTGAACCCATGGGACTGCGCGGCGACCCAGGCGCTGGTGTCCGAGGCCGGCGGCCGCTGCGCGACGATCGAGTTCCCGCACCTCGGCAAGGTCGGGCTCGTTTTCGGGGCGCCGGCGCTGGTGGAGCAGCTGCTCGGGTTCCTGGACGCCAAGCCGACCGGAGAGAGCCCGTAAGTCCCTGCCTGGAGGCCGGTTTTCGACCGGGGCCCGGCGAGGCCGGGGCGCGCGCGGCCCGCTAGACTGCGGCGGCTTCCCGGAGCGTTGACGCCCGCCCCCCGCAGCGATGGAGACCCCCCGATGAGCGACCCCGCCCTCCCGACCCTCGCCGACGCCCGCGCGCTGCTCGCCCCCGCCGAGATGCTGCTCGAGGGCGCCCTCGCGCGCGCCCGCGAGATCACGAAGAACGGCTCCGCGATCGACGATCACCAGGTGCTCTCCGAGCGCGTCGCCTACGCCGCCACCGAGGCGCGCGCCGCGCAGGAGCTGGTCGCCTACACCGAGCGGATGAAGAGCGAAGGGCGCGCCGACGCGATGCTCGAGGCGACGGCGGCCGCCGCCACCGCGGATCTCGTGTGGAGTCTCGCGACGCGGCTCGCGCCGTCGGCCGACGACCTCGGCATCGGCGACGAGGTGTTCCTGTCCGCGTTCCCGGCCGACGTCCGCAAGCGCCTGCGCGCCGTCGGCAACGAGGCGGTGTTCCGCGCGATCGGCCGCGCCGTCGCCGAGCGGCGCGGCCGCAACGAGACGCCGCTCGACGAGACGCTCGAGCAGGTGCGCGCGTCCGTGCGCGAGTTCGCCGAGAAGGAGATCGCGCCGCATGCCGAGCGCATCCACCGGCACGACGAGACGATCCCGGAAGACTTCATCACCAAGATGTCCGAGCTCGGCTACTTCGGGCTCTCGGTGCCGGAGGAGTACGGCGGCACCGAGATGGGCAACCTCGCGATGATCCTCACGACCGAGGAGCTGTCGCGCGCGTCGCTGGCGGCGGCCGGCTCACTGATCACGCGGCCGGAGATCCTGACCAAGGCGCTGATGGCCGGCGGCACCGAGGAGCAGAAGAAGCACTGGCTGCCGCAGATCTCCGCCGGCGAGCTGATGGTCGGCATCTCGGTGACGGAACCGGACGTCGGCAGCGACGTCGCGTCGGTGAAGTGCCGCGCCGATCGCAAGACGGTGGATGGCCGCGACGGCTACGTCATCAACGGACCGAAAGCGTGGTGCACGTTCGCCGGCCGCGCGAACATCCTGGCGCTGCTCGCGCGCACCGACGGCAACCCGGCGTCCGGCGCCAAGGGCCTCTCGCTGTTCATCGTCGAGAAGGATCCGACGCGCGAGCACGCGTTCAAGCAGACGCAGCCGGGCGGAGGCGTCATGGAAGGCAAGGCCGACGCGACGATCGGCTACCGCGGCATGCACTCCTACACCGTGCAGTTCGAGAACTGGTTCGTGCCGGCGGAGAATCTGGTGGGCGGCGAGGCCGGCCTCGGCAAGGGCTTCTACCTCCAGATGGGCGGCTTCGCCGCGGGCCGATTGCAGACGGGCGGCCGTGCGACGGGTCTCGCGCAGGCCGCGCTCGAGAAGAGCGCCGAGTACGTGCGCGACCGAATCCAGTTCGGCAAGGCGACGATCGAGTTCGGCCTCACGCAGTTCGAGATCGGGCGCATGGCGGCGAAGCTCGCCGCGGCGCGCGCCATCACCTACGCCGCCGCCGAGGCGATGGACGAAGACGAACGCAAGGCCGCGCCGCTCGCCGCGCAGGCGAAGCTGCTCGCGTGCGACATCGCCGTCGAGATCGCGCAGAAAGGGCAGGTGCTGCACGGCGGCTGGGGCTACGCCGAGGAGTACCCGATCAGCCGCTACACCGTGGATGCCCTGGTGCTGCCGATCTTCGAGGGCGTGAAGCCGATCCTGGCGCTCAAGGTGGTCGCGCGGAACCTGCTCGCCGGGTGACCGGCGCGTCGCGCGCGGCCACGCCGCTGCTCGTGCTCGGAGTGGCCGGACTCGTGCTCGGCGGTGTCGCTGGCGCGCAGCTGCGCCGCGCGACGCCGTTCGGCCCCCCGCTCGTCTCGCCGGCGGGCCTCGCGATCGATCGCGACGGCCGGGTCTACGCCGGCACTGACGTCGATCGCATCCATGTGTACGACGCCGACGGACGTTTCCTGCGCGGCTGGTATCTCGATGCCGATGCGGGACCGGTGCGGATCCGCATCGACGACGGCGATCGCGTCGAGATCGCGACGGCCACGAGCGGCCGGCTGCACGTCTTCGATCGCGACGGGCAGCTCCTCCGAACCGAGCCCGACGCTGACGCGTGGCAGCGTTTCGGGGAGACACAGGACCGCGTCGCCGTCGGCCCCGCCGGCACGCGCGTCGCGATCGAGGACGGCGCGCTCGTGCGCACCGCGCCTCCGCCGCGTCAGGTGCTCGCGCCGCCCGTGTCCCGTCCCCTCACGTGGTTCGCGGCGGCGCCGCTGCCGGCGTTGACGCTGCTTCTCATGGGGAGCGTCCTCGCGATGCTCACTGGCCTCGTGCTGTCGCTCCGCCGCCGGACGCCGCCTGCCTCGGGTCTCCGCGCGCGCTAACCTGGGGTTCGCTCTTCGCCCCGCCGGTCCCGGCGATCACTTCATGACGTCGCCCTCCGACCCGACCCAACCGTCCGATCCCGCACCGCAACCCGCCGCGCCGCGCCTCCTCGACCGCGTGAGACAGGCGATGCGCCTGCGCCACATGAGTCGTCGGACCGAAGACGCCTACGTCGGCTGGATCCGTCGCTTCATCCTGTTCCACGACAAGCGCCACCCTGACGAGATGGGCGCGCGCGAAGTCGTCGCGTTCCTGTCGGACCTGGCCGTGCGCGGCGGCGTTGCGGCCTCGACGCAGAACCAGGCACTGGCGGGCGTCCTGTTCCTGTACCGCGACGTCCTCGGCCGCGAGCTCGAAGGCCTCGACGCCGCCGTCCGCGCGCGGCGTCCGGAGCGGCTCCCCGTCGTGCTCTCGCGCGCGGAGGTGCGCCGCATCCTCGTCGAGCTCACCGGCGTCCACCGCCTGGTGGTGACGCTTCTCTACGGCGGCGGTCTCCGGCTCCTCGAGGCGCTGCGGCTGCGCGTCAAGGACCTCGACTTCGAGCGCCAGCAGCTCGTCCTCCGCGAACCGAAGGGCGGACGCGATCGCGCGGCGCCGCTTCCGCGCATCGCCGAGCGCGGCCTGCGCCAGCACCTCGTCGACGTCCACCGGCTCTTCGAGGCGGACCGCGCCGCCGGCCTCCGCGGTCCGCGCCTTCCGGGCAACCTCGCCGTCAAATACCCGAACGCGCCCACCGAATGGGCCTGGCAGTGGGTCTTCCCCGCGACGCGCATCGGCGTCGACGAACGGACGGGACGCCGCTTCCGCCACCACCTCCACGAGACGGCCGTGCAGCGCGCCGTCAAACGAGCCGTGCAGCAATCGCGCATCCCGAAGCGCGTCAGCTGCCACACCTTCCGCGTATCCGTCCGACGGACCCCGTCGCTGACAACCCGGTGCAGCGATGCGAGTCTCGGCGGCGATGTCAGCCGAGCTGGCCGAGCGTGATCTGACGGAAGGGGTTGGCGGCGAGGAGCTGCTGCGTGTGCTCATGCTGCAGCGTCTCGCTCCAGTAGCGCGGGGAGAGCGCGAGGACTTGACTGCGCTTCCAACCGGGGAGCAGGCAGAAGAGATCGCGCAAGTAGCCCCACGGCTCGATGCGGTGCATCTGGCAGCTGGCGAGCAGCGAGACGAAGGTCGTGTTGGCCTCGGCGCCGTGATCGCTGCCGAGGAACAACCAATTTTTCCTTCCGACGGCGATTCCCCGTTCATTCTGCCCATGTCGGCGAGACCGCCGAGGTGCACTACCCGTGGCACCCGCTCGTCGGTCGCCAGATCTCACTGCTCTACCGGGAGCAGCGGCGGGGCGAGAGCGTGGCCGTGTGCGAGCTGCCCGACGGCTCACGCGCCGTGGTTCCGGCATGGATGCTGGATCCGGCTGCATGCCGGAGCCTGACGACCGGGGAACCGCGGAGCGCCCTGGTTGCGCTGCGTGAGCTGCGGCGCCTGCTCGATGCACTCGGACTGGAGCAACCCGCCGCCATAGCGGCACCCTCCCGGCGGGAGGGTGACCATGACGAACCGAAGTTTGTTTCCGGTGCAGCTCCGGCTGCAGCTTCCGTGCGAGAGCCCGGTGCCCTTGGAGGGTGCGACGCGCAAGGAGATCGTGCAGCTCCTGGCGCAGCTGCTGGTCGACATCGTCGCCGACGGCGCAGTCCCGAGCGATTCGGAGGGGCGCGATGAGACGCGTTGAGCTTCCGGAGAGCGTGACTCTGCGCCGTGCCGTGATCTACGTGCGGCAGTCGTCGGGAATCCAGGTCCAGGAGAACCTCGAAAGCCAGCGCCGGCAATACGAGCTGTCCGATTTGGCGAGGGAGTACGGGTTCCGCGACGTCGTCACCATCGACGAGGACCTCGGGCGCTCGGCGAGCGGGCTGGTCGCGCGGCCTGGGTTCGAGGCGCTCGTCGCGCAGCTGTGCCAGGGGATCGTTGGCGCGGTCTTCTGTCTGGAGGCCTCGCGCTTGGCGCGCAACGGACGGGAGTGGCATCACCTGCTCGAGCTCTGCGGGCTCGTGGGAGCACGCGTCATCGACAGCGACGGCGTGTATGATCCCGGGCTGCCCAACGACCGGCTGCTTCTCGGCTTGAAGGGCACGATGAGCGAGTTCGAGTTGACGCTGATGCGTCGCCGCTTGGTCGAAGGGGCACAGGCGAAGGCCAAGCGCGGGGAGTTTCGCATCCCCGTGCCCATCGGCTACCTCTGGTCGCGTGAGACGGGGCTCGAGATGGATCCAGACCGACGGGTTCAGGAGGCGATCCGGACGGTCTTCCGCCTCTTCGAGCGACTCGAGAGCGCGCGTCAGGTCCACAAGCACCTGTGCCGCGAGGGCGTGCTCTTCCCCCGTCCCGTGGATGCCAAACGCCAGCGGCCCCTGCACTGGATCTTGCCCGCCTACCGCAACGTCATCAGCCTGTTGCAGAATCCGTTCTATGCCGGTGCCTACGTCTATGGCAAGACGACGCATCGGACCTCGCTCGTCGCAGGCCGACTCAGCAAGAGCTACGGCCACGAGCGGCCGATGTCGGAGTGGGCGGTCCTGCTGCGGGATCACCACACGGGCTATATCGGGTGGGACGCGTTCGAGCGCAATCAGGAGCGGCTGCGGCGCAATGCCTATCGCAAGCCCGCAGGAGGCCCGAAATCCGGCCGCGGGGGGCGCGCGTTGCTCGCCGGGCTGTTGCGCTGCCGACGCTGTGGCCGGATGCTCACCGTGCTCTACACCGGCCACCGGCCTAGACATCCGCGCTACGTCTGCCGGACGGGCTACGAGATGCACGGGACGACGGCACCGTGCATCGCGTTCGGAGCCGCGCGGGTCGACGACGGGATCGCGCGCGAGCTGCTCCGCGCGGTCGAGCCCTTCGCGGTGGAGGCAGCCATAGCGGCCATGGATCTCGCGCACGATCAAGCGATGGAACGCCGCCGGGCCCTCGCGCTCGAGTGCCAGCAGGCCGAGTACGAGGTGCAGCTCGCTCGCCGCCGCTACGAGGCGGTGGACCCCGACAACCGTCTCGTCGCCGCCGAGCTCGAGGCGCGCTGGAACATCGCCCTCGAGCGCCTGCGTGCCTCCGAGGCGCGCCTCCAAGAGACGGAGGCCGCGCCCGAGACGGTGCCGGATCGCGAGGCTCTCTTCCGGCTTGCGGGGGATCTCCAGGCCGCCTGGAACGCCCCAGTCCATGATCCAGGCGTCAAGCAGCGCCTCGTGCGCACTCTCGTCGAGGAGATCGTCGCCGATGTCGACGACGCCACGCGCGAGATCGTGCTGGTGATCCACTGGCGAGGAGGACAGCACTCCGAACTGCGCGCTCTGAAACCCGCTTCAGGCGAACATCGCAGGCGCGCTCCGGCCGAAGCGGAGGCCCTGATCCGCGAGATGGCAGGCACTTGGTCCGACGAGCACGTCGCCGCCACGCTCAACCGCATGGGCCTTCGCACGGGCCAGGGGCTCACCTGGTCGAAGTCCCGTGTCGAGTCGTTCCGCAAGAGCCATGAGATCCCTGCGTACGCAGCCGCGCGAAACGATGGCGAGTGGCTCACCATGCGCGACGCTGCCAAGATGCTGGGCGTGACGAATCACGTCATCTACCGCTTGATCCGGTCCGGTGCGCTGCCCGCAAGGCAGGTGATGCCGGACGCCCCGTGGCAAATCCGCACCGAGGATCTGCAAACGCCTGCGGTGAAGCGTGCGCTCGCGAATCGCCGGACGATCCAGCGCCCGTGTCGCGTTCCGCGCGATGATCACACTCTTACGATTCCAGGTACTTGAAGAGGTGGAGCACAATGAAACCTCGATCGCCTGGCGGCGCAGCGCGAGCTCGCTGCCGTTGTTGTGGATCGGAAGCCTTCCGTCCTCGAGGAAGCGGCTGAGCGCCGTGCGCTGGTTGAGGGCGTAGCCGATGCCCTTCGCAATCGGGGTGTCGTCGAGCACGTGCTCGCGCTGCTGCTCGCACCACGCGAAGAAGCCGTCGACGAGGGGCTTGGCGTGCTCCGCCCGCACGGCCTCGCGCTTTCTGCGTGGGGCCGTGGCGAGAGAGCGCTCGAGATCGAAGAGCCCGCGGATGTAGGCGAGCGCTTCCCGGGCCCGCTCGGGCTCGAAGGTGAGGGCCTTGAAGAAGTAGCGCCGGCAGTGGCTCCAGCAGCCGACCTCCACCACGCTTCCATCGACGTAGAGGTGGTCATAGACGGCATGCGCGTCGGCGACGAGGTAGCCGCGATAGCCCGCCAGCATCCGGTCCACGGCTTTACCGTCGTGCTTCGGGGAGTAGCGGTAGAGAACGTGCCGCGTGGGGGCGACGACTACCCAGAAGTGCGAGCGCTGGCAGCGCTCGCGCGCCTGCACCAAGACGCCCGTCGCGTCGGTGCAAAGGTACGGGGCCTCGAAGGCATCCTCCCACATCGCGTCGACGAGCGGACGCGCCAGCGAGGCGAGCTCCTCGTGCCAGCCACAGACGGTGGAGCGCGGGAGCTCGAGGCCTTCGCGCGCATAGATGCTCTCGAGCCGGTGCAGCGGCAGGTGGTCCTGCCAGCGGCGCACGACCGTGTCGGCCAGCAGGCCCGGGCCCGCAAGACCGCGCGGGATCGGCAGCTCGAGCGGCTCCGCCGTCGTGATCCGCGCCGAAGGGCTCGCGGCGCGCTCCTTGCGGACGAACTTCGGCCGCTTGATGTGGACCGCGACGAGCGAGGCCGGGCGGCGCTCGACGACCTCGCTCACCTCCTCGCCGATCCGGACGAAGGCGTCGAGGCCGAGGCGCTGCACCTCGTCGGGGACGAGCTCGATCTCGACGCGCGGCAGGTGCTCGGGAAGGGGCTTGCGGCCCGTGGGCTTGCGCCGCGTGTGGGGGGCGACCGCCTGCCGCGCCTCGCGCTCGGGCGCTTCCTGGACGCGATCGCCGAGCAGCGTGGCGAGGAGCTGGAGCGTGAGCTGCGCCTCGTCGGCCGGGAGCCGCTCGGCCTTCTGCCCGAGGAGCCCGCGCTCGAGCTTCTTGTTGATCTCGAGCAGCTGGAGGTAGAGCGCGTGGTAGCGTTCGCGCTCTTCGGCGAGCTGGGTGTTCCGTGTAGTGAGTGCGGCAACGGAAGCCTCGAGCGTCTCGACTCGTTCGCGCAGCGTTGCGATGGCATCGGCATCCACGACACCGTATAGATACCGTGTCTCCGATCCGTGTCAACTGCTGCGACGTGGTCTTTGCTCTTTCGTCACGCCCGCGATCAGTCGCGCGAGCTCCGCGCCATCGATGCGAAGCGCTGGTGAACTCAGCGCGCCGCCTGTAGGCAAACAGAAACGTGCGCGGTGCAATCGCTTGTAGAGGAGGCAGTAGCCGTTTTGGTCCCACCAGAGGCACTTCAGCCGATTCGCGCGCTTGTTGAGGAAGCAGAACAGCGCGCCGCTCTGCGGATCCTCGCCCAGTACCTGCTGGGCCGCGAAGGCGAGACCGTCGAACGAGCGGCGCAGATCCTGCGGCTCCCGGCACACGAAGATCCGCACTGACGCTGCGATCACGAGCGCGCCTCCACCACGTCGAGCACACGGCGCAGCGTGGTGGCCTCGAAGCCATCGGGGACGCGAATCGAGAGATCCGCTATGCGAAGCTCGATCGTCGCGTCCCGCTCCGCGCCGTCGCGCGGCACGGGAAGCTCGATCCACGAAAGGCGGCCGACCTCAGCCGGCGCAGCGCCCGGCGGCTGCCGGCGGCGCTGCCAGCGCCAGCCGACCAGCGTGTTCGGGTTGACCCCGACCCGCTCTCCGTAGGCGCGCGCCGAGAGCCCGCTCGCTTCCCACGCCAGCAGATGCTCCGAACGCTCTGCCTCGGTCGTCTGTGTTCTTGCCATGGACGGAAGAAGTACGCCCGCCCGGCGGCGCTGTCAGGAACGCGGTTCGGTGAACGGATACGCCCATTTCGCGGGAGGCTCCGCCGCAGCTTCTCGCAGCCCGAGTACGACTCGCGAGAGATCTGGTTCATCGATCCTGCAGGTCGCTACCTCGAGAAGGCCCTCCACGATGTCCGCATGGCGGTTGCCCGCGACGCGGTCCCCTGGTTTGACCGCCTCGCTGACCTGAATGAAGCGCTTCGAGTTCTCCTCGAGGAAGACGAACTCATGGGCGAACTCTGGGGCTTCGGTCGCAACCCCAGTCCCATTCGGCACTACCTCGTCGGCTACTTGGCTCTCAAGCTGGGGCGAAACGGGCTGGCACGGCAGCACCTGAGCGAGGCACTTGCATCAGGCTGCTTCAAGCAGGTGGCGGAGCGGATCGAACGCGACCTGCAGCGTGCGGCCTAACAAGCCGCTGAAGCTGTCGGCCGCGGGCTTCAGCCAATCGGGTGGCCTTGCTCGAGACGAGTCGTGGTAGGCTCACGCGCGGCCGCAGCTTAGCGGCCATCCGTTGGGCAGCATGAACTAGCCGCGCGGTGACATGTGCGCGTCGAGCCAGGAGACGAGTTGCTCGCGCTCGACCTGTCCGGCGGCAAGATCCGTCATGAGGCGCTCCTGCTCTTCCACGGACGCTTCGAGCTGGCGCCCATTCAACACAAGGAATGTCTCCATCGCCGCGTGGGCCACCCTCTTGTTACCATCCACAAACGGGTGGTTCCGCACCAGCGAGAAGCCAAGGGCTGCTGCCTTCTCGTGAAGTGTCTGATACAGGTCGCGCCCCTCGAACGTCGCCTTGGGCTGCGCCAGCGCGGACTCAAGCCCATTCAGGTCGCGCAACCCTTGGGCGCCTCCGGTCAGCTGGAGGATTCGGAAGTGGAGCTCCACTACCTCACCGAGCGTGAGGTGTCGCATCAGGCAAGCCGCCTGTAGAGCTCCTCGTTCTTCCGGAGCACGTGTTCCGCCGCTTCTCGGAAGTCCTCGCGCTGAGCCGTCAGGAGGTCCGCCACCGCGGCTCGTGCTAGCTCTGCAGGGGCTACGCCCAATCGCGCCGCCTCCTCGCGCAGGCGATCCGCTTGGAGTTCGCTGAGGTCAATCGCTACTCGCATCCCGGCAAGGTACTGCCAGAGCATGCTGCCCAACAAGTGCTTGCATCTGACCGGGCCCCGTCGGGCGTTCCAGACGGTCGTGGTACCGTCTGGGCGTCGCACTCAGTTGCTTTGGGGTGGACTCGGAGGCCGGGTCCCGGCAGCTGAAGCACAAGTCCGTTGGGCAGCGTGGGCCGAGACTCATGCGAGGCGTGCCACCATCAACCGGTGCGCCTTGGCTACTGTCCCGGCATGCCGACCGTTGGGCGCAGTGGCCCGTATCGCTTCTTCTTCTTTGGAAACGAGGGGTTTGAGCCGCCCCATGTTCATGTGCAGCGCGACGGGTCTCTCGCCAAGTTCTGGCTTTCCCCTGTCGCGCTAGCATCCAGTTCCGGGTTCTCGGCGGTCGAACTCCGCAAGATTCAGCGCATCGTCGAGGAACGACGGGACGAGTTCGAGGAGGCATGGCGTGGCTTTTTCAATGCCTAGCGTCGATCCCCGGATCAATGAAGTAACGGTCACTGATGACGAGCTGGTCGTCGTCCTCGCGGACGGCCGTCGCCTTGCCACACCTCTTGCCTGGTTTCCTCGTCTTCTCAACGCAACGCGTGAACAACGTGCACGTTTCGAGCTTCTCGGGGACGGAGCGGGAATCCACTGGCCCGATGTGGACGAGGATCTCAGTGCTGAGGGGCTCCTGCGGGGAGCCCGCTCGGCGTCCCGGTGAGCGCGAAGCGCACGCAGCTCAACACGTGCTTGCAGCTGACCGGGCCCCATCTGACGTCCTACACCGGCGTGGTAACGTCTGGGCGTCGCACTCAGTTGCCTTGGGGTGGACTCGGAGGCCGGGTCCCGGCAGCTGAAGCGCAAGTCCGTTGGGCGGCGTGGGTTCAGCGCTTCGGGCGGGCGCTCGATAAGACCGGCATGTTCGCTTCGTCGTTCATTGGGAGCACGGGCCAGCGCTGGAAGATGGCGGCGCCTTTTCTGCTGTCCTCCATCGCAGGCACCGTGATCTACCTGCAGGGCGCCATCAGCCCGCGGCTCGGCACTCACCTTACGGGCGTCCTGGTTCTCGGCGCTGCTCTGGTCGGACTCACAAGCTTTCTTCTACCATGCGTTCTCGTGCGTTGCCCGCGCTGCAAGGGAAAGCTCTTCTCGCTCGCAGTCAGTCGCCAGGAAGTCTCCGGATGGCTCCCATGGCTCCTGAGCCTGAAATCATGTCCCCAATGTGGCTTCTCACCGGCGCAAGCAGAACACGCCGCATAACAAGTGCTTGCAGACTGACCGGGCCCCATCTGGCGTTCCAATCAGGCTTGGTACCGTCTGGGCGTCGCACTCGGTTGCCTTGGGGTGGACTCGGAGGCCGGGTCCCGGCAGCTGAAGCACAAGTCCGTTAGGCCGCGCGTTTCGGCTCTGCGATGATCCGCGCGAGTTCGCGCTTGGTGGTGCCCATCACGAGAAGCGAGCGAACGAGGAGATCGAGGCTCACGGTTCGGTCACCGGCCTCCATCTTGGCTACGCGAGACTGGCTTGATTCGATCAGCTCTGCAAGCTCCGTCTGAGTCAGACCCTTGCGTTCTCGCTTCCGCCGCAAGCTGCGCGAAAGCGCCAGCTTGAGCTCAATGAATGCGGCCTCCTCCTCGGTGAGCCCCAGGAACTCCCGGGCAGATCCCACCTTCCATCCGGCGCTCTCAAGCCTGGCCTTCTTCGCCTTCCTCATCGTCGCTTCCCCTGCGCGTCCCGGTCGAACCGCTCGGCGCGCTCTCTACAGGTCCGCAGGACATCTCCTGGGATCCGCGGCGTCTTCTTGTCGAGCAGACCCAGGATCAGCACTGCATCTGCGTCGGTCCGGTAGAAGATCCGCCAGCTGTGGTCCGCGTCCCTCAAGTGCTTGCAGCCGACCGGGCCCCTTCTGGCGTCCTACACCGGCGTGGTACCGTCCGGGCGTCGCACTCAGTTGCTTTGGGGTGGGACTCGGAGGCCGGGTCCCGGCAGCTGAAGCACAAGTCCGTTAGCCAGCAGGCGGGGCGACTTCGAGGTCACGGCAGATTTTTCGAGCGAGCTGCTCGTTGATCTCCCGGTGCCTTGGAACGGCGGACGCCTTTCGTGTACGCCGGTTCACGTAGACTGAGTGTCTTCCGCCTTCTCGGAGCAACTCGCAACCGTTCGACTCAAGATGTCGAACCAGATCGCGCCGCTTCACCCCGCAGCGATCTTCATGGGTTCGCGAATGATCTCGCCCTCGTCAGCCTCCTCGCGTGCGAGTGCGCGATTCGCCTCGAGGACAAGTCCAACGGCTTCGCGGAGGTTCTCTCGCGCCTCTTCTAGAGTGGCACCCTGGGTATTCGCGCCAGGGATCTCCTCCACGAACGCGATGAAACCCTCGGGCACCTTCTTGAATACGGCAGTGAACGCCATCTCCATCGAGCTTCCCCTCATCTGGGTTGCCGGCAGGCTGCTGGCTAACAAGCCGTTGCAGCTGACGGCCGCGAGCCGGCGCCAGCCGTCTCGTCCGAAATGTCGCGAGGCATGGTAGCCTACCCGCGCGGCCGCAACTGAACGGCGGTCCGTCGGGCGGACCGAGGATGCAGACATGGACCTTGTGACGATATCGGTCGGCATTGCTGCGATTGGCTACGGCATGTACACCGCGTGGGCGCGACGATCCCAGCCCGCGAACTTTTGGAAGCTCGAGCCCATGAAAAACTTCTGGGGTGAGCGCGGCGGCCTCGCAGTCCACTTCGTTGGCTATACCCTCATCCCGATCGTAGTTGGAATCCTTTTCGTTCTGAGCGGACTTCGGGGCGTGTCTTTGTTTTAACCGTTGGCGGCCGCCCAACAAGTGCTTGCAGCTGTCCGTGACCCCTCTAGCGTCCTACACCAGCGTGGTACCGTCTGGGCGTCGCACTCAGTTGCTTTGGGGTGGGGCTCGGAGGCCGGGCCCGGCGGCTGAAGCACAAGTCCGCTAGACCGCAAGGCGATCAGAGCGTCTGTGGTCGCCAAAGTGGATGCGAGGTAATCTGCGGCCATGGCGTCTTCGCAGAGTTCGCTGGAATCGCTTGTGTCGTGCTCGCCCGAGGTGATGAGCGGCACGCCCGTGTTCCCCGGTACGCGAGTCCCCGTCAAGAACCTGCTCGACTACTTGGCGGCTGGCGACTCGCTCGATGAGTTCCTCAACCAGTTTCCCACCGTGAAGCGGGAGCAAGCCATCGCGCTGCTTTCTTTCGCGGAGGAGCTCATCCTGGCGAGGTTCGGTGAAGCTTCTCCTCGATGAGTCGCTTCCCCAGGATCTGCGGCTCCACCTCTCGGACCACGAGGCAGTCACGGTTCCGTTCCGCGGGTGGGCTTCCAAGAGAAACGGGGAGCTGCTCCGCCTCGCGAGTCCGGAGTTCGACGTCTTCATCACGGCCGACCAGAACCTTGAGCATCAGCAGAACATCGGGCAGTTCGACATCGCCGTGGTCATTCTCATGGCGCCCTCAAATCGCCTCGCTGACTTGATGCCATTGGTACCCAAGGTGCTCGGGCTTCTCGCCTCGGTTCGTCCTGGTCACGTCTACCGAGTTGCGGTCTAACAAGGTGCTGCACCTGACACGGCCCAGCGGCGCCGCGTCGTAGTGCGGTGGCGTCTGGCGGCGTAGATTCCGCTTCGGTCGGTACTCGGCGGCCGCTGGGCCGCGCAGGTGAGCACCGATTCGTCCGTTAGACAGCCAGAGACACATGGTTGCACGGTATCCATGTAGTCACTAAGATTCTCGAACCGTGATTGCCTCGTTCGGGGACCTCGCTACGGCTGATGTGTACCACGGTCGCCCTACGCGTCGCGTCCGCAAGTTTCCGCAGGACATACTTCAGGCGGCTTTCCGGAAGCTCGACTCTCTGAACGCCGCACAAGCGCTTCTTGATCTCCGCTCACCGCCTGGCAATCGTCTCGAACTGCTTCGGGGGCAGTGGAGCGGGTTTCACAGTATCCGAGTGAACGTCCAGTGGCGGATCGTCTTTCGCTGGTCTGAGGGCCAGGCTCACGAGGTTCGCATCATCGATTACCATAAGGGCTAGGCATGCAACCCGAAAACCGAGTTCCTACGCATCCTGGAGAGATTCTTCGCGAGGAGTTCCTCGTTCCTCTCGGTCAGACGCAGGTAGCTCTCGCCGAGCACATCGGAGTACCGCTTCAGCGAGTCAATGAGCTGGTTCGTGGAAGGCGAGGTGTTACCCCCGAGACGGCTTGGCTGCTGGCGCAGGCGCTCAACACGACTCCTGAGTTCTGGCTCAACCTCCAGGCTGCCTATGACCTTGCAATCAGTCGTCCGAATCGCAAAGTGCAGAAACTTCGTCGGGCGTCCTAGCACGCCGGCTGTCTAACGGATCGACGTTCAGCTGCGAAGCCCAGCTGCGCTGCGCGGGCCGGCCGAAGCGCCGATGTTCGCCGCCAGACGGTACCACGGGCCGATTGAAATCAGCTGGGCTTCGTCAGTCTGCAACGTCTGGTTGGGCAGCGACTTCTGGGGGGCTGGCTGCATATGCACAGATGTGCATATAATGCCGGCCGTGGTGGAGTGGGACCGAGAGAAGGCGGAAGCCAACCGTGTGAAACACGGCGTGGACTTTGCCGATGCGGCAACAGTGCTGGCAGACGACCTGGCCCTCACGAGGCCTGATGACAATCCCGATGAAGAGCGCTTTGTGACGCTCGGCACGGACGCTCTGGGACGGGTGCTCGTGGTGGCCTACGCATGGCACGATGATGAGGTCCGCTTGATCTCGGCACGCAAGGCAACGCCCTCCGAGCGCCGACAGTATGAGAAACGCCGATGAAGAAGAACTACGACTTCAGCAAAGCGAAGCGAGGCGCGGTTCTACCCGCGCCGCCTGGCAAGACCCGAATCACCATCCGCATTGATGATGACGTGCTTGATTGGTTCCGTAAGCAAGTCCATGCGGCGGGAGGTGGGAACTATCAGACGATGATGAACCGGGCCCTCCGCGAGTACATGGAAGGCCAGGTCGAGCCGCTCGAGGAGACGCTCCGCCGAGTCCTCAAGGAAGTCCTTCCTGGCTCCAAGCCGCGACGAAAGCCTCAACGCGGGCGTGACGACTGACTACTGCCGCGCGTCGCTGCCCAACACGTGCTTGCAGCCGACAGGGCCCCGTCTGGCGTCCTACACCGGCGTGGTACCGTCTGGGCATCGCACTCAATTGGCTTGGGGTGGACTCGGAGGCCGGGGCCCGGCAGCTGAAGCACAAGTCCGTTAGCCGACGCGAAGAGAGCTCAGGCTGGGACGCGACCTACCCAATGGCCCGGCCGTCGGCGATCGTGCGCAACCGCCAGAATCTGGAGACGATCGGGTAGCTCGAGATAGATGACGTGATACGGGAAGCGACGTACTGCCCGTCGGCGAATCGCTTCATCCGCCACATCCTGCACCGGCGAGCCCATCCTCGGCATCTCGGCGAGCCGAGCCATCACATCGTCAAGGACTTCCAGAAACTCCATACCCAGACCCGACCGATGCGACTCGTACCATCGCGCGGCTTCAGCCATCTCGGCCGTCGCCTCTTCGCTGGTTTGGAGCGGAAGCTTCAGGGCTTGCTCAAAGCGTTCCGGATCTCTTCACGGACCTCTGCCCAAGGTCTGCCGACGTCCCGGCCTGATCGCGCCCGCGCTGCTCGTCGTTCGATCTCCGCTGCCCACGCAGCCTCGACGTCTTCGTCCGGCTCCCCGTCCAGGCTCGCCAGCAACTCGGCCGCCAACTCGGCCCGGTCCGGGAGCCCGAGCTGGAGAGCTTCGTGGAGCACATCCTGGCCGGTCTTGCTCATGTCATCCTCCGGGAAACGCGCCGGCCAACCAGCCGTTGCAGCTGTCGGCCGCGGGCTTTAGCCATTTGGCCGGCCTCGGCCACACCGCGGCATGGTAGCCTACGCGCGCGGCCGCAGCTTAGCGGCAATCCGTTAGCCCGCGAAAGAGGCGCTCAGCTGGCGCGCTTGAGAACCGCGACTTCTTTGCGAAGGCGGGGCCCGAGACGGTCGCGCTCCACCTCGAGGTCGTAGCGCATCTGGAGGTTCAGCCAGAACTCGTCGGTCGTCGCGAAGTAGCGCGCGAGCCGCAGAGCCGTGTCTGCGGAGATCGCTCGCGTACCGTGGACAATCTCGTTGATCCTCCTGGCCGGAACACTGATCTCTTTCGCCAACCGGTACTGGCTCAGCTCGAGCGGCTCCAGGAACTCCCTCTCCAGGACTTCGCCCGGGTGGATCGGCGGATGCCCTCGGCGGGACATAGAAGCTCTCCTAGTGGCAGTCGCAGATCTCGATGTCGTGCGGACCGTCAGATCGCCAGACGAAGCACACGCACCATTGGTCGTTGATTCGAATGCTGTGCTGCGCTGCTCGGTCGCCTCACAGCCGCTCCAGTCGATTCCCTGGCGGGCTCCGCAGGTCCTCCAGAGAGTCCGCCACATCAAAAAGGAGAAGCTTGCGGTGCGCCTGGCGCTGCACAGCGGGTCCCAACCGCGGGCCCCGCTGTCGTTCGAAGACCCGCCGCGTCACGGAGTCCCGGAAGCTTCGGATCATGACGGAGGGCTATGGCACGCCTATAATAACGTCAACCGTTACTATTCGGGCGCGGGCTGACAAGTGCTTGCAGCCGACCGCGGCTGGTGCCAAGAGAAGCGCGGGCGGCCGCCGGGCGAGACTTGCCTGCAACACGGCGGCCGGCAGCTGAACGGCATGCCGTTAGGCCACACGTTTCCGGCTGCGAGCTGTCACGGTGACATGAAGACCTGCCTTCGAGAGCATCGCGACCAGAGCATCAATGCTGAAGACATCGATCTTCCCGCGCACCAGGTCGCTGATGCGCGGCTGGCTTACGCCGAAGATCTTGCCTGCTTCAGCCTGAGTCAAACCGCGGTCTTCGATCAGGCGCGCGAGCCGCGCCATCAGCTCGGACCGGATTCGCAGGTTTGCGGAGTCCTCGTTCGAGAATCCGAGATCCCCGAATACGTTTCCGCTCGAGCGGCGAAGCTTTCGGGCTGCCATGGCTCGGTCATCCTTTCTTTCGGTGGCGGAGCACCTCGGCCAGATTGCGGCGGGCCATCTCAATGTCGGCCTGCCGGGTCTGCTGGGTCTTCTTCGGGAACGCGTGCAGCACGTAGATGGCTTCCGCAAACTTGGCCACGTACATCACGCGGTACTCGCCTCGCTCGTGGATCCGAATCTCCATCGCGCCTGGCCCTACGGAGTGCAGAGGCTTCCAATCGCTCGGCTCGAGGCCAAGCTGCACGCGGTGGAGCTGGTGGCCGGCTTCGCGGCGTGGGGCGTCAGGGAAGGCGCGGAGTCTCTCCAGGCTCGTACCCACCCAGATCAGAGCCTTGCCGGCCACGGGCGAACAATATCAAAACTTGTATGTCGTCGCTAGGCAGGGAGCGTGACGCCTAACAAGCCGTTGCAGCTGTCCGCCCGCAGCTTGTAGTTCTCGGCGGCCGCGGCCGGCGGCACGCGGTATCTTGCCAGCTCGGAATCGCGCGGCGGCCGCCGGTCGTGCCACGGTGGTTCACGGCGGGCGACAGCTGAACGTCGATCCGTTGGCAGCTCGAGGAGATCAAGCGCGCTTCTTCGTCGGCTTGCGGGCGCGCTTGGGTTGGCGACTCGCAACCTCGGCGAGCATCCGAAGTGCCTCGTTGACAGCGGATGCGTCCGGGAAGGCCTCCGCCACATCGGGCTCCAGCAACACTAGGTTTGTCCCAGTCTTCGCACGCTTTAGGTGCTTGCCTCGCACTTTCCCCTTGAGCTTCGAGAGGTCGTACTCTGCCCTCACGTCGTCGCGCTTTTTATCTGCCTTCTTCATGCTGTCGCTTCTCTCGGCGTGTCATCAGCCGAGCACTGATGATCCGGACTCTGTCGCTCCGGTCGCAATGAGCGACTACGAGCGCCCTCTACTCGCGAGATATTCCAAAAGTTAGGAATCGCTGCTCCGAGTCCGAATGGTCTGGGTCTTCATACGTGTCTGCGAATCGATCGTCAAAGACTGTGGCGGCTTCCTCGAAGCTGACGCCATGCGCTTCGCAGGTTCGCCTCGGCCTTGTGCGGATCCCACTCGAAGAGCACGAGCGCATGGTAGCAGGCGAGCTGCGAGGACCATCCCAGCCGCCAGAGCGCGCTGCCCGACCAGTGCTTGCAGCCGACCAGAGTCGGCGGGCGATCTCACGCGCGTCACGCCGGTCCGCCTTCTTGCCGAGCTTCTTCAGCTCGAGGTTGCGCGAGTCGCACACGAGGACGTCGATGCCTCTCGTCTGGCAGGCGTTCACGAACCAGCGGTTCAAGCCGAGCGCCTCCACGGCGACGCGGCAGTCCGGAGCGAAGCGCTCCACGAGCGCCACAGCCGCGCGGCCCTCCTCGAGGCTCTGATAGCGGATCCGCTCCTCGGCGATCCGCTCGCCTCCGGCGTCGAGGACGCAGATCTGGATCACGCTGCGATGGAGGTCGATACCGATGTACGCTGTGGTCATGATCAGCTCCTTGGTAGGTGTTTCGAAGAACGCAGCGATGGTCGCTGTTCTCAGAAGAGCTGACCTCCCTATACCGTCCGGGCCCCGTCTGGCGTCCTACACCGGCGTGGTACCGTCTGGGCGTCGCACTCAGTTGCTTCGGGGTGGGGCTCGGAGGGCGGGGTCCCGGCAGCTGAAGCACAAGTCCGTTAGGCCGCGCGTTTCGGCTCGGCGATGATTCGCGCAAGCTCGCGCTTGGTCGTGCCCATCACGAGGAGCGAGCGAACGAGGAGGTCGACGCTCACGGTTCGGTCACCGGCCTCCATTTTCGCAACACGCGACTGGCTCGATTCGATCAGCTCTGCAAGCTCCGTTTGCGTCAGGCCCTTGCGTTCTCGTTTCCGCCGCAGACTGCGCGCAAGCGCCAGCTTGAGCTCAACGAACGCCGTTTCCTCCTCGGTGAGCCCCAGGAACTCCTGGGCAGATCGCACCTTCCATCCGGCGCTCTCGAGCCTGGCCTTCTTCGCCTTCCTCATCGTCGCTTCCCCTGCGCGTCCCGGTCGGACCGCTCGGCGCGCTCTTGACACGTCCGCAGGACATCTCCTGGGATCCGCTGCGTCTTCTTATCGAGCAGGCCCAGGATCAGCACTGCATCTGCGTCGGTCCAGTAGAAGATCCGCCAGCTGTGGTCCGCGTCCCTCACCCTGAGTTCATGGCAGCGCGCGCCCAAGGCCGGCATCGGCCTGGAATGCGGGAGTCCGAGGTCCTCGCCTCGCTGCAGGCGCCGCAGAAGGAAGCCAGTCTCCAATCGGGCCGCTCGAGAGGAGGGCTCTTGACCTCACCGTGCAGCCAGACCAGAGGCTTGTCCCTGCTTGCCATCGCGGCGCTGACTATATCAGATCAGACATACTCGCGCGCGGCCGCAGCTTGGCAGCCAGTCCGCTGGGCAGCGCGAAGAGGCGACGATTCGAGCTGACATCGTGACTGCGATAGTCTTCCGCAATCACCGGGTCCCGGAAGAAGCGTCGTGAAGTTTCGCATCATCGTGGAGCCGGACGAAGACGGAGTCTTCGTCGCCGCCGTACCGTCCTTTCCTGGGTGTATCTCGCAGGGAGCCACCAGGGACGAAGCCCTCCACAATGTCCGCGAAGCCATCCAGGGCTACGTCGAAAGCCTGCAAGAGCGCGGGGATCCCATTCCTCCGTCCATCTTCGAGGAAGTGGTAGACGTCGCCTTTGAGTGTCCTTCCCCGGATCTCTGGCCGAGAAGCCGTCGCTGTCTTCCGGCGGCTCGGGTATGAAGTCGATCGCCAACGCGGCAGCCACATCATCCTCCGGCATTCGGAGCCGCCGCATCGCCGCCTTACCGTTCCGGACCATCGCGGATCGGCAAAGGAACGCTTCGCGCCTTGATTCGCGAGGCGGGCATCACGGTGGAGGAGTTCAGCGCGCTTCTCCGCCGCTGAGCGCGCTGCCGAACCGTTCTTGCAGCGGACCCGCCTGGCGTTCCCCATCAGCGTGGTACCGTCTGGGCGTCGCACTCGATTGCTTTGGGGGTGGGGCTCGGAGGCCGGGCCCAGCAGCTGAGGCACCATTCCATTCGCCAGCGCCAGAGAGCGATGCGGAAGCACTACGACTTCTCGAAGGCAGCGCGCGGAAATCCCTATGCCGCGCGACTCACCCGCTCGCGCGACGAAGGCGAGTCGGATGCCGACCTTCAACTGACCCGGAGCCAGATCAAGGAGCTCGAGCGACGGATTCGGGACTCCGAAGACCCTATCCGATACTTCCTTGCCAGCGTCATGACGCCGCGCTTCATCCTCTACTACAACGTGTCTGACGACAGCTACGGCATGAACGATCCCGACTCCGCCACGCTCTTCAAGCGCCGCCTCGCTGCCGCTGCGATCCAGAAGCTCATCGGAGGCGGAATCAAGATCGTGCGCTGCAGGGTCAGCAAACGTGGCCAACTCGTCCGCAGCTCACTCCCTTCCCCGTTTCCCAAGCGCCGGCTGCGTAGGGGAGGCGCCGGGGCGTCACGACCGAGCGGTCGCAGCTGAGCGCCCGATCCGTTCGACCGCCGCAAGAGGAGGGAACGCGATGCCGACTGTCGTCTCGGTCCAAGACATCGTCGCCGCCATGGATGTTCCGAATCGGGAGTGGGAGTGCTTCCTGGATCCCGAGTCCGGGGAGATCATCACGGTCAGCGATGACGACCGGAGCGCACTCGAGGATCCGGAGCCCGACCTCCCTTCCGGACTGGCAACGCGAACTGTTGCCCAAGATCCGGGAGATTCTCGAATCGAACCGCCACCTTCGCCTACCCGACTCGTTCGAGATCCACGCGTGGTCCATCATGGAGCGCTTCTGTCTCACGATCGGTGATCCGATGGCCCGGGGCGAGCTCCTCGATGCCATCCACGGAAATGGGGCGTTTCGGGTCTTCCGGAGCACCCTCGAACGCCTGCGGCTTCGTGATCAGTGGCACGCCCACCGGGAAGCTGCCCTCGAGCAGATCGCACGTGATTGGCTCGAGGAGAAGGGCGTTCCTTACAAGTAGTCGTCGTGTTGGCGACGGCCTGGTCTGGGAGGACCGTCGTGAAATCCGTCTTGCGCGTCATGGGGAGCCTCATCGCCTTGCTACTCGTGGTCATC